>JBKPDP010000051.1:0-103472 GCA_046727935.1 Verrucomicrobiota bacterium | reverse complement strand
GAGCCCCGGAGATCGTCATTATTCCAAATTCCGTCAAGATTGTCCGTTCCATTGAGGAAGCATTCAGTAATGGAATAATCGGCTTAACACACGACTCCAAACTTTGGAGCATGTCCGGATGAAAAAGGGCGAAGGCGTTTACAACGTGGTGGTAATCGGGGCCGGCACCGCTGGCCTGGTCACCGCTGCTGGGACCACGGGACTCGGCGGCCGTGTCGCGCTAATCGAACGCCATTTGATGGGCGGCGATTGTCTCAACTTCGGCTGCGTCCCGAGCAAAGCGCTCATTTCTTCGGCGCGATTGGTCCAGCAAATTCGGGAGTCGGAAAAATGGGGCTTGGATCGACAATCACCGCAGTTCGATTTCGAAAAAGTTTTCGAGCGAATGCGCGCGCGACGCGCGAAGATTGCGCCGCATGATTCGCAGGAACGCTTCGAGTCGTTGGGCGTGGATGTGTTTCGCGCCGAGGCCCGCTTTGTCTCGGCGCACGAAGTTGAGGTGAACGGTCAAAGACTGCGCGCGAAGAACTTCGTGATCGCCACTGGGAGCCGCGCAACGATTCCAAAAATCGAAGGCATCCGCGACGTTCCCTATTTCACCAATGAAACCATTTTCGATGGGCTGAAGGGAAAACCCGAAAACATGATCGTGCTCGGCGGCGGACCGATAGGATGCGAACTCGCGCAAACATTTCGACGTCTGGGTGTAGAGGTAACGATCGTCCAGCGTGGCGATCAGCTTTTGCCAAAAGAAGATCGAGATGTGGCGGAATTTCTTGAGTGCCGCTTGGTTAGCGAGGGTGTGCGCGTCATCAAGAATGTCGATGCGCGGGCGGTAGCGACCAGTGACGCGGGGAAGGTCGCGCTTGAATTCACAGATCGACAGTCGCGCCGGCTGGCCGAACGCACTTTCTTTGCGGATGCGCTCCTTGTCGCGATCGGGCGAACGCCAAACCTGCAGAGCCTGGATCTGAAAACTACGGGGCTTGACGTTAACGAGGAGGGTGTGCGCGTTAACGACTATCTGCAAACATCTCAACAGCACATTTACGCTGTGGGCGATGTCATTGGGCCATTTTTGTTCACACACATGGCCGATGCGCAAGCGCGCGTGGTCGTGCGGAACATTCTCATGCCCTTCCAATTTTTGAGACAGAAAATGGACTATTCGGTTGTGCCGTGGTGCACCTACACCGATCCCGAAGTGGCGCGCGTTGGCCTCGGCGAAAAAGCAGCGAAGCGACAAAACGTCGATTACGATTTGTTTGTTGTCCCGCTGGAAGATGTCGATCGCGCGGTGGTCGAAAGCGAAGAAGCCGGTTTCGCCAAAATCTTAACGGCACAAGGTTCCGACAAGATTCTTGGCGCGACCATCGTCGCACCGCACGCGGGCGACTTGCTGCACGAGTTTGTGCTCGCGATGAAGGCGGGAATTGGTCTGTCCACGATTGCATCAACGATTCATGCTTATCCGACATTCGCCGAGCTCGCGCGCAAAGCCGGCGACAAATACAACCGGACGCGCCTGACTCCGACCGCGAAAAAAGTCTTTACCTGGATTTACGCGCGGGCCCGCAAATGAACAACGAGAAGAAAAGCGGGATTACCAAGCTTGTTGGACTGATCGGCATCATCATTGCGCTTTTTCTGGCAATGAAATTTCTGCCAGTTCGCGAATGGCTGACAAATTTCAACGACTGGGTCGGACAAATGGGGGCGGTCGGGATTTTCATTTTCATTGTCGTCTATGCCGCGGCCACGGTTTTGCTCGCGCCCGGATCAGTCCTTACCATCGGCGCGGGCTTCGCGTTCGGTTTGTGGAAAGGATTTCTGGCCGTTTCTGCGGGCTCAACTCTGGGCGCAGCCCTGGCTTTTCTCGTCGCGCGGTTCATTGCGCGCGAAAAAATCGAATTGATCGCGCGGGGAAATCAGAAGTTCCACAAGATCGATGGTGCGATTGGCAAGGAAGGCGCGAAGCTGATTTTCCTGCTCCGGCTTAGCCCGGTAATCCCGTTCAATCTAAGTAATTACTTGTATGGCCTCACCGCCGTAAGCTTCTGGCCGTACGTGTTCGCGAGCTGGATCGGCATGATGCCGGGCACGCTCCTCTACGTTTACATTGGAACCGCTGGTAAAGCGGCGGTCGCGGCTGCCGCTGGCGGTCAAATGGTGAAACACGACTGGCAATATTGGACGTTCATGAGCGTGGGCTTCGTTGCGACTATCCTCGTGACGATTTGGGTCGCAAAAATTGCGCGCAATGCCCTGCGAAAGACTGCGAGCGTGAAGTGATCGTGCTGTAACGCAATTGTTACAGATCACTTGTACTAAAACAGTAAGCGATCGACTTATCTCCATTGAGAGAAAGTCGGTTGTGACAATCGGCTTTGAGGTTCCATCGCGTTTACCCAAAGCGCACCCCTCGGACATCGAAAACCACCAGCACATAAGGAGAAACGAATGTTCACTAACAAAATCATCTTATGGACGGCAAGCGCTTGCTTAGCCGCAGTTATTTCACTGACGCCACCGCCGGTTAAAGCGCAAACATCCTCTGAATCTAAACGGATCGAGGGGCTGGAGCGCGAGATAGCCGAGCTTAAACGAGAAGTCCAAGCGTTGAAAAACCAGAGCGCGCCCATCCCCGAAGGCAAAATGAAAACCAAGGTAACCTACGACGGAAAAACGTATGTCGAAAAAGCCGTCGTAGAAGAGAAACCGCCAGTCTACGTGCAGCAGCGCGGGCCGGAACTGAAGCTGGTGCTCGGCGGATTTGTTCAGATGAACTTTGAGGATGGCGATGTCTCTGCGTTCGAGGGTCGGTTTGGTCAGACTGCGCTAAAAGATCGTTTTCGTCTGCGGCGGGCGCGCATCAATCTGACTGGCGATTTCGCGGAACAATTCGACTTTAAGATCGAAGGGGACTTTGAACAGAGCGACGGGCTTAACTCCAGCCGGACAGCCTTTGAGGGCACGGATATTTTCATCAACTGGCATCAATTCCCCGAGGCGCAGATCAAAGTCGGTCAATGGAAAGCGCCATTCGGTCTGGAGCAGCTGACCCCCGACACATCGCTCTACATCATCGAGCGGAGTTTGCCTACAGGGGCAATCACACCAGAGCGGCAAATTGGCGTGCAGCTCTGGGGAAAACCATTGGCCAGCATGTGGCCTGAGCAGAAGGATCTGCTGACTTACTACGCGGGCATTTTCAACGGCAATGGTCGCAACATCACCAACAACGATAACAACAATTTCATGTACGTAGGCCGATTGGAATCGACGCTTTTTAAAAGCAAGATGTGGGGCGAGTCGTACCTGAAGCTTGGCGCCGACATTCTCAATAGCCGCGACGATACTGGAACAAATATCTCGCAAACATTGAACCTTCTGGTTAACAGCGACGGTTCGCTCTCGCCGTTTGTCCTTCCCGAACCGGACGAGCGAACGGCGTGGAGCGTGGATGCATGGCTGAAGCTCGGTCCGTTTGATCTGATTGGCGAATTTCTCCAGGAACGGGTCCAGCCTCGCACGCCGCCTGGTGCAACCCCGGCCTTCTCCAAATTCACGACGGACGGATTCCAGATAACCTCGGGCTATTTCTTGATTCCGAAGAAGCTTCAAGCGGCGGTGCAATGGCAACATTTGAATCCAGGGCAAAAGGGTAACGACGGCATCTCGTCGATCACCGCCGGCCTTAACTACTACATCCGTGGCGACGATCTCAAGCTAATGGTGAACTACATTCATACCTGGTCCGATTTCCGGGAAGCGAATCCGGAGTTTGGCGATGACAATTTCGACGAAGTCATCGGACGTCTTCAGGTGATGTTCTAAATAGCAGCCACCATTTAGTGTCGCGCGTGAGACTTAGTGGCGACAAGTTTTGTCACAAAATTGTAACAAAACGCGCACGTGCTGACTTATACCTCTCAGAGAGGGCAAGTCTGTTGAACCACGAGGGGCAAAATTTGGCCGCGGATTTTCTAGGGTTGCTTCGGCCAATTCAGAAGGATTTGGAAAACTATGCCCGGCGAATGGTTTTCGATTCACGTGATTTTGAAGACGCGTTGCAAAACGCTGTACTCCGCGCCTTTCGGGCTTTTGATCGCTACCACGATAATGGCAGCTTCCGCGCCTGGATGTTTAAGATTTTGACCAACGAAATCTTTGCCGCCAATCGCAAACGCGGTCGTATCGCACATTTCGAGATCGGTATTGAGCCGCAGGAGATCGAAGAATTAAGCGAGACTGAATTTGACAAACCGTGGACCACGTCGCCCACAACCTGGGATTCACTAACCGATGCGCTCGATGACGAGCTATTGACCGCGTTGCAAGACCTGAACGAGCCCGAACGGGCTGTCTTGTTCATGCGCGCGATTGGCGAGTTGCCCTATCGCGAGATCAGCGAGTGCCTCGGAATCCCGCTGGGCAGCGTGATGGGCTATCTTGCCCGTGCCCGGGAAAAAATGCGCGAGATCATTCTGCGCTCGCGCCGGAGGTCATCATTATGAAATGCGCTGAAGTTAGAAAACTCGTCCAGCTCTATATCGATTCGGAATTAGACGCGAAGCATAGCCTTGAAGTCGAACAGCATCTTGAATGCTGTTTAGAGTGCGCCGGTCTGTTCGATGCCGAGAAAAAGTTTGACCAGCGGCTTGTCAGATTTTTGCGGAAAGGCTCTCGTACGGCATCGCTGTGGGGCAAAATTGAATCGCGGATCGCGGAGGCCTCTCCGGTTGCGCACACGACCTTTCCAATCTGGTGGCTTTCGGCGGCAGCTGCAGCAATCTTGTTGTTCGCGGGCGGGTTGTTTTGGATTAAAGCTCAGCCGCTCGATCTGGCAAAGGCTGCAGGGGAATGTCACACCGCCTATTTGCACCGCCTTGCCTCGCCCGAGTTCACGGGCGCGCCACCTCCAGAAACTGAAAAAGAGTTCGCTGGCCAGTTGGATGCTGCCGCTTTTAGCTACCATCCCTTGGCTAGCGGCTTCAGTTCGCGCGGCTCGCGGTTCTGTCACATGGCCAACGTACCATGCGCCTTGACCATGGGTGATTACGGCAAAGTTCCAGTCTCCATCATTGTGTTCGAAAAGGCGCGGCTCGCGCAGTTCCCGCAAGCTCGTGAGCGGCTTCAGTCCGGCGATCCGGTCGTTTGCAGTCGAAGCGGCCGTTTTCACTTCGCGATGCGCGTAGTGGACGGCCACGTCGTCTGCATTGTCGCTGAAGCGCCGAAGTCCGTGGTCGAGGACTTAGCAAAGTCAGTCACTGACAAAACGTGAGGCTCTTTGCGCCAAAACAAAACATCCAACAAAAGGGCAGTCCCATGAAAAGACGACATCCACTCATCGCCATCGGTGCCATGATGCTTCTCGCGTCGTGTGCATCCGTGCCAGCGACTGCTATCCGCGAGACAGCTGGCCCACAAGCGGGTAGGCTTTATCCGCATGAAGGCTCTCTGAAAGTTTACAGCGCGACCGAAGAACACTTTGACGGCGACACCGCCTACTATCCACACACTGACTACCGCATTCTGACGAGAGACGGCAGCATGTTTAAAGAGGTACGCAACGTGATTTCGCCGTCAGACGAGGTTCCTGCAACCGTGACGTTGCCGAGCGGCGCTTATACAGTCGTTGCCGAGTCCGAAACCAGCGGCACAGTGAGCGTGCCCGTAATTGTCCGAACGGGAGGGACCACGGTCCTGCATTTGGAAAGAGACAAAGACTGGACGCCGCCTGCGCTCGCGCGCGAATCCGACTTGGTTCACCTGCCAAACGGCCAGCCCATCGGTTTCCGCGCTGCGGACCGGTGAGCTTTTCGCGTCGCTTTCGGCGTAGTGCCCCATGGTTAAAGCTGCGCTCAAAAATCCGTACGCCGTCATCGTCCTCGCGCTGACGATTCTCGTCATCGGGCTGACGGCGATCACGAAGTTGCCGACCGACATTTTGCCGACGTTCAAAACACCGGCAGTGCAGATCATCACCTTTTATCCGGGCATGCCGGCAGAGATCATGGAAAAGGACATCATGACGCGGCTGGAGCGCTGGACCGGACAATCGAACGGGATCGCGCGGCAGGAAGCAAAGGCAATGATCGGCGTGTGCGTGGTAAAAGATTTCTTTCGCGAAGATATCGATCCAAACACCGCGATGTCGCAGGTCACCTCGCTAGCGATGAGCGATCTCTTTTATCTGCCTCCCGGCACCATCCCGCCCATGGTGATGCCGTTCGATCCTACCGCAACAATTCCGCTTTGCCTGATCAGCGTGTCGAGCCCGACGTTTGATGAAACCAAGCTTTACGACGTCGCCTATTTCGACTTGCGGAATCGTCTGCAATCGATCACCGGCGTGATCGCGCCCGCGGTTTACGGAGGACGGCTTCGTCGCATCCTCGCCTACGTCGATCCACTCAAAGCGCAGGCGAGAAATCTTTCGCCGCTCGATGTGATCAACGCGGTTCGCGATTTTAACGTGATGATCCCCACCGGCGACGCCAAATTCGGCGCGCTCGATTATCAGATCAACACCAACGGCATGGTGCCGCTGGTGGCGCAGCTGAACGATTTGCCGCTGCGCGTCGGCAACGGGCCGCCGACTTACGTCCGCGATGTCGCCAAGGTTGAAGATTCGCACCAAATCCAGACCAACATCGTACGCGTAGAGGGCAAACGACAGGTTTATGTTCCAATTTACCGGCAGCCGGGCGCGAACACGATTGCCGTCGTTGAAGGAATCAAGGCGCAGCTCAAACCGATTCTAGAACGCATCAAAGGCATCAACCTCGACGTGGTCATGGACCAATCGGTTTATGTGCGCCAGGCGATCCGCAATCTCGTCCAGGAAGCTGCGCTTGGCTTTCTGCTAGCGGCTGGAATGGTCTTTATTTTTCTCAGAAGCGCGCGCCCGACTGGGATCGTGCTGATGGCGCTGCCGCTCGCAGTGCTCGGTTCGCTAATCGGTTTGTATTTTACGTCGCAAACGCTCAATGCCATGACCCTCGGCGGCATCGCGGTTGTAATCGGTCTTCTTATCGACGAATCCATCGTCGTATTAGAAAACACCGCACGCCACCTGGAGTTGGGCGCGTCGCCGCGCGAAGCCGCGTTGATCGGTGCGAGCGAAGTCATGCGCCCGCTGACGATTGTAACCATCACCATCAGCGTCGTGTTTTTCCCGATCGTTTTCATGGGCGGGATCGGAAAGTTCTTGTTTCTGCCGATGGCGATGGCGGTGATCTTCGCCATTTGGACGAGCCGCCTGCTTGCCTCAACTTTCGTTCCCGTCTGCGCGGCGAGATTTTTCACCCGCGTACCACAGACGAATTCACCCTCATCTCAATCCTCTCCCGCAACAGGCGGAGGAGGGCGCGAAGTGGCACGTGAGGGTTGGTTTGAACATCTGCGCCATCGTTACACCCACGCGCTGGATCGCGTTTTGCTAATGCGGCGGCCCGTGCTCCTCGCAACCGGTGCGCTGTTTATTTTGTCGCTGTTGATCTTCAAACTGATCGGCACGGAACTTTTCCCACAAACCGACGCTGGCCAGTTCACGGTCAAGATGCGGGCGACCACCGGATTGCGAGTGGAGAAAACCGAGGAACTCGTGACGCAAGTCGAGAAAGCAATCGCCGCAGTCATTCCTGACAGGGATCGCAAGATGATCATTTCAAACATCGGCGTGCTGCTCGATTGGCCGGCGGCGTACACGCCGAACTCAGGTCCGCAAGACGCGTTCGTTTTGGTGCAACTCGCCCAGCGTCACGCTCGCTCGACTTTTTCCTACGTGGATGAGCTGCGCAAAAAACTCCCGCAGCAATTTCCCGGCATTGAGTTCAACTTCGACACTGGCGGCATGCTCAGCGCCGCGCTCAACGGCGGATTGCCCGCGCCGATTAACATTCAAATCGAGGGTAACAAGCTCGAAGCTGGGCACGAAATCGCTGAAAAAATCAAACGCTATGCCGAGACCGTGCCGGGCGCGGTGGATGTGCGCATTCAACAGCGGCTCGATGCGCCGCAGATCAACATCGACGTCGATCGCGTCAAAGCCGCACAAGTGGGCCTGACTCAGGAGGAAGTCGTCAAAAACATCGTCACTGCGCTCAACAGCTCGATCAATTTCGCGCCTTCATTTTGGATCGATGAGAAAAACGGCAACCATTATTTCATCGGCGCGCAATATCGCGAGAACGACATTCAGTCGATCAACACGATCCTCGATATTCCTGTTACCGGTAAGAATCAGACGACGCCCGTAGCGTTGCGGACAGTTGCGAAATTCTCGCGCGGCACGGCGTACTCGGAGATCAACCATCTCAACATCACGCGCGTAACGGACGTTTTCGTGAACGTGCGGGGGCGCGATGTCGGCTCGGTTGCCGGCGAGATCGAGCGTTACATCGACAAGATCAAGAACGATCGCGCGCAAGTGCCCGAAGGCTACTCCATCCAAATGCGTGGCGAAGTGCAAACGATGCACGAATCGTTTAAGTCCCTCGGCTTCGGATTCTTTCTCGCCGTTGTGCTCGTTTATCTGGTCATGATCGTCGAGTTCCGTTCATTCCTCGATCCGTTCATCGTCATGTTTGCCGTGCCGCTCGGGTTAATCGGCGTGGCGTGGATGCTTTTCCTCACCCATACGTTTCTAAGCATTCAATCGATGATGGGCATCATCATGATGGTGGGCATCGTGGTGAGTTTCAGTGTGCTGATGGTTGATTTCGCCAACCGCATCCTGGCTGGAGCTGCAGAGAAAAAGGAACGCAAGACTCCGCGCGACGCGATTACCGAAGCTGCTGCGATCCGATTGCGTCCGATTTTGATGACCGGTATCGCCGCTGTTCTCGGTCTCACGCCGATGGCGCTCTTTGGTGGCGCCAACATCCCGCTGGCACGCGCCGTCGTAGGCGGAATTCTCGCGGCACTTGTGCTCGTGCTCTTCGTTGTGCCAGTCCTCTATGTCTTGTTCAAACGCGAACAACCGATCGCTGTTCCATGAAAAACTTCCGCACCGTCGCGGTGGTCGTAGCCGTGCTCGCCGTGCAAAGCGGCTGCAAATGGTTTCGCAACGCGGAAGCACCGGGCACGCCAGTGCAAACCACTCATCCGAAACGCGGTGAAATTGTTCGTCGAATCACGCTTCCCGGAAACGTCTTGGCCTACCAGGAGGCCACGCTTTACGCCAAGGTCGCCGGTTATTTGAAGTCGATCAACGTGGACAAGGGCGATAGCGTGAAGGAAGGCGATCTGCTCGCTGAGATCGAAGCGCCCGAAATGCTGGCCGACCTGCTCAAGGCCAAGGCGGAGGCAGAAGCCGCACAGCTCGACTCCGAACGTGTCCTCCAGGCGCGAAAAAAAGCTGCCGATTTAGTGATGCCGCAAACGGTGGACGCCGCGATAGCGAAAGCGGATGTGGCATCTGCGGGAGCGCAGAGAATCCAGACGCTGCTCAGTTATGCAAAAATAACGGCGCCGTTTTCTGGCATTATCACCAAACGCTGGGTTGATCCCGGAGCCCTCATCCCCGCAGCAACTTCGAGCACCTCGCCGCAAAGCGCGGCCGTAGTCACATTGATGGATTTCAGCCGGGTGCGCATCGACGTCGCCATCCCCGACACGGAGGCGCCGCTCGTGCGAAAAGATTTGCCGGTGAAAGTCACTGTAAGCGAATTGCAGGATAGCACTTTTGACGGCGCCATTACACGGTTCGCGTACGCCCTGGACGAATCGACCAAAACGATGGCAACGGAGATTGAAATTCCAAATCCCGATCTTGCGTTGCGCCCCGGAATGTGGGCGAGCGTTGAGATCGAGCTGCAAAGAAAAGAAGACGCACTGCTCATTCCCGCCGAAGCGCTCGTGACCGAAAAGAACAAAAACTCCGTGTTCCTCGTGCGCGACGGCAACGCCCAAAAAGTTGCGGTGCAATGCGGGTTCGATGACGGCGTGAACGTGGAAATTCTCAAAGGCTGCGGACCAGGCGATGCGGTCATCGTGGCCGGCAAACAATCCGTGACCGACGGGCAAAAGGTTCACGCGACCGAAGTGAAATGAAACGATCGTTTCTCTTTCTTCTTCTTCTTGTGGCCCCGGTTTTTAACTGGAGCGCGAACGCCGGTGAATCGGAAACGATGCGTAAACGGCTAACCATCGATCTTCCCGCCACGCTGCGGTTAGCCGGAGCACGAAATATCGACACTCAACTTGCCCGCGAAAAGTTTGCTGAGGCACGCGCGGCAGAAGAAAGCGCAATCGAGCGGTTCTTCCCCTGGCTGGCGCCGGGCGTCACTTATCGCCGTCACGACAACCTGATTCAGAACACCGAAGGCGTGATCGAGGAAGTGCACAAACAAAGTTATGCCCCCGGTGGGACGGTTGCCGCGCAGACCGACATTGGCGATGCGATTTTTAAATCACTCGAAGCACATCAGCTCACCAAAGCCGCTCGACATGGTCTCGACGCCCAGAGAGCGGAAACGGTCCTGGCCGCAGCACAGGGGTATTTTGATCTTGCCGCAGCCCAGGAGGCAGTCGGAATCGCGCGGGAAGCTTTGCGAATATCGACTGATTACGCGACGCAGATCGAGCGCGCCGTGGACGCGGGTATCGCTTTCAAAGGCGACGCGTTGCGGGTCAAAGTGCAGCAGCAAAAGGACGAGATCGCGCTGCGCCGAGCGGAGGAAAACGCGCGGCTCGCTTCAGCGAAACTGGCTCAGCTCTTGCATCTCGAACCAACGATCGAGCTTGTGCGCCGCGATGTGAGCCTCGTGCCGCTGTCAATCGTTTCCACAGAAGAGCCACTCGGCGCTCTCGTTGCGCAGGCTTTGGCGGCGCGCCCTGAAACGCGACAAAGCGCTGCATTGGTTAACGCCGCGCAACATGCAAAGAACGGCGCGATTTACGGCCCGCTGATTCCAACCGTCGGCGGTCAGGCCTTTTTTGGCGGACTCGGCGGCGGGATGAACAGCGAAACTGGGCACTTTGGCGAATCCGAAGATTACGTCGCTTTAGTAGGGTGGCGTATCGGCCCCGGTGGTCTTCTCGATTTCGGAAATATGCACGCGCAACAGGCGCGTCTTCGCAGCGCAGCGCTCACCGCCGACAAGGTGACGGATCAGATCGCAAACGAAGTCGTCACCGGCCAGGCCCGTGTTCAGTCGCTCACTGGGCAAATCACGACTGCCAAGCAATCTCTTTCAGACGCCGCGGAAGCGCTGCGCCTTGCGCAAGAGCGCAAAGAATTCGGCGTTGGCGTCGTGTTGGAGACGATCCTGGCACAACAGGAATTGTCCCGCGTTCGGAATGATTATCTGAACATCGTCACCGACTACGACAAAGCTCAATATGCGTTGCTGCGCGCACTCGGCCGGCTTTCCGCCCGAGATCAGCCAGACGTGCAATAAGGTCACATTCAACTCGTGACGCTCTCGTTCTGTTTTCTGCCGTCGCCTTCTTCGCAGTTGACCAACCGTCGATGCTCCGAAATCAGGTCGGCTGGCAGTGAACGCAACGCCATAATCACTAAAGCAGGGACAATGATCGCGTCATCGAGATGACCGATTACCGGGATGAAGTCTGGAATCAGGTCGAACGGCATGCACACGTAAGCGATGGCCACGCTTAAAAACAACTTAGCGCGCGGCGGAGTCCGTTCATCGCGCAACACGCGGCGATACACGGTTATCTCACGCTTGAATGATTCCAAAATCTGTCTGCTTCTCGCAAACGCCATAACATTTGATTGATTGATATTGCGAAAATATTCGTGACCCCAAGCGTCCCTCCGTGCCTCGACAAATTGCAAGCTTTTCAGGAATAAGTCAGTCTGTTAAAGCTTCGCATTAAGATGATCGAAGCCCAAAGCAAAGAACGCGTCGTCCGCCAGCGTTACGCGGCTGGAGCAAAAGAACGAGCCGACAAACTGTGTTGTCCAGTAGATTACAACTCCGAGTATTTGGAAGTCATCCCGCGAGAAGTGATCGAGCGCGATTACGGCTGCGGCGATCCGTCGCGTCACGTGCGCGAAGGCGAGACCGTTCTCGATCTGGGCAGTGGCACGGGAAAGGTCTGTTTCATTGCTGCGCAAATCGTCGGACCAAGTGGGAAAGTGATTGGCGTCGATATGACGGACGAGATGCTGGAAGTCGCGCGACGCAACGCGCCGGTCGTTGCCGAACGTCTCGGTTACACGAACGTCGAATTTCGGAAAGGCCGCATTCAGGATCTGGCACTCGATCTCGAATTGTTAGACCAACAATTGAAAAGGAATCCAATAACTGACGCGGCTTCATTTCTCGCCGCCGACGAGCTCGCCGAAGAATTGCGCGTCAAACATCCGCTGATCGCAAGCGACTCGATCGATGTGGTGGTCTCCAACTGTGTTCTCAATCTGGTCGAGCCCAAATCCAAACGGCAGTTGTTCGACGAAATTTTCCGCGTTTTGAAAAAAGGCGGACGCGCCGTGATCTCAGACATCGTGAGCGATGAAGACGTACCGGAAGAGATGCAAAACGATCCAGAGTTATGGAGCGGCTGTATATCCGGCGCGTTGACCGAAGGAGGCTTTGTTCAGGCGTTCGAACACGGCGGATTTTATGGAATCCAAATTCTCAAACGAGACATGCAACCGTGGCGCACGGTTCAAGGAATCGAATTTCGCTCCGTTACCATTGAGGCTTTCAAAGGAAAACAAGGCGAATGTTTCGAACGGAAACAGGCTGTGATCTATCGCGGTCCGTTCAAGGAAGTGCTCGACGACGACAATCATCGAATGGAGCGCGGCCGGCGCTACGCGGTCTGCGACAAGACTTACAATCTTTACAAGAAAGCGCCTTATCGAGAGTTCTTCGAATTCGTCGATCCGATTGTCGACGTACCGCTGACCGAGGCCAAGCCGTTTGATTGTGCGCGGACTACTCCGCGGCATCCGAAAGAAACCAAGGGCCAGGATTACAACGTAACGACTGAAGCAAACAACAAGTGTTGTGACGGTGGCAGCTGTAGCTAATTTGAGATGAATCGATTCGCGCAAACACTTGCGGCAAATTCTCTCGCGCTCCGCCGCGCGCGTCCCGAGATTCTTCAGGTAAATGTGGGCAAGCTGTGCAACCTGACTTGCATGCATTGTCACGTGAACGCCGGGCCCAAGCGCAAAGAGATCATGGCGCGAGAGACCATTGACCGGGTCATTCAGTGGCTGGCCGGAACGGAGATTCCAACCGTCGATCTTACCGGCGGAGCTCCGGAAATGATTCCGAATTTTCGTTATTTCATCGAACGAGTGAAAACACTGCAGCCCTCACGACATGTCATCGACCGCTGTAACTTGACTATTTTGCTCGAGGCCGGCTACGAAGATCTGGGCGAGTTTCTTGCGGTCAATCAGGTCGAGATTATTGCCTCAATGCCATGCTATTCGGCAGAAAATGTCGATGCGCAACGGGGCGAAGGCGTTTTTGACGGCAGTATTGCTGCTTTACAGTTGCTCAACTCGTTAGGCTACGGAATTGAGCCCGAACTCCCGTTGCATCTTGTCTACAATCCAGTCGGCGCATTTCTGCCCCCATCGCAAAGCGAGCTTGAGGACGATTACAAACGCGAACTCAAAAAGCATTTCGGCATTGTATTTAACAAGCTTTATGCGCTTACGAATCTTCCAATCGGCCGTTTTGCAGCGTATCTGCGGCATAACGATAAGCTCGCAGAATATATGGAGTTGCTCGTCCAGGCATTTAATCCTGCCACAGTCGATGGTCTAATGTGCCGCAACACGATCAGCGTCGGCTGGCGCGGCGAAGTTTACGATTGCGATTTCAATCAGCAGCTCGGAATGCAATGGTACGACAATGACGGCAGCAAGCCAGTCTTTCTCTGGGATATTGATCCAGACTCACTGGAACGTCGCGAGATCATGACGGGCGACCATTGCTTTGGTTGCACCGCGGGCGCGGGCTCAAGCTGTGGCGGTGCGATCGTATAAAAGCGGAGATCAGGGAGTCTCCGTGGTTTTCTACCGGCCAAACGCTAACTGATCAAGCGAGCGGCCGTGTGGCAGAGGCAGTCGGCAGCAATCGCGCCAGACCAAACTCGGCGTGGATCAATTGCGCAGCGCGTTCCGCGTCGCTTTCATCGATAATGACTGCGATTTTGATCTCCGAGGTGGAAACCAGCTGAATGTTGATCCCGCTTTTCCCCAGGCATTCGAACATTCGTGCCGCTACTCCCGAGTGCGACCGCATTCCGATTCCGACCACGCTCAACTTGGCCACGCCAGCGGCAGTGTTCAAACGCTTAGCGCCGATCTGGCCAATCACCGGCATCAGGATTTTACGCGCGTTTTCCAATTCATCTTCATGAATCGTAAACGAAACGTCAGTCGTTCCGCCGATCGAGGCGTTCTGCACGATCATGTCAACGATAATGTGCGCTGCGGCGATATTCGAAAAAATTCGCGCAGCCATTCCCGGTTCATCACGCACACCTGCGATGCTCAGCTTCGCCTGATGGCGGTCGAGACTGATCCCGCGAACCAACACGTCTTCCATGCTGGGGGCCTCTTCTTTGGCGACGGTTCCGCGCCTTTTGGTAAAGCTCGATCGCACTTCGAATTCGACGCCGAATTTTTTCGCAAACTCGACCGCGCGCGATTGCATCACCTTGGCGCCGCTGCCCGCCATCTCGAGCAATTCATCATAAGCAATCTCGCTAACTTTTTTTGCGTCAACGACTACGCGTGGATCGCAGGTAAACACGCCATCGACATCGGTAAAAATCTGGCAGGCATCGGCGTTCAATGCGCCCGCCAGCGCGATCGCAGTTAAGTCCGAGCCGCCGCGGCCCAGCGTGCTGGTGTCTCCCTCGGGTGTCTGCCCCTGAAAACCAGCCACGATTACGGTGTAATCCTCCGACAGCATTTCGTTAATTTGCTTTGGACTGACGTTTGCGATCCGTGCCTTGGTGTGATGGTGGTCGGTCAAGATTCCTGCTTGAGCGCCGGTCAGCGAGATCGCTGTTCCGCCGAGCGCGTTCACGGCCATCGCGGTCAGGGCCGTAGCGGCATGTTCGCCAGTGGCAAGCAGGATATCCAGCTCGCGCTCTGTTGGGTGCGGCGAGATAGCTTTTGCGAGCTTGATTAATTGATCCGTTACTCCCGCCATCGCCGAGATGACTGCGACGACCCGACAGCCCTTACGCTGCGTCTCAATGATTCGGCGGGCTACGTTACAGATTCGCTCCGGAGTCGCAACGGAAGTGCCGCCATATTTTTGAACGATCAGACGCATGGCAGGATTAGATTATGAAACAGGAACGCGAACTTCCAATGCAAACCTGGCCGTCTTGCATCGCAGCCATCACGAACACAGTACTAGGCGCTATAGTCCAATCGCACGCTGTACAACGCTCACCGTCGCCGGAACAGATTTTAATTCCTTCATCTGCGCAGTGACCACGTCGGGATCTTTCAATCCATGTCCGGTCACCGTGCACACAATTCGGCTCTGCTCTGGGATCTGCTGAAATGAATATGCTGCCTCTTTCGAATCGCAGCATTTGAAAAGCCCGGCAATGGCTGCCACGCTTGCCGGTTCGACAAAAATCCCCTCGTGCCGCGCCAGCCACGTTTGCGCCGCAAGAATCTCTTCGTCACTAACAACATCAATCGCACCGTGTGATTCGGTGATCGCGGCGCGGGCCTGTTTCCAGCTTGCCGGATTGCCGATGCGAATAGCCGATGCCACCGTTTCTGGTTTTTCGACGATGCGATTATAAAAAATCGGAGCAGCGCCGGCGGCTTGAAAGCCAATCATCGCCGGCAACTTTGTCGCTCGTCCGCGCGCGTGATATTCTCGATAGCCGGCCCAATACGCGGTGATGTTTCCAGCATTGCCCACGGGCAACAGATGAAAATCGGGCGCGTCGCCGAGGACATCAACAATTTCGAACGCAGCGGTCTTTTGTCCCGCGATTCGGTCCGGGTTGATCGAATTCACAATCGCAAGGTCGCGACGTTCGCCGATCTCGCGCACGATCCGCAGCGCATCGTCAAAGTTGCCTTCGACGGCGACGATTTTTGCTCCGCATGCAAAAGCCTGCAGCAGTTTGCCAGTTGCGATTTTACCAACAGGCAAGACCACAGCGCACAAGATTCCCGCGCGCGCTGCGTAGGCAGCGGCCGACGCCGACGTGTTTCCCGTAGAAGCGCAAATCAGCGCAGTCGCACCTTTCTCCGTTGCCTTCGATACGGCCACGGTCATGCCGCGATCCTTAAACGAGCCCGTTGGGTTAACGCCCTCGTTCTTGATGAAAACCACGCGACCGACGCGTTTGCTCAATCGCGGGCAAAACACCAGCGGCGTAGTCCCCTCGCCCAGGGACACAATCGGCGTCGATTCGGCAACCGGAAGATATTCCCGGTATCGCCCGATCACTCCACTGCCAATTTTTGGTGTTGTCCTTTCGACGCGCATTTTTTATTCGAAGCAAATCCGTGTGATTGTCGATCTGTAAGTGCCGTGTAAGATCATGCCGTATGCCTGCCCTCAGCAAGGAAGATAAACTGCGACTCTTAACCACGATCCTGGAGAGCCGCCATGCGGATCTGCGCGAACAGAACCTGAATCGTCAGGGCAAAGGACATTTTCATGTTTCCGGAATGGGCCACGAGGCGCTTGCGGCGGTTTCGATCCAGATGGAACCGGACGACTACATTGTGTCGTATTATCGCGACCGTGGTCTTGTTCTTGGGCGCGGAATGACAACGCGCCAGCTCGGTCTAGAATATTTTGCAAAGCGCAACACCGGGAGTGGCGGCCGGCAAATGCCGTCGCATTACAGCAACGCGGACTTGCACATCTGGAGTGTGCCAACTCCGACCGGTTCGCAGTTGCTCCCCGCGTGTGGCATGGCCTGGGGCATTCAGCTAGATGGCAAGAAAAATCTTGTAGTGACCACAGTCGGTGACGCCGCAACGCGCCAGGGAGATTTTTTTGAGACGCTCTGTTTCGCCAAGGAGAAAAAACTTCCCATGCTTTTCCTCGTCGAAGACAACGGCTACGGCATCAGCATGCCGACGCGCAAGAACAATCCGCTCGCGCTCAACGTTCTCGAACCTAACGACTGGCGCAGAATCGAGGGACAAGACGTGCAGCAGGTTTATGACGCAACCGCAGAGGTGTTCGAGAAAATTCGCGCGGGAGATGGGCCGTTCTTTTTCTGGATCAAGATGGAGCGTCTTTCCAGTCACACCAGCTCCGATGATCAGAAACTCTATCGCAGCGCCGAAGAATTGGAGGCGCTGGAAAAATCAGACCCGCTCAGGTGCTGGAAAGATCAACTGATCGAGGAAGGCGTGATCACTTCCGAAGAATTCGCGAAGCTCGATAATGAAGTTAAAGAGCGCATTCGCCGCGAGTACGCCGAGGCGGAAAAAGCCGAAGATCCGTCGCCTAACGAGTTACTTGCTAACGTCAGCAAATTACCCCCAAAAGTTAACAAGGAGATTCTCCCGCCCGGGAAATATCGCATTGGCGATACGGTCAACAAGACTTTGCGCGTCGGTCTGAAGGAAGATCCGCGCCGCATCATCTTTGGTGAAGACATTGAAGATCCGAAGGGTGGCGTGTTCCGCCTCACACAAAAGCTTTCAAGCGAGTTTCCAGAGCAGGTCTTCAATTCACCTCTTGCTGAATCAACGATTCTCGGCGTCGCCTGCGGTCTGGCGGCGTACGGCAAACGCCCGGTTTTCGAGCTGCAATTCATTGATTTCATTTATCCCGGGTTCAACCAGCTCGTCACAAACATCTCGAATTTGCGCTGGCGATCGTTCGGCAATTGGAAATGTCCAGCTGTGATTTATGCGCCGTATGGTGCGTATTTGCCTGGCGGAAGCTTGTGGCACAGCCAGGCAAACGAATCAGCCCTCGCACATTATCCCGGCCTAAACATTGTGATCCCAAGCACGCCAGCTGATGCCGCCGGATTGCTCTGGACCGCCATGCACGGTGAAGATCCGGTCATCTTTCTGATACCCAAACATCTCCTTTGGGCTGAGCACGAATACACGGAGCCAATTCGCGCGGTTCCGTTAGGCGAGGCGCACAAGTTGCAAGATGGCTCTGATGTTACCCTGGTTGCGTGGGGTAACACGGTCGAAAAATCGTTGGAAGCTTTAGACAAGATCGGCAACAAGATCAGTATCGAACTGATCGACCTGCGCTCCATCGTTCCATGGGATAGAGCCGCAATCGAGAAATCGGTGCACAAGACTCGCCGGCTGGTCGTGGTTCAGGAGGACACCGAAAATTGTAGTGTCGGCCAGATGATGATTTCTCACATCACGAGTACACCCGAATTATGGAGCGAAATGATCAGCCCGCCAGTTCTTGTGAGCAAGGCAAACGTCATGATCGGCTATAACCCGATTTACGAGTACGCGGCGTTGCCAGACGTGGAGCGGATCGTCTCTGCAATTCAGCGCTCCGTTCAGACCAGGCACGAACGCGTCACTGTAGCCCCGAGCGTTGAACGCGGCCACTTGATCCCGTCCGGCGCGCACGTCCCGCCTAAGTCAATGCCCCCGGCTACGGTAGAGACCACCAAACAGCGAATACAACGCATCACCGTCCCAGTCATGGGGGAAGGGATTCGCAACGCAAAAGTTGTTTCGCTTTTGAAGAACCCGGGTGACACGATCGCGCTCGATGATGAGCTGTGCGAAGTGGAAACGGATAAAGCTGTTTATCCGATTCAGTCATCGTTTGCCGGTGTAATGGGGGAATGGAAGACAAAGGTAGGCGACACGGTCGAGATCGGCCAGGAGCTTGGCACCATTCTAACGAGCGAGCCATCGCTTGCCGACCAGTTTCAAGAAGCAGCAAAAGAATCAGCGGAGCGAAGGTCTGTAGAGGCAGACGTGCCGGCTGCCGGTGTAGAGCCAGCTGCCCCCAGCCGCAACGAACCGGAGATTGCGCCTGAGGACAGGCGCCGCTACAGCGAAATCGAACCTGCGCTTTCGCCAACGATTACGCGCAAGCTCATTCACGTGATCCCTGCCAACTTGCAGATCGACGCACGCTGGGATGCAATTCGCAAAGCGCGCGATGCAGCAAAAGAGAAAAACGGGAAACATGCCCCTTCTCCTTCAGTAATGATTGCGTGGGCGGTGGTACGAGCCATGGAAAATCATCCACCTTTCCGTCGCCTCATTTTGGAAGATGAGCGCATTATCGAGAACGAAAACTTCGATCTGGGCATCGCAGTCGCGTTGGAAGGTGATCGCCTAGCGACGGCCGTGATTGTCGATGCAAACAAAAGAAGCTGGCCGGAATTCGTGAAGACTTACAACGAAACAGTCGATGCTACTCGCGGCGGCCGTGTTGATGCAATGAACGCCCCGGTTGTGATCACCAGTCTGGGCGCATTCGGGGTCAAGGCCGGCGCGCCTATCGTTGTGCCGCCCTCAGTCGGCACGGTTTTCGTCGGCACGGCTCATCGCGAGTTGATTCCAAACGGAAAGAAAAACGAAAGCGCGGAAGTCATCACGCTTTCGCTTACGTTCGATCATCGCGTGGTAAACGGCGCTGGCGCAGCCAGCTTCGCAAAGGAAATCAAAAAACAGATCGAAGGATTCAAAATCCCCACATCAGAGAAACGTGCAGTTTCGGCTTAACTGGCGCTCACGACTGCTAACAAACATCTGCTGCGCAAGAAGCGGAGATTTTCGGCTACGTCCACTAAACGCCTGTACTTCGTAGCTTTAGTAGGGTCGATTTTCACGATCGACTCATTCAACTCTAACGGGAGGAAAATCGTATGGCACGAAAACTCGATGGGAAGAAAGTGGCCATTCTTGTAGCGGATGGCTTTGAACAGGTGGAAATGACAAAACCGCGTGAGGCACTCGATGAAGCACGTGCAGAAACGAAGATCGTTTCTCTTAAACCCGGCAAAATTCAGGGAATGCATCACGCGGATAAAGGCGACAAGTTTGATGTCGATTTCGCAGTTAAGGATGTGCGACCGGAGGAATTTGATGCGCTTATGATTCCGGGCGGCTTGTTAAATCCGGATGCACTTCGTTTAGATCAAAACGCGCTTGAGTTTGCCCGGCATTTTTTCCGGGAGCACAAACCGGTAGCTGTCATATGCCATGGCCCACAGGTCCTGATCAGCGCGGACCTCGTTCGCGGCAGAAAGATGACTTCGTGGCCAGCAATTCAGCTAGATATGCGCAACGCCGGCGCAAACTGGGTCGATCAAGAAGTCGTCGTGGACAACGGACTCGTTTCCAGTCGCAAACCCGACGATATCCCGGCGTTCAACCGGAAAATGATTGAAGAATTTGCCGAAGGCAGGCACGTAGCAGCCGCTGCAGCGTAGAAAAGGTTCACCTGTAGTCCCTTCGCAGTATGAGGCGCGGCGCTGATGCGGCCGAAAGGCGCATCGCGCGTTCCATCTAAGAAAGACGGCGGCAACCGTCTGGAGGAGAAGCCGCCCCCAAGGAGGATTGGCGTTTTGCGGAAACACCATACAATCATGGTGTAATCCAGCACCAATGACCACGGCCAACAAGATCACCGTTGTCCGGATACTAATGATTCCGGCTTTTGTCACAATGGCGATTTATTACGGTCAAAGCATACAGCGTGGCGCGCCGCTTGAATGGATGCGTTTTACTGCGATCGCCATTTTCCTGCTTGCCGCTGTTAGCGACGGTTTGGATGGCTATGTCGCGCGTCACTACAACCAAAGGAGTTCGCTGGGAGTTATTCTCGATCCGCTGGCCGACAAGGGCCTCCTTTTGAGCGGGATCATTACGCTAAGCATCAGCAACTGGAGCGACATCGATCCCGATTACGGAAGGTTCCCGGCATGGTTCCCCGTCCTCGTCATCTCACGTGATGCCGTGATTCTCGTCGGGGCAGTCATCCTGTATTTGCTCAATGGCCGAGTGCACGTGAAACCAAATTGGACCGGAAAAGTGGCCACCGTTTTGCAGATGGTCGCGATTGGATGGGTGATGCTGCAGTTTCGATTTCTTCCCCTGCTCTATGTAGTTATCGCGGCCGGAACGTTTACATTCATTTCAGGAATCGTTTACGTCAGCGACGGAGTGCGCCAATTGCAAGCCGAAGGTCACGCGCACGCAACAAAGCAGTGAGTCCGGCGGTCCCCGCACGATGAACGACCGCAATCTTCCTGCTGTTGCCATTGTAGGCCGGCCGAATGTGGGCAAGTCGGCATTATTCAATCGCCTGGTCGGTCGCAAGATCGCTATCGTGCACGATCAACCCGGGATAACCCGGGATTGCATCTCGGGGATCTGCTCGCGCGGCGCTCGGTCGTTCGTGCTTTGGGATACCGGTGGCATTGCGGGCGCGGGCGAATCTGAATTGACCGCGCAGGTTCGCCGCGCAGTCGACCAAGCAATTCGAGACAGCGACATGCTGCTTTTCATTGTCGATGCAAAGGAAGGACTGTCGCCGCTTGATGAAGAGCTTGCGCGCATTCTGCGCAAGTCACGCAAGCCAGTCGTCCTGGCCATTAACAAAATCGATAATCAGAAACACGAGCCGCTGGCGGCAGAGTTCGATTCGCTAGGCTTCGAACCGAGCGTTGCGATCAGCGCAGAACATGATCGCCGCATTTCAGACTTACTCCACGAAGTAGATGGACGCCTTCCGCTAGCCACTCATGTCGAGCATCCAGTCCCCAGCATCCAGTATCCCTTGGCCATTGCGATCGTCGGCCGCCCAAACGTGGGAAAATCCTCGCTGATTAATTCAATTGTGCGTAGCGAACGGGCCATCGTAAGTGAGCTACCCGGCACAACGCGTGATGCGATCGACATCTCGTACCAGAGCGATGGCCAGCAGTTTCTTTTCATCGATACGGCGGGAATCCGTCGGCGTGGTAAACAATCAACTTCAGTTGAGATCTTCAGTGTCATGCGCGCAGAACGGAGCATTCGTCGCGCCGACCTCTGCGTTCTGATTGTCGATCTCACGGCGGGCGTAACCGCGCAGGACAAACGAATCGCAGGATTGATTCAAACGGCGCAGAAACCGGCGATCATTATCTTGAACAAGTGGGACCTGGTTAAACCAAAACGCAATCAAAACCAGGCGATCGCCGAACTGGTGGAGGCCGCGCGAGAGCGAATTTTCTTTTTAGATTATGCGCCAGTATTGATTACGTCGTCGTTAACTGGAGAGCACGTTAGTAGATTGTTCGCGTCGATCGAAAAAATCCAACGCGCAGCGCGGCAGCGCGTCGGCACTGGGGTTCTAAATCGATTACTGCGACAAGCGTTTGAAGCCAACCCACCAACGACCATAAGGGCGCGACGGCTCAAGCTCTTTTATGCTGCCCAACCGAAAGGGAAAGAGGAGCAACGACTGGAACCTCCGGAATTCGTCCTTTTCGTGAATGATCCTCGTTTGTTAAGCCAAACGTACAGGCGCTACTTGGAATCTCGCATTCGACAGGCGCAACCTTTCCCAGGATTACCGGTCATTCTGACGCTACGTCCTCGCGCGAACAGCGCGAGGGGAACGTCACCTTTGCGAGCGAAACAATTGCTCAAACCTTCCTGACACGATTACTCCGGCTCTTGGCGATAGGGAAGACTTTCACGAAGTGATGCAAGAATGTTTTCGCTCAGCTTGACCGCATCATTGTCGCCAGAGGAGCGGGCGCGGGTAAGCGCTTCTTCGACTGTGCTGATTGCACGTGGGAAATCTCCCGCCTCAGCGTAGGCTGCAGCCAGCGTATCGAGAAGAGCCGGGATTCCGCCGTCGGTCAGAGCGCAAGCGCGCTCGGCTAGGCGAACTGCCTCGGTCCCATCCCGCGATTTCGAATCGGGATACGTTGCGAGCAACCACGCGAGTTCGTCCAGCATTCGTGGTGAGTCCGGCGCACTTGCAGCGATGTCGCGGAGCTGCTGCAACCCATCGGGCTCCCTGGCCAATGACAGCAGAATCTGGCGCAGTTGTGCATGCGCTTGTTCGAATTCCGGGCGCAACATCATCACGTAACCGAAGTGCTGCGCAGCCGATGCGAGATCACCGGTCTCGGCCGTAGCCGAAGCTAACGCGGAATGAGCCGCTACGCCATAAGGCGACACGGCCAGCCACTCGCGTCCGAGATCAGCCGCTTCCTTGTAACGGTGTGATTCGAAAAGGCAATTCAGCAGGAATTCGTAGCCCGAAGAATTTTCGGGACCGATTTCAACGGCACGGCGGGCTTCCGCGCTTGCGCGCTCGGGGTCACGACGCTTTGCCGCAATGGCCAGGTCCAAGTGGACATCAGAATCGTTCGGGTTCAATTCGCTCGCTCTTTCGGCTTCTTTAATAGCCTCCTCGTCGTGGCCTAGCTCACTTAAGCTCAGCGCGCGGAGTCCTCGCGCAGCTGCGTTCGAGGGATCGGCTGCGACGGCCTTGGCTGCTTCGGCTGCGGCGCGGTCGATGTTGCCCTGCATGGCTAAAGCTTCTGAAGCATACAGATGCTGCGGCGCCGAAGGAACAATCCAGTAAGTGGTGAAACTATTCATCGCCCAAACCAGCAAGAGTAAATCAAGAATAAACTGCGAACGGAGGCGCCTGTGAGTCACCGTCTCCCAACCCAGCGCGCCAAAGAAACAAAGCGGCGTCAGAGCCGACAACCCGTAGAATGCCTTCGCTTGCGCGTAGGACGGGACTTTTAGCGTCATGAAAATCAAACCGAGCGCAATGACAGCACAGAAGCCGAGTAACAGGAACAGTTCACTCGAAGGCCTGCGAATGAATTGAACAATCACGATCCCCGCGCCGGCGAGGATAAGCGCCGTGGGTGCCAGTGCCAACAGATAACCCGCGGTCATTGGCTGCTGGTTCCAGGCAGTTGTTAAGCTCGACGCGCCGCCGTACAAGCCGTCGCCCCAGAGAGTGGAGTAGATTCCATCGGCGAATCCCGCGAAACCGCTGAAGAACGGATTCACTAATGACCGGCCAAAGCGGAGATAGTCGGCTCCGGTGTGATAGCCGGGATCCTGCCACCATGTGAACCCGCTGACTACATCCCAGTTGCCAAGCAGCGGTGTGCCGAACCTCAGCCAGATGCGCGCGTAATGCCAGCCGCACACAGCGAAACAAATCGCGAGCAGTAACCCGAGGTTGCGTGACAAGAGTGCAATTGGCACTCGCGCGTAAGCGAGTTTACCAGCGATAGCAACAATTACGATTGGCAGTAGCAAAATGGCCGTTGCTTTCGCCAGCATCGCGGCGCCAAGAGCCAATCCAAGCCAGACAAATTGAGATGCGTGCGGCGTGTCGCTCCTCAGCAGACGCAAACACAAATAAAGCGTTGCTGTGGCCAAAGCGGCGGCCGGCATTTCGTTGGTCACATAATGCGCCAGGTACAAATGCATCGGCAGAAACGCCGCTAGTAAAAGTCCGATGAACGTGGCTCGCAGCGGGAGCAGGAGGCGCAAACTCAAAAAAACTAAAACAAATTGCGCAACGCCGAAGAATACTCCGAGGAAACGCAAAACGACGACCGACACGGGGTCGTTGATTGACAGTTTACACACTGACAGGCTAGCCGCAGCGATCAAGTAATAGAGCGGCGGCTGATACATTTCCCAGCCTTCATTCGGCAACGGCAGTGCCCGGTGTTCCTGGATGTGGTTGATGTATTTAAGATGCTCCTTCGCATCGAAGCCGGCGTAGAATGGCAACAGCCGTGCATTGTTCCAGAATAACAAAAGCCACAGGCAGGCGACGACGAGCAGGAGCATTTGTTCCAGCCATCGCGCTTTGGACTTCTTAGAACTGACGTTCCAGAGAAGGGTGCCTACAGAAGCAATTGCAATAAGAACAATCCAGAACGGCCAGATTTTTTTCACCGCATCCAACAAGCATTCGCCGCCAGCAATTGAATTACCGGGACCGGGAGTCTTCGCTGCAGAAGCCAGTGTGGCATGATGCCATGAAGAACCGGCAAACGACGCGTCCCAACTTTCATCGCTGCGCAGGTTGAGTTGGTCCGTGGTCAAAGCGAGCCAGAGTGCTGGTGGCCCATTATGGTTAAAGACACGCGCTTCGATCACGTTGGTGCCAGTGTGTAATTGCTCGGCAACGTCGACGCTCATAATCTCTTTCCAATTGCTGTTTGCCGGAAAGCGAACCGGGGTGCCGTTGATCTTCACTTCGGCGCGCCGCATTGCGCGAATGCTCAAACGCGCTGTCGCCGGCCGATCCGTCAAGACAAACTCGCGCCGGAACGTTGCGTCGAGACTGGCAAACCAATGCGCATGTGCGTCAACGGCGGCAGGAAAGACTATCCACTCCGCCCGCTTATCGCGCGTCAGAAAATTGATTCCCCGATCATTCCACGCGATGCATGTCAGGACCAACGTCGCAACGCCGGCAAGCGCGGCGATGCAAATTGCTCGATGCGACGACTTGGAAGCAAACATCGTGGCTTTAATGTTTAGCATCGTTCTGACGCTTCGCTCACGCGCGAAAGCTGGGAGGAAGCATCAGATTAGTGAGCGAAATAAGCAGAAAGCCAGCGGGTTGCAGCACGTTTGATCGAACATTCTTCACTCGTATCTGTCTCAAAACCACATCCTATGAAATCGACGCAGGAAATTACGCAGGAAGTTCGCGAGTTGGGCCAATGGATTCCACCTCTCCGTCAACAGGTCGCTCACGTTGTTGTGGGCCAGAAATATCTGGTGGATCGGCTCCTACTTGGGCTGCTCGCGAATGGTCATCTCCTGCTCGAGGGCGTTCCTGGGCTTGCCAAAACGCTCACGGTGAAGACAATGGCCGCCTGCATTCAGACTGGTTTTCAACGGTTACAGTTCACGCCAGACCTTTTGCCTGCAGATTTAGTCGGCACCCTCATTTACAACCCGCGTACCGGCGAATTTACGACCAAGCTTGGCCCGATCTTTTCCAATTTAATCCTGGCTGATGAAATCAATCGCGCGCCGGCCAAGGTACAAAGCGCGCTGCTTGAGGCGATGCAGGAGCGACAAGTCACCATCGGCGAGCAAACCTATCCTCTCTCTGATCCATTCCTTGTTTTGGCGACCCAAAATCCAATTGAACAGGAAGGAACTTACCAATTGCCCGAGGCGCAGCTCGATCGGTTCATGTTCAAATTGAACATCGGCTATCCGCAAAAATCTGAGGAGCGAAATATTCTCGATCTGATGGCAACTTCGGCGCCAGATTTGCGAGTCGATCCAGTCGTTGACCCCAAGCAAATCATCGCCGCACGCGATGTGGTCAACAGCATTTACATCGATGATCGGGTGAAGGACTACATCGTGGACGTTGTTTGGGCGACACGCGAGCCTGCGGCCTTCAACTTGCGCCTCGAAGGACTCATTCGTTACGGAGCCTCCCCGCGTGCGACGATTTACCTCGCGCTCGGCGCTCGGGCCCACGCGTTTCTGAACGGTCGCGGCTACGTCACGCCTCAGGACGTCAAGAGTATCGGGCCTGACGTGTTACGACATCGCATCATCATCAGCTATGAAGCCGAGGCGGAAGCGGTCACCAGCGAGACGATTATTGAGAGAATTTTTGCTGGTTTGCCGGTGCCGTGATCGCTCGAAGTAATCAGTGATCGGCGAACAGTGATCAGAGATGGAACCTGCAAGGTCATTTCGGGATCTGAAGGTATATCAAGCCGCACGAGAGGCGGCGCGATTCGTTTTTGAGTTCTCAAAGAACTTTCCGCCTGAAGAACGATATTCGCTTACAGATCAGATTCGAAGAAGTTCGCGCGCAGGGAAGGCGATGTTAGCTGAAGCATGGGCGCGCCGCCGCTACAAAGCGGCCTTCGTCAATAAGATCGATGAGGCTCTCGGCGAGGCGTACGAGACCCAGTCGTGGCTGGACAATGCTCTCGATGGCGCATATCTGACTAAAAAAAGTTCAGCGAGATCGATAAGCGATACGATGCGATTGGCGGGATGCTTTCAAGAATGATCGACCTAGCAGACGATTTCTGTAAACACGCGCCGGGAACCGATTACCGATCGATCGTGCGCGAGGACGAATGTTCGTTCACTGATCACTGATCACCGATCACACATGGACACAACCGAGATTCTTAAAAAGATCAGGACGCTCGAAATCAAAACACGCGGCCTGGTGGAGACCGCATTCGCTGGCGATTACCACAGCGTTTTCAAAGGTCGGGGAATGAATTTTGAAGACGTACGCGAGTATCAACCAGGCGACGAGATTCGCTCGATCGACTGGAACGTCACGGCGCGGATGGGCAACGCGTTTGTGAAAAAATTTACGGAAGAGCGTGAGCTAACGGTAATGCTGGTTGTGGATGTCAGCGCGTCGGGAAATTTTGGCAGCACAATACAATCGAAACGGGAACTGGCCGCAGAGGTCGCGTGCTTGCTCGCTTTCAGCGCAATCAGAAACAATGACAAGGTCGGGCTCATTCTTTTCACCGATCGCGTCGAACTTTTTATTCCTCCCAAGAAAGGTCGCTCCCACACGCTGCGGCTCATCCGCGAGATTCTATTTTTTGAACCAAAAGGACGCGGCACGGAACCGACGCTGGCCATCGACTACTTGAATAAAATTGTGACACGACGCGCCGTTGTGTTCTTCATTTCGGATTTTCAAGCGCCCGATTTTTCGCGAGCGCTCGCGGTGAGTGGACGGCGGCACGATTTCGTGGCCATTCATATTCATGACGAACGAGAAAGGGTGTTGCCAAATATCGGCATCATTACCTTGGAGGACGCCGAGACTGGAGATCAGATTGAAATCAACACGGCGGACCGCACGACGCGAGCGCGTTTTAGCGGCCTTGTGGAAGAGCGCGAGCAGGAACTTGCGCGTGTGTTGCGCCGGAACAATATCGACGCGATCGCGCTGCAAACCGGCAAAGATTATCTGCCGCAGCTGCGCTCCTTTTTCAAACAACGCGAGCGCCGGCTTGGTGTTCGATGAGCAGGGACCACAGGAGTAATGGAGTGCTGGAGTGATGAGATGAATTCGCCCGCCAATACTCCGTTACTCCACCACTCCATCACTCCGGCGCTTCTAATGTCGGCCGCTGAGGAACTCCACGATATTGCGCCGCCGGTGGATTATTCGCTGATTTCGCCGTGGCTGATTTTTGCGATCGCCTTTGTTGCGCTGTCGTTCCTCGGCCTGGTGGTATGGTTCTTCGCCCGAAGACGCAAACCGCCATTGCCGCCGAAGCTACCGCGCGAAGTCGCCCTCGAAGAGCTCGAGCGAATCGGGCGTGAAATTGAACACATCACCCCGTACAAGTTCAGTATCCGGGTGTCTGACATTTTGCGACGGTACGTGACGCAGCAATATGGACTGCCAGCAACGCGCCAAACTTCCATTGAGTTTCTGACTACCTTGGCAAAGGCTTCGCCGTTTTCTGCCGAGGAAAAATCGTTGCTCGAAGATTTTTTAAGCCGTTGCGATTTGATCAAGTTCGCGCGGTACGAAGCGACAACCTCGGACAGCGAACTGTTACTGGAGGAGGCGATTCGCTTTGTGAAAGGAGCTCAACCATGTTTGATTGGTTCACAGGAAACAGCGCGTTGACCTTTGCGCACCCGTGGCTGCTCCTGCTGCTCTTGGCAGTGCCATTGCTCGCGTATTTGCGTGGAAAACGCGGCCTAGCTGCGGCGCTGACTTATTCATCCACGGCAAGTCTTCGGGCGATCGGGAAACACAGCGCTGCGCGCGCAGGCAAAATTCTGCGGACGCTGCTGCTGGCTTCACTTGCAGTCTTCGTGATTGCGCTCGCGCGTCCGCAACTCGGCAAGAGTCTTACGCAGATCGAGGCCAGCGGGATCGACATTATTCTCGCGATGGACGTCTCCGGATCGATGCTGACCAAGGATTTTACAATCGGCGGACAAGAAGCGGCGCGGGTCGATGCGATCCGCGAAGTCACACGCAAATTCATCGAAAGCCGGCCAAATGATCGAATCGGCATCATCGCATTCGCCGGTCGTCCGTATGTCGTTAGCCCGATGACACTGGATCATGATTGGCTTTTGCAAAACCTGGATCGCGTGCGGATTGGACTGGTCGAAGATGGCACTGCCATTGGATCGGCCATGGCAGCAGCAGCCAACCGGCTAAATGACAAACGTTCGAAAAGTCGCGTGCTGGTACTTTTAACCGATGGAGAAAATAATGCCGGCAAAATTCCACCAAACACCGCGGCCGAAGCAGTAAAGGCCTTAAAGATTCACTTCTACGCCATCGGCGCCGGAATCAACGGAATCGCGCCCGCGCCCATATTCACTCCCAAAGGACCATTAACAGACGCACTCGGCAATGTTCTCTACGAAAATCAGCCCGTGCAGTTTAACGAGGCAGGTCTGAGGGAGGTTGCGAAAATCGCAGACGGAAAATTTTTTCGCGCTACCGATACCCAGTCGCTGGAGCAAATTTATAACGACATCGACAAACTGGAGAAATCGACGGTTAGCGTGAAGAAATATCAACAGTACCGCGACCTCTTTCCGTTGTGTCTCATGAGCGGCTGTGGGCTGTTGCTTGCGCAGATTTTGTTGTCGCAAACCATCTGGAAAAAACTGCCATGAGCGACCCGCGTCAACAGTTTAATGCTTCAACGGTTCAACGAGGTCGAACATGAGTTTCGGCGCGCCACAATGGCTTTGGGGATTGTTTCTGATCCCGCTCCTGATCGCGTTGTTCATTCGCTCAGAACAACGCGGGCTCAAACGATTGCAGGAGTTTGTTTCGCAGCGGTTGTTGCCGCAGCTCGCTGGAACGGTGAATCGTCCTCGGCGGATCATTAGATTTGCGTTGCAGTTGCTCGGTCTTGCTTTGGCCATTGTCAGTCTGACCCAGCCGCGGTGGGGTTACACGTTTGAAGATGTAAAACGTAAGGGCCTCGATTTGCTGATTGCGGTGGACACATCGCGCAGCATGCTGTCCAATGACGTCCAGCCGAACCGACTGGATCGCGTCAAGCTTGCGATCCAGGATTTGATTAACCAACTGCAGGGCGATCGTGTTGGTCTGATCGCTTTTGCCGGCCGCGCGTTTTTGCAGGCACCTCTTACCATTGATTACGATGCCGTAGTGGAGGCCCTGACTGATCTGGATACCAAGACAATTCCCGAGGGCGGAACTAATATCTCGAGCGCCATCACTCTTGCCACGCAGAGCTTTGGCAAAAGCGCCATGGGAAATCGCGCCCTCGTGATCTTCACGGACGGCGAAGAATTAAGCGGTGACGCCGTGAAAACGGCAAAAGAAGCGGCTGACGCCGGTGTTCGAATTTTCACCGTGGGTGTTGGAACACCGCAGGGTTCGCTGATTCCGGTGCCGGGCGACGATGGCCAAACCAGCTTCGTCAAAGATGCATCCGGTCAGGTCGTTAAATCAAAGCTCGATGATAAGCGGTTGCAGGAGATCGCTCAGGCTACTGGGGGATTTTATCTTCACTTGGAAAACGGACCCCGTACGATGCAGCAAATTCAGAATGAAGGCTTAGCAAAAATGCAGGCTGCCGAAATGGATGTGCGTCTCTCGCGCCGGCCGATTGAACGTTACGAGTGGCCGGTCGGTGCTGCATTAATCGCTCTCGCGTTGTCGGTCCTGATTCCTGAACGTAAGCGAACGCGCGAGAGAGCTTATGCCGCCGCACCTGGCCACTATGCTACACGTAGCGGTGCAGGCGGGCCTGCCAGGGCCACAGCTACGGCCGCACTTGTCGTGATGTTTCTTTCTTCATCTGCGTTCGCCACGGCGCCAGGGCTCGACGCGTATCGCAGCGGAAAATTCGAAGACGCCTACAGTCAGTTCCAAGAGAGCTTAAAATCACATCCGCAATCGCGGGCTGAGGACAAGCTCCAGTTCGATTCAGGCGCAGCTGCTTACAAACTGAAGGATTACAACAAAGCGCTGGAATCGTTTAGCCAGGCATTGCTTTCGCGGGATACCGGCTTGCAAAGCAAGGGCCATTATAACCTTGGCAACACACTTTATCAGCGCGGTGAAACGCAAAAGAGCGACGACAAGAAGCTCAGCAACTGGACAAATGCGCTCGATCACTATGAGCAGACACTCAAACTCGATCCACAAAACAAAGAGGCAAAAGAGAATTACGATTACGTAAAAAGAAAGATCGAAGAACTAAAAAATAAGAAGCAACCAGAGCAGCCATCCCCTTCCCCGTCACCGCAGCAAAAAGACAAGCAGGACAAACAGGACAAACAGGATCAGAAGCAAGAGCAACAACAGCAGAACCAGCCGAACCAACAGCAGCAACAACAACAGCAACAGCAAGGTCAGGGCCAGCAGCAGCAAAAAGATCAACAGCAATCGCAAGATCAGCAGGCACAGGGCAAGTCTGAGAACCAGAAAGACCAACAGCAAAAGAAAGACCAATCCCAGGCGAAGAACGAGCCGCAAAAAAAACAGAAACAACAACCTGGTGAAAGCCCTTCTCCCTCGCCAGGTGCTGAGGGGCAGCAAGGCCAGCAGCCTTCACCCTCGTCAGGAGAACGGCAAGCTGAGGAATCGCCGAGCCCCGGCGAAGGAGAAAATGAAACGCCCTCACCATCGCCGGGAGAAGGTGAAGAGGAAAACGCGACGCCATCCGCTACTCCGGGGGAGTCTCCGCAAAAGAAATTTGCCGGCGACGTGAAGGGAGCGGGTGAAGACAAATCACAGAAGCCGCCTGATAAAAACGCCCAGGTTGCCCAGGCCGAGCCGGAAAAAGAGGGCCAGATGAGCGAACGCCAGGCAGCGGCGCTTCTGGAATCCATGAAGGACGAGGAGGCGCGGGTTCAACTTGATGAACGTAGAGCAACGCGCCATGTCTATAAGGACTGGTGACCGCAAAGGGTTGATGGTCGATACTTGATACAAATGTGGATGCACTGTCGGAGGTTATTTGCTGTCTTCGGTGTAATCGCAACGGCGCAGTTTGCGAGTGCCGATTCACCGAGCGTGACGGCGGTATTGAATAGCTCCGAAGCTGCGGTGGGTGACACAGTGCATCTAGAGATCCGAGTCAGCGGAGCGCGCGGCGCCGACGCACCTGAAGAGATCGTCGTGGACGGTCTCGAAATTCGTCGAACAGGAACGTCACAGCGCATCGAGATGAACAATCTTAACTTGACCTCAAGCCTTATTTACGATTACACCGTGATGCCGCTGAGAGCGGGAACGTTCACCATCCCGCCTCAAACAATTCGCGTCGGCAACAATTCGCTGCGCACACCGGCGCTGACATTAAACGTTGCGGATTCGCCCGGCCGTTCGTCTGGCGCCCGGCCTGGTCGTGACACACAGGCAGCCAGCGCAAACAACCTGGTCTTCGCCGAATTGATCGTACCCAGCAAGACCGCTTACGTGGGTCAGATTGTTCCCGTTCAGATTCGAATGGGATTTGATCCGCGTGTTCGTCCACGACTCATCGAGCCACCAGAGATCACGGGACAGGGCTTTACGTCGCAGAAATTGCAGGAATCCGGACAAAATACGGAAACGATTAGCGGCAGAGCTTACGAAGTGGTGACGTATAAAACTGCAATTGCTGCGGCGCGCGCTGGAAAATTTGAGATCGGACCGGTAAAAGCAAAGGCGCAAGTTGTCGTTCCGCGAAGACCGACCGCGCCGCGCTCGCGCCCGCGTTCGCCTTTCGACCTGTTCGATGAGGATGACCCGTTCTCTGATCCGTTCTTTGCGAATCCATTCAGCCAACTTGGCGAGCGTCGCAACGTGGAGATCAAGAGTGAATCTGTGGCACTTGAAGTAAAACCGTTGCCGCCAAATGCACCGCTCAGTTTTTCGGGCGCAATTGGAAATTTCACAATGGCAACCGATGCAAAACCCAAGAGTGTACAAGTGGGCGATCCCATTACCGTCACAACCACCATCGCGGGACGCGGGAATTTTGATCGTGTCAATGCGCCCGTGGTTGAAGACGAGCGCGGCTGGCACAAATATCCGCCGTCCTCCAAATTCAAGCAGGATGACGAGGTCGGCATCAGTGGCACGAAAACTTTCGAGATGGTGCTCTCGCCTAACGAGAAGAAGCAAAACGTGCCAGTGCTGGCATTTTCGTATTTCGATCCAGTTAAGGAACAATATGTGACACTCCACAGCGAGTCGACTCCGATCGATGTGCAGAGCGGCGGAGCGGTTGCGCAAAGTGCAGGTGCGACTCTGCCGGGGTCGCCGACCCCGGCTACAGCAACAGCGCAGGCGGGATCGCCGACCCAGGTCACGACCAAGCCGCAGGATATTCTTTATCAACTGACGGACCGACCCAAGGCAGCGGAATCGTTTGCGCCGGTTTACACGCGGCGCCTTTTCTGGATGGCGCAATTGATTCCAATGCTTGCCTTAATTGGATTTGCAGGTTGGAGAATTAGACAAGCGAGAATCGATAATCGTGAAGCGCGACGCATCGCTGCGTTGCAACATGAAGCGGCCGAGTTGATGCACAAATTGCATCGTAATGACGCGTCGCCGCGAGAATACTACGCGGAAGCGTCGAGAATGGTTCGCGTTAAGGCTGCCCTCGCATCGGGCAGTCGCCAGATTGACCCAAACATGGTGGACGCGGAGACTGCGGCGGCGACCTTCAAGCTTAATACCGATTCTCGCGATCGGCTGCGCCGATTATTCGAGCAAAGCGATGAATGGCAATACAGCGGAGCCCATAACGGCCCCGGAAGTATCTCTCCTGAAAGCCGGCGCGACGTGTTGGACTTGATTGAAAATTTAAGATGAAAGGTTCCGCCTGTTTCTTTGTATTTCTTGCGGTTTGGGCTGCATCTTCACCCGCGCAAACCGACACTGATTTCACAAAGGCAAACCAGGAGTATGCGCAGAGCCATTTCACGGAAGCGATCTCCGGTTACGAGGCACTCGTTCGCGCAGGACAATGGAGCGCAAACCTGTTTTACGATCTCGGCAACGCTTATTTCAGGACAGGCGATTTTGGCCGCGCGATTTTAAATTACAAGCGAGCGCTCGCCTTGGAGCGACATCATCCGGAAGCCACGGCCAATTTGCAGATCGCCCGGGACGAGTCGCGTGCGCTGGAGCTCCCGCAAAGCAGGCCAGAGCGCTACTTGCAATTCGCGAGCGTTAACCAGTACAGCATCGCAACAGCGGTCGGTTTTTGGTTCGCAGCCTTTGCAATTGTGATACTGATCTTTGCGCGTCGCAGATCGGCCACATTAATCGCCATGTTGGTCGTTTGTCTGATGGTCTGTGCTGTTTCGATCTACGCGGTGTACACACTTGAGCGGGGCAGTAACGGCTACGCGCTGGCGATTGTAACGGGAAAGGACGTCCAGGCGCGCCTTGCGACTGCGGATACTGCAAACAGCGTGCTCGCATTGCCGCCCGGAAGTGAGATCAAAATTTTGAGCACTCGCGGCGATTGGATTTACGCAGCGCTGCCGAATAATTTGCGCGGCTGGATCCCCGCGAAGAACGCAGAGCAAGTGCGTTTGTAAGTACTGTTCCCGCGCACATCGTTCCTATCAAGCTGGGCATAATTTTGTAAACCTTGATCGCTGTCATGTTGAGCGAAGCGAAACATCTCTGGCTGTTTGCCCGTTCAGAAATGATCAGAGATTTCTTCGCTTTGCTCAGAACGACACTTATGAGATGGCTTGTAATTAAAACGCTAAATTGAATGAAGGTTGCGGCTGCTCAGATTTCTTGTTCGCTTGGTGATCCGAACGCAAATCTGCGCAAGGTCCGCGATTTTTCCCGTCGTGCCAGGGGCACAGGCGCCGAGCTGATTGTTTTTCCGGAGATGACTGACACCGGGTACTCGATGCCCGTTGTCCAAGCTCACGCCAATTCGTGGACCGATGGTTTCGTTCCGGGCCTTCAGGAAATTGCTGCGAAGCTTTCCATCGCCATCGTGTGCGGCGTATCGGAGAAGGATGGGACAGCAATTTACAATTCCCTGGTCCTTGTCGATCAACACGGCAAAATCGTTGCGAAATATCGAAAGACCCACCTTTATGCGGTCGCGCCCGTGGAAGAACAAAACTGTTTTGCTTCAGGCGATACATTCGGGAGCTTTGCTCTCGGCGATCTGCGCTTTGGTTTCAGTATCTGCTACGATCTTCGGTTTCCCGAGATGTACCGAAAACTGATTGTCGAGCAGAGCGTAGGCGCCTTTATCGTTTCTTCCGCCTGGCCGTTCCCGCGCATCGAACATTTCCGAACGCTTACCCTTGCGCGTGCGATTGAAAACCAGAGTTACGTGATCGCATCGAACCGCGTCGGCCGAGACGACGATTTATGGTTTTGTGGCAGCTCAACAATCATCGATCCTCGCGGAGTCGCAGTTGCGTCCGCCTCAGCAGATCGCGAAGAACTCATCCAAGCCGATTTGTCTGAAGACCTCGTACTCTCAGTCCGGAGCCGGGTAAAATCGCTCGCTCATCGCCGAGCGGATTTATATAAATAGAAGAAAATGAAATCGCCAATGTGATTTTGGCCGATTCCTAAGGATAGTTGGGTTTGGCGCGGATGGAACGCGCCAAGCCCGTATCTTTCTGTTTAGCTTTGTAGGTTGTCTTTCACTTCAAGCCGGTTCGTCTTTTATTCAGTTCTGGCCTTGTCTTGCGGAGGTAGCGCTTGCCCCACCAACAGGGTCAAGCGCTACGGTGAGCGACGGTTCGGCAGCGTATGCCGACGCTCAGTGTCCTCTTACGACGATGGTGCCGCTGATGGTACCACTGGTCTTGCCGGTCGCAAGGTTCACGCATTGGTCCAGGGTGTAGCTGCCTCTAGCACCAGCGTACCGGCCCGTTCCCCCGATAATGGTGTCCGTTCCCACAACGTGAAGATCGCCGTTGTCGCATAAACCAGCGTTATTTCCAAAAAAACACGTTAAAATGCTGTCACCGTTGGCGGCGTCTCCCACTACCAAACGACTAGCCCCGGGGGCGCCGGGTGGCGTACCCAGGAAAGCAAGGTCCACTGGGACCGAATAAAACAGTGTGAATGGACCAAGCTGCGTGTCGGTTGACGTGACGCTCCCATTGACATAAAACCCTTCCGCTGGATCGGGAAAAGGTGGGTAACTTTCGCTCCCTGCGATAGTACCATTAATTCGTATCACTCCCGCTTCCACCGCGGAGCTGACGAGCGCCACGGTCAGGAAGATTGCTGTCATTAGGCTGATTCTTTTAACGTTATTCATAATTTTAATTTCCTTTTCTTGTTTTGGCCTTCCGTGATTCCTCGTCGTGAGAAACTCATTTCCGGCCCTTCACCCGAGTACTCCGTAGGATTTGGCCGTTCGTTACGCAGAAAATGCTGCGCGACGTTAGAGCGTTAAATGGTTGAACCGTTGAAGGGAAAAACCGCGGATTATGGATCGGATTTATAAACAGAAGGAAACGAAGTCAGCTAAGGTCCTTCGGAATCAGGTTAGATCGGAATTCATCTTCGTTTTCTTCGTTATCTTCTGTTAGAAAACAAGCGATTCGCCGATGATCGCGGCCTACTCATCGGTGTTATCTGTGCTCGCCGCGCCGTAGGTCGCCGCGGCGACCGGAGGCGGGTGATCCGTCGTCAGATCTTTATTTCTGCTTTTCCTCGCAGAGACTTTGGAAACGCGGATCGCTGCGTAGTGGATCGAACATTGGATCGAGCCGGAGACCCGCCGCAGTCAACGACGTCGCCATCATCGCGATCTGCGTTATCCACCGCATTCAAATGGCACTGCTGAAATCTGATTCTCGGCGAGAAGCTGCTGTTTCATTAAAGCATTACCTCCTTGCGTAGCGAGCGGTTCACGCGGTGAAGCTATCACCACGTTCTGCTCCGGCGCCGTCATCCTCAACAGCTGTGAGCAGCCCTCACCCACCATACTCGGTGGAAGTCCATTGGCGAGCGCCTCACGCAAAGCAGTGATGGCCTGGTTGAATGTGGGATCGGTGTCTGACAGGCCGCTGCCGTTGACTGGCTGCGTGTAAATGGGATGTGGATGCTGGGCAAGCGCAGTATTCATCGCGTACGGGTTCAGCGTCGAAATGCGTATGTCCGATTCCCCGGCGCGAAGAACTGCGTCCAGATTGTTCGCGTAAACGCGTAGCGCGAACTTTCCGGATGTGTAAGTGTCAAAAAAACTCTCAAAGGGAAACGTCCCTCCGGTGACGTATGACGCGATTGACACTGTAAAGATGATGCGCGCGTACCCCTGCTGCGGCATCAACGGCAACATGACATTGGTCACCATCAAGTGCCCGGAGTAGAGGGTGCGTATGCCGAGATCGCGCTGTGCCAAGTAGAAGGAAAAATCAGTTGGCGGCAAAGGAACTATTTGGCCCAGAACAAAGCGCCCTGCGTTGTTGACCAGGATGTCAACTCGGCGGTGCTCCTGGAATAATGGATGGGCCTGGAGCGCTGCAACAAAAGCGAAGACCGAGCCTGGATCAGTAATGTCCAAACTCAACAGTGGATAGGCCGGAGGATTCGGAACGCTGGCCGGATCACGCGAGGTCCCGATCACGTCGACGCCCAGCGCAGTCAGCGCTTCGCCAATGGCGCGACCGTTACCACGCGATGCTCCGGTAATCACCGCCAGCTTACCCGTCAAGCCAATCTCCGGATTGAAGTGGTTCAACGGATAATATCGGGGAGCGATCGTCAGGTCATCGCCGTGCCTATCACCTTTGGCGTCAACCATGAGGCTGCCCAACCATGAAGGCATAACAATGGAACCTGCTGCCAACGCAAGCGGCTTTTTAATGAAGTCGCGGCGTGTTCCATCCCACCATTTCGAAGGCTTCTCCTCACGTTTATTCTGCCTGTCTTTTTTCATAAACTAAGTTTCCTTTTATTGTTTTGGCCTTCCGTGGCTTCCCACGTTGAGAAGTCATCTCTGGCCTTTCACCGAGGTACTCCGCAGGATTTGGCGGGGCGTTACGCGGAAAGTTTTTGGAACAAACCGCGGATTACACGGATGCCACGGATCAGGTTTGAGCAGAAGGAAACAAAAGCGCGAAGACCTACGTTCATCTGATCGCGATCAACAGCCTTTGGTTTCTTCGTTATCTTCTGTTGGAAAAGAATGTTTCTGCGAGCCGCCGAAACCAACACGCGGGCCGCGTGTGCTCCCCGGAGATTACTTCGGCGCGAGGGAGGCGACGATTTTTTCGAAGCACGGCTCGCCGCGCAGCGGATCCCACTTTGGCATCAGCTTTAATTCGCCATAGCTGACGTCGCTCGGATACATCGGATACCGAATGGCCTTGGCAAGCTGTTCGCAAGCGAGGTCCTTTTCACCGACCCACGCAGCAATCATTGCCAAATGTTCAATCATGTGGAGACCATTGACTGAGTCCCTTTCCACGGGAAGCAGCTCGACCGCGCGCCGCCCTTCGCGCAAGGCGTCCTCCTTCCGCCCGAGGGCGGCATCGATTACACCGAGCACAGACCATGCCGGGCCGTAATCTGGTTGAGCTTGTACGGTTTTCTCCTGCTCCGCGCGCGCAGCACTAAAAGCCAATTGCGCCTTTTGCTCGTCGTTTGCCATTCGGGCGATATCGCCTTCCACGAAAGCACGCGGGAAATGAACGGCGTCGAAACCAAAGCGGCTTTCGTCGGACGCGAGCAAGGCGTCTTTTGCAGCAGCGAGATCGCGTTCGGTCAGTGCGCAAGTCAGCCACCAAGGGGCGATCTGCCGCATCGCACCAGGATTTGTCGCCCGGACGTCATCGATCAATTGGCGCAACGGTCTGGTATCAGCTTTCCAATTCACTTCTACGAATGCGCGCTCTGCTTTTGCCCCGAGATTGTTTGGCTCGATAGCCAATATGCGATCGAAGTTCGATTTTTGTTCAGCATAACGCCGGAGGCTTCCGTAACTATCTCCGAGGTTGTGGAGCGTGTTAAGGTTGCGCGGATCGAGCTCAAGTGCCCGCTCGAGATATCGAGTAGATTCTTCCCAATGCCCCTGACGCCTTTGGATGTAACCCGTTACTCGAAATATCCGCGGATCGTTGGGCAGTGTATGGCGGGCAACTTCCAGTTCAGCCAGAGCGCCATCGTAATCGAGATATCCATCATAAAGATGATACGCTCGCGCGAGGTGGGTTTCGCCTGCATTCGGACGAAGGCGAAATGCTTCCTGAACGGCTGCTTCTGCTGACGCCAACCGCGTAGGAGTATGGTCGAAGCCAAAGAAGTAAATCGGGTCATGAACCATAGCGAGCGAGCAATACGCTTCGAAAAACGATGGATCGCGTGCCACAGCCTGGTTCAGCAGATCGATTGCCTGCTGCCCCGAATCAGCGGTGCCGCCGCGCGGTATTGGTGTTAAACTAATTGCGCGCGAATAGAGCTCGAAGGCGAGGAGATCGCCCGTCGGTTTGCGTTCAATCGCCAGTTTCTCCGCAGGTGAGATTTTAGCGTGGAGTTGGCCCGCAATTTTCTGCGCAATCTCGCTCTGAATTGCGAACAGATCACTCAAATCGCGGTCGTATTGCTCCACCCAAACGTGAGTATCAGCGCGCGTGTCGATCAGCTGCGCATTCAAGTGGAACCGTGTCCCGATCCTGCGGACGCTGCCCTCCAGAACATGCGATACGCGCAGATCATTACCGATCTGTCGCACATTTCGTTTGTCACGATATTCCATGACGCTGGTGCGGCTCATCACCTTCAGATCGGCGATCCTCGCCAGCTTGGTCAGAATGTAGTCCTGGACGCCGTCGACCAACCCAGCGGCGTCTTCTCTCTGCTCGCTCAGATTTTCAAACGGCAGAACGGCGATTCCAGTTGCTAGCGGTTGTCGGATCAATTCACTCTTCCACACAATCCATCCCGCAGATGCCGCCAGTGCGATCAGCGACGCTGCTAGTAGCGCGCTGGTCGGATTGCGTCGCACCCATTTTCTACCTCGCGCGAAAACTCCCGTGTGCCGCGCGTCAATCGGTTCATGTTTTAGCCAACGTTCGAGATCTTCAGCCAACGCGAGAGCGGAAGCGTAGCGACGCCTTGGATCTTTCTCGAGACACTTGAGGCAAATTGTGCTGAGATCGCGATCTATTTTCGGATTTAACAGGCGCGGTTGCCGCGGCTCGGCATCCAAGAGTAGCTTGATCGTCGTAGGTTGTTCCACCAGCAAAGGGCGGCTGACCTGTCAGCAATTGGTAAAGTACGGCGCCAAGTCCATAGACATCTGTGGCGCTGCTGACAGCTGCGTTATTTCCCACCGCTTGTTCCGGCGCCATGTAACTGGGCGTGCCTAGTACTTCGAGCGTACGCGTGACAGTACTCTCTGTCTCGATCAGTCGCGCCAGCCCGAAGTCGGTAAGGTGCGGCTCGCCTTTTTGATCGAGCAGAATGTTTCCCGGTTTGATGTCACGATGAAGGATGCCGTGTTCATGCGCGTAGTGCACGGTCCGAGCTACTTTCGCAATGAGTTCCGCGGCGTGACGGATCGACATCGGCGCACGCTTGACTACTTCGTCAAGCTGACCGCCCTCGATGAATTTCATGCTGAAGTAACACGAGCCGTCGCGCTCGCCCACTTCGTGGAATGGAACGATACCGGGATGCTCGAGGCTTGCGGCTGCTTCGGCCTCGCGGCGAAAGCGCTTCAAATGGGCTTTGCTCGCCCACTGACCAAGACTAATGACCTTTAACGCGACTGTGCGATTAAGACTCTTTTGCCGTGCCCGAAATACGAAGCCTTGACCGCCGCGACCAACCTCTTCCAGCAATTCGTAATCGCCTAACTCTCCCAGCAACTCGGCAGCGCGCGCTGCTTTTTTACTCTGGGGAGCAGCGGAAGTATTCGCTTCAGAGTTTTCAGCGGAGCCGCCGTCGTCCGTCTTCGCCGAGGCTCCGGCGGACAAGTCGCCAGCGGCTACAGCTGTATCCGGAGGCATCATCAGCGCAGTTTTCAGCACGCACTTGGCGCAAAGCCCTTCTGGCGCGTCGGAAAAAATCTTGGCGCCGCACTTCCGGCAAATTCTGATTACCCTGATCATTTTCGGAGTCGCTCGCGCAGTCCCGCTTTGTACTCCGTAAGATTCTCCCATATGTTACGCCTCGACCACGGCGACGAGATGGCGCAGCTCGTCTTCAATATCGCCGGGTGTCGCGACGGTGTGAGCAATCTCCTCTCGCAATAACGATTGATAGCGTTGCCGAAATCGGTAGAACGCCTGTCGAATGGCATTTTCGGTAATCCGCAAGCGTGCGGCGATCTCCGCCTGTGACGACGCGCCCGGTTCATCCGGTAATAACTCCTTTAACGAATCAAACAACGCGGCATTACCTGCTACGCTGTATTCATCCTTCAATCGACTGAACACGCGCTCCAGAACCGTTAAAGCCCACCGGCGTTCGTAGATCATTTCGGCAGTCACTGCGGAGTTCTTGTAATGAGATCAGCCGGTGTCCTTTCCCTCGCTTGATCGCCCTCGCGCGACGCTGCTCGTCAGCAAGAAAATATTTCAGTGCCCCAAGCAGAAAAGAACGAAGCCGTCCTTTTTCCTTGCGGAGCACTGAACCTTTTGCGTTCCAGCAGCTGCGCAAAAAAACCCTGGGTAAACATCCTCCGCCTCCTCTGGTCCAAGGCCTTGTCGTCTGACGAAGCTATAGATGGGTCGCCAATAAATGCGGCAAAGCTTTTCGAGTGCTTCCTGTGCCGCTGGCGATTCACCCTGTGCCTCCAGCACCATGCTCCAGTGCGTGGTAGTAAACGCCGCCGAACCGTGATAAGCATTTCCGCCAATCGCGCTCAGCGACGTGACCTGATCATCAGGAGGCACACTGCGATCGAACTAAAAATCCGCGCGAAAAGCAAGCCACGACGACTAGGCAGTGATCGAAGGCACGGCGAGACGTCGCCGTCGATCTAGAGTTCTGCTAACTGCGCCTGGCTGAGCGGCACAAACTCGCTTTCGTGCAAAACGACGCGCTTGGTTCCGCGCAGTAATTGCCACCATTGCCGTGCCGAGCCTAGAACGATCAGGAGCACGAGGACAAGAAAGGAGACGGCTACAAACGCGTCGAATCGCCAGATAGCTGCTTGCCGCGTCAAATTAGTCGCCTTGATTGGATCAGTAATCGCAGCCGCCTGGCTCAACAGCGATTGGGCGCCGCTCAAGAACCCCAGCCGCGGGTCGGGTGAGAAAACCTTCAAATAGCCGGCAGAAAACGTGACTGCGCACATGAAGCAAAGCGGAACCAGAGTTACAAAGAGATATTTGGTCTTTCGCATTTTGATCAACAGCGTTGTGCCGAGGCAGAGTGCGACCACCGATAGTAATTGATTGGCAAGGCCGAACAGCGGCCAAAGCGAATTGATGCCGCCGAGCGGATCGATCACACCCTCGTACAAAAACCAGCCCCACGCTGCAACTAGCAAAATACTGGAGAAAAAATTCGCACTCCACGAACGCGTATTTCCAAGCGGACGCCAGAGATTGCCCAGAAAATCCTGGAGCAAAAATCGGCCCACACGTGTTCCCGCATCAATCGTTGTAAGAATGAACAAGGCTTCAAACATGATGGCGAAGTGATACCACAACGCCAGCGCAGTCGGCTTGGCAGAGACTCGCGCAAACATGTTCGCCATGCCGACGGCGAAAGTGGGCGCTCCGCCGGCGCGATTAAACATCGTGGATTCCCCCAGGTTCGTAGCGAGTTTCTGCATTTCCGCCTCAGTTACCGGAAACCCAGCTGCAGAAATTTTTGCAACGACTTCGGTCGACGCGCCTTTTGTGTTAATGGCGAAATATTCTCCCGGTTGAAGCACGCACGCTGCGATCATCGCCATTAGGGCAACCACCATTTCCGTCACCATCGCGCCATAGCCGATGCTTCGTATTCGCGATTCGCGTGTGATCATTTTCGGCGTCGTGCCAGAAGCAATTAGAGAATGAAACCCGGAGACTGCGCCGCAGGCGATGGTGATGCATACAAAGGGAAATACCGGACCTGCAAAGACAAGGCCGCTGCCGTCGATGAATTTGGTAATCGCCGGCATTTGCAGTGTCGGATTGATGAGTACGACCGCAGCTGCAAGCATGGCAACGGTGCCTAGCTTCAAAAATGTACTGAGGTAATCGCGCGGCGTCAGTAGCATCCACACGGGCAGGATCGACGCCGCAAGCCCGTAAATCATGATGGCCCACGCCAGCCATTTCTGATCGTGACGAAACCAGCCTTCAATCGCAGGAAAATGCGTGAGGAATTGGCCGCCCCACACGCCAAAAGCGAGACCGAGTAAACCGAAGATTGTGACCGCCGTCACGCTGACCTTGCCCGTGCGCAAGCCAATTCCCATGATCAGCGCGATCGGAATCGTCGTCGCAATGGTGAAAACGCCCCAGGGACTCTCCGCGAGAGCTTGCACAACGACGAGCGCGAGAACAGCCAGCAAAATGATCATGATCGCCAGGACACTGACCAGAGCGAGGAGACCAACGCCGTGCCCAATTTCCTCTCTTACCATTTGACCAAGCGTTTTTCCTCCGCGGCGGATTGAGGCAAAAAGAACGATCATATCATGAACGCCGCCGCCGAGCGTCGCGCCGATCAAAATCCAGAGAGTGCCCGGAAGGAAACCGAACTGTGCCGCGAGTACGGGCCCAACCAACGGTCCGGGACCAGCTATTGCTGCGAAGTGATGTCCGAAAACCATCCAGCCGTTCGTCGGCACATAATCCTTGTTGTCGTCTTGTAGGACTGCCGGTGTAGCACGTTCTTCGTTGAGCACGAGCACTTTTGCCGCCAACCATTTGCTGTAAAAACGATAGCTGATGGACAACGCGCAAAACCCAGCGGTAACGATCCAAAGCGCGCTGATTTGCTCACCGCGAGATAACGCCAGAATGGCAACCGCCCACGTCCCCAACGCGGCCACGGCGAACCAGACCAGCTTTTTCCAGAGACTCATCCTATTTGCAGTTTAATTGAAATTGTTGCGCTCCGCTACAAGGTGTGATCTATCTTCAGGTGCGATTTCGGCATAAAATACGAAAGCTTGTAGATGGCCGGAGCCTGGTGAGCGCGAGGAAACATACGCTCCGACTTCTCCGAAGTGGTCGATTCCCGCTTAATAAAAAACGGGTTATCGAAACAATCGATCCGGTTCGCTTCGGGCAGATTCGCAAACGATACGCGGTCGCAAACCCGGGTGCGGACTGGCCAAAATATCTCGACCTTGATCGTTGGATCCAAATCAATATTCGCCGGATTCGCGAGATTGAACTCGATTTGTCGCGTCCCAAAGGCATCCTCGATCTTGGCTGCGGCGCAGGATATTTCCTGTACATAGCGCAGCTACTGGGTCATTCCGGACTCGGCCTTGATATGGACCGCTTGTCCATGTTCCGCGAAATTACGCGCCTGCTTGCCGTCCGCCGCGTAGTGCAGCGAATCGAAGCTTTCCGAGCTCTTCCCGATTTTGGACAAAAATTCGATCTCATCACGGCTTTCATGGTTTGCTTCAACAATCATAAAATGCCGGATCTTTGGAAGGTGCCGGAGTGGGAATTCTTTCTGGACGACCTGGCAAAGCATCTCACGCCGTGCGGTCGGGTTTGGCTCGAACTGAACGAGGAATACGACGGGACCTTTTACACGCCGGAGCTAAAAGAGTTCTTTCAAAGGCGCGGCGCCAGGATCAACGAGCACAAAATAATCTTTAATTCACGCGTTCGCGCGCCTGCCTCAGCTTCGCCAGTTGCTCGCTGAAATCTCTAAGGCGCCGCCGATGCTCCTCAACAACAGTTGCGGGAGCACGATTGACGAAGGATTTGTTCTCCAATTTTTCCTCGACCGTACGCCTCTCGACTTCGATTTTTGCAATTTCCGTATCGAGCCGCTGCTGTTCCCCTGCCCTGTCTGCAGCGGCAACGGTCAAAAAGATCTCGCCTAGCGGGGTAACCGCGACCGGGTTTCCGGCCCGCGCTTGATATTTTGGATCTAGCTCTACTTCCTCTGCATTCAACAGTTGCGTCAGCGTCGGAAGGTGGCTGGAAATCAATTTCTTGTCGATGCGTAAAATAAAACGTATCTTCCTGTTTGATGGAAGTTTGGACTGTGCTCGCAGATTGCGTCCTGCCTGTATCGTTTGGTAAATTGCTGAAACAAGCTGGCGTTTGCCTGCAAGATCGGAAACGGTATCCAAAGCGGCCTTTTCTGGTGGTGTAGCAAATTGAATCGAATCGCTTCCAAGACCCAGCAACGACCAAAGCTCCTCGGTAATGTGCGGCATGAAGGGATGCAGCAATCGCAATGTCGCAGAAAGGACAAAATCCATTACCGCCAACGCAGATTTCTTCTTCGCCTCTTCTTCGCTGAAAATTTCGGTCTTGGCGGCTTCAACGAACCAGTCGCAATAATCGCTCCAGACAAAGTCATAAAGGCGTTGTGCGACGGCGTTGAATTGATATTCGCGATAAGCGGCTTCGATTGAATCGATCGTCTCGTTCAAGCGCGCGAGCAGTTCCAAGGCGTATATCGACAGTGCCTGATTGTCGAGTTTTGGCGCAGCGTCGCTCGGACCATGCATCTGCCGAAACCGAGCTACATTCCAAAGTTTCGTAGCGAAATTTCGGCCTTCTTCGATTTGTTTTTCGTCGAAGCGAATGTCTTGTCCTCTTGGCGCGATGCGCATCAGCCCAAACCGCAAACCGTCAGCGCCGTATTTGTCGATTAGTTCGAGTGGATCGGGCGAATTACCCAACGATTTCGACATCTTGCGGCCGAGCTTGTCACGAATCAGGCCTGTAAAATAAACGTCGCGGAACGCAATATTGTCCTCATCGCGATCTGAGTTGCCCGGCTTAAACTCGAGCCCGGCAATGATCATGCGCGCCACCCAAAAGAAAATGATGTCCGGCGCCGTCACGAGGGCACTCGTCGGATAAAATTTCTTCCGTGTTTCTTCATCCATTGTTTCATAAGCCCACAGCCAGGATGAAAACCAGGTGTCGAGTGTGTCGGGATCTTGGACCCATCCTTCGCCCGGCGATTCGATCTGCACCCGAATGTCGTTTTTGTCTGTGGTGGCAGCCGTCTCGGCTACTTTCTTTTGGTTCGCAGGCGACGCGCCTGCCTCTACAGTTTGCGATTTCCGGTACCAAGCTGGGATGCGGTGTCCCCACCACACCTGGCGGCTAATGCACCAATCGCGAATGTTCCCCAGCCATTGGGCGTATACTTTCTCCCAATGCGGGGGGAAGAACCGTATCAGGTGATCACGCACCACGGCCAGCGCCTCTTTCGTCTTTGGATAACGCAGAAACCACTGTTCGCTTATGCGCGGCTCGATTGGCACGTCGCTGCGATCGCTGAACCCAACATTATTTTCATACGACTCCGTTTTTGTGAGCGCTCCGCTTGCCTGCAATAACTCCGCGGCTTTTTCCCGCGCCCGGAACCGATCGAGTCCATCCAACTCCGGAACTGCCGGACAATTAATACGGCCGTCAGGATGCAGCACATCGACAATCGGCAGGTCATGGCGTTGGCCAATCTCGAAATCCAGCGCGTCGTGCGCGGGGGTGACTTTCAAAACGCCGGTGCCAAATTCCGGATCGATTGCTTCATCGGAAATGATGGGAATTTTCTCGCGCGCCAAAGGACGCCAGGCGTGTTTGCCCAACAGATCGACGTAGCGCTTGTCACCTGGATGAAAAGCCATCGCAGTGTCGGCCATGATTGTTTCCGGCCGCGTTGTGGCGACTTCCAGGAAACGCCCAGGCTCCTCCACAATTTCGTAGCGGACGAAGTAAAGATTTCCCTTTTGCGGCTTTGAAATCACTTCTTCATCCGAGAGCGCAGTTTGCGCAGCCGGGTCCCAGTTGATCATCCGGCGGCCGCGATAAATCAGCCCTTTGTCGTAGAGATTGACAAAAACTTTTTGGACGGCAGCGACGTAAGCGTCATCGAGTGTATAGCGTTGTCGCGACCAGTCACAGGAACAACCCAATCGCTTTAGTTGGTCGATGATGATGCCGCCATGTTTATCCTGCCACTCCCGCACCCGACGCAGGAATTCCTCACGTCCCAATTCATGGCGCGTCACTCGTTTATTTTTGCGCAGCCACCTTTCGACCGCTGTTTGCGTAGCGATACCGGCATGATCCATGCCCGGCAGCCAGAGCACTTCAAAGCCCTGCATTCGCGCGCGACGTGCCAAAATATCTTGGATGGTATTGTTGAGCACGTGGCCGAGCGTAAGCACGCCCGTGATATTCGGCGGTGGCATCACGATTGAGAACGCCGGCTTCGACGAATTCACGTTCGCAACGAAATCGCGATTTTCCATCCAGCGCTGATACCATTTCGGTTCAACCGATTTTGGATCGTATCTCTTCGGGAGCTCAGCCATTGCGATCAATCATCCAAAGCCGCAGCGCGTTTGCAAATGGCTGACGCATACCGCGTGAGAGAGATTCCGCCTGTCCCCTCGAAAGGGAGAGGCGACAGAGAGTTGCAGCGCGTCGCAACCGCGATGAGTTTTCGCGCTGCATGAGTGACACGCGCCCAATTGGCGTTTTCGATTCGGGTATCGGCGGCCTGACCGTAGTGAAGGCGCTGCGCGATCTCCTGCCACACGAAAACATTGTTTATCTTGGCGACACGGCCCGTGTTCCGTACGGCCCGAAAAGTCCTGAGACCGTGCAGCGCTATGCCGTGGAACTGGCGGGAATGCTGGTGCGGAAAAACGCGAAAGCGCTCGTTGTCGCGTGTAACACGGTTTCATCAGTCGCGCTGCCGTTGCTAACAAAGAAATTCTCCGTGCCCGTAATTGGGGTGATTGAGCCGGGAGCGCGAGCTGCGTTGCAGGCGACACGCAACCGGCACATCGGCGTGATCGGAACTCGCGCGACGATTCGCAGCGGCGCGTACGAAAAGGCGCTACACGCGGCCGACAACAATGTGCGCGTAAGCAGTCGCGCGTGTCCGTTGCTCGTCCCGTTAATCGAAGAAGGACTGCTCGATGACGATGTGACGAACCGAATGATTATGCGCTATCTTGAGCCCCTGCTTGCTGCTGGGATCGACACACTGGTGCTTGGTTGTACGCATTATCCTCTGCTGACCGACGCGATCGCGCGAGTGCTCAAGCGCCAAATCATACTCGTCGATTCCGCGCAAAATTGTGCGCGCGCGGTGGAAGAAACGTTGGACCGACAATCCCTTCGGGCGACGCCGTCAAACCGCGGTGAGCTACACGTCGCTCTCACCGATGCCGCCGATAATTTCCTCAACGTCGCCCGGGACGCGCTGCACTTGAGTTTCGGCGAGATCGAGCTGCAATCTTTGCCGTAGATTTTGGCAGACTCCTTGCCACTAGGTCATAAGAGTGGTCGATCATTTTTCGCAACTCGGCATCAGGAACGCCGCCCTTAATCTCGACCGTATTCCAATGTTTCTTATTCATGTGATAACCCGGCGTGACTTGTTCGTAACGATCACGCAGGTCGAGCGCCAAATCAGGATCGCATTTCAAATTCACCGTACTCGGTACTTCGTCGAGAGCCGCTAATGCGAACATTTTACCGCTCACTTTGAACACCAGAACATCAGGTCCGAATGGCGTGCTCTCAGTGGCGCAAGCCTTGCTCAGACAGAATTCACGGAAGTGCGCGAGATCCATCAGGCAAGCCGGTCACGTAAGATTGCCAGCAGGTCGTGAATTGCGATGCGTTCCTGTTTCATCGAATCGCGATCTCGCAGCGTCACTGTGTCGCGCAGCGCAGCATCCTTTTCTCCGAGCGTCTCAAAATCAACGGTCACCCCAAACGGGGTTCCAATTTCATCCTGACGCCGATAGCGACGGCCGATGGCACCGCTCTCATCGTAGAAAACAGTCATGTGCGGCCGCAAAAGATTGACAATCTCTTTTGCCTTCGCCACCAGCTGCGGATTGTTTTTGAGCAGCGGGAATACACCGCACTTAACCGGAGCCATTCGGGGATGAAAACGCAGCACGATACGCGTTTCCATTTTTCCCTTTTCGTCTGGCGCCTGGTCTTCCGAGTACGCCTCGCAGATCAATGCCAGCACTGTGCGATCGACACCAGCACTCGGTTCAACAACATGGGGAACAAATCGCTGCTTGGTTTCCTCGTCAAAATATTCGAGAGATTTCCCGCTGGCTTTCTGATGCTGCGACAAATCGTAATCAGTGCGATACGCGACGCCCTCGAGTTCCTGTTGCCCAAACGGAAAGTCGTATTCGATGTCGTAAGTCCCTTTTGAGTAAAACGCGCGCTCATCATCTGGAACAGTCCTGACATGTAACTTGTCGCGCTGGATACCAATGTTTTCGTAAAACTTCAGGCGTTCTTCCTTCCAATATTCGAGCAATTCCATTCCCTGCTCCGCGCGGCAAAAATATTCGAGCTCCATCTGTTCGAACTCGCGCGAGCGGAAAGTGAAATTGCGTGGGTTAATCTCATTGCGAAACGCTTTGCCGATCTGCGCGATACCGAATGGTAATTTCTTGCGGGAAACTTCGAGGATGTTCTTGAACTGGACAAAGATGGACTGCGCTGTCTCAGGACGCAGATAGGCGATAGAACTTTCATCTGTTGCTGCCCCGACATGGGTCTCGAACATCAGATTGAACTGGCGCGGCGCGGTTAAGTCTTTGCCGCCGCAATTCGGACACTGCTTAACACCTTTCTTCTCCACGAGCTGGTCAGCGCGCAGATGTGCTTTGCAAGTCCGGCAATCAATCATCGGATCCGAAAACCCTTCGACGTGACCGGACGCTTTAAGCACAGCCGGGTGCGTCAGAATCGAGCCATCCATACCGATGACATCGTCCCGTTCATGCACGGTCACGTGCCACCAGTAATTTCTCAGGTTACGCTTTAATTCGACTCCGAGGGGTCCGTAGTCCCAGACGCCGTTTAATCCTCCGTAAATTTCGCTCGACTGGAAAATGAAACCGCGCCGCTTGCATAGGCTGACAATTTTTTCCATTCGCTGGGCGTCGGACGGCGTGCTCATTCGTTGAACCGAGAGACTACATGATCAGGGGTGGTTGTAGAGGCGTTTGTGCCAAACGCCTTTCCCTTTCGTTTGGCGGCTGACACAGCCGCGGCTACAGCGAAAGCGGTTACATCTGCGTTTCGATCGTGATTTCGGTCTTCACCGAATTGGCAATGAAGCATTGCTCGTGCGCAGCATGATTCATCTCCTCGATCTCTTCGCCGGTCGGTTGCTTCTCGCCGGAGAATTTCAATCGAGGCTTCAGTGTCACGCGTGTGATGGCCAATTTACCTTCCGCGTTTTTCTCCATGTGGCCGATGGCTTCATCGACATATTCATCGAGGACGAATTTCTTCTTGGCCGCTATGGCCAGGAACGTGAGCATCTGACAGCTTGAGAGCGACGCCACAAACGCTTCCTCCGGATCAACCAGCTTTGGGTTGCCGAGATAAGCGGGAGCAGCCGATGCCTGCATTTCGTGCCCGCCTTCAAATTTCCAGGTGTGATCGCGTGAATATTTCTGATACTCGAACGGCATGTCGCCGCGTTTCCAAGTGAGAGTAATTTTATGTTCGGACATGCTTTTAGATAAAATGGGAAGGGTCGCAGGGCAAGCACCCCTCAAGTCCGCTGTAGCCTTGGCGAAGGCGGACTCTTGCGCTGCCTCGCTTGCGCTCTATTTTCTCCGCTTCTTGAAAACACGTGCGATTAGCTCAGTAGTAGAGCGGTCGCCGCGGCGACAAGTCGCAGGGTTGCGCCACAGGAGCTGCTCTCTATTTTTGCGCTTCTGAAAAATCGCGCGATTAGCTCAGTGGTAGAGCGCTTGCTTCACACGCAAGAAGTCAGAGGTTCGAACCCTCTATCGCGCACCATTATTTTATTTGCCCGCGACGGAAATAACCTGAAGAGATAACACCCTTATGGGCCTGGTGCAGCAAGTTCTCGAAGTTGTTAAAAAGCGCAATCCGAATGAGCCGGAGTTCCTCCAGGCCGTGACCGAGGTTCTCGAATCGATCCGCCCAGCAATGGAGCGTCACAAGAAATATCGAGACGGAAAAATTCTCGAACGTCTTGTCGAACCGGAGCGGATGATTCAATTCCGGGTTCCCTGGATCGACGACAAAGGCCAGATTCAAGTCAACCGCGGTTTCCGCGTGCAAATGAACAGCGCGCTCGGCCCCTACAAAGGAGGCCTGCGTTTTCATCCAACGGTATGCGCCAGTATCGTTAAGTTCCTCGCGTTCGAACAAGTTTTTAAGAATTCGCTAACCGGTTTGCCGATGGGCGGCGGCAAAGGCGGCGCCGACTTCGATCCAAAAGGGAAATCCGAGACTGAAGTCATGCGCTTTTGCCAATCGTTTATGACCGAATTATTCCGTCATGTCGGTCCGCACACCGATGTACCTGCCGGCGACATTGGCGTGGGCGGTCGCGAGATCGGATATCTTTTTGGTCAATACAAACGGCTGGCAAACGAGTTCACGGGTGTATTGACCGGCAAAGCGCTCAATTGGGGCGGCTCGCTCATGCGGCCAGAAGCAACAGGATACGGCGCAGTTTATTTCGCGCAGGAAATGCTCAAGACGCGCAACGAAACAATCGAAGGAAAAATTTGTACCGTCTCGGGTGCTGGCAACGCTGCGCAGTTTACCGTGGAAAAATTGATCGAGTGCGGCGCGAAGCCCATCGCCATGTCCGATTCGAGCGGTCTCATTTACGACAAGAACGGGATCACGGAAGAAAAACTGGCCTGGGTCAAAAGTATCAAGAACGTACGGCGCGGGCGAATTGCGGAATATGCCAAGAAATTTCGCGCCAAATATGTGGCTGGCCAGCGGCCATGGAGAATCAAATGCGATTGCGCATTTCCCTGCGCGACACAAAACGAGATCACCGGCGAAGACGCCAGAAAACTGGTCGAGAACGGTTGCTATCTGGTTTCCGAAGCGGCTAACATGCCGACCGTCCCGGCGGGCGTCGATCTTTTCCTTGAGAGAAAAATTCTCTTCGGACCCGGCAAAGCGGCAAATGCCGGTGGTGTGGCGACGTCCGGTCTTGAGATGAGCCAAAACTCGATGCGTTTGCCATGGCCGCGCGAGGAAGTTGATTCGCGTCTGCGTCATATCATGTCCACGATCCACAAGAACGCGTGGGAAACCGCCGAAGAGTATGGTCATCCGGGCAATCTTGTAGTCGGCGCGAACATCGCCGGGTTCGTAAAAGTAGCAGACGCAATGCTCGATCAAGGTGTCGTCTAGCCAGTTTGCGGTGAATGCGCTTTTCCCGCCTCATGATGCTGTTCCGATGAAGACAGGCGCGTGAAAGCTGCTTCTAATCCGTATAATGGGTGGATGAAGACGAACATTGTTGATCATGCGGATGCCAAAACAGTTGTCGCAACGCATGGAGCAAGAATAAAACTGACATGGCCGGTTTTCGTGTTGGTTGTGATTTTCGCCGCGCTCGGTGCAGCGGGGTGCGAAGGGTATTATAGCGCCTACCCGGGCTACGGACCTTATTATGGTGGGCCGTATTATGGCGGGCCTTATTACGGTGGTTATCCCGGCTCTGTCACAATCGCCGTTGGCGATCGGCCCTACTATGTTCGTGGCCCCGGTTACTACGTAGGCCGCACCTATTATGTCTGGAAGCCGGGACATTGGTCCTATCGCCACGGCCAAAAGGTCTGGATCCACGGTCATTACGTTGTGCGATAATCATCCGCCGCTATGTCGTATGTGCGGGCGAGAGAAATGCGCGGTCGAGCATTGCGCGCGTGTGTCGCAAATCATGAGCGCAAAAAGCGTTCATCTCCGTCGCATCCCTACCCAACCCGAACTTGTTAGGCAGCGCTACGACCGATTAGCTCCATGCTACCGGCTGGTCGAATGGATACTGTGGCTGCCGCGAGGAATTCGCAGTCGAGCCGTTCGGAAGCTCGACCTTCAACACGGTGACTCGTAACTCGAGATAGCCGCTGAGAAGAACTTCCCACGAGCTTGCAACGCTGGGCCACGCCCGCGCAGGAACAGTCGATGGCCGATGCCAGAGTCCGCCTGGCTAACTGCAATTGAGCTATATTGGCGTCGAGCTCTTTGAGCTTTCTTTCCGCCATCACGGGCCAGCCGCGCGATGCTTTCCCTTTCTTCTTAAGCGCGGACAAGAATTCCCGGACCTCAGCAACTTTAAAGCCCGCTTTTTGTGCCGCACGTATTATCTGCAGTCGACTCACGGCCTCGCGTGGATAGTCGCGGCGCGCTGAGACTCGCGGCGGCGGATCCAGCAATCCGGCAGCCTCATAGTATCGAATAGCGGAGGCTCGTACACCGCACAGCTGAGCAAGTTGGCCAATGCGCATTTTTGGTTGACTTAAAGTTTACTTGAAGGTCGAGGCTGCCTCAACCCAACAAATATATGGTCACAAAGAAAACTGCATCAAACATCATTCAAAAGCGCCTGTGGCTCGGAACTGCATTCGCCTTGGGAACCTGCGTAGCTATTTGTTCCGCAGCAATTTTTTTATGGATGGTCGGAGCGGGCGGTGCCAGCTCCTTATTTTGTGCGCCAAAAGAAGCGCTTACTGTTGCAGCGTTAAGTGGCCTGGCAGTCGCCGGTCTGTTCGCACTTCGGCGGCGAGTTAACTCATCGAAGTGTGGCTGCGAAGACAAAGCAATTACGTCAGTCCACGGAGACAAAGCAATCGTGTGTGACTTAACAGTGTTTAGTCACAGCGAACGCACTGAGCATATAGCAATCGCGAAATCGCTTTTTCAACAAGCCAGGCAAGTAATCGAGCATAAAGACGGCTTCACTTTCGTTTTCGAGCAGTCTCCGGTTCTGAAGATGCAAATTGCGAACTGGGTGAGTAAGGAAAAGAGATGTTGCCCCTTTTTCTCCTTCGACCTGTCTAGAGCGAAGACGCCGCCGTCACTAAGGTTGCACATCATTGGGCCAGATAGAGCCAAGGAGCTTTTAAGACCTGTTGCTGACTTGCATGCTCTTTTGTCTCGCTCTCAGTAGCAGGCGGTCCCGACGATAACCAAAATGGGAGCACTGATCATGGGCATGCGTGTGAAGCCGGCTGACTTCCAAAGACTCAACCTACGCTGCCACGCGCTTCTCAGCGATGTGCCTCTCCACGACGTCTGGGCGATTTCGCTCAATGGCGGGGGCCCCGGTCGCAGCATCCAGGAGGCGCGTGCGATCTTGTTCGGCGACCCGTGCCGACCTACTAATAACTTCGCGGTTCGAGGACTGTTTGCGCTGCGATGGGCCCTGGGTCGAGCGCTCGGATGGGATGACGAGCGCCATGATCCGCCCGGTGCGTCGTACGTTCATCGACTTGCTGAAGCCGACTGCTCGAAGTCTAACGTTCCTCCGGGAACTCGCGAGGGCCCGTTTCGAGTGCTCTACGTCTTGGATGACGAAGCCCTCAGCGAGCTGCGCAACGCGACCGTGCATGCCTTCTTGGCGCTGGCGCTCACACCGAGTCCCGTCGGCCACACCCTCTACTTGGCAATCTACGTGAAGCCTGTGAGTCGTTTGACTATGCTCTACATGGCGCTGATTGATCCGTTTCGCCGCCTCGTTGTCTACCCGGCCCTCGGTAGGTACGCTCAGCAACGCTGGGCGAATACTTATGCGCAGACGCCTAATCCATTTCAGGGGCAGAAAGGAAGTCTTAAACTATAATGAGGTTGATCGTAGAGCGCCCCAACTAATGCTTTGATTGCTCTAGTTCGCGTGCAGCCCGTTGCAAGAACTGAGCGAGTGCCGCTTCGTTGAAGTAGAACATTTGAGCGCGCGATAATTTGAAGTCGCGCAGTTCGTAGAGGCCAATCACCTCGTCATCGAATCGCTCCCCACTCGGGCTAACACCTCGCTGGTGATAGAGAATTACAATGCGCTGATCGTCGGCGCCAATTACGCGCGGGTCCATTTTTCGTTCCGCCGGTGTTGGTTGCAATGGGTTCCATGTCGCGCTCCAGACTGCTGCGTCTTTGCCGCGAAACGTCCCGCCGTACGGCAGCGCTGCCGGCCAATGAAACTCGACATCAGGTTGGTAGAGCGCCTCCTCCCGTTGATCGACATCTCTGCGGCTTGGGTCTCGTTCTTCGAGCGCGCGGAAAATCTCGAGCATTACTTGGATATTGCGATCTCGTGCGCTCATTGCAGTTGACGTCCGCTTAGCGTAGGCACTGCTTTGTTCTTGTGCAAAGGCAACTAACGGCGTCAAAACGAAGAAGAGCAGCAGCAAGTTTGCTTTCATGCTGACATTAACGCTCGCGCGGGACTAAACGCTTTGTCGAGGCAGAATATTTGAGCGCGCGACAATTTGAAGTCGCGCAGTTCGGACACGCTGATCACCTGGCGGTCGAATCCTTTGCCCCTCCTGCAGGCAGGATGCGTCCGTTGACTTCGCCGAAGCCGACGCGGTAACCATCACCCTGGCACCAGCCTGTAATTGTGAGGGTATCTCCATCTTCGAGCCATTTGCGAGTTTCGCCATTCGGGAGCTTTAACGGATTCGCGCCGCGCCAGGTCAATTCCAACATGCAACCACGCGATTCTTCTGTTGGGCCGCTAATTGTTCCGCTTGCTAGCAGATCGCCAGGCTGCAAATTGCAGCCATTAATCGTGTGATGGGCGAGTTGTTGGGCAACAGTCCAATAAAGATTTTGAAAATTTGTGCGCGTGATAACGTGCGCCGCATCTATTGATGAAGTTTGCAAGCGCGCTTCGAGTTGAATGTCGAACGTGAAATCATTCTTTGCTCGTAAGTACGGCATCGGCTCGGGATCCTGCGGTGGCAGCGGCCTTCTGAATGGCTCAAGTGCCTCCAACGTCACCACCCATGGTGAGATACTGGTGCAAAAGTTCTTCGCCAGAAACGGGCCGAGCGGCTGGTACTCCCACGCCTGAATGTCGCGCGCGCTCCAATCGTTCATCAAAACCAAGCCGAAGATATGATCGATCGCGCGATCGATCGGCACGGGCTCGCCTAACGAATTACCCGGGCCAATCAGGAACGCCATTTCCAGTTCGTAATCGAGGCTCTTTGTTGGACCAAAAGTCGGCGCGGAAGCATCGGGCGGTTTTATCTGGCCCTGTGGCCGCGGCACGTCGCTTCCGCTGATGATGACCGAGCTGGCCCGTCCGTGATAGGCCACGGGCAGCCATTTCCAATTGGGCATGAGCGCGTTTTCCGGGCCGCGCAACATCGTGCCCACATTGTGGGCGTGATGGTAGGAAGAGTAGAAATCGGTGTAATCGCCGATGCGCACTGGGAGTTTCATCACGACTTCTCTTTGTGCGTGAAAAACTTGACCCCGAAGATTTGCGTCATCGCGCAGCGTCGGTGTTTCGGCCGAGAGAAGATGTTGAAGGACCTCGCGGGCTTTGCGCCATGCTGGCCGGCCTAGCGCAAGAAATGCGTTGAGCGAATCTTCGGAAAACACGTGCCGATCCCGAAATTCCGGCGACCGGAAACGGCCGAGTTCTTCGAGCGCAGAAAGATCGACAATCAAATCGCCGATTGCGACGCCCGCGCGGGGTTTGCCGGCTTTTGGCTGAAAGATGCCAAAGGGAAGATTCTGGATGGGGAAATGAGAATCAGGCGAAATGTCGATGAAAGATTTGAGTGCCATCCGTGAAATTGTAGGGCGTTTCTGCGAACTCCGAAAGCTTTCGGATCTGACACAGAAACGCCCTACAATAAATTCAAGGCGCGCAAATCGTCGCGCGGCTCGTCGAAGCTGCAACTGCCAAACGACACAACGAATCGGCGGCGATATTGCAGCCGTTTGGTGTCGATGCGCCATTCGCGCCACGCAAAAAAATCGTCAGCGAACGAAAACGAATCCGCATTTTCGTCTTCGATCATGATTGCAGTTTGATTCGTATCCCATCGATGCTCCGCAGCCAGCACCGCCGCGCCCAACACATTCAGAAAACCGTGCATCTTTGTTTGGACTTCCTCCCGGTATTGCCGCAGCGGGTGGTGGAGACCGGCTGTAAACTTGATCGGCAGTTGATGCGTCGCCGGGGTCACGAGTGCTTTGGCAATCTGTATCGAAGTTGGAAATGCGTCCGGAGTCACTCCGCCGGTGCGCAGTTTGTAACCGAAGGTCGCCGAATCTGCATCGGAGTTAAACTCAGCGAGCAACGCGATAGTTTGTTCTGCTCTATCCGGCGGCGCTTCCCAGAAAACCGGCAAATCGCCGAGAATCGACCTCGCTTCCTTTAGCAACGCGACCTCGACATCGTGGGGTAGGAACATCTCCAGGTGACTCATTGATACAAGATCGACGTTATGCCTCGATAACGAGCGAATCACCGCATCCGCTTCTTCGAGTGCTTCAAGAAAAGCATCCGCGCTCGCGGTCTTTGGTCCGAGCGCGGCAACGCGCAGCGGATGTTGAGCATCAAATTGGGAAAGGAGTTGTTTGGTGGCATCGAATTGTTCAGCGGAAAGGACGAACGCGCCAAGCATCCATGCATCCCGGGAACGAACGTATCCGGCCTGATTTCCGAGCGCTGGGTCGAGACCCAGACTACAGGGCGGAAACATTCCCGCATAATCGATTGAGTGTGCGAGCAAAGCACGAAGCGAAGCGGTTGGCATAGGCGCAATAGTCTGTAGTCAGGCGTCAATTATCCGGCTAATCGCAGGAGGCAAGTTCAGGGGTCATGCTGAACGACGCGCGCAGCACGCCGCCGGGCGCGATTGTTTGAATCCCTTCCTTATTTTCAAAGGCTCGCTGTTGATGATGGTCAGTGAGGCCCCAACATGGTTCGATACAAAAAAATGGGCCACCGTCGGACCATAAGGTCAGATAAGGCACGCTCGTTAAATCGACGATGACCCAGCGACCGCTGGGTGGATCGACGTAGGAAAATTGACGCCTCGGAACGTCGAGAAGCTCGAGAATGATGGAGCCGGGCAATTCGGCTTTTGAAAACGGCATTTCGCCACCGGCGAACTCGATATCACGCGTCTGTCCCGAAAGATAATTTCCCGGCGAAAAGTGCCGCCGGTAAAGACCCCGGGGCATTTGAAGATGAAAGCTTTCAAAGGAAGTCGCCGCGAATCCCGGATGCAATCCAAAAGAAACATGTGCCTCCAGTTCAGGCTCCTCGTTTTGAAACTCGAAAAGCGTGCTCACCTTATTTGCGTCGATTCCATAGGTCAGGTTCACGCTGACTTTCAGCGGATATTCATCGGCTGAGAAACCATTAGCCGAGATCCGATATTGCAATGACACGCCGCTTTCCTGAAAAGAAGTTCCGGCAAAGTGCCACGTTTTGGAGCGTAGGAAACCGTGATTACCTCCTTTGATTTCACGGCCCCGGTACAAACTGCGTCCGTCTTTAAGCCGGTGGAGATAGTAACCCATCACCGTCGCATGATTCGCCCACCCCTGAGACGGCGCCGAAAGGTCGTTGTCACGATAAAGAAAACCGGTCCATTCGCCTGCTTCGTTAACTCGCGCGAGACTGATTAATTCCGCACCCAGGCGGGAAACAACGATCCGCAGACCGTTTTCCTCATCGGTCAGGACGTCGAGATGCTGGTCTTCCCGGTTTTCTTCAGTATGCGAAAACTTCATCGTAGCTGTATAACGCGCAGGCATTGTAGCTACGGCGCTGTGCGCCGTGTGCGGGCGTCCCGGCTCTCAAACAATGCAATGGCCCACAGGAGCGTGGCTGCAACAAAAGACTCACGGAAACAGGCCGCGCATCTTTTTAGCTTTGAGGACACGCTCGACGCCAATCGCCATGGCCGCGGTGCGATGAGAAATCTTATGTGCTTTCGCTCGCCTAATAACCTGCGCAAATGAGTGTTCCAAAATGCGGAAAAGCTTGTCGGTCACTTCCATCTCCGTCCACAGATAGGATTGCAGGCCCTGCACCCACTCGAAGTAAGAAACGATTACGCCACCCGCGTTGCACAAGATGTCGGGGATCACAAAGATTTCCTCCCAACGTTTTTCCAGAATCAGGTCTGCTTCCGGCGTCGTAGGACCATTGGCCGCCTCGGCGAGGATGCGGCATTTAAGTTGGCCAGCGTTCTTTCCATGGATTACGCGATCAATCGCTGCCGGCACCAGGATATCGCACGGCAGGATGAGAAGTTCGTTCGGATCGACGTGATCGCCCTGGGCGAATGCCCGCAGATTCCCTTTCTTAAAGACGTGTTGTTCGGCGGCCTTGATGTCTATTCCTTTCGGATTGTAGATCGCCGCATGTGCATCGCTGATACCAACGACTTTCACACCGCTCTTGTAAGCAAGTGAGAGAGCCGCTACTGAGCCGACGTTGCCGAATCCCTGCACAATGGCCGTACATTTTTCGGGATCCATTTTCAGCATGTTCAGCGCCCGTTCGATCAAGTAAACAACACCGCGCCCCGTTGCTTCCCGGCGGCCTTCGGTTCCGCCGATAGCAACCGGTTTGCCTGTGACGATTTCGCTAACGGAATACCCTTGATGCACCGAATAGGTGTCCATGAACCATGCCATGACCTGTTCGTTTGTGCCCATGTCAGGACCCATGATGTCGGTGTGTGGTCCCACAAACGGAATCATCTCCTGCATGTAACGACGCGAAACCGCCTCCAACTCAGTGCGCGACAATTTCGCAGGATCCACCGCGACTCCGCCTTTCGCTCCGCCATACGGCAAATTGGACAGCGCACATTTCCAGCTCATCCACATGGCCAGCGCGGCCGTTTCACCCATGGACAATGATGAAGCGAAGCGAGTCCCGCCTTTTGTCGGACCGAGAGTCAAATGATGCTGAACGCGGTAACCCTGGAAGGTTTTCGTGCTGCCATCATCCATGTGCACCGGCAGGGTCACGGCAATGGCACGCTTTGGATACATCAGCCGTTCGCGATCGTTTCTATCGATGCTCAAGTAATCGGCGATGACCTGAAATTGATCACAGGCCATTCGAAATACATCATCGCTGTAGATACTCATGAAATAAACTCGCAGGCTAGAACGGTCGGTCGCCAAATGCAGGTTGCTATTTGCGCCGTGCGAATAAAGCCGTCAACCCAGAAAGCCGCAACAGCGTAAGATCGACAATCCCGTTTGCAACCCGTAGCGTCCGTTCGAAAAATCAAACACAATGAAAATTGAGACTTTAGCTGTCCATGCGGGGCATACCATTGATCCGGCGACCGGCGCCGTTTCATCGCCGATTCATCTTTCAACCACGTTCGAACGAGACGTCGAGGGCACCTACTCGCGTGGGTTCATGTACACGCGCAACAATAATCCAAATCGCCAGGCACTCGAGCGGGGGATCAGCGCGCTTGAAGGCGGCGCGGCCGCGGCGGCTTTCGCGTCCGGGACGGGAGCAAGCATGTCCATCTTTCAGGCGCTGGCGCCCGGCGATCACGTCCTCGCGCACGTGGATGCGTACTACGGAACATCGCGATTACTGCGTGAAATTTTCCGGCGCTGGGGACTCGACATCAGCTTCGTCGATATGAGCGATCTTCGCGCAGTTGAAAAAGCGCTGCGCTCGAAGACAAAGCTTGCGTGGATGGAAACCCCATCTAATCCGCTTTTGAAAATCGTCGATCTTGCCGCTGTGGCGCAGATTGTCCACGGAGCGGGCGCGATCTGCGTTTGTGATAATACCTGGGCGCCAACGCTGCAGCAGCCATTCGATCTCGGTGCGGATCTAATCTTGCATTCGACGACAAAATATTTCGGCGGTCATTGTGACGTTCTCGGAGGAATTGTCGTTTCCAAGGTGGCGGATGATTTTTTCCAGCGTGTTCGCAGCATTCAATATGAAGGCGGAGCGGTCCCCTCACCTTTCGATTGCTGGCTGATCCTGCGCGGCATGCGCACGTTGCCCTGGCGGATGCGCGCGCATTCGGAAAACGCGATGAAAGTCGCCGATTTCCTTTCCCGACAACTAAAAGTTGCACGTGTCTACTATCCCGGGTTGAAGTCGCATCCTGGACATGAGATTGCCGCAAAGCAGATGTCGATGTGCGGCGGGATGCTCTCCTTTGAGGTTAAGGACGGACGCGACGCAGCAATGTCAGTTGCCGCCAAAACAAAAATCTTTACCCGTGCAACCAGTCTCGGCGGAGTGGAGAGCCTGATCGAGCATCGGTCATCGGTTGAAGGCGCAGGAACAACTTCACCTGAAGGTCTTCTGCGATTGTCGATCGGCCTCGAGAACGCTGACGACTTGATCGAAGACCTCGACCAGGCGCTTGGGTAGGCGCTCGCCGCGGCGAGCGCCGCTACAACATGCGATCCATTTTTCGGCGAAAGATATCGAAAATGTCCTGCACCTCGCTCACGCGCAGCAAGAAAGCGCAGCCAAAGAATGCAGCGGCACCAAACACAATCGCAATAAGCAGCTCGCACAATTTTGGTAAAAAGCGCAGCTGCGCCCAGGCACCAAGCCACCAGTAGTTTGTTGCCCAGCAAACCAATGCCAGCACTGCGCCGGCAAGACACATTTTTCCAAGGCCGATTAACAACTGCCGGGTTTCCAGCCTGCGGACATGGCGTCGCATCAACGCGTAAAGCAACAGGAAATTGATCGTTGCAACGAGACTGGTCGAAAACGCCAGACCACGATGTCCCCACCCAAGCCGAAATGTAAAAAGCCAGTTCAAAAAGAGATTCGCACCGATCGCCAGAAAGCTCACCACCATTGGAGTGTTTCGTTTGCCAATCGCGTAAAAGGCTGGCGTTAACACCTTCAACACTGCATATGAAACGAGCCCAATCGCGTAAAATTCCAGTGCGCCGGCAGTCTCGCGCGTCATTTCAGCATTAAACCGCCCGTGCTGGTAGATCACGCTGATGATGGGCGAGGCAAACATCGCCAGTCCAATCGCCGATGGAATGGTGAGCAAAAATGCGAGCCGTATCCCACGAGCGAGAATCGCGCGGAACTCGTCTATGTTTCCAACGGCCGCGCTTTTCGATACGAGCGGAAGAGTAACTGTTCCAATCGCCACGCCGAAGATTCCCAGCGGCAACTGCATCAGACGAAACGCAATGTTTAACCAACTCACCGGGCCGTTGCCAAGGCTCGCCGCAAATCCGCTGTTGATGAGCACGTTTACCTGCACAGCGCTCGCGGCAATTACCGCAGGTCCCATCAGCGTGAGCACCGTGCGAACTCCTTCGTCGCGCCATTGAAAATCGGCGTGGTACTTGTAACCGACGCGCCACAGGGAGGGAAATTGTCCTGCCAATTGCCAGGCGCCTCCGATCAGCGTCCCAATTGCCAATCCGACGAGTGACCGCGCGCCGAATTGAGGATCAAGCCACCAGCCAATTGCAACGCCGGCAGTGATTGAACCGAGATTAAAGTAACTCGACGCCATGGCTGGCGGGCCGAAGACATGTTTCGCGTTGAGGACGCCCATCACCAGCGCGGCAAGTGACACGAGCAACATGAAGGGCCACATGATGCGTGTGAGCAAGATGGTCAGCGCGGTCTTGTCCGGCGACCAACTCCCCAATGTTAGAAGCTCCACGAGCTGCGGCGCGAACACGATACCGAGCAGCGTGACTGCGCTCATGAAAACAGCCGTGAGCGTCGCAACCTTGTTCGCCAGCCGCCACGCCGATTCATCGCCTTCGACGGCGATCTTCTTTGAAAACGTCGTGATGAATGCCGTCGATAGAGCGCCTTCGGCAAACAAATCACGCAGCAGATTCGGCAACCGAAACGCCATCAGAAACGCGTCGAGATTTTTTCCTGCGCCGAAAAGACCGGCAAACACCATTTCGCGAATTAAGCCGAGCACCCGACTCGACAGAATCGCCATCCCCACCACGCCCGCCGCGCGCGTGCTTCCTCGCCGATCTTGGGCCGCAGTCATCGGCGAACAAAGAACAGCGTCTAAGGATTTGGGAAAGAAAAAACTTCGCGAACGAATCTTGGAAGCGCACGCGCCTCGGCTTGTATGGCGTCTTTGTAAAACACCGATTTCAAACAGGTCGGCGTCTGGCACAGACGCCTACAAAATTCGTTTCATACGTGTCATCCGCGTAACCTGTCCCACTATACCCTTGGCGTCAGCGGGTCCGCAATTCATTCACAAAAAGAGAAAGCGCCGAGAGGATTTTCACCTGTCGGCGCTGGTCTCTAACTTACCTCTGTTCTAGTGGGCGGAATCGTAGTTCCCGCCGCTGTCTATTGCAACGTCGGTCTTTTTGCTCTTCGGCACCATCACGTTGACGCAGCCCGTAGCATCCTGCTCCGGATCGTGAACAGTAAAGCAGACGCGATAAACGCGTCCATTACCGTTGCCCGAGCGCTCGGCACGCAGCGTGACTGAATCGCCACTGATGATCGCATCAATTGGCGTATCGCCATCGCCGAGGCCGTTGGTCGGCTCGTCTTGGGTAACGCCGTCGATTGTCACTGGATCATGGTTCGGGTTAACCAAACCGAGGATGTGCACCAGAGCCATCTTGTGATCGGGCGGCCAGAGCACAAGCACATCGGCGTACGCGTGACTCGCATCGGGTGGTGTGTGCGAGTTGATGACATTCACACACACGTAGGCGTCGGAAGTGCCGCCCCACGGGTCGCTAACCGTGAGCTTGAATTTCAGTGGTGCATTAGCGGATACCCAGGGTGTCGCGAAGGACGGCATCACGTGAGCTGTGTCACCCGGGCTGTAAAGCAGGGTTACCGCGGGCCCACTAATTTGTGCCCACGTATAGGTGAGCGGATCGAGGTCCGGATCGCTGCTCATACTGCCGTCCAACTGGACCGTGGTTCCACCTTCGTTTGCTGATAACGGGTTACCCGTCGCAACGGCAACCGGCGCATGCGGAATGTTTGCAACATGCACTGTCATTGGAAGTGTTGTTGTTGATCCGCCGCACGTGTCCATAACCGTGAGAGTAAACTGAAGCTCAACGAATGCATTTGGATCGCCTGAGCCGACACTCGGCGCGATAAAACTCGCGTCCTGCCCACTGGCGGGAGTTAGCGTGACCGAAGGCCCGTTAACCTGGTTCCATTGGAAGGTGAGCGCCTCTCCATCGTCGTCAGCGCCGCTACCATGGAGGCTGACTAAATTACCCTCTTGTACCTGCTGGTTCATTCCGGCATCCGCCGTGGGCAGATTATTGACGTTTGCAACCGTGATCTGCACATCGTCCGTTGTGACGCCGCCATAGGTGTCATCAACTGTCAATCTCATCACAACTACACCTCCGGCACACGGTACCTGCGGCGCTGTGAACGTCGCATAGGGATCGTGTTGATCATTGAGGGAAACAGCCGGCCCGCCAAGCTGGCTCCAAGTGAATGTGAGCGTGTTTCCGTCCGGATCGCTGCCTGACCCGCTAAGATGCATGGTCTCGCCTTCGTTTACGCCTTGATCGTCACCTGCGTTGGCCGTCGGCGCATGGTTTACATAGTTGACGTGAACCAGCCCTGTGTCGCTATTCGAAAGGCCGTGGCTGTCCGTTACAGTTAGCTGGAAAACCAAGTCAGCTCCGCCTGGACCAACGTTGGGCGTGTCAAAACATGGCCCGCTGCTACTGGGATTGTCGAGCGTGACTGCGGGTCCGTCCATCTGCGTCCAGGCATAGGTGAGCGAATCTGTATCGCCATCGGGATCATAACTGCCTGAGCCGTCCAGACAGGTGTTGCTGAGTTCCGGCACGCCCGGTTGATCGTCGCCCGCATCCGCTACTGGCGCCTGGTTGACGTGGGACACGTTTACGCTGATGGGCTTGGTGTCAGATAGCTGGCCATCGAAAACCGTCAATTGAAAGTCCAGCGTGATGCTTCCCTGCATCGCGCTGACTGGCGGCGCGGTGAAGCTTGCATTGGAGCCTGACGGGGTGAGCGTAACTACTGGCGCCGGCGGGGCATTGATCTGTTCCCATGTGTAGGTCAGAGAATCATTATTGGGATCGTTGCTGCCGCTGCCATCCAGGGTAACAGTGTCACCCTGGAACGCACTGGCGGGCGTCGCCGATGGCACCGCCACAGGGGGAGCGTTCGTGTTAAGGACACGGATGGTCACGTCAGACGGGCCGCTGTTTAAGAGTCCATCATTCACAATCAACCGAAAGACCAAATCGACGTGATCTTCGGTCGTAAGATCGGGCGCGGTGAAGGTCGGAGTTGAGGAAGTATCGTCGGACAGGGCTACCGTCGGACCTTGCACCTGCGTCCAACTGAAGGTCAGCGCATCGTTATCGGGATCCGTCCCAAACCCGTACAGCGTTACACCGACAGTATTTTCAGCGACCGTCGCCATTGGGACGATGTTGTATTGATCGTTGATCGTATTCGTAATCGCGGTCGGTGGAGCGTTCACATTATCAACATTGATTGTCACCGAGTCCGCCGCGCTGTTCTGGTCATGCGACAAACCATCGAGGTGCTCGGTCACAACCAAATTAAAGGTCAACACCTGACCTGCTGGCCCCACAGACGGCGCAGTGAAAGTCGGATTTTGCAAGTTGGAAGTCTGCGTGCTGGTATCCAAGAATGTGATTCCCGCAGGTGCCGTCCATGTGTAGCTAACGGTTGCGCCGGGTTGCGTCCTCGTCGCGCTTCCCATCAGTTGAACAGTCGAGCCTTCGTACACGTGTGCATCCGGGCCAGCATCGGCACCGGGCGGTGCGTAAACCGTGGTGGTAACAGGAGTACTGAATGAGTTTTTATCACCCCCGGAAGCTAGGTTGTCCGTCACCTTGACCCTCAACGTGACTGCCTGGGTGAGCGCGGCAAGAGGCACTGCTGGGGCTGTAAAATGCGGACTGACGACCGTGTTGCTAGTGACAAGCGTGACCGTCGGTCCCGCCTGCTGCTGCCACTGGTAATCCAACGGGCTGCCAGGTGGGTTTGAGTGGCTTCCGCTCGCATCAAGCGTGACGGTGTCGCCTTGCCACACCGCAGATGGAGAGATTGTCGCCACCGCAGTCGGCGCCGAATTGGCCGCGAAAGCTGTGGTCGCGAGCGTCACGGCCAGAGCGCTGCCGAGCGTAATCGCAGCAAGTCGCCAAGTTTGAATATACATTATTAGTTTGAAGGATGTTTTCATTCGTTAGGTTCTCTTTTGTTAGGGGTAGATCAGGCTTGATTGCCCAGGCGGCCGTGACTGCGGGTCCGCTTCCTCGTCACAGCCGCGCTTTGACGCGATCTGCACGTTGATGCCCGTAACAGAAGGAGAAGGCGACACAACATGAGGTCTGGCGCCGGGTGCGAAGAAGCGCTGCCTAGCGCCGCTCTGGGGAGCATTGTTGTTTGCATTCTACCTTACCTCTTATTCCGGAAACGGCGGGGCGCAGTTCTCGAAAAAGATTCAGGTAGGGCGTTGAACCGACGGGCCCCGAGAGCCTTCGGAGCAGTGCGGTGCGCTTACCTGGCTATTTCAAAAAGAGATTCATGCCGCCGAGATCTATGATGGCATGATAGTTGTACAGCGTATCGATCCCCAGGATACCGCTGATTTTTGTGCTGCCTTGCTGCAACGCGAAATTAGGCAATGCGGTAACACCAAACTTGGCTGGCGGCGTTTTGAAGTCACCGATCTTAAGGTCATTGATTTGTCCTGCACTAATTTTCCGCGTCGCCCCCCGGGCAAAATGCGCAGAGACCGGTGTTGCTTCCAGTGGAATGCCGAGCGATTTAAGAAAAGCTTCGTTGAAAGTCGTAATAAATGCGCCCGTATCAACGAGCAGACGAGCAGGTTGCCCATGGACCGAACACGGCACAGTTAAGGCGCCGTTTTCCTCTCGCCGCAACGGGATTCTCGCGAATTTTTCCGCCGAAGCCACGGAACTGAGGTGCATTTGCCGCGCTTGATCGAGCTTAAAGAAAACAAGTTTCGTTCGGCAATTAATCACGGCTTTATATCGCGCGAGAAGGTCCAGGCCAAGAACACCATCAACGTGAGCTTTCCCACCGTCCGAATGGCTTGAGTTCCGCAGAGTCACGAGAATACTGCCAAAACTCATGCTGGCAGCTGTGAGATTCTGAGCGAACCCCAAGGGGAGTTCCTGGCCATTGATTTCGCTAAATCGGATATAACGCAGACCGCGTTGGGATGGCTTTACGCCGAATGATGCGGCGGCGTCCACGTCCAGCATGACGTGGCTGGCGCCCGTATCGACCAGCAAATTTGCGGGCTGCCCGTTAATATGAACGGGCATGATCATCTTGTTTAAAGGGCCGTAGTGGACCCGAACGGCCTTGTATCCACTTAGTTGCGTTGGCCGACCGCCTTTGACTGAACTAAAGGTCGAAGACGGAATGATCACGAGAAGAGCTAATAGAATCCGAACATAGTGAATCCTCTTCAGCATTGGTTCGTCGTTCGGATCATCAATCACATTCCCGTCGGGCAATCGATAAAGACCCATGGAATTTTGAACCGTTTGGACAAATGCGCCGCGAGCGCTTTTACGCCAAAGACTTCGGTCGCGTAATGCCCGCCTAGCAGGAGATTCATTCCGAGTTCGTCTGCAGCTACTGCCGCCCAATGCGGCGCTTCTCCCGTGATAAATGTATCGATGCCCTCTTGCGCAACCTTGTAGATCTCGGAGCCGGCCCCGCCGGTAACGATCCCGATTGTTTCGGTTTTCTTTGGACCAAGCATGAAGGCTTTTACCGGGCCGCTTAGTGCTTTTTGCAATTTGCGACTCAGTTCATCGCGCGGCAACGAAGCGCGCGCTTTCAGGCCAATCAATTGACCTTTTTCCTCGAAGAACGGCTGATTTAATCTAAGTCCGAGCGCTGCTGCGAGCTGCGCATTGTTGCCGACTTGAGGATGGAGATCGAGCGGCAGATGCGCGCTGTAAAGCGCGATGTTGTTTTCAAAAGCGAGTTCCAGTTGCCGACGCAACACCCCGGTCACCGATTGAAGGCCTGGCCAAAACAACCCGTGATGCACGATCAAGAGATCGACATTCTGTTTTGCCGCGGCTTCCAATACTCGCGTCGACGCGTCAACGGCCGCTCCGATTTTGGTAATGCCTCCCGAGTTTTCGATTTGGAGACCATTGAGCGCGTTGTCCCAATCGCCTATTTCACGAATGCGCAGAAAATCATTTGTATAATTAACGATATCAGAGAGCGACGTCATGACTACGTTTCGCATCGCACGGCGAAAATCGACAATCGCCGATCGATACCGCGGATCTCCTGTGGTGGCAGTTCCTCAAAGCTGAACGAATCACCTGAGCGGTCTCGCACGGCCGCCGTCACAAGCAGCGGTCTTCCTGTCGCCTTCGTCAGTCCTTGCATGCGCGAGGCGATGTTCACCGTGTTCCCAATAGCAGTGAACTCAAGTCTTTGTGGCGAGCCGATGCTGCCCACGATCGCCGGCCCTGAGTGAATTCCGATTCCAATTTGGATCGGTGCGCGACCCTGTGCCGCAAGATCGTCATTGAGTTTTTTTACGGCGGCCAGAATGTCCCGACCAGCGGCAACTGCATCGCCGGCGTGACTGGAGTCGGAGTCGCCCGCGCCAAAAATCGCCATGAAGCCGTCGCCTAAATATTTGTTCACCATCCCGCGATGGTCTTCTTCGACGACGCGGACGGTTACCCGGAAAAAATCGTTCATCACTTCCACCACGTCGCTCGGTGCAGATACGCTCGTTCGTGCGGTCCACGAACGCATGTCCACAAACATGACCGTGATCTCTTCCTCGACGCCGCTCAATCCCGGATCGCGCGCCAATATTTGTTCGGCCGCGCGTTTGCCGACGTGCAAACCAAACGTCTGGCGTAATTTTTCCTTGTCTCTGAGTTCGCGGACCATGTTATCGAATTCGCCCAGCAATCGTCCGAATTCATCCGCCCGCGCCACAGCAAGATCGACGTCGAACTTACCACGTGACACCGCATCAGCCGCGGCACGCAACTGATCGATCGGTTTCGCAACCAGCCAGCTTATCATCAGTGCGGTGAAGACTCCGAATGCGATGCCGACTACACCTACAAAAACGGCGAACCATTCCGCATTAATGGCCGGCGATCGCGGCGCAAACATCAGCAGCAAAAGCGAAGCGATCGGGCAGATCGACGCGGATACCGCCCACAAGATTCCTCGGCCACGCAATGAAAGCGTGAAGACGTTCGGAGTGAGGTCGGCCCGCTCGCCCCGGAAGAAAGCAGGGAATAATCCCCAATGACTGGCGAGCTCAACCAGAAAAAATGAATGCGTGACCGCGATGAAACCCGAAACGCAAAATGAAATCGGCAAATGCCAGAGCAATCGCGGATCAAGGGAGTTGTGAACCTGAAAAAGCGCGACAATAAAGACCGGGATGCACAAAAACCAGGCAACACCGCAAATCGCCGCGGCAAACCATGGCAGATGAATCAGTCGGCGGCGCGCTGTTGTAAGTGAGGCGGAATCAATGGCTGATCCCGTGCGAAGACCGTGGAACAATCCGCGAAAGGAGAAAATCCGTCTGAGCCACAGGAAAACGCCGATCGGATAGACTGCGATATTGTAAACGACGACCGTGTCGAAGAAACGTTGCTTTAACCCTGGCGAAACTAGCAACGGTTCAATGACCGTCGCGTTGTACCAGATGTTGAACGCGCTCCCGAGAATCTGCGGAACCACCGGCGCGAGCGCGGTGAGCAGCAGGCCGTAACGTTCGCGGGTGCCAGTCATTTTTCGGGCAGCCTCCATGGCTGAAAATAATCGAGCAGGATCAAGCGACCACGATTCGCCTGTTCGCAGTCGTGCCGTACCCGCGAGAAATCCGTAAGCGGCCCGAATTGAAATCCAGCGTCCAACGGCCGGAAGAAATTGTCCTGGTGACTGGGCAAAATATAACGTGGCTGCAAACGTTCGAGTGCGGCAGGCAGCCGAGCGCGTGAATCTGGCAGGGCCATACCCAGAATTGCAAGATCGACGCGCTCATGGGGCGGCAATTGCGCAGGTGTTCCACCAGAATCGATATAGATGCGCTGTCCACCGACTTCGATGAGAAACGCCAGGGGTTCTCCACAGATCCAATCGGCCGGACGCTCTGGCGGCCCAGAACCGTGCATTTCACGTTGATCGAAGGGCACCTTCCCAAAAAGGCGATCGTGCGTAGCAGGCAACACGCGAATTTTCCAAGGTCCAACCCGCCGCACATCTCCGGCTCTCACTGCATCGCCGGATGAAGCACCTGCCCGTTTCGCGAGATCGATAGCTGAGGCCGAAGCGATGAGACGGGCCTGCGTTTTCGACATTACAATTGGAACATCGAGCAGATGATCGAAATGCCCATGAGTAACTAGAATCGCGTCCGCCTTGGGCGCGAGATGTCGCATCCCCTCGGCAACGCGAGGCATGTCCGGCTGAAGGCGCGAACCGAGTGCGATACTCAAAAGATCCACGCGCGAAAAATAGGGATCGACCAACAGAACGTGCCCCTGAAATTCGAATTTATAGCCGTTCGTACCGAGGTACATTACGCGCACGCCATTGTGTGGCGTTGCGCCGGAATCCTTGGCAATCAGGTCAGCATGAGAATTCAGCCCCGCGCTCAAAGCTTGCGTGGAGAATCCGAGGAAAAGAAGAAGCGCGGCTTTCAATCCTTTGCAACCGAGTCTACTGAAGCGTTGTGTCGCGGCCAACTGCAAGTTTGCTTGACGAATTCCGCGGCTCTGCCTTCAATGATTAAAAATGAGCGTAGAGTACACGGATGCACCAGTCACTCAGCCTGAAGCGAGCACTGGAGATAAAATTCCCTGTCCATACTGCGGACATCTCCTTCCGAAAGATGCCACAAGCTGCGACCGGTGTGATTGGACACGTGGCGCGAATGAGACGGCGGAGGGCAAAGCCAGCGACGCCATCGCAGTTATCTTTAGTATCATTCCCGGCCTGGGACATATTTACAAGGGACACAAGCTTGCGGGCTTTCTCTGGATGTTTGGTGCGATCCCAGTTGGGATCTTCGTGTTGCTGGCTGCATTCGCATCTGCCGGTTGGGGCCTTGGCCTCTTTTTCTTCTACCTGGGTGCGGTAATGCTCCATGCTTACGCAGTAGACGATCGCGTCGTGCCACCGAAAGAAGACGAGGGCGAAGAGTACTAAAAGCGCTAACGTCCTGAAGCATGTCGGGTAACCCGCTACCCGATAATCCATGTCACATCTCCAGCGGATGGATTGACTCTCGAAGCTGGAAATTGCGGATCACCTTCGAGGACGCGGTTGATCAAATCAGCGTTTTTCGCCGCACCGACCAGGAAACATACGTGTCGCGCGTGATTGATGAGCGGGAATGTGAATGTCAATCGCCAGGAATCTAACTTTGCAACAAAGTTTGCGACGACGCGCCTTATCGTTTCATCTAACGCGATAGTTCCAGGAAAAAGCGACGCAGTGTGTCCATCGTCCCCGAGGCCGAGAAGAATCAAATCATGCCGGTAAATCGGTTCACCTCGCTGCGTCGCCATCAGGTCGAGTTGATCCTGGTATTCCTGCGCCGCGACGTGTGGATCGATTTCACCACGCATACGCAGGATTGATTTTTCAGAAACTGCAGCAGGTGCGAAAAGAGTTTCCCGGGCCATTCTGAAGTTGCTCTGTCGATCATCCGGGGGCACGCAACGCTCGTCTCCGAATGTGATTCGGGTCAACTCCCACGGCAGATCATGCCCGATTGCGGCAAGTCGGGTGTAAATCGGCACGGGCGTGTTCCCGCCTGAAAGCGCGATCCGAAATTCGTTGCGTTCGCCAAGGGCTTCGTGTGCCTGGTCGAGAATGAAGTCGGCAGCGTCGGCAGCGAAATTCTTGGTTCGAACTACGTGGCGGCCCATTCGCGATTAAAATCAGATCGCGCAATGTGACTTGCCGCGCTTTTGCAGATAACGCTGATGATATTCTTCCGCGCGCCAGAACTTCGGCGCGGGTTCAATTTGCGTTACCACTGGCCGCCGAAAACGACCGCTCATATCGATCTTTTTCCTGGATGTTTCCGCTACCGACTTTTGCTCTGGCGAATGATAGAAGATCACTGAGCGATACTGCGTTCCAACATCGGGACCCTGCCGGTTCAATGTCGTGGGATTGTGGTTTGACCAGAAAACGTCCACAACTTCGTCGTACGTAATTTGCGACGGATCGAATTCCACTTCCACGACCTCGGCATGCCCAGTCTTGTCAGTGCAAACATCTTCGTAGGTCGGATTCTCCTTCGTTCCGCCAGCATAACCGACTGCCGTGGACAAGACGCCTTTCAAATTGCGGAAAGTTTCTTCCACCCCCCAAAAACAGCCTGCGCCAAACATTGCTTTCTCCGTTCTCATCAGAGGCAAAATGGAATGATTATGAGAAGAGTGCAACCGTCCGGCATATTGCATCTGTCACTTCACGACGCTGGTATTGCCCTAAAGTCGTAGTAGCCAAAGATTGCCCGATCTGGCAGAACAAGAGCCATCCTTTTTCAGGAATGAATTCCTCCGCCACAACTCTTGATCAGACTCGGCCAACTTTGCCGGTGCGGCTTCTCAATGGCTGTGGCTCCTTGTTGGACAAAAGCCGAATTCCGCGCACTCCCCTTCGCACAGTTGATTTAATCGAGACGGCAAAGCGCCGTTGCGGTCTCGACGATTTCGGAGGAGGCGACTTTTTCGAGGGACTCTCACGATTGCTCGATTCCTGCCAGCGCGAGTCCCAACTCAATCTGATCGGCAGAATTGTCCTTCGGGCCGATCTCATACGCATATTGTGTTCACGTTTGTTCATGCAGCGGGATCGGCAGGCGTATCCAGGCATCGTGCGGCAGGAAATTCGCGAGCCGCTCTTCATCATCGGCTTGCCCCGCAGCGGTACCACCCTCTTGCATACGTTGCTCGCAGTAGATCCCGAGCACCGAGTTCCCCTCACCTGGGAAGTGATGACGCCATCCCCACCTACTCGCGAAAATGAGAAGCGGCGAGTTCAGCGCGCAGTGCAAAGTTGTAATTGCTTCAATTGGCTCGCTCCCACGTTTCGCCAGGTGCACCCCGTTGGTGCAGAGCTTCCGCAAGAATGTGTCAGTCTCATGGCACCGACATTTATGAGTGACCAGTTTGATGCAATGTATTACGTTCCTTCGTATCGGGCCTGGTTTTTTCGCCAGCATCTGCGACCGGCATACGAATATCACCGCCGTTTTCTTCAACATCTGCAGATGCGGCGGAGCGCGCGGCGGTGGGTGCTCAAAGCCCCCACGCACATGTTTGCCTTGCCAACTCTGCTGTCTGTTTACACTGATGCGCTTTTCGTCCAGACCCATCGAGCGCCGCTCGATGCCATGGCCTCGGTATCTAGTCTTATAACGATTCTTCGTCGCGTGTTTAGCGATGCGGTCGATCCATGCATGGTTTGCCGCGAGGCTATCGATTACTGGTCGAAAACTCTGGACGGATTCTTGCAAGAACGAGATCGATTGGCAGAGCATCGCATTTGCGACGTAAATTATGTTGAGATCCGTCGCGACCCTCTCGCGGTGGTGCGACGCATTTACGCGCACTTTGCTTGGTCGTTGCCCCAGAACGTAGAGCAACGGATGCGCCGGGCGCTGGCGAGCCAGCCGCAGGAACGATATAAGCTTCATCGGTACGATCTCTCGCAGTTTGGCGTGCAAGAAGCAGAGAGCGCGGGTCGATTTGCGACCTATTGCGACCGGTTTGGTCTAGCCGCGCGCAAGAAGCGTACGGCTGGCGCGCCAACGGAAAAGCTGCTTAGGAGGTAGCATCAACAACTGATGGTTCGATTTTCCAGATACAAGCACACTCGGTTACGATTACGCTACGGTCGTACAACAGTGGGCGGTCGAATTGCTGGAGCTGCTGGCATGAGGAAAACTTCGCTGACATGAACTTTGAAGTCCGCCGCGCGATCACGGCCGATCATCCTAGCTTGCCCGGACATTTTCCAGGGGCGCCTCTCGTACCGGGCGTATTGATCCTCGATGAAGTTCTCGCAGCGTTGCGTGATTGGCACAAAGACTGTCAGCTTACTGCGATCCGGATAGTCAAGTTTCTACAACCACTAACGCCTGAGCAGCCGTTTACGATCTGCTTTTCCGCGAGCAAAGATGACGCGGGTGAAGTCAATTTTTGCTGCCGTATCGAAGACCGCGTAATAGTTGAAGGCCAACTTGAAGTTTGTTGCGGTACAAAGGTGACTTCGTGAACGCGCCAATCTCCGACGCGCAAATGTTTAAGGTACAGCCAAGCGATCCGCGCCTGGCTGAATGCCTGAAGGATTACCCAGCCCCAGTGTTCAGTGAACGACTGTATCAAAGCATCGAACTGATGGAGCGGTACAGCGTTGAAATCGCTATCGATCTGGCGCGCCAGTTGAACGTGATCGATCACCTCAGCCAATGGCAATCAGTCGATGACTTGTGTTGTCTCCTTTCGTTTCAGCCGTCTTTCAAGTTCGCCCTACATTGGATCCTGGAACGCCTGGTTGAAATCGATTGCGTGGAAGCGCGGACCAACGGGAACACTCGCTTTTACCATCTGCGACACGCGCCGCGACAGCCCGATCTCGAAAACCTGCGTTCAGTGGGTCTGAACATCGATCCCGCCAATGCGGCGACCTTGGACTTATTGGATCATGCCGCGAGCCTCTATCCAGCTGTCGCCAATGGCGAACAAAGCGGTGATCGCAATTTGCTCGGTCCGCAAGGCATGCCGTTGTGGTTGAATTATTTTCACAACGATAATTCAACCTACGCCGTGAATAATTGGGTTGGTGCGACACTTGCCGCTGAGCGTGTTTCCATTCAAGATGCGCTCCGGATTTTAGAAGTCGGCGCTGGCCCCGGCAGCGCCAGCGAAATTCTGCTACGGTTGCTTGATGAACGGGGGCTTTTGCCACGGGTAGCACGTTATCTCATAACAGAGCCGAACGCGTTCTTCCTGCGATGTGCCCAGCGCAAACTCGCAAGGCAATATCCGGATCTGCCGCTCGAATGGGCCGCGCTCAATCTCGATTTGCCCTGGAGCACTCAAGGCATCAATCCGGGTGAATTCGATCTGGTATACGCCGTAAACGTTATGCATATCTCCAAGGATCTCTTGCTTAGCTTGAACGAAGCGCGCTCGGCTCTGGCCAGGGACGGCTGGCTCGTGATTGGCGAATGCCTGCGACCTTATTTCAATCAACCAATCTATCCCGAGCTGATGTTTCAGATTCTTGAGAGTTTTACAAACGTCCAGACAGATCCAGAGGTTCGCCCGAATCCGGGCTTTCTGACTGCAGAGCACTGGCGGCGCGCGTTTACCCGCGCAGGCTTTCGGCGCACCGAAGTTGCGCCGGACATCGATCGCATTCGAGAGATCTATCCACACTTTTTTACTGGCGCAATCTGCGGACAAAACGTCGTGCCTGACAAATGACCTCGGACGTTCTCGAAAGGAAAGCCTCGGAGGCAGTGCGTTGGACGGGCTTGCCGGAGCGCGGTACACCGGCTTCACTGCGATTAATCGCCTGGATAGCGGCGCACTTCGGGCGTTGGGCAGCAAGGCTGCTGTTATACCCGATCACATCTTATTTTGTAATTACTGCACGCGCGGCCCGTCGAACCTCGTACGAATACTTTAAGCAAATGCGCGGCTGCTCAGCCCACTGGTGGCATGTGTTTCGTCATTTTCATTGCTTCGCCGCGACAATTCTGGATCGCCTTTATCTGCTGCGCGGTGAGTTCAAACGCTTTGACTTGAAGCTTCATGGCAAGGAAATCCTGCACCGCCGAATGGAAAGCGGAAAAGGCTGCATCCTTTTGGGCTCTCATTTGGGCAGCTTCGAGGTGTTGCGAGCTCTGGGTGTGATGCAGCGAAACTTTCCGCTCAAGGTTCTAATGGATACGACGCACAACCAAAATATCACCAGCTTTCTGGATGCACTGAACCCGGTGATCGCCAGCACGGTAATCGCGCCGGATCGGGCGGATACATTGCTAACAGTTAAGGAAAGTTTGGATGCGGGGTTCGTCATCGGCACGCTAGGCGACCGCGTGTCGAGCGATGGTAAGACAACCCAGTGCCAATTCCTTGGTCGGCCAGCAGGGTTCCCGGTCGGGCCAATCGTGCTTGCCGCCATGACGCATTGTCCCGTTATTTTGTTTTTCGGTCTCTACCGCGGCGGAAACCGTTACGAAATCTACTTCGAAGATTTTGCCGACGAGATCACTTTGAATCGCGATCGTCGGGCTGAGGAGATCCAGCTGTGGATGCAGCGCTACGCCGAGCGCCTGGAGCATTACGCACGCATTGCGCCTTACAATTGGTTCAACTTTTATCCGTTTTGGGACTAGCAACCCTCCAACACCGATTCCAAGGCGATAACTAGTAGGAGCAAGAGCGCGATGGGCCCTCATTAAATGCCTGCGAACAGGCCGATTAACAAAGCAGAAATTCGCACATTGATTCCCCACTCCGGTCTGATGTGTCTGTTGGACGAGGTAACTCAGTGGGATGATCGATCGATTACATGCGTCGCCAACACGCACCGTGATCCAGCTAATCCATTGCGTCGCGACGGACGTTTATCCGCTCTACACGCTTTCGAATACGGCGCGCAAGCGGCGGCAGTCCATGGCGGATTGATGGCCCGCTCGATGGGCGCGACTGCGCCACCAGGCTACCTGGCGGCGCTACGAGATGCCCGTTTGCATGCAGCGCATCTGGATGACATCACGTCGCCGCTCCAGATTTCCGCGAACCGTCTGTTTGGAGATGGCAGCAATACCGTTTATGAGTGCCGTGTTTCAGCCGGTAATGTTCGTTTGGCCGAAGGCCGCATTACCATTGTGCAACGCACGTGAGTGCTGTAGCTGCATTTCCGTGAGACGCGCACGGGAGAACTACGCTAACCCGGCTCACGCAGCCGTGGCTATAACCTCGCTTCACATCACAATGCCGCCATCCACGCACAGTACCTGGCCAGTGATATAACCGGCTTCATCGGATGCGAGAAATGCCACTGCGTTTGCGATGTCTTCCGGGGTGCCCGTTTTGCCAAGCGGAATTTTTGATTGAATGGAATTCTTAATTTCATCGGAAAGGCCTGCGGTCATGTCTGTGGTGATGAATCCCGGCGCTACGGCGTTCACCGTGATGTTACGGCTCGCCAACTCGCGAGCTAGCGATTTGGTGAAACCGATCAAGCCTGCCTTGCTGGCTGCGTAATTTGTCTGACCGGCATTGCCCATCAGGCCGATAACCGAACTGATGTTGATGATGCGACCGCTGCGCTGCTTGACCATGGCGCGAATAATCGCCTGCGTAAAACTAAACGCGCCGCGCAAATTCGTGTTAACAACCGAATCCCAATCATCGAGCGACATTCGCATGGCAAGCCCGTCACGGGTCACGCCAGCGTTGTTAACCAAAATCCCAGCCCTACCAAAATCGTTGAGAATCCGGGCGCCGACTTTTTGCACGGCTGCGTGGTCCGCGACGTCGACCGTATAAGCTTTGGCCGCATCGGCGCGGATTGCGTTGATCTGGTCTGCCACCTTCTTCACATTGGTTTCAGTTCGGCTTACGCATGCGACGCGCGCGCCCTCATTCGCGAACCGCAAGGCGATAGCGTGTCCGATCCCTCGCCCCGCTCCGGTGACAATCGCAACTTCATTTTCAAATCTCATGGCTTGATCTCGATGCAAAGATTCTTATGCGTCGTGCGAGGTGGTGCGTCCAGCACGCAAATCGCATTTTGTCATAATGGGCGCATATCCCCAACTACAGATGAGCGCAGCTCCGAGGCATGTCGCCAAGACCAAATCGCTACACCACTCCGTAGCGGCGTTGGCGGCGACCAAATTCTTCTACGGCGGTAAAGAGATCTTTCTTTGTGAAGTCAGGCCACAGCTTTGGCGTGACGTACAGTTCGGTGTAAGAAGTTTGCCAAAGAAGGAAATTGGACAAACGCATTTCGCCCGAAGTGCGAATAAGAAGGTCCGGATCAGGATAGTACCGTGTGTAAAGGTGTTTACTGAACATCTCCACATCGATCATTGCCTTGTCGATGTGGCCCAGCTCGACTGCGCGAAGTAAACTCTTGATGCCGTCAATGATTTCGAGACGGCCCCCGTAACTCAGGGCCAGGATAAGAGTCAAACCGGTGTTGCCGGCGGTTTGCTCGATGGTTTTATGAAGTTGTTCCTGCGAACTCTCGGGTAAATCAGTCAATCGTCCAATCGCCTGAAGACGCACATTCTTTTCGACCAATTCCGGCGTTTTCTCTTTCAGGAATTTTTCGAGCAAACGCATCAGCGCGAGAACTTCACTTTTTGGGCGCTGCCAGTTTTCAGCGGAAAAAGCGTAAAGCGTAAGGTATTCCACCTTTAACTCGCCACACCCTTCTACGCACTCGCGAACAGCCTGGGCACCTGCTTCGTGTCCCTTGATCCGCGACAAACCGCGCGCTTTCGCCCATCGGCCGTTACCATCCATGATGATTGCGATATGACGAGGAACAGTTTTGATGCTCACAGACATCGTTGCAGTCGTAACTTCTGGAATTTGTAGCGGCGAGGCAAACGCTGGAAATGCCGAAGCACGAATGTCGAATGACGAAATAAACACCAAAGCGCAAATGACGAAGAGGCAGGATCAGAATGTTTCGTCATTTAATCATTCGTCATTCGGCATTTCTTTTGGGTATTCAAACTTGTTTCGAGATTTGAAGTTTGAATTTTGCTCGACCCGTGAGCATCGGCTCACAAAACGATTGTCTCGCCGCGTGCCGGCCCGACGCTAATCATGGACAATTTTGCTCCGGTTAATTCCGAAATGCATCTGACATATTTCCTCGCTGCAGGAGGAAGCTGCGAAAAGGTTCGCGCGGAGTGAAGAGGCGTGTTCCAGCCGCGCACCTCTGCATAGATGGGTTCGCAGTTGGCCAGTTGGCCCGCATCACAGGGCGGAACACCAAGACGCTTCCCGTTCAGTCGATAAGCTACGCAAACCCGGATGGGATCAACATGATCCAGTCCATCGAGGTTGGTAATGGCTAGCTCGTCGATTCCATTGATCATCCTCGCATAACGAGTCGCCACAGCGTCGAACCAGCCACAGCGCCGTTTGCGTCCCGTTGTCGCACCAAATTCGCGTCCTAAGTTGTGAAGCATCTGGGTCAATTGCATATCTTCCGTAGGTAAAGCCCCCTCGCCTACGCGCGTGGTATATGCTTTCATCACGCCCACTACGCGGTCGATCCGATGCGGCGGCACGCCGGTGCCAGTGCACGCCCCGCCCGCGGTCGTATTTGAGGAAGTCACATACGGATAGGTGCCATGGTCGATATCGAGGAATGTCCCTTGCGCTCCTTCAAAAAGGATCTTTTTTCCCCGCTCCATGGCACGGTGGAGATACACCACCGTGTTGCCAACAAATGGACGCAGTTTTTCTCCTGCGGCCAGATACCTTTCGTTCACGTCCCGAAAGCTGACAGGCTTCGCGCCGAGCGCCTGGAGAATTCTGTTGTTCTCGATCACCTTGGCTTGCAACTTTTTCGAGAAAACAATCGGTTGCATCAAATCGGACATGCGCAGGCCCGTGCGCGCCGCTTTATCGCCATAAGCGGGTCCAATCCCGCGTTTGGTAGTTCCAATTCTGGTATGGCCTTTACGTAGTTCGCGTTGCTCGTCAAGCAGGCGGTGATAAGGCAGAACCAAGTGGGCACAGTCGCTAACTAGCAAATTCCTGCTGATGGTGATCCCCAGTTTGCGCAAACCATCAATCTCGGCAATCAATGCGAGCGGGTCGATAACGACGCCGTTTCCAATTACACAAATCTTGCTGCGCCGCAGAATTCCCGACGGGATCAGGTGCAGAATGTATTTGACGCCACGATAGAAGATAGTGTGCCCGGCGTTATTGCCCCCCTGGCTGCGAACAACGATATCGGCCTTCGAGGTAAGCACGTCGATAATCTTGCCCTTACCTTCGTCGCCCCATTGCGCTCCAACTAAGATCGTATTGGCCATTGCAATCGGAAATGGGCAAAAAATTTTCCCGATGCATCCGGCAGGACACAGTCGGGACTGCCTATAAATAATATGTTGGCGGAGTCTGCATGCAACAAAATTCGCGCTGAAGTGCGTTCGTGTTGTAGTGGAAGCCGTCAACTTTCCCCACAGCTAAACCGCTGATTAGGGCACGGGCGTTTGCTCACCGCGAGCTTCCCTTTTTGGCGAAGGAGAGGCACTTGGTTGTTCTCTTCCGGATTCCATCAATGTTGGCCGGACGGCGCCGACCGCCTCCGGCTTTGTCGTTCGCGAACTTGATGGGCGCGCTACCCTTGTTTGTTCAGGGCGAGTTTCCTTTTTCGCCGGCCTGGCAGTTTCTGAAACAACTGGGCTTGGTGTTGGAGCAGCCTCGGAATCTGATTGGCCAGATCTGTTCGTTTGTGAAGGGCTTGGATTGTTCAGCCGCTCTGCGGCAAGCGCTCCCGCCATTCGCATTTGCTCAAGCGTGGGCGCTGCAGATGTAGATTTCTTGTCGCGTGATTTCGGCTTGGTTCGCTCTGGTTTTGCCGATTCTGAGGGAGTTTGCTCGGAAGGCGGCGCTGCTTGTTTGGGCGCTTCCGGTTTCGCTTCGCGAGCAACGATTACCTCCTGCGAATTCGACTGTCCGACAAGGACAAAGCTGCATAATAGCGTCCAGAAAAATGCCTTCAGCATAAAATGCCGTGACAAACAACTTCAACCTATTGCCAAGCCCTACTCACATGATGATGTCGGTTTAACCACTTGGCCGTGTGACCTGGATCACCGGCAGGGGAAAGCGCATTCGCAATTCGTTTTCCAGATAAATCTCCACGTGATGTAATCCGTATTGCTGAAACTGCACTCCGCCAAAATAATGGACGTTCGTCGCGTGGCCTTCCATCTCCTTCAAGACAAACTCAACCTCCGCCTGCGCAATGACCTGTTGTTCATCGACGCCGACGATCCGTGATTTTTGCCGGAATTTTCCAGCGCCGCTGCACCAGCGCGTCCAGATGCAGAGCCGGATATAATTGATCGGTAAAGCAGGCGCGGGGATGACACTGAGCACGCCCACGAGCGTTTGCATTCCGTTGATTTCGCAGCGGACATCTTCGCAAAGGACCGCACTTTGCAGATCGGGAAGAATAACGTCAGTTCCCATTGGTGGTTGATTACATGATCCCGCGCATCAACAGCGTCAACAATGCTATGCCGAGAACAATTCGGTAAAGGGCAAATGGGACAAACCCACGCGCACGCACCCAATTCATAAACCAGGCGACCACGGCCAGTGCTACGAAAAACGAAACGATAAATCCGATTGCGAGCACAACCCACGCATGCGGATTCATTGCCAGCGGTGCAATATCCCCTTCATGATGGTGTGGCATCACTGTCTTCAAGAAATCAAACCCCGTAGCCACCAGCATTGTCGGCATCGATAAGAAAAACGAAAATTCAAGCGCCGCTGGACGCGACAAGCCTGCGACTTGTCCGGCGGCGATGGTAGACATCGAGCGAGACGTGCCTGGAAAAATGGCAGAAAGAATTTGTGCTGCACCGATCCAGACCGCCTGCGGCAGGGTCATTTGCTCCATGTGCATCGTGCGCGGTCGCGTGAAAACGGCGTCAACGATCCACATGACGATTCCACCGATAAGAAGCGCGAGGGCCATCACCCAGAGATTTTCCAGGTTTTTGCCGATTTGTTTCGTAAGTACCCAGGCAGGAACTGCGGTTACAACGAACGCGATTAAAGTAAGACTTAATGGATGCGTCAAAATGGTGCGATTGCCGCGTTCGCCTTTCGGGAATGTGCGAACAAACTGCAAGATTCGGTGCCAAAAATAAACGGGTAACGCCAGAATGGCGCCGAGTTGGATAACGATCGTGTACATTTTCCAGAACCCGTCATGAAGATCGATATGCAGCAACGCTTCGCAGACGCGCAAATGCGCAGTCGAGCTTACCGGAAGAAATTCAGTCAGCCCTTCGACGATTCCGAGAAAAACTGACAGCAGATACTCGTGCATGAGTTGAATCGTTAAAAAGCTAAAATGCTGTTCTCTCCCCAAAGGGGCTTTATAAGTTTGTAACTTTTCAACCTTTAACGGCGTGAGCCCCGCGCGCTCACAGAGCCTCCGTCCCCCGTTCACCCGTCCGAATGCGCACTGCCTCTTCTACCTCGCTTACAAAGATCTTCCCATCGCCGATCTTGCCCGTTTTGGCTGCTCCCAAAATTGCCTCGACAGCTCGCTGTGCGCGGTCGTCGGCAACAATCATCTCGAATTTTATTTTCGGAAGAAAATCTACGGTGTACTCCGTGCCGCGATAAATTTCGCTGTGGCCCTTCTGTCGGCCAAATCCTTTTACCTCGCTGAGAGTCATTCCTTCTACGCCTGCTGCCATTAGCGCTTCTTTCACTGGTTCCGTTTTGAATGGCTTGATAATTGCCTCGATTTTCTTCACCGCGCCAAAACTAGAACTGGCGCACCAAATGGCAAGCACTCCGATTCAAATGACAGACTCCGGCTAACTCGTATTCACTCGACTACGGTGAATTGCGAATCAATGCTGGATCGCCCCGCTATTGCAATTCTTCATATGCTCTTCGCGTTATTGGCAGGAAATCTTTGCTCCCACGACAAAGGACGATGCATCATCGCACTCAAGCGTTGCACCCCTTGCTATTAAATGGAGCAATTTCCTCGAAGGAGTTCCGAAGTTGACCACCGCATCAGCACAGCCTGCCTCCGTTCTCAACAGCTTGCCCGCTCGTCATCCGCTCGTGTTCTATTTCCTGATCGCCTTCGGTTTCTCCTAGCTCATGTTGCTGGCTTGCTCGGACCAATCTTGTCGGGATTTATCATGACCGCTGTTATCGAAGGGAGGCCGGGCGTAAGCCGCTTGTTGCTGCGGATCATACGTTGGCGCGTGGGGCTTCGATGGTATCTGTTTGCGCTTATTGGCCTTCCGGCGGTTATGGTGCTCGCCACTATCATCCGGCCTGGAGTTTTGGAATCCCTCGACATTTCCGGCCCAATCACCCTAGCCTACCTGAAAGCCTTCGTCTCCATGGCCATCATCGGGGGACCGCCGTTTGAAGAACCGGGATGGACCGGATTCGCACAGCCGCGCTTGCAGGGGATGTACGGTCCGTTGGTCGGTGGCCTTCTCCTTGGTAGCCTCTAGGCGCTCTGGCACGTGCCTGGATTTTTGATCCCGTCCGAAAACGTAAGGGATATCCCTCCGAGGGGTACCGTTCTCGACTTCGCCGTGTTCGCCTTGGCCCTCATGGGTTTGCGCCTAATTATCGCCTGAGTGGTCAACAACACGGGAAACAGCGTGCTTATGGCTATCTTGGTGCACGCCTCCTGGAACAGCTTTTATGCTGCGAGCCTGATTCAGCTGTTCCCCACTCCGGCAGTGCTCGGCAGCTACTCGAACCTCACGATCGCCGCGTGGACCTTGGCACTAGCGCTTATTGCAGCGACGCGAGGGCAACTGGGCTACCAGCCAGAGACAGACGCTTCTGACAAGACAGCCAGGATGCCGCGATAAGAAATCGAGATCGCGTTTGCGTGCCTTCAGCTGACAGCGCATAACTTCTGCCAATGAAGTTCATTTTCTGCCTCCTCATAATCAGCGCAATCTCGATGCTCGCGCTGGCACAGGAGACAACTACGCCGCCGCCCAGAGTTTATCCTGTCGCTTTGCCCAATTACGACGAAGAGACCGCTACGCGGTTGCAAATTTTCTTGGACAACAGCGATTTCGGACCTGGGAAAATCGACGGCAGAATGGGCGAATTTTTCCGCAAAGCGCTCATTTCGTACAAGCACGCCCGCGCCATGCCAAAAACTGGCGCGGTCGATCAATGGATGCTCGATCAAGTGCCCGTGACTTACACCAATTATACGATCAGGGACGAAGATCTGAAATTAGTGGGCAATGTTCCGAGCAGCCATGCCGAGCAAGCCAGATTAAAATGGCTGCCTTATACGTCGCTGCTTGAATTCGTCGCCGAGCGTTATCATTCGGCGGAGTCTTACATTCAGAAGCTTAATCCCGGAAAAAATTGGGAACACCTTCAGCCGGGCGAAACTTTGAAAGTGCCAAATGTATTGCCATTTGAGGTTGAGAAGTTCACCGAGGGAAAAGTCCCGGAAAATCCGACGTTCGTCTCTCGGAAGGTTTTTGTCGACACACATGAACATCTTCTCGAAGTCTTCGACCAGGATCAGCTCGTTTGCGTTTTTCCAATTACGCCAGGATCGAAAACGTTGCCGGCGCCGGTGGGCACATGGAAAATTCTCGGTGCGAACGTTTGGCCGTGGTTCCGCTACGATGAAGGGATGCTCAATTACGGAGTGCGCACGCAGAACTATTATAATCTGCCGCCAGGCCCGAACAATCTCGTAGGCATTCTCTGGATGGGCTTGAATAAGCCTGGCATCGGCATTCACGGCACGAACAATCCCGAGACAATCGGCCGTGCTGCTAGTCATGGCTGCATTCGCCTGGCGAACTGGGACGCCGCGCGCGTGAAAGATTTGGTCAGCGTAGGAAATACAGTCCTCATTTTCTAATTGCACTTTTCTGTCTTCCCGAGTCGCGCAGACGGCGAGGGACCTCACAATCGAGGTGGCGTGTTCTAACCAGATTGTGTGATCAACCAGCCTGTGCGAGGTCCCTCGCTTCGCTCGGGATGACGGCAAGCGTAGGCAACACGCATTCTTAGGTGGAGCGTGAAATCCCTTAAGAAATTTCGCGCGGATTCGTGCCCTCGAACGTCTAGGCTTTAGATCGACCCAATGGATGCCAGTGAACGCGAACAATACCGGGCGGCCATTCACGGCGATCGGGAGGCATTCGAGATGATCATTCGTACGCATAGCCGCACACTTTTCGCGATCGCTTACGGCATTTTGCAAAACCGTGAGGAAGCGGAGGACGCCGTGCAGGACTCACTGGTTAAAGCCTGGAAGACACGCTGGCGCGTTCGTGACCCGGCAAAATTTCCCGCCTGGCTGGCAACGATCGCCCGACACCGGGCGCATGACGTTTTTCGCAAACGCCGCACTATTCCATTCTCGGAACAGCTGACCGAAACGATCGAGCCAGAGCCGAGCAACCCGACTGTTTTAGATCAAAAGTTACAGTCCGCGCTCGCGGCGCTGCCAGAACTCCATCGGACTGCGCTCACGTTGCGTTACTTCGAAGAGATGGATTATCGCGCCATCGAAAATACTCTGGGTCTGACTAATGGCGCGCTGCGAGGAATTCTTGGCCGGGCGCTCGCGTTCATGCGCAAACAACTTCGCCCTGCTCTCGCTTCAATGGACTAAGCGTATGGCAACAATCCACGACGAAATCGACACTTGGTTGGTCGCCGATCTGCACGGTGAGCTTTCAGGCAACGAACGGAGCGTCCTTCATGCGCATCTGGTCGATTGCGCTGCATGCCGAAAAACTCATCAGGAAACCAAACTTATGAACAAAATTCTGGAGGAAACGCTCGCTCAGGAAAAACCGGGTCCAACTTTCGAACAGCGCATGCTGGCTGGGTTTCGCGACCGCGTTCCTCAACGAAGGGGATTTGTGAAACTGCTCGTCGATCTATTGCGTTTGCGCGCCGTACAAATTTCCGCCGTTGCCGCTATCCTTCTGGCCCTGATTCAAGTTGGTCGTATAATCACAGGCGAAGGCATAACTGCACCACGTGTGCGCGAACGCTACGCGCAGGTAGAACTGGCCGCGCCGCAGCCACCGGAATCACGTCCAAGTCAAACCGGCACTCTGGCTAGATCAGACGGAGTCGCCGCTGGGCGATCCCAAGACTTGGCGCTCGAGGCACCGCCGCCACCAGCTGCGGCCAGATCAAAGTTCCATGAAGAGGGCAAAGCAACAGCTACAACGGTCGCGCCAGCCAAAGCTGCGCAATCAGAAACCAGTGACGTAGAAGCGTTAGTGGTCCCAGAGAATGCTGCCATTGGAGAGGAGGCTGCATCAAGTCCAGTTGAATCGCCCGCTCCCGCGCTTGCCAATCGCAAACTAATTCGCAACGCCACAGTCGAACTGGAGATCGTCAGCTTTGATAATGCTGTCCAGAAGATCACAGCGTTTGCGAACGAAGAACACGGTTACGTCGCCACAACGGATTCCGAGAAACAGGCAAATGGAAAACTGAAAGGCCAGGTCGTCGTGAAGATCCTTCCGGAAAATCTGGATCGCTTTCTGCAAAAGATTCGCAGCCTTGGTGAGTTGAAGAACCAGACACTCGGCACTGAAGACGTGACGAAGGCGTATTTTGACACCGATGCGCGGCTGAAGAACGCGCGTGTGATGGAGCAGCGCCTGATCGACATGTTGAAAACGAAGACCGGCAAAGTTTCCGATTTGCTCCAGGTGGAGAAGGAACTCGGCCGTGTGCGCGAAGAGATCGAGAAGATGCAAGGCGAACTAAAATATTGGGACTCGCAGGTGCAATTCGCCACGGTAACAATTTCGCTGGCCGAGAAAGAGATGGAGAAACCGGCTGCCTTCCTGCTCAAGGAGCGTGCCCAACTCTCGCTTTACGCGCCGGATGTGGAGAAGATTTACAACGATCTCAAGAGCCTCGCCTCGCCAAAGGTGCAGATCACAAATGCGCAGCTGAACCGCGATTACTCGGGGCGCGTTTCAGCACAAATCAGCATGTTGATCACACCGGAAGAAAGCGATGGTGTAATCAGTCGTGCCAAAGCTTTCGGGCGCGTGGAAAATTTTCAAACGCAGACCCAGCGCATCGCACAGGGCGGCAGTCCCGCAGCCGCGGGATCGGAAAATGCGAAGATCAAGCGCGACAAGGTCGAACTCAACATTACCATCTCTCGCCAAGAACAGGAGCAAGCTTTCCAGCAAACGAGCCTGCGCATTCGCACGTCGACCGTGGACGAAAAGGCAAAGGAGCTTCGCGGTCTCGCCGAGAAACAAAGCGGGCGGGTTCGTAGCTCGACTTTCAGCCGCGATCCAGACGGGCGCGAAGTAGCAAATGTTTCGCTGCGCGTGCCGATGAAAAATTACCTGGCGCTCATGCAATCGCTCAACTCGTTAGGCAAAGTTGAAAACGTTAGCGTGCAGCGTCAGGACCGTACTGGAACGCAGACTGATGAAGCCAACGCGCCGGCTGATTTCTCCATTCAAGTTTACAGTCAGGGCAATATCATTTCACAGGATAGCGGCTTGCTCACCACGCTCAGGCGCACACTGGCGCAAAGCGCTGGCGCTATCATGTGGAGCTTGCGCATGATCGGCGTAGCGGTCGCGTTTCTCGCGCCTTGGGGAATTGCGATTGTCTTAGTAGTTTGGGTTACGAGGCGCGTAATTCGCGCACGCCAATCGAAATCTTGAACCGCGCTCTTTCTCTTTGTCATCCTGAGCCGCGTAGACGGCGAAGGACCTCGCAATCGAAGTATGTGCGTCCTCGTTAGATTGTGTGATCAACTGACCTGTGTGAGCTCCCTCGCTCTGCTCGGGATGACACGCGGTATATCGAACGGAATCATTCTTGCCCGCTCGCGAAACGAGTCATAGGTTACCTATATTCCCAAGAATTTTGCCGATGAAAGCTCAAGGCGGTATCAGCTATAGCAATGCGGCGGTCGCCGCTTGTCCGAAACATTTACTCCAATTCGCGGTCGATCAGCGATACGACGATTACACATCGGTTGATCACGCGGTCTGGCGATTCATCATGCGTCAGAACATTTTTTTTCTGAAGGAATACGCGCACAAAGTTTATTTCAAAGGTCTTCTCAACACGGGCATCTCGTTCGAGCGCATCCCGCGCATCGAGGAGATGAACGACATTCTGGCAAAGATCGAGTGGGGCGCGGTTGCGGTCGACGGATTTATTCCACCAGCGGCGTTCATGGAATTTCAAGCTTACAAAGTCCTGGTGATTGCGTGCGACATGCGCCAAATCCACCACATCGAATACACGCCGGCGCCGGATATCGTGCACGAAGCCGCCGGGCACGCGCCGATCATTGTTGATCGCGAATATTCAAAGTATTTGCAGCGGTTTGGGGAAATCGGCGCTAAGGCGATGTCGTCCAGGAAAGATTTCGAGTTGTATCAAGCGATCCGGCATCTGTCGATCCTGAAGGAACGCCCGAACGCGGACCCCAAAGAAGTCGAGGAGGCGACCAAGCTGGTGGAACATCGACAGAAAACTTTGGGCGAGCCATCCGAAATGGCGCTCCTCTCGCGTTTGCATTGGTGGACAGTTGAATACGGCCTCATCGGCACACTGGAAAATCCGAAAATTTACGGCGCAGGATTGCTCTCATCGATCGGTGAATCGGTCTCGTGCCTGGAGCCGGAGGTAAAAAAAATTCCCTACTCCATCGATGCACAGAATTACGCGTTCGATATCACTACAAAACAACCGCAGCTTTTCGTCTGCCGCGATTTTCAGCATCTCAAAGACGTGCTTGAAGAATTCGCGAGCACGATGGCGTTCATGGTTGGCGGACTTGAAGGCATTAATAAGGCCATCGAATGCAATAACACCGCGACCTGCGAGTGTTCATCCGGCTTGCAAGTCAGCGGCATTTTCACCGAGGTCATCACAGACGAAGACAATTCCCCAATTTATTTGCGCACAACGGGCAAGACCGCGCTGGCATTCCAAGGCAAAGAACTCGAAGGCCACGGCGTTGATTATCACAAGGACGGTTTTGGTTCGCCGGTTGGCAAATGGAAACAAACATCAACAGCTCCGGAGCTGCTCACCAATGATCAGCTGCACGCGCTTGGAATTGTTGAGGGCAAAAAAGCGAAGCTCGAGTTCCTCAGCGGCATCGTCGTTTCAGGGAAGGTCGAGAAAATCCTGCGTCGCGACGGGAAACTGTTGTTAATCACATTCTCAAATTGCAGCGTTAAGTACCGCGACCGCGTCCTGTTCGAGCCTGACTGGGGCGTTTACGACATAGCCGTCGGCGAGCGAATCAGCTCGGTATTTAACGGTGCGGCAGACAAGGACGCCTACAATCAGGTGGCGCTGGTTCCTAAGGAACGCACCATCAAGGTTCCTTCGGACGCGAAGCGCAAGCGCCTAGAGAATCTTTACGCGCAGGTGCGCAAGATTCGCGAGGGCAAAACCGGTTATGAACGGCTTGGCGAAATTTGGGAGACACAGCAGGCCGAACATCCCGAGGACTGGTTGTTGTCGATGGAAATTTTTGAAATCCTCGACACAACCGATCAACAGCCGGAATTGAAAGCCAGGATTGAGAAGTTCCTGAATGAAAAGAAGACCAAGACCAAGGACCTCACTACGCTAATCAATTGGGGATTCCGTCTGGTCGAATATCACAAGAAGCTGGAATACCAGGCAGCGCTGCACGCCTCGCCAAAATAGTCAGGGCAGCATTAACATCGCGTTGAAGAGAACGCAATCCTCCCGCTTGATGAGCGTCACCCCTCTCGGTTATGTCGAGCGAAGTCGAGACATCTCTAATTTAACGAGAGATTGCTCCACTTCGGTCGGAATGACACATTCATACCGGCAGTGTTTCAAACCGTCTCGTCCTTGAAATGGCGCTTGCCCTTGAGCGCCTTTGCGTATTCGTCCTTGCTCAGAATGTTCTCATCCAGCTGCATGTCGGTGCGAAGGAAGTTTCGGAACCACGTCTCGATTCGTTGTCGGTCTTTAAGCACTTCCTCGGTGATGTAATTAGCATCGATGTTGATGCAGATCGCGCCGACGATTCCGAACTCTTTTCGCTTGATGGGAATCGTCGTGCATTTGAATTTTCGCGCGCCGATATTGAGCTCGTAATTCAATTTGTCTTCGTTTAAGAGATGCCGACGTTTGAGGTCGATCAGCAGATTGGTCGTGCCGTCGCGCAAATGACGCCCAGTGACATTATTTTCGAGCGTAATGAGCGAGTGCGCAGGATCGGCCAGGTTATGCAGCAAGATCTCGATTCCGGTATTGGGAAAGGATTTTCCGATCAGACGCACAATGCGCTCGTAGTTCTCGAGGAATTCTTGTGTGTCGTCGGCGATCGTTTTGCCGTCGTATTTCTCGAATAACTGTGCGTATACCTTTTGCTCAGCAGGTTCGAGTTGTGCGCGCACATTGTTTTGCTCGCCGATGAAAATGAGCTGTCGCGCGGCCGTGTGATCTTCGTTCTTAAGGAAGTAATGCATGCCCAGACGGAAATCTTTCAGGCTGAACTCGCCGAAATTCTCGCGGCTGACCGTGAATGGATAGAAATCGTACTCTTCCAGATTTCTCCCAAACTTATGGCGCCGTTCCTTGTACTTGCCCCAGAGGAACCCTGTTACCAGAAAGAGTAATGAGACAATGATCGACGCGATAACGTTGATGCTGATCTCGCTCTGCAGGGCATTGACTGTAGGCGGTTGAAAATGTGTCTGTTGATAGGCGATCGGCGGAACCAGTAACAGTGCCGTGAGGTACGAGCCGTTTCCAAAGAGCCCATAACCAATCCAAACTCGGGAGGAGCGCCAGAGTAACAAGGCTGCTTTGTTATGCTGTTTATGAAGTTCCTTCGTGGAACTCGGCGTGCCTGGAGATGGATTTGCTATAAACATGTCGCGCCTGTGACGCTCACCAGCGGTTCAGCACAGGCTTTCCCCAGAACAACTACAACTCCCCCTCGCTACCGGCAACCGTTCGCTAAGGGATCAGCGGTTCCCAGTCAGGTTGGAGACACCGATATTCTCCAAGACTACATCCGCAGCGCTGCCGACATCATTCGGCAGATCATTTGGTGGCGCGGCCACGCGATACGAGGCCGGACATTGCCGTCGAGCTAGATGTGAGTGCCGCAAAAGTTTTTGAAAGCGTCGCGATATATTCTTTGCTGCTCGTTACTTCTTGACCACTACACTTGACCCATAAGGGCCCGATAGCCGGCCAAATCGCGCAAAATCACGCATCATGGCGAAGTAGCCCGGCGCATATCTCGTCGAGACTCGCTCGCTATCTGGAGCAATTTCATACTCGGTCATCCCGTGGTCGGCGTGAGGAAATAGCGCCAGCGTAATTGGCTTCCCTTCTGCAACCAGTATCTTGATGCGGCGACTCGTCTCCGCGCTCGGCGCTTCGAGGTCGTCTTCTCCGAGAATCCACAACTGTGGAGCGTTGACGGCACGAAGGGTAGGCATGGGGTCATAGCGGAATGGCGTACCGAAGACGAAATCCTTGCCCTTCTCCCGCACCTCGGCCGCGGTGTACGGCAAAATGAAATGTGTATAGTTGCCATGCAGATCTTTGTACCAAGGTTCATCGCGGTACTTGGCCCGCACAGCATCGAAACGCTCGAAACCTTTGGTGAAACCGCTCTCGAATACAGCTTCGGCTGCAGATGCAATCTCTAGCGCCTTCGAAATCTCCTCCTGGCTATGACCTTTCAGGCGCATCTCAAGCGCAACCTCCTCCTGATCTTCGTCAATGACAGAGACGGCCAAGCCAAAACTAACAATAACGAAATCAACCGACGCGCGTGTTGCAGCGAGCGGCGCGATCCACCCTCCCTGACTACCGCCCTGATATCCGATTCTGATGCAGCGCGTGCCAGCAATCCGCCTGGCTTCTCGCATGGCAGCCACGGCGTCATCTGCGAGCGTATCGAAATCCTGCGTGTATTTGCCCTCCGAGCCGCCGGTGCCGCGTTTGTCGTAAACGAAGGCACCAACATTCTCGGCCGGCAGCAGTCGTTGGAGCGCGTACGACTCGCGCGCAGATTCCCTTTCCGCACCGTGAACGAGAACGACGATCGGAACCGGGTCATCGCCCTTCGGCAGCAGTAATCTGCCCGCGAGCTTAACTCCGCCACGACCTTCGAATACCGTGTCAGTCACATCGAACAGAATACGGCGAGCCTTGTTCCCATCGAATTCGATCTCACCCGTCGCACAACGAGTGAAAGACGCCGTGTGTCCATCTAGACGATCTGTCCATCCCAGTGTGCTCGTCCATGAGCCGTCCTGCTTCTTATGCAACACCCCGGTTGTGCCGTCGAATTTACGCCAGCGAAACGCGTTGGCTTCCGATCGCGCGATATCGACGATCTCTCCATCCGGAAAGCGATATGTACCTATTTGGCAATCATTGCTGCTGCTTTCGCCTGCAAGCGCAGTGCCGATACAGGCTGTTAACAAGCTGCATAAGAAATACAGTGGGTGAACCCTGAAACGGTGCATTTCTGTTTGTGATGCAATCCGTCACGGTTTTGGATTCAAAACAGTTCCTTCTACCGATGCGGAACGGCTCACAGAGCCGTGGCTACAACCTGCTGACGCTCCCTAAGGAATCACAGATTTCCCGCAAGACTGGTGAGCGTGAGATTTTCTAGGGCTACATCGGCACGCCGAGAGAGTGCATACGCCACTGCGTTGGCGACATCCTCTGGCGAGATCATTTTGTGACGTGGCCATTTCCCCTCGATGTGAGTCCAGATGTTGGTATCTGTTGCGGCCGGGTAAATGTTCAGCACCCGGATCTTGCGGTCACGCAATTCTTCGCGCACGCATTGCGAGAAACCTTCGAGCGCGAACTTGCTCATGCAGTAGGCGCTCCAGTTCGGAAAACCGGTCTTCGCTGCGATGGAAAGAATGTTGACGATGCTAGAGCCGGGCGGCATGTGGGGAGCAAAATGCTGCATTAGCATAAACGGCGCAGTGATATTGACGCCGACAGTTTGCTCCCATTCAAGGGACGTGATTTCGCAAAAAGGCTTTACGATTGCGATGCCGGCGTTGTTCACGAGCAGATCCAGCGGACTCTTGCCAACTTGATCGATCAGATCGCAAACACCGGCCGGCACGGCAAGATCATGGATCAAGCGAACCACGCGCGCGCAGCGATGCTTCACCGAATCGCACACGTCCGCCAGGGCCACTGTATCGCGGCCGTGGAGGAGTAATTCAACGTCCGGACCTGCCAGTTGCTCGGCAATCGCGCGGCCAATTCCGCGGCTCGCGCCCGTGATCAGATAACGTTTCATCTGCTGGGGTAGAAAACGTCGAACGTCCAACGCTCAACGTCCAACGCCGAATTAGAAGCTGGTAGGGACGGATCGCCGAGCCGTCCCTTCGTCCCACGGCCACGGCGCGCCCCGGCGGTAAAGCCTTACCATGCTACGTCCTGCGCAAAATAAAGCGGTTATTCGCCGTCTCCCATAAGCGCAGCCTAACGAGTTGTTGATTCACGCGATTGTCAATCTTCGCCCAGAGCGCGCGCACGATATTTTCTCCGGTTGAAGGTGCGTGGCGAAAATCATCTGTTTCCAGATCGAGATGACGATCCCGCCACGGTTCCAGCGTCTCCTGGATGGCTTTTTTGAACGCAACAAAATCGTAGAGCGTTCCGCTGCGCTGATCGTACTCGCCGCCGATGGTTGTTTCCGTGAGATAGCGATGGCCGTGACCGAGCGGATTGTTGCACTTGCCGTAGAGCTTCGCGTTTTCGGCGTCGGAAAGAGTAGCAGCACGTAACCGATGTGCCGCGTGAAATGCCATCCGCATTCCTAGGAAGACAGCTCTGTTCTTCCACACCTCGGCAAAAAAATCTGCGCGTTCATGTAAGCGTACACGATCCAGCGGCGTCGTTGAGCTTGCCCGTTGATAAATGTATTCGGCCAAACTCTCGGTCGTGATGGGACGATTCGCCAAGCCAGCTACTTCTTCATTGAGATAACGGTGGTCGAGTTCATCGTGCAGAGCACGCAAGCAGGCGTCGACAGCATCGTAACGAACCAATGGCACATCGCTGAAAACTTCCGGCGAGCGGTACGTGAGACGGACGCGATAATTATGTCCGTGGATTGAAGTGGCCGACCCAAACAAACGCGCGTTTTCCTCAGCGCTTAGCCGAGGCGACATCGTTTTGCGCGCAGCTGAAAATTCAAACCAGTAATTCGCCTCGCAGACGCCATTGGAATAAAACGTCGCGCTTCGCTCGGGCGACTCGGTCAGATGACAGGCAACAAGTTTTGCGGCGTCGTCAGAGAATAACGGCGCGACATCGACGTAGAGTTGCCGCGCAATGTTCTCCGCAGTCGGCGGAACGCGATGAAAAGACGAGTTGTCCTCATTAAGGAACTTATGATCGAAACGCTCCCGGACAATTTTACCGGCACGCTCCTTAATTTCGCTGATGTTAATCAGCATTCCTGTAGCAGCATCGACCGGACCGGTGAAAACGAAATAAGCCGTGTAATTCCGACCGCTTCCGTGGCGCGCTTTCGTTTCCGGACCGAAGACTGCCAGATTTTCGTTATTGCTCCAATGATTGACATGCAAACGACGGGACGCGGAGAATTCAAGGCGTTTGCTGACGGTTAGGAGCATAGCCTCATCACCTCCTCATTAAATAGCCGCCCCACACGGCGTCAGCCCGACAATTAGTCAAACATTTTTTTGACTTACTCGGGATACTCATGATCTTTGAATCAATGAAACATATAGGCTGGCGAGAGCGGTTGTTCAAAAGCACGCGGGGAAAAATCCTCAATCTCCTGCAGGCACGAGAATGGACAGTGAACGAACTCGCGGATGCATTGCGCCTGACTGATAACGCCGTGCGAGCGCACCTTGCCAGCCTCGAGCGCGACAGACTCGTGGCTCAATCAGGTACGAAACCGGGCATTCGCAAACCGCACACTACCTATGCTCTCGGCCCGGAAGCGGAACAACTGTTTCCGAAGGCATACGGGCGACTCATCTCACTTCTGATATCCGTATTCTCCCGGCAGCTTGAGCCCAAAAATTTGCGCGCGGGAATGCGCGCCGTTGGACGAACCCTGGCGCAGGAACATCTGAGCGAGTTGAAGGGCAAAACCCGCCCGCAAAGAATCGATGCTGCACTGCGGATTCTCAAGGAACTGGGCGGCGCGGCCACTTTTCGTGAAGAAGATGGGAAGCACTTCATCTATGGCAACGGCTGTCCAATAGCTGCCGTCACGGCGAATCATCCCGAAGCATGTTTGCTGGCAGAATCACTACTCACCAACGTAATTGGCTCGCCCGTGAAAGAACATTGCATTCGCGGACCAGCGCCTTCCTGCCGCTTCAAGGTGAAATAAGCTCGCCTTCAGGCCCGGATAGAGACTGAACGTCATATTCGTAACGGCAGAAGGCGTCACCTCCGTTAGATAAATAGTCAAATAAGTGATTGACTTATTATGATCGCACAGGAAATTGCTTAGCATGAACACAACGATTGATGAATTACACGGCTCGGCCGGCACGGCTCCGGACAATATCGCGAGCTCGCCGGCTCATCAGGCGTTCCGGATCCTTCATTTCGGATTTACAGTCGCGCCCATCCTCGCCGGCTTGGACAAGTTCTTCCACCTGCTGGTCAATTGGGACCAGTATGTCCCCGGGTTGGTGGCAAGAGTTTCACCCATACAAACGCACACGCTGATGCTTGTCGTCGGAGTGATCGAGATTGTGGCTGGGATTGGAGTGGCGTTTAAACCGCGGATTTTCGCCTACGTCGTTGCCGCCTGGCTCGCGTTGATCATAATAAACCTGTTACTGATCCCCGGCTACTTTGATGTGGCGTTGCGCGATTTCGGGCTATTCCTTGCGGCTCTTGCACTGGCTCGGTTGAGCCAGCAGTTTTCGCGCAACTAACGCACCGGCGAAGCGGACAGCCTCCAGCGAATTCGCAGGGCGTCGGACCCGCAAAGGTTTGGCGCGGAATCCGGGTCCTGCTGTTGCCAATGTGCTGACGACAACACGTTCTACCTTCTGCGAACTAGTCTTTCAGCAACGAGAGAAATTCGGACCGGGTGCGCGCGTCGTCCTTGAAGACACCGAGCAAGCATGACGTCTTCATCACTGAGTTTTGTTTTTCAACGCCGCGCATCATCATGCAAAGGTGCTTCGCTTCGACCACCACAGCCACTCCTGATGGCTCCAGGCAATTCATGAGTGACTCAGCGATTTGCGTAGTAAGGTTTTCCTGGATCTGCAAACGGCGGGCGAAAACATCGACAATGCGCGCCACCTTCGAAAGGCCAATCACTTTCCCGTTTGGGATGTACGCCACGTGGGCGCGGCCGATGAAGGGCAGGAGGTGATGCTCGCATAGCGAATAAAGTTCGATGTCCTTCACCAAAATGATCTCGCTTGCAGCCGATTCGAAAACGGCATCGTTGATGATCTCGTCGAGGTCCTGCCGATAACCTTGCGTGAGAAATTCCAAGGCACGCGCCGCTCGGTCCGGAGTTCGGCGCAGACCTTCGCGATCGACGTCCTCGCCGATGCTGTGAAGCAGTTCGCGATATGCTTTCGCGATGTTGTCGAGGTCCTTTTCCCGGAGGCGATTACTCTCACGGGTGAAGCGCTCCTCAATATCGAGATCGGAATTGCGGCGCTGAATCATGGTTGTTGAATGTAGGATAGCATCAAGGGACAGCGAAGTAATGCACGCCGCTCCTTGATTTAATCGAGCCAGCTTTGCGGGTATTTCGGGTCGTCTAACGCAAGCGAATCTTCAGTGAGCTCAAGCGTGTGTTGCGTGTCAAACATCACGGCAAGCTCTTCTGTGCGCGTTGCATTCTTGCTCGCCATGATTGTCCCCGGGTGTGGGCCGTGCGGGATCCCACGCGGATGCAACGTGATTGAGCCGCTCTCAATCCCGCGCCGTGAACCAAAATTCCCGCGTACGTAAAAGAGAACTTCATCAGCTTCGACATTGTCGTGCACCCACGGGATTTTTACGGCTTCCGGATGCGTATCCAACAAGCGAGGGGCAAAGGTGCATACAACATATCCGCGAATCTCGAACGTTTGATGGATCGGTGGCGGTTGATGTACGGTTCCGGTGATCGGCTCGAAATCCTGCGCGTTGAATGTGAATGGATACAGATAACCGTCCCATCCGACTGCATCAAAGGGATGATGGGCAAGCGTTACCCGCGTAAGTCGTGGTCCATCTTTTACGAGAACATCGACATCTTCCTCTTTATCGATCGTAATTATCTCGCGAGGACCGTGGAGATCGCGCTCCGAGTACGGCGCGCCCATTTTGATTTGGCCTTCGTGATTTAGGTAACGTTGCGGGATTCGAACGGGGCCAACTGATTCGAGAATGAGATAATCCTCTTCCTCAATATTGTCAGGCACCAGCCGATAGGTGATCCCGCGCGGGATCACGATGTAATCTTCGGCGCGATAAGGCAGTTTGCCGAAAACAGATTCCATTACGCCGCCGCCGCGGAATACGAAAATGATCTCATCAGCACCGCCGTTTTTGTAATACTGAAACTTATCATAGGCCTTCGCGGGCCTTGCCCGGTAGGCGATCACATCCTGATTAAACAACATCGGCACGCGTCCGGTGTAGAGATCGCCGCGTCGCGGGATGTTAGCTGTCTTCAAGTGATGATGCCGCAGCGGACTATCGGTTACTTTTTTCGGCTCCCAATTTTTGATCAACTCGACATTGCGTACCCGCGTGGGCGGACGCAGGTGATACATGATCGAGTACGCTTCATCGAAACCTTGGGTTGTGAAAACATGTTCGTAGGCGATGCCTTCGTTCTTGTAAGTGGGCCCCTGCCCGTTGCGATGGAACCAGATGTGATGCTTCCTCGAAATATCTCCCAGTCTTTGGTAATACGGCATTGTCGATCCCTCCTTTACAAGTTCCCTCTCGCCTCTTGTTCGCGTTCGATGGCTTCGAAGAGCGCCTTGAAATTCCCTTTGCCAAAGCTCTTCGCGCCCTTGCGCTGAATAATTTCGAAAAAGAGTGTTGGGCGGTCTTCTACAGGCTTGGTGAATATCTGAAGCAAATACCCTTCGTCATCGCGATCGACCAGAATGCCCAGCCGTTTCAAAGCATCCAGTTCTTCATCGATGTGCCCGACCCGATCAAGCAACGTGTCGTAATACGTCGAAGGGATCTGCAAAAATTCCACGCCGCGCTTCTGCAGGTCCGTGACGGTCTCGATGATATTGTTCGTGGCCATGGCGATGTGTTGCACGCCTTCGCCGTTGTAAAACTCGAGATACTCGTCTACCTGCGATTTCTTTTTCCCTTCCGCCGGCTCGTTGATCGGAAACTTCACGAACCCATTTCCATTGCTCATCACTTTGCTCATGAGCGCCGAGTATTCGGTGGAGATGTCCTTGTCATCGAATGTCAGGATGTTTCGGAAACCCATTACATCCTCATAAAATTTCACCCACGGGTTCATTTGACCCAAACTGACGTTGCCCACGCAATGATCCACATATTGCAAGCCGGTCTGGGGTGGATTGTAATTCGAGTCCCATCTGCGGAACCCCGGCATAAACGGGCCGTGATAATTCTGTCTTTCGATAAACAAATGAACGACCTCACCGTAAGTGTGAATTCCGCTCATCACTAGTTCGCCATGTTTATCTGACAGCGTGGTCGGTTTCAGATAGCTCTTCCCGCCGCGCTTGGTGGTTTCTTCCCACGCTGACGTCGCGTCCTCGACCATCAGCGCGAGCACTTTCACACCATCGCCATGTTTGTGAATGTGATCGGCGATCGGATGATTGGCGCGAATCGGAGTGGTCAGAAGCAGAGTTAATTTGTTCTGCCGAATTGCATAGCTGGCGCGATCTTTCACTCCCGTTTCCGGTCCGGAATATGCCAGGCTTTGAAAACCAAACGCGGTCTTATAGAAATGGGCCGCCTGCTTGGCGTTACCGACATAAAACTCGACATAATCAGTGCCCTGTAGCGGGAGAAAATCCTCTTCGGCCGACGGAACGGCTTTCGTTTTTGGAGCAGCAATTGTCGTTGGCATAATGACCTCCGTATTTTGTTTCGGCGCAGCGTAACCGAACGCGCGTGATAAATATAAGATCGACAATCGCCCGTCGCAAGGGTAGCGCGCGCGTCTCGCGTGCTGGTTTCAGCGTCGCGCCGAAACAATCTTTCCTTTGAATTTCGCCCAGGCGGAGATGTGAACCCCCAATGAAAGTCCGCGATCGCGAGGACGCGCTCGCCAGCACGCGTGACGCGTGCGCTACCCACAATAATGCCGTCGGCGTATGTCGGCTGATTCAAAACTCATTACTCTTACTTCGGCGCAAGGGAATTAACGATTTTTCCTTGTAGAGCTTGAGCCTAACGAGTCCGCTCACGTCGCGTTGTCTCAATGATGAGCGCTTGCAGCGCTTCGCGTTCAGGTGAGAACCAGAAACCGTTGTCAGCGCCTATCGTTTTTCCTTCGGCGAAGGCGACGCTGCGAGCTTTTGAAAGCGTGGATCGTTCCGGAGCGGATCGAACATCGGATCGAGCCGGAGCAGGGCGGGAGTAAGCGGCATGTTTTCAGCCAGCGGGCCATAGTACGGTATCGAGAGTAGTTTCTCTAAGGCAGCGATGGCGCGGTCAGGTTCCCCCATGCCTGCCGCTACCCGGGCGAGGATCTCGATCGGAGTGGGACCCCCAAAGGCATCCTTCTCGAGCGGGATCACTGCCATTGCCCGTTCGGCCAGAGCCAATGCAGCTGCTTTGTCACCGACACCCATACTGGTTAGGGCGACGTCTCCAATGACCTTATAATTTTCGGGCTGTTCTTTGACGAAGGGTTCCAATTCGCTGCGCGCCAGTCGCCAAGTTTCCTGGGCGACAGCATGATCACCGGCAACTTCTTGCGCCCAGCCCAACCAAAAGCGCAGTTCGCCATTGATGTAACCCAATGCTGGATCAGGCTTGGCAAGTATGTCCTTTAGCCGAGGGATGATCGGTGCAGCGCGGCGCTCCAAGATCACTTGGTAAACTTGTGTTTCCACGGCCTGCGCGTCGTCGGCGGTCGGGTGCAGCGGAGCGAGGAGCGCAGCAGCACGCGGCAGATCGCCCTCGGCTTGTGCAATGGCCGCCTTTAGCGCGAGGGTGTCTACGTCGTCCGGAGCGATGTTTAAAACCTGATCAAGCTTCCGCAGCGCCTCGGGGAAACGACGAAGGCAGATATAGGAAAACGCGCGCTGGGCGAGCAGGTTTACATTGCGCGGGTCAAGCCGTTCGGCTTCGTTGAAATAGGACTCGCTCTGGTCCCACTGGCCACGCCTGCGGGTGACATAGGCCAGCGATTCAGAAATCCGGCTGCTATTCGGCAAGAACTGACGTGCTTGCTCAAAGTAGCGCACGGCAGTGTCGTAATCCTTCAGGCAGGCGTAGTAGTATTGGCCCTTGGCATGTAGCGCCTCGCCGAGACTAGGCTGAAGAGTGAGCGCGGTTTCGGCTGCCTGCCGCGCCTCCTCCCGCAGCCCGACGGTTGGTTGAAGAGTCAGCGTGATATAGCCGAGCGCATCAACGTATGACAGCAGCGCCCAGCTAAGTGCGAACTTCGGGTCCAACCGCACCGCTTCTCTGAGATATTTCTGTGCGCCAAGGGAGGTGGCCGATGAGGTGCCAGCTTTCAGTGTATAAGCCAGCCCACGCAGGTAGGCATCGTAAGCTTCAACATTGTCGGTTGGTTTTGCAGCGATGACTTGCTCTTCCCGACCGGTGAGGTGCGCTCGCATTTGGTCGGCGATAGCTTTGGCCACCTCACTCTCAACCGAAAAGATGTCGGTCAGTTTTCGATCAAAGGTTTCCGCCCAAAGATGAGAATCGTTGGCCGCTTTGATTAGCTGCACATTCACGCGCACGGCGTTACCGCTCTTCTGCACGCTTCCTTCCAGGATGTGTGCGACGCCAAGTTGCTTGGCTATCTCGGGCAAATTTTCCGGCGCGCTTTTGTAATGCTGCGTCGAAGTGCGCGAGATCACTTTCAGATCGGCGATTTTGGACAAGCGCGTCAGAATTTCGTCCTGGATGCCGTCGGCAAAGTAAGCGTTGGCTTTGTCTTGGCTCAGGTTTTCGAACGGAAGCACGGCAATGCTCTTTTCTGCCGCAGATAGCGCGAACCGCGCCCAATAACGGGAAAACATTGCGATACCGGCGGCGATTACTACGAATGCGAGCAATGCTGCTATTGCTGCTGCCCAGCGTACGCGCGCTCGGCGCGTCTTTAAAGCTTGGAATTTTTTTGGGGATTGCGGATTACCCAATTGATCCGCGTAGAGATTTACGACGCCAACACGTAGTCCATGCTTAACCTCACACGCGCCGAGATCATGCAGAAGTGGTCGCCACTCGTCGAATTCGGCAAGATCTTCAGCGACGCGCTTCGATAGCAGAATGTGACCGGCATCGCCACAATCCATCACTCGCTGCGCCAGGTTCATGCCAGCACCGGCCAAGTTGTTGCGGCCAGTAACATCGATAACGCCGCTGACAGGTCCGCTGTGAATTCCCATCCGAAGGTGCAGGCCAGGGTGTCCCTTCAGCGCGCGACTGATCTCCACCGCGCATCGCGCGGGCGCTTCTGGACTTGTGTAAAACACCAGCGCCATGCCGTCCCCAGTGGCGATCTTAATTAAACGATCGGCCGCGTCGGCTTTTTGAAATTGTTCCGTCGCACGAACGACCTGGGTCAGCTGATCAATGGCGGCGTGTTGCTCGTTAACCGAAAATCTCGAGTAACCAACGATGTCGATGAAGAGGACATGGCCTATCTCCAGCTGAATTTCCTTTCTTACCTCAGCCGACATGTTTCTGTGCAGATCCCAATTACGCAGGCCCATAATCCACAATTTGTGCCGTGCGTCGAGCGGATAAGATCGACAGCAGCCCGTCGCAAGGTTGCGCGCCGTTGTAGAGCGTTTGTGGCAGGCGCCTAGCCCCGAGTGTACCGGAACCGGTTTGCGGAATAGAAAAGCCACGGCAGTTTGCACTGCGATTTGGATTGCAAGTTTCAGGGCGAAGTTCTGTAATTGCAGTTCTTCGGACCCACTTGGGTCTGAAATGAACGCGCTAACAAAGTTAGGATGCTGTCGCGCTGCTTCCGCAGTGACATTCGGATTTTCTTTAATTTCTCGTCGAGCGCATTTGCGCAGAATCCCTCCATCGGCTTGCTTAACGCCGAGATTTCTCTTGTTGAGAAGGAGATTTCAAGATAGCGCGCATTTTGAGACGGAGAGCGTTTAGGCGAATGAAGCCGGTGGCGTCGCCTTGATTGTAGCTTGATTTTGCGACTTCCATTGTCGCAATTTCTGGATCGTAAAGGCTTTTGCGACTTTTGCGGCCGGCAACGATGATGTTGCCTTTGTAAAGCTTGAGCCTAACAAGTCCTGTCACGTCGCGTTGCGTTTCGGTGATCAGCGCTTGCAGCGCTTCGCGTTCAGGCGAGAACCAAAACCCGTTGTAAACCAGTTCGCTGTATTTCGGAATCAGGCTTTCGCGCAAATGCATGACTTCCCGGTCCATGGTGAGCGTTTCCATGTGACGATGTGCAAAATACAGAATCGCCCCCCCGGGCGTCTCGTAAACGCCACGGCTTTTCATTCCAACAAAACGATTTTCGACAATATCCACGCGGCCGATGCCGTGTTTACCGCCGAGTTTGTTAAGCGTTTGCAACACGCCAAGCGGTGAAAGCTTTTTGCCATTCACTGCGACGCAATTCCCGGAATCAAATTCCAACTCGACGTATTCCGGTTCATTAGGCGCGTCTTCAGGAGCCACGCTCAATTTGTACATTTCGCGCATCTCAGGAGAGCTTGCGTCGAACCATGGATCCTCGAGTACGCCGCTCTCGTAGCTGATGTGGAGGAGATTGCGATCCATCGAGTATGGTTTATCCGCAGTTGCTTCGACCGGAATTCCATTGGCCTTCGCGAACGCGATCATTTCAGCGCGCCCGGGAAAATGTTTACGAAAACGTTCTTCCCGCCATGGTGCAATCACGCGCAGATCTGGCGCGAGCGCCGCGGCGGCTAATTCGAAGCGAACTTGATCATTCCCCTTCCCTGTTGCGCCATGAGCAATGGCGTCGGCATTTTCGGCGCGCGCGATCTCGACCATTCGTTTCCCGATCAACGGGCGCGCGATACTCGTGCCAAGCAGATATTGACCCTCATAGATCGCGCCTGCCTGGAACATCGGAAAGATGAAATCGCGCGCGAATTCTTCCCGCAGATCCTCGACGATGCACTTCGCTGCGCCACTCGTTAGGGCTTTTTTCTGCAGGCCGTCGAGTTCTTCTTCCTGACCGATATCGGCGCAAAACGTGATGACGTCAGCCTGATAATTGTCCTGGAGCCAACGCAGGATTACCGATGTGTCGAGGCCGCCAGAATATGCGAGGACGATTTTCATTGAATGTCTGAACTTAAGACTGAGGAGGGCGCACCTCTTTTCCTTTTGTCATCCTGAGCGAAGCGAAGGATCTCTGATCGCCTTTGGATCGACAGCCATCAAAACAATGATCAGAGATGTTTCGCTCCGCTCAACATGACAGGCTCAGTCGCCGAAGGAAATATCCACGTCACGCGCAGTTTGCACCATTTCGCCGTTAGGCGGAACCAGCTTGAGCCGATTGACAGCTTCCGCGATCGGCACCTGACGCACCTGATAATTTTGATAGCTAACCATCGAACCAAAATGT
>JBKPDP010000050.1:0-26073 GCA_046727935.1 Verrucomicrobiota bacterium | reverse complement strand
CGCGCGCGAACATTGCCCCGATGAAATGGAACTTTTCGGCAAGTTCGTGGACAAAGAGTTGCTTGCGCGACTTGATTTCGTCATAAACCGCCCATTTCAGCGGATTACCTATGCTGAAGCTGTCGAGCTGCTAAAAAAGAGCGGAGAGAAATTCGAGTTCCCAATCGATTACGGATTGAATCTGCAATCAGAACACGAACGCTGGTTGACGGAGAGACACTTTCAGTGTCCGATCACCGTTTTCAATTATCCAAAGGAAATCAAACCGTTCTACATGCGTTTGAACGACGATGGAAAGACGGTGACCGCGATGGATTTGCTTGTGCTGGGTATCGGCGAAATCGTCGGCGGCAGCCAGCGCGAAGAGAGACTCGAGGTGCTTAAGGAGAACATGCGTCGGCACAACATGGATCCCTCCGATTACAAATGGTATCTCGATCTTCGGCGTTACGGCACCGTCCCGCACTCCGGTTTCGGTCTCGGTTTCGAGCGGATGCTGATGTTCATCACGGGAGTCTCGAATATCCGCGACGTGATCCCGTTTGCTCGAACGCCCGGCAGCGCAGAATTCTGATCATGCGGAGCAAAGCTTCTTTCTGATGCGGAGAGAAACCGCGACCTAGACTTTCACAGTCGGAGCTGGCTGCAAAATGATCAGCGCGGATGGTTTCACAGTGATTTTGATTTCGTTGGAGGACTTTCGGGTTTGTTTCTTGTCCGGCCAAAGTTGATCATCCAAATGGAGCGTTGATCCCTTCCAGACGATTCGTAATTCACGAAATTTCCGTGTTGGCAGCGGAGAGTTGCTCTTCTTCCCAGCTACGCGTGCGTCGAAGTGTTTCGCCAAAAGCGCATAATCGGCTTGGCGTGCGCAAGCAAAATCGAATCGTCCATCCTTGGTCCCGGCGCGTGGTGCCAGATGCAGTGCGGGACCAACGGAACGAATATTCATTGCTTCCCAAAGTATGTAGCGCCCGGAAATGTCTTTTCCGTCGATCTCGATCTTCCATTGACGCGCCGGATAGTCGTGCAGCATCCGGCGCAGCAGCGCACTGTGCCGCGCCATTTCCTGTTCTTTGGAAAGGTTCTTAATCTTTCTGTTCTTTTTCCCCTCTTTTTTTGCGGCGCGAACGTAATCTGCAAGCAGACCTCCGCCCGCAGCTTCAAAAAAATAGCGTTCACCCCACGGGCCATATCCAAGTCCGACGTCAAATGCGCGTTTCTTGCCGCCTTCGAGCCTCGCGATGATTTCCTCGGGAGAGGCGACGAAGCCGAGTGCACGCGCCAGATTATTGGCGGTGCCGAGCGGGAGTACGCTTAATGGAATGCCGCTATCGACGAGCCGGCAGGCAACCTTTGCAATTGTCCCGTCCCCGCCGGCAGCAAGAACAAGATCGGTGGGCTGCTTCAGAGCTTTCTTGAGACCGCGTTCTTTCGTGGACTGATAAGCGGCATGATGCCCCGCCTTGGCCAGCGCCGCCATCAATTGCTTTCTACCATGTTTGGCGTCGCCAGCCTTGGGATTGTGTATCAACGTAATTCGCATCCAGTTCTGTAATCGTAGATACTATCCGCGGACTGTTCAGCCAAAAGCAATCTGGCACACGTTTAATAATAAAGAAGATGCGAATCCTGATTTCGAACGATGATGGCATTTATAGTCCGGGCATTGTTGCCCTTGCCAAGGTCGCGTCGCGCTTTGGCGAAGTGCGCATCGTCGCGCCCGACGTCGAGCAATCTTCGATGAGTCACGCAATCACTTCGTCGCGACCACTTCGGTATAAGCGGATTCATCTCGGCGAGTTCGAGGCTTATCGGGTAAACGGCACCCCCGCCGATTGCGTCGCCCTAGGGACGCATCTCTGGCAGCGTATCGGTCTCGTTCTTTCCGGGATCAACCTTGGCCTAAATCTCGGCAACTCCTGCTGGCACTCCGGCACGCTCGCGGCCGCAAAACAGGCCGCTTTGCTCGGCCTGCGCGGTATCGCCATCAGCACCGCCGTGAACGATAGACGAGACCCTGATTTCCCCGCGCTCGAGCCATATGTGACTAAGGTGCTCGACTTGCTCCTCGAAGAGAAAAAGATGCCTCTCGTCAACGTGAATCTGCCACAAAGGCCGCGAGGGATTCGCTGGACGCGTCAGTCCGTACGGCATTATGACGGCAAAGTCGTCCCCAGTAAGGATCCGATGGGCCGTCCAATTTACTGGTTTACCATCACGCCGCTGCAGGGAGCCGAGGAAGGCACGGACCGCTGGGCCGTCGAGCACAACTGGGTCTCCATTACTCCGCTGCGTCTAGATCTCACCGACGAAAAAGATCTTGCCCGCGCGCTGGCACTCCATCACACGCCGGCAATTGGTAATGAAACATCGGGCGCCTTGCAAAGGAACGAGGCCTCTGCGCGCGTGACGAACAACAAAGCGCGGCGCGGAAAGAGTTAATGGTAGGCCATATCAAGGAGGCTTACCGAAGCCAGCGATCAGCGCTGCATTGCCCCTATCCTCGTAAACTCTAGCTTGGAACCGCCCGGTTCTTGTAGTGTCATCCGGTCGCCGGAAATTTTCATTTGGTAAACTGTAGTTGCGAACGGTGTTTGAATTTTGATTCGATCCTGGTTACCGAATTTGTACCTCCCACGCACGTCCCCGGTTAGGACAACGCCATTTTCCGAAAATTCCCAAAGTGTCGCGTTGGATCCTCCCATCATGCGCCACTTGCCGACGATGCTGTGGTTTCCGCAGCCAGTCATAGCCAACAGCAAAATCGCCGAAGCGATTACTCGTAGGCCTGATCTATGTCGGTCCGATTTCGAGCGCATTCAAAACAGCAGAAAGTTACCGCACTTCAATGATCGGCTGACGTGCATTGCGCGCCCGTGTCTCGGAGCGTGCGGAGTACTGCTCCACTTTTCGCTACCGCGGCAGAACCTGAAGTGTTAGCGACAAGAAAGCGGGAAACTATTTCTCCTTGGACTCTTTCTTCGACGTGCGCTTGGATTCTTTTGGTTCCTTCTCTGCTTTCTTGGATTCGCTGGGGCGATATTCTTCCTGTTCGGCGGCGGCGAAAGCTTTTTCAAGACCAACCATGTCTTCGCCCGGACGGAGTATGTCGAGGGCTTCGGCTTCCTTGCGCAGTTGCTCCTCGGTGTAGTTTGCGGCCTTGATCGACAATCCAATACGCCGTTCGAGTTTGTCCACCTTAATCACACGCGCTTCGACTTCCTGACCGACTTTGAGGACGTCTTTCACTTTGGCGACGTGATCTTCGCTCAATTGCGAAATGTGTACGAGCCCATCGATGTCGTCCTGCAGCTGCACAAATGCGCCGAAACTGGCGAGCTTCGTTACCTTGCCCTTGACCAAATCGCCGATCTTGTATTTTTCATCGATCGTCTTCCATGGGTCTTCGGTGAGTTGTTTGACCCCGAGGCTGATCCGCTGGTTTACCTTGTCGATGTCAATCACCACAGCTTCGACTTCGTCGCCTTTCTTACAGACTTCGCTCGGATGATTGATCTTGCGGGTCCAGCTCAAGTCGGAAACGTGAATCATCCCGTCGATGCCCTCCTCTAGCTCTACGAACGCGCCATACGCAGTCATGTTGCGAATCTTGCCTTTCACCCGGCTGCCAATGGTGAATTTTTTCTCGATCTCGTCCCACGGATTCGGTTCCAGCTGACGCAGACCGAGTGAAATCTTCTGTTCCTCTTTGTTGACGCCAAGGACAACCGCTTCCACTTCCTGCCCGACGCTGAGGATATCGGAGGGGCGCATGATCCGTTTCGTCCACGAAAGCTCGGAGACATGGATAAGTCCTTCCACGCCTTCTTCGATCTCAACAAACGCGCCGTAGGGAACAAGGTTGGTGATTTTACCCTTGATGCGTTGACCAGCCGGGAAACGCTCCTCGATCTGGTCCCACGGATTTTTCTGAGTTTGTTTGAGCCCCAGCGATACGCGTTCTTTTTCCTTGTTGATATCGAGCACCACGACTTCCAACTGCTGCCCGACCTTCAATAACTCGCTCGGATGTCCGAGTCGCCCCCAAGTCATGTCGGTGACGTGCAACAAGCCATCCATCCCGTCGAGATCGATGAATGCGCCAAAATCGGTGATGTTTTTTACTGTGCCGACCACGCGGTCACCCACGTTCACGCCTTCCATGAATTTCTGTCGCTTTTCGCTGCGCTCCTGTTCGATCACTTCGCGCCGGCTGAGCACCACATTTTTGCGGTCGTCATTGAGCTTAACGATTTTGAAATCGTACGTGTTGCCAACGAATTGCTGTAAATCTTTTGGCGGAACAACGTCGATCTGCGATGCCGGCAAAAACGCCTCGACCCCGATGTTCACCATCAGGCCGCCTTTCACTACCGATTTCACCTTGCCTTTGATCAGGCCATCGCCTCCGAACACACCGACGATCTTGTTCCAATTTTGACGGTAAGCGGCCTTCTCCTTCGAGAGAACAACCATGCCTTCTTCGTTCTCAAGCCGCTCCAGAAGCACGTCCACTTCGTCACCGACCTCGAGAGAATCGACGTCATCAAATTCTGTTAACGGGATGACGCCCTCGGATTTGTATCCAACATCGACCAGCACTTCGCGTGGGCGAATTTCTAAAATGCGTCCCTTGACGATGCTTCCCTCGCGGAAGTCCGGCATCGGCTTCGCCATTACATCCTGCATGTGAATCATAAAACTAAGTGGGGCCTCCTTCAGGCAAAACGGCGCTCTCGGTCGAGCGCCGATCTTTCCGCGCAGCTAAAGCAGCGGAATGGGACGCCACAGTAGGCGTTTTCCGTCCGAAGGTCAACTCTGGGGAAGATAGCCGTCCGCGGCTGCGTATCGTTCTCGACATCCGAGACGCACGTCTCCCATGACAGCCGAAGACGCCTGTCTTCCGCGTGAGGCGTTCGGCGTTGAGCGTTGGGCGTTTCGCCCTTATCCTTTAATAGAACATGCCGCTAGTCCGCTTCCCGATCTTGATTGCGCTCCTCGCTGTCGCGTCGCTCCGCGCTGAGTCTCCCGCCGCGCAAAAAATCCTCGAAGCGATCAAATCACCTGATCCCAGCGTCGTGCATCTTTGGGCGCCGTGGTGCTCCAATTGTCAGGCGGAATTGAAAAGTGGCGGTTGGCTCAAGACCGTTAAAGACAACCCGCAGGTAAAATTTTATTTCGTATCCGTCTGGAACAACGGCGAGGACGGCCGTGCGACGCTGCAGAAATTTCAAATCACAGACCAACCGAACGTCACGATTCTGGCCGACCCAGGGCCACGCAAAGGCGACGGCAAAATTAAACAATTCGCCGGCATGCCGCTCTCGTGGATTCCGACGACTTGGATTTACAAAGGCGGCGATCTCCGCTACGCATTGAACTACGGCGAAGTCCGTTTTCCGGTGCTGCAGCAATTTCTCGAAGACAGCAAATCGGAATGGTCGCATAAAGGCGAACCGTCAATAGACTCCCCCTAGGAAGCTGCAATGCTCGAAACCCCAACCGCTCCCCAGATCAGTTCAAAGCGTCCGCCTCAAATCCTGTCGCTGATTGGCGACACACCGCTCGTGGAGGTCACGCAGCTCGACACCGGTCCGTGTCAGCTTTTTCTCAAACTTGAAAATCAAAATCCGGGCGGGTCGATCAAGGACCGGATCGCCCTCTCGATGATCGAAGCCGCGGAGGACGAAGGGAAACTGCGGCCTGGCGGCACGGTCGTCGAAGCCACAGCGGGAAATACCGGTCTGGGTCTGGCATTGGTTGCCGGTGCCAAAGGCTATCGCGTGCTGCTTGTAATCCCAGACAAGATGTCGCAGGAAAAAATTTCGCACGTGAAAGCGCTCGGCGCTGAAGTGCGGATTACGCGTTCGGATGTGACGCGCGGCCATCCGGAATATTACCAGGACGTGGCCGCGCGACTCGCCGAAGAGATTCCCGGCGCCTTTTACGTGAATCAATTTGGCAACCCGGCGAATCCCTTGGCACATGAGCGCACCACCGGGCCGGAAATTTGGGAACAAATGCGCCACGATGTCGATGCGATTGTCGTAGGAGTCGGTTCCGGTGGGACGCTCACTGGCCTTGGGCGATTTTTCAATCGCGTCAAACCGCGGCGAGGCATCGAAATGGTTCTGGCGGACCCAAAGGGTTCCGTGCTTTACGAATATGTTAAGTCAGGCAAGCTGGCCGAAGCAGGAAGCTGGGCGGTCGAAGGCATCGGCGAAGATTTTATTCCTGATATCGCCGACATGTCACTGGTAACCGAGGCATTCGAGATTGATGATGCGGAAAGCTTCGCCACGGTGCGCGAGCTTTTGCGCAAGGAGGGAATTTTCGGCGGATCATCCACAGGCACGCTTGTCGCCGGGGCGCTGCGTTACTGCCGTAAGCAGACGAAGCCAAAAAAAGTCGTCAGCTTCGTCGTCGATACCGGGAACAAATATCTTTCCAAGATGTACGACGATTTCTGGATGGCGGAGCAGGGTTTCATTCATCGTCCGCCGCACGGTGATTTAAGCGATTTGATTTCCCATCGCTATGAAGCCGGTGAAGTAATCACTGTGGGGCCTAACGATACATTGCTGACCGCTTTCCAGCGCATGCGCGGCGCAGATGTTTCCCAAGTTCCAGTCGTCGATGAAAACGGACGAGCCCTTGGGATTCTTGATGAATCAGATGTGCTGGTGAAAGTGCACCGCGATCCCTCGCATTTTAAGGATCCAGTGAAAAGTGCGATGACCTCCAAGCTGGAAACGCTCTCGCCGAAAGCGACGATCAAGGATCTTTTGGATGTATTTGATCGCGGTCGCGTCGCCATCGTAATGGAAGACGACAAATTCCTCGGGCTGGTTACGCGCTCCGACCTGCTTTCGTACTTGCGGTTGCACATGCCCAAGCAGTGAACTGTTGTTTGCGGGACTCTGATTTTTCTCAGCGCTAATCACAGTATTCGCGGTTAGATTGCGTTGACATGAAAAAGCAGCACGAATTTGCTACGCGCGCGATTCACGCGGGACAGGAGCCAGACCCTTCCACTGGCGCGGTGATGACGCCGATTTACGCAACATCGACGTACGTGCAGGAAAGCCCGGGAAAGCACAAAGGCTACGATTACGCGCGATCGATCAATCCCACGCGACTCGCTTACGAAAAATGCATCGCCGATTTGGAAAGCGGCACGCGTGGGTTCGCGTTTGCATCCGGCCTCGCCGCAATGGCGACAGTGCTCGAGTTGCTCGAGAGCGGCTCCCATATCGTCGCAAGTGACGATCTTTATGGCGGCACATTCCGGTTGTTCGACAGGGTGCGCCGTCGTTCGGCGAATCTTGATTTTACCTATGTCGATCTGACCGATGCGAAAGATCTGGAGCGCGCCATCAAACCAAACACGCGCATGGTGTGGGTCGAAACGCCAAGTAATCCACTTCTGAAGTTGATCGATCTCGAAGCGATCGCGAAGATCGCGCGCGAACACAAAATCATCTCAGTTTGCGATAACACATTTGCAACACCGTGGATTCAACGCCCGATTGAGACCGGCTTCGATATCGTCGTGCATTCCGCGACCAAATATCTAAACGGACATTCCGATCTGGTAGGCGGAGTGGTCGTAGTCGGTGACAACAAGGAACGCGCCGATCAAATTGCATTCTTACAAAACTCGGTGGGCGCAATCGCCGGCGCGTTCGACAGTTTTCTTGTGCTGCGCAGTTTGAAAACACTGGCGCTCCGCATGGAGCGACATTGCGCGAATGCCCTTGAGATTGCGCGGTGGCTCGAAGAACAGCGCGAGATAAAATCGGTCCGTTACCCCGGACTAAAGTCTCATCCGCAGCACGATCTGGCGCGGCAACAAATGCGCGGCTTCGGCGGAATTGTAACGATCGTTTTGAAGAGCAATCTCGCGGGCACCAGGCGTTTTCTGGAAAACACCCACCTCTTTGCGCTGGCGGAAAGTTTGGGCGGTGTCGAAAGCCTTATCAATCAACCGGCGCTCATGACGCATGCTTCGGTCCCGAAGGAGCAGCGCGAAAAACTCGGCGTCTCCGAGTCGCTCGTCCGGCTTTCGGTGGGCGTGGAAGATGTCCGCGATTTAATCGACGATCTGAAGAGGGCGCTCGAAGCAATTTAGCCACACGTGTAGTGCAGTGCGGATGCTTTCGAAACGGGAGCGCTAATGTGGCCTGCGGCGCGTCGGTCGATCCTCTCACTCATGCGCATATTTCTCCGCTCCGAGAAAATGAAGCGAAACATAAGCTTGGTCGCCCACGACCCAACTGTCGTGCCCGGGACCGATGTAAAAGAGGTCCCCCGGCTTCATGACGTAAGAGCGTCCATCCTCCATGGCACACGCCGCTTCCCCGGATATCACCATGCCGACATGCTCTACCTGGCAAAGGGGAGTCCCTGCAACAGGTGCGACATGCTGCGACCATTTCCAGCCGGGTTCATATGTCGCCCGGCCGATCGTCATTCCGCCAATCTTGATGAGTTCAAACCGTCCTTTCTCAAAAATGCGAACCTCGTCCGGGTTCTCAAATCGTTTAATTAAGAAGTCGATGTAATCAGGGAGCATGGCGCTGGCTCGGTTGGTGCTGTTAAAAGGCTACGCGGCGCCGGCGTGTTTGTAATAAAATTCTCTCAAAATTTTGATCATTCGAATCCGACGATGGGATGAGCCACGTACGGCGCCTCGAGCGCTTCGATTTCTGCGTCGGATAATTGCAGGTCCAGCGCCGCCACTGCTTCTTCGAGATGATGCAGTTTGGTTGCGCCCACAATCGGTGCTGTTACCACCGGCTTGTGAACCAACCATGCGAGGGCAATCTGTGCCCTGGGAACACCTCGCGCCTTTGCAATCTCGCCGACGCGATCAACTACTTGTTTATCCAGTTCTTCAGTTCCCGAATACAGTTTTTTGCCGTACTCATCGGTCTGGCCGCGAATCGTGCTCGGTTCCGATTCCCACGGGCGGGTGAGACGACCGCGCGCCAGCGGACTCCACGGCACGACACCGATACCTTCCGCCTGGCAGAGCTTCAACATTTCGCGTTCCTCTTCGCGGTTGAGGAGATTGTAATGCGGCTGCATCGATACGAAACGCGTCCAGCCGCGGAGATCGGCCAGGTAAAGCGCCTTGCAAAATTGCCAGGCAAACATCGAAGATGCACCGATGTATCGGGTCTTTCCTCCTTTCACGACATCGTGGAGCGCTTCGAGCGTTTCTTCGATCGGCGTCTCGTAATCCCAGCGATGAATCTGATAAAGATCGACATAGTCGGTTCCCAGACGCCGCAAACTGTTGTCGATCTCGGTCATGATCGCTTTGCGGGATAATCCGCGCCCGTTTACGTCCGGGCGCATCGGGAAATAGACTTTCGTGGCAATCACCACCTCATCGCGCTTGGCGAAGTCGCGAAGTGCCCGGCCAGTTACTTCCTCGCTCGCGCCGTTTCCATACATGTTGGCCGTATCGAAAAAGTTAAGACCGAGGTCGAGCGCTCGTTTGATGAAAGGGCGGCTCTGCTCCTCATCCAGACCCCACTTTCTCTCCTTCAGGCCGTAGCTCATGCAGCCGAGACAGATTCGCGACACTTGGAGTCCTGTCTTGCCAAGATTTGTATACTTCATTGCGTTATCTCTCCTGTTTAATTGTCGGTGCTTCGTTTCAAAGCCACTCCTGCTATCACCGCGCCAACGCCGGTTAACTCCGAAAGCGAAGGGATTTGGCGCAGAACAATTATTCCTATCAGGCACGCTGTCGCCGGCAACAGAGACAGCATCAGTGCAAACGTGGCTTTCGATAAGCGTGCCATTGCAAATTGATCGCAGATGTAAGGGATCACAGAGGAACACACACCAACTCCGGCACCAGCGAGAAGAAGCTTCGGATCCAGCAGGGCTCCGAACGCGCTCTTAAATCCGATAGGCGTGACGACAATACTCGCAACGAGCATGGCGATGGCCAGACGCTCAACTCCACTGCGGCCGCCTGCGCCTGCGATACGATGCCCAAGCAGAATGTAGAGAACGAACAGCGCGCAATTCGCAAATGCAAAAATGTACCCCAGCGGTTCGCCACTGATGCGGACACTGGTCAGCAGAAATACGCCTCCGCACGCCAACAGTAGTGCGGCAAGGTTGCGCATCGTTCGCACTCCTAGCGCCGCCAACGCGATTGGCCCGAGAAACTCAATCGTGCCGACTGTGGCCAGCGGCAGCCGACTGATCGCCAGATAAAAACAGACGTTCATGAAGGCTAGCACGAAACCTAATGCCAGCGCGATTCGCCGCTCTCCTGCGCCCAATTCGGCAAATAAACGCCACGGACGCTTCCAAAACCCGAACACCGCAGCCGCGCTTGCAATCCGCAGCCAGGCGACGCCTAATACATCGACCCGGGAAAAAAGAAGCACCGCAAAGGCTGGTCCGAGATAATGAAAAATGGCGCTGCAAATGAAAAAAGCCTCTGGTGGAACAAGCCTCGCTTTCTGCGCCAGTGGCTTTACTCGCAGGATAACCTCGTCGGTCATACGAACAAAAATAGAATAGCTAGCTACGCGTTCAAGCATAAAGTAATGCCAGATCTAGCAATCAGTGATAGTTTTTAATGTATATTGGTATAATTTATTGTGAATATTAAAGGAATACTCCGAGATCACAAGAATATTGAAATTCTAAAGCTCCTGCAACGGAATCCCCGGATGTCGATCGCCGAGCTGGCCCGAAAAATCAGGATGTCCAATCCGGCAGCGAAGGAGCGTGTTCGACGTTTGGAAAAGAGTGGTGTGATCACCGGCTATCGGCTCGAACTGGACCCGAAAGCAGCGGGACACGAAATCACCGCGTTCGTCAGAATCCGGCCGCTTCCCGGGCACCTGCCGAAAATCTCGGCGCTTGCTCAGCAGATTCCCGAGGTCGTGGAATGCCATCGAGTCACCGGAGAAGATTGCTTCATTCTCAAAGTCCATTTACCTGGAATCGCATCTTTGGATCGCGTCCTGGATCGCTTTCTCGTTCATGGGCAGACCACAACGTCCATCGTGCAGTCCTCGCCCGTGCCGCCGCGCCCGCCACTGCTTGTGACGGCTCCGGCCCACAAGAGCGCGAAGCGTGCGTGACCCTTTTCCGATCCTCAATTCGTATTTGGGCATTTAGAAGTGGTAGGGAGGCACCGCCGAGCCGTCCGTTACCGTTGCGGCGCGTCCGGCGGTCGCGCCCTACCACGCATCTCAGAACGTCCTACACATTTTGCGCTTTTGGATTAACATCTTCGCGCAATGGGCAACACCTTCGGCCAGCTCTTTCGCGTCACTACTTTTGGCGAATCACACGGAGGCGGCGTGGGTGTGGTAATCGACGGTTGCCCGCCGAACATGGAATTGTCCGAGGCGGAAATCCAACGGGAGCTGGACCGCCGCCGTCCGGGTCAAAGTAAGATCACAACGCAGCGGAAAGAAGAAGATAAGTGCGAAATTCTCTCCGGTGTCTTTGAGGGCAAAACACTGGGCACGCCGATCGCAATTCTGGTGCGTAATAAAGATGCACGGCCCGAGGACTATGTGGAGATGGCAGAGAAATTTCGGCCCTCACACGCCGACTTCACCTATGAAGCCAAGTATGGAATTCGAAACTGGCAGGGCGGTGGCCGCGCTTCGGCGCGGGAGACTATTGGCCGAGTAGCAGCTGGTGCGGTTGCAAAAAAAATATTGTCGATGCTGCACGCGGAATTCGAGATCGTCGCCTATGTCACGCAAATTCACGAAGTCGTTGCGAAAATAAATCGTTCCGCGGTGAAGGCGAAAGACATCGAGAAGAATATTGTTCGCTGCCCGGATGCCCCGGCGGCGAAAAAGATGGTCTCTTTCATTGAGGAAGTTCGGCGCCAGGGCGATTCGATTGGCGGCGTTATTGAATGCGTGATACGCGGCATTCCGCCCGGACTGGGTGAACCAGTTTTCGACAAGCTCGATGCAGATCTGGCTAAAGCGGTGCTTAGCATACCCGCAACAAAAGCATTCGAGATCGGTTCGGGTTTTGCGGCGACGCGGATGCGCGGCTCGCAGCATAACGACCCATTCGAGGTGCGCGGCGGCAAAATTCGCGCGGCAACCAACAATTCAGGCGGCGTGCAGGGCGGCATCAGTAATGGCGAGGAGATTTATTTTCGTGTCGCGTTTAAGCCGACAGCTACTATCGGCCATGAGCAGAAAACGGTGACTAGTTCGCGCCAGCAAACCCGGGTGGCTGCGCGCGGGCGCCATGATCCGTGCGTTCTTCCCCGAGCGGTGCCAATGGTGGAAGCAATGGCCGCTCTGGTTCTTTGCGATCATGCTTTGCGGCAGCGAGCAATTGATGGTCGATCACAGTGACACCTGAATCTCAAGCAGTGGCTGGCTCGCCGCTTTGGCAGATAGTGTTCGTTTCGTTTGGCATCATCTTGATTTTGTTCGAAGTCGTGAGGGGCTGGCGGCTGGGTTTGATGCGTCAGATCATGCGCCTGATCGCTCTTGGCGCCGCCTACGGGGCTGCGTTTCTCGGAGGCAGCTTATTTGTCCCGGTGGCGCGTTCTTTTTTCAAAATGCCTGACCCAGTTTTGTCGATCTTATGCGGCGCAATACTTGCGCTGGTCGCATACGCGCTCGTGAGTGGGGTCGGCGCGATTTTGTTCAAGCGAACTGCCCAACAAGATTCCCATCTGGTCAAACTCATTTACGGCGTGGCAGGCGCAATTCTTGGATTGTTTTTTGGCGCGTTTCTGCTTTGGCTGACTGTCGCGAGTGTGCGAGCGGTCGGCGCGCTCGCTGAAGGGCAAGCTCGCAGCCGATCGGGCGCAGCGGCGCACGGTGCACAAGATGCAACCTCGCGTGCTCTCGATGTGCGCCGTCGTTTTCTTTCGGAATCAGACGATGGCGTAGCAACGCTCGCGACATCCCTGGCACGTCTGAAAAATTCACTCGAATTGGGTCTGCTTGGAAGCGTGTTTAAGAATACCGACCCCATCTCGCATAGGACGTACGAAGTGCTGGAGAAGGCGGGGAGCGTTCTTTCCAGTCCGGAACGCGCGCAGAAATTTCTGACGTTCCCCGGCGCGCGCGAATTGAGCGAGAATCCAAAAATCGTCGCGTTGCGGAGCGATCCGGAGATTGCCGACCTCATCGCGCAGAAGCGCTTTCTGGATCTTCTTCAAAATCCGCGCGTCATTGACGCAGTAAATGATCCGGCCCTCGCGGAGCGCATCAGGAAATTCGATTTTCAACGTGCGCTCGATTACGCGCTGGAGAAATAACAATGAAGTACATCGCCACTATCGGCCTTGAGGTTCACGTCCAGCTCAAGACGCGCTCCAAGATGTTTTGCGCTTCTCCTGTCGAGTTCGGCGCGGAACCGAATATACACACTTGTCCGGTGTGCCTCGGTCTGCCGGGCGCGTTGCCGGTGATGAATCATGAGGCGCTGCGCGTGACGGTGCTCACCGGACTGATGCTCGGATGCGACATTGCGCCGATCTGCAAATTCGATCGCAAAAACTATTTCTACCCGGACATGCCGAAGAACTATCAGATTTCGCAATATGACATGCCGCTTTGCACCAACGGGGCCGTACCGTTGCACGATCTCGCTTACCCGAAGGACGCGCAGAAAAACATCGTTACGCCTGACAAGGAAGTGCATCTGGTGCGGATTCATCTCGAGGAAGACGTAGCGAAAAGCTTTCATTTCGAGAACAGCACGGGCATCGATTTTAATCGTGCCGGCACACCGTTGATGGAGATCGTGACGCAACCGGAGATTAATTCGCCGGAGGAGGCGTTCGCGTTTCTTACTTCGCTCAAACAAATTTTGATCTACGGAGCGGTAAGCGATGCCGATATGGAGAAGGGACAACTCCGCTGTGACTGCAACGTTTCTGTCCGGCCTGAAGGGCGAAACGAGCTTGGAGCGAAGATCGAGATCAAGAACCTGAATTCAATTAGCGGGGTGCGACGCGCGCTCGCCTACGAGATCCGGCGTCAAATCGCCGCGCTTGAGAACGGCAAAACGCTTGAGCAGGAAACGCGCGGTTGGAACGACGGAGGCGGCGAAACGTTTCTGATGCGCACCAAAGAATTCGCGCATGATTACCGCTATTTCCCGGATCCTGATCTTGTGCCGGTGAAAACCGAAGTGTTGCTCGCGGATGTGCGAGCGCGCGTACCGGAATTGCCGAAGGCGAAACGAGCGCGTTTCGTTGAGCAATATCAAGTGAGCCCCTACGACGCCGCCGTACTCGCAAACGACCTCGATCTTGCGCGTTATTTTGAAGCGGCAGCCAGACACGCAAAGAAACCAAAGAATGTCGCAAACTGGATTCTGAACGATTTACAGAATGCCCTGAGTACTGCGGGAAAAACCATCAATGATTGTCCGATTCCACCGGAGGCGCTGGATGAGTTGGTCAATCTCATCGACGCCGGAAAAATCAGTGGCAAGCAAGGTAAAGAAGTTTTTGCGGAGATGTTTGCGAGTGGGAAAAGCGCGGCCGCGATTGTGAAAGAAAAGGGGATCGCGCAACTGAGCGATGTGAGCGCCATCGAAAAATTATGTGAAGAAGTAATCGCCGCGAACCCGAAGCCGGTCGCAGATTTCAAGTCCGGCAATCTAGTCTCGCTCAATTTTCTTAAGGGGCAGGTGATGAAGTTATCAAAAGGGAAGGCTAATCCCCAGCTGGCCGGTGAGATTTTGGAGCGCAAACTGAAGTCTTAACGAAACGTCTCGAAGTCAGAAATTGCAGGGCAACCGCTGCGGTTGCCAGGCTTTTGATCCGCCAGGCGACGCGCCTGGCCTACAATGTGTTTGATCGCTATCATGAAAATCCTGATTGCGCCGGATAAATTTAAGGGCTCGCTCAATGCGCGGGAGGTCTCGGAAAACATTGCTAAAGGTCTGCGCGATGCCTTGCCAGATGCGGAGATCGACATTGTGCCGATGGCTGACGGAGGCGAAGGAACTGCAGAAGCGATTTGCCAAGCGCGCGGCGGTTCGTGGTTAAAGTGCAAGGCGCATGACCCACTTGGCCGCGAAATCGACGCGCGTTACGGGTGGATCGAGGATAAGAAACTCGCGGTAATGGAAATGAGCGAAGCTGCCGGAATGCGACGGTTGTCAGAAAACGAACGAGATCCGGTTCACGCCACCACGTTCGGTGTTGGTGAAATGATTCTGGACGCGGTCAGTCGTGGCGCGAACGAAATCATCATTGGTCTGGGCGGCAGCGCGACAAACGACGGCGGATGGGGAATGGCAAGAGCGCTTGGGTACCGATTCGATTACGAGCACGAGCATGAGCAAGAGAAGGAGAAAGAAAGGGAACCCATTGCCGATTTGGTCGATCTCAGTCGGATCGAAAAGCCGCAGGATTTAAAGTTACCGAAAATCATTGCAGCGGTTGACGTAAAGAATCCGTTGCTGGGAAAAAATGGGGCGACCCGAGTGTTTGGTCCGCAAAAAGGTGCGAGCAAAGATGAGCTCAACGTATTGGAACGGGCGCTGACCAGGCTGGCCGACGTTGTGGCCGAGGAATTTGATTTTGATTATCGCGATAAACCCGGTGCCGGCGCGGCAGGTGGACTCGGATTTGGTCTGATGAGTTTCTGCGGCGCGACGATTCGACCGGGCTTCGATGTGGTTGCAGAAGCCGTCGGACTCGAGTCAAAAATGAAAGAGGTGGATGTTGTCATTACGGGCGAGGGGAGCTTGGATCGGCAAACCCTGGAGGGAAAAACGCCTGCAGGCGTTGCGAGATTGGCGCGAAAACTTGGCAAGAAAGTTTTTGCGATTGCCGGGCGCAGTGATCGAAACCGAAAAGTGCACGAGTTGTTTGATGAAGTTTACGAACTCTCACGCTCCGGGATGAGTAAGAAGGAACAGATGAAGCGCGCTGTAGAATTATTGCGCGAGAAAGCGCAAGAACTCGCTAAAGATTTGTAGCAGCGGCTAGCAACCTGTTAGGGCGATTTCTTTGCGTTCCTCGGATCGTCCTCGGGATTGACGTAGTTGATCTGCCAAGGGCCAATCCCATGAAGTTGGATGACAGTGTCTCCTTCGGACCAAGCGGTGTGTTTCATGCCAGCAGGCCAGTAACCGAATGACCCGGCGGGAAGTTTTTTTGCGCTGCTGCGATCGAGCGCTTCTCCGGTCGCGAGGTAAAGGAAACCCGAAATCACAGTGATCCGCTCAGTCTTTGGATGCGTATGCGGCGGAATATGATAGCCGTCAGGAAACTGAAATCGCACCACGAAAGCGCCTTCTTTCGTTGGATCGCCTTCGAGCACGGCCATCCTTGCGCCAGGAGGCAAAGCCGCTGGCCCGGCTTTCCATTCGATATTCGTCGGAGGATAAAGACGCATGTCTCCGGATTGCGTTTCTTCAGCAGATAACCGTGCTTGGTCGAAGACGACGGCGAAGAGAATAACTACCACGGAACCGACAGTAATTTTCATGGATCGACTATTGTTCCTGATTTTGTGGCGGCAAGTCGTTCAGTAAAATTCGCGATATTGCTTTGCTGTTTCGACGTAGCTCCACGCCCAACCCGCGATATCCTTTTGTTCATCGAGGCTCAGTTGACGACGGATTTTCGCTGGCGATCCAAGCACGAGTGAGCCAGGAGGAATTTTCGTCCCGATGGTGACGAGAGCGTTGGCGCCGATGATGGAGCGTGCTCCGACTTCGACATCGTCGAGAATGATGGCGCCCATACCTACCAGCACTTCATTCTCGATTTTGCATGCATGCACGATGGCGGTGTGGCCGACGGTGACCAGTTCGCCCATCGTGGTCGGATAATTTGTGTCGACGTGAACGACGGCATTATCCTGGATGTTCGAACGCGGGCCGATGACGATGCGATTGATATCGCCTCGCAGCACCGCCCCGTACCACACGCTCGCTTCTTCTTCGAGAATCACGTCGCCCACTACCGTCGCGCCCGGGACAACCCATGCGCTGGAATGGATGGAAGGACCCTTTTTTAACCGTGCAGCGATACCGGCGTGTCCAGTGAGCAGTGAATCGGGTTCAATGTGCATTTAACAATCAATGTTGAACATCGAGCGCCAATCTTGCTTAGCAAGGCCACAGCTTAGCAAGCGTCGACGTCGAATGACGGAACCCGTGGAAAACGTGCGACAAGATGACGGCCGGCGGGGACATTGCAAAAATGTAATAAAAAGGCTTGCATCACAGGGAACAATTCCTTTTCATCGCGCCCATGTTTTCGAAGATTACTCTCGGACTGGGAATGGCGCTGGCGGGGATCGCATTCTGTTGTTTTGTTGATTCCAGCCTGGCTCAGGACGCCCTTACGGCTACGGTTCCCGCAAGCGACAATGACGATGTCGATGGTGACGAGACCGGCAGCAAGGATGATAAATCCCGGCGGCGCCGCTCCCACAACAGCGGGAGCCATCTAAACACGAAGGATGCGCCGTGGGCCAACGCAAATGAAAACCGATCGTTGGCGATAACCAACGTCGCTGAAACAGCTGAAGCCGAGGCCGTGGTCGTTACGGGAAGCTTCGACATCTATCCGGTGCCGTACCCCGCGTTGCCGCCAGTTGAAGGGACCAGAATCAATGCTGGCAACCTCGTTCGTGAAACCGGAAGAGTTCCCTACCTTCGCCGGTAATGACTATCGGGAGGTGATGGCAACTACGCCTGGCATTATCGTCAGCGAAGAGCCCCAGTCGCCAATCATCAACTTCGGGTATCGCGGTCTGAATTCGCAGCGCAGCGAGTTCACGCAGGCGCTCAAAGACGGCGTCTCGATCAAGAACGAGCAGTTTGGTTTTCCCGAAACCCATTATACGCCAATCCTGGACGCCGTGGAACGGATTGAATCATTCGCGCGGGCGCGGCATTGCAGTTCGGGCCGCAACCGGGCGGGGCCATCAATTTCGTGATGAAAATGCCGCGACAAGACGCGCCGTTTCATTTCACGACCAAGAATGTGTTTGGCAGCTATGAGTATTATCGCAATTACACGGAAGCGGACGGCACGATCGGCTCGCTCGGCTACTATTTCTACTACGACCACCGGCAACAGGAAGGATTCCGTGAGGCTAATAGCGACTACAATCTTAACGCGGGCAGCCCACGTCTCGTCTGGGATGTAACTAACGACAGCCGGTTCATCCTCACGCTGGATGCTTACGACGAAGAGCACGGCGAACCCGGGGGTCTGCGTCGTCGAGAGGAGGTCAATCCGCCAAACTCTGTCTTCGTCGAAGATGATCGCACTGCGACCACGCGGTTTTTCGATCGGTTCCGGCTCGAGCGTTATTACGCCATGCTCGAGTATCAGAAGTTTTTCTCCGAGAGAACGCAGCTCGACATCAAGGCATTTGGTGGATACCTGACGCGATGGAGCAAGCGTCAGCGTGGCGGAGCTTTCGGCACGCTGCCCAGCGGACCAGACGCCAATACGAACTCAATTCAGTTGCGGTCCGATTACACAGAGGGTCTCGATGCGCGGGTGCGCCACGACTACAATTTGTTCAACGACGTCTCAACCTTCGCCGGCGGCATCTATTTCTATCATGCGTTGCAGGACCGGCGTGACGAACGCGGTTCTACACCGGACGCAGAGCATGGTGTGCTTCGTAATTTGAACACCGGTGAAACGTGGTACGGTGCTATCTTTGCCGAGAATCGCTTCCATTTTGGGCGTCTTTCCATCGTTCCCGGGATGCGCCTCGAATTCCTGCAGCAAAGTGTCGATGAGGAAGTAAACGTCTCGAATCCGCTGCATTCACAGTCCGATTTTAATTTTGTGCCGCTGTTTGGGCTGGGACTGGACTACGTGTTGATCGAGGGCCAGCAAATCGTCGCCGCGCCTCCTGTCGCGGGAGGAAAGGATGCAGAGGCCAAAAATTTTCCCCCTTCCATCGTCACAACCGGTGGCCCGCCGCGCGTTGAACTTTACGGCACAATATCGCAAGCCTACCGCCCAATTACGTACGGGGAACTAGTCCCAAGCGGAGCAAGCAGCGTGGTAAACGGCAACCTCAAGGAAGGCAATTCGCTTCAGTTTGAATATGGAGTGCGCGGAAAGCCGTTCCCGTATCTCAGCTTTGGACGTCGGCGGTTTCTATTTCACTTTCGAAGATCAAGTCGGCGATATTATTTTGCCTAACGGTTTTACTTCCACCGGAAACATCGGCGATTCGCGTTACATTGGATTTGAAGCCGCGACCGAATTGGACGTTCTGGCGTTGATCAACGGTGGCACTCCCAGTTCGTACGGCAATCTCATGCTCTACGGCAACGTCACGTTGCTGGACGCCGAATTCACCTCCGGCCCAAACAGCGGCAACACGCCGGCATATGCACCAAATTACCAGGTCAAGACCGGCGGGATCAATAGCTATAAGGATACTTTCAAAATCTCGCTTCTTGGTACGCTCGTTGACGATGAATTTGGTGACGATGGCGATTCCTTCGAAGGCTTCATCCCCGCCTACAACGTCTGGGACCTGACGGCCGAATTCAAGTTTTGGAAGGGGCGAGCTGGAGTCTTCGCGGGTATCAGGAACCTCTTCGACGAGGATTATTGGGGTGAAGTCCGCGAGGAAGGCATCATGCCCGCGCTGCCGCGGAACTACTACGGTGGGTTCGAATTCTTCTTCTAACGCGGTTTCACAGGAGTTGTAACGGCGGTCTGTGACCGCCGATGAATCGCGTTCCCGAGCTGATGACGGCGCTCATAGAGCGCCGCTGCAACTAACGGAATCCGATTTTCTTATTTTTGCACTTGGGCGATTATAGGCACCGCATGCCTGAATTCCCTCCAGAAGAAGTCACGCCCTTTGTTTTCTCCGATCCGACGGGGAAACGCTGGCCGCGCCTGCGCCTGATTCTGCTCATCGCTGGCGTACTGTTTTTTCTGGGGACGGTCGTATTCGTCCAGACGCTGTTCGTCACCCCGAAAATGAATGTGCCGTTCTCTCTGCGGCAATTGAAAGGCCAACTGAAAGCGTTGCAAAAGCAGAATCCGGCTAACCAGATGTCTCCGAGTTCACTGCTGTGGCAGAAATTTGCCGCAGCGCGGCAAGCCGCCAGAAAGCTTGCGGGCGCAGGACCGGCGCCTTCACCCCGAAAGCTTTCGGGGAAGAAATCGCCCAATAACGAAGTGCGTCTCGCGTTCTACACCAATGGCGATCCGTACAGCTATGCGTCACTGGAGCAGCACGCAGCGCAGATTACGCATCTGTGCCCGGAATGGATGACTGTGATCGATGGCTTGGGCGATTTGCAGATCGACGGAGACACTCGCCTATCAAAACTAACTGTAAACAAGGGAATAGCGCTAATGCCGCTGCTAACGAATCTCGTCGGCGACACCTGGCAGCCGGAGGCGATCGAAAATTTAGCGCACGGGCCAACGCACCGACAGGACCGCTTTATCCAACGTGTGCTTTCCGTATTGCGCAACGCGAAAGCCTCCGGCGTCGTCGTCGATTGGCAGCAAATCGATCCCGCCTACAAGAAAGACATCACTGGATTCATCGACAAGTTTGCCGACGCCTTGCACGACGACAACAAGGAACTGTGGCTGTGCGTCCAGCCGGGTCAGGAGTTGGATTACATCGACTTCGAGGCACTCGGCGACAATGTCGATCGTTTTGTGGCGATGTTGTTTGACGAGACGTCCGACACCGATCCGCCGGGGCCGGTGGCGTCGCGTTCGTGGTTTGAAGGCTGGCTCCACGTCCTGCTGGAGGAGTCCGACACCAAGCAATGGATCATCGCAATTGGCAGCTACGGATACGATTGGACGATCGGCGCGAAAAAGGCCGAGATGATCAGTTTTTCAGAAGCGATGAGCCGCGCGAACGACGCGGAGATCGGGAGCGCGGAAGTGCAGGGACCGGGTTACAGTCCGTATTTTTATTTTCAGGATGAAGACAAGGAGCATGCCGTCTGGTTTCTGGATGCGGTCACCTTCCTTAATCAACTGCGCGAGGTCCGCGACAAAAAGGCCGGCGGCTTCGCGCTGTATCGGCTCGGCAGCGAAGACCCCGCAATTTGGGATGCGTTAAGTGTTCCCCGCGATTTCAAGTTCGACAATCAGACGCGGCAGTCGCTGGAACTGATAAAATCGACAGACACGATAACCGACGTCGGCGACGGCGAGATTGTAACTGTTGATGAGGATCGTACCGACGGCTTGCGAAAACTGGCTGTGGACGCCGATGGCTGTCTCACAGCGAAATACGTGAAGTTCGCAGAATTCCCAACGCTTTATCACCAAGGCGCGGGCGGCGAACATCAGGTTGCAATCACTTTTGACGACGGTCCCGATCCGCGATGGACACCGCAGATCTTAGATATTCTCAAAGCAGCAAACGTGAAAGCTGCGTTTTTCCTCGTGGGCGTGAATGCGGAACGTTACCCGGGGCTTGTTCGTCGCATCGTCAACGAAGGACACGAGATTGGAAACCACACTTATTATCATCCTAACCTGGCGCTCTGCTGGCCCGAGCACATCCGGCTGGAGCTGAATGCGACACAGCTTTTGCTCGAAACGATAACAGGTCGCGCCACCACATTGTTCCGCCCGCCTTACGCTGCTGATTCGAGTCCGACTCAACTGACCGACCTGACTCCGCTGAAAATCGCGGAGGATCTCAATTATCTCGTCGTTCTGGAAAGCATCGATCCGCAAGATTGGGCGAAACCTGGCGCGGGTGTCATCCTGCAACGCGTGAAACAACAACGGCACGATGGCAGCGTCATTTTGCTGCATGATGCGGGCGGTGACCGTTCGCAGACAGTGGAAGCGCTTCCGCGCATTTTGGATTGGCTACATACGCGAGGCGACACCGTCGTGCCTTTGAGCACATTACTGGGCACGACGCGCGACGCCTTGATGCCGGTTGTGCAAAACAATGGACGGTCGCTCGCGCGCCTGGTGAGTAGCACAGGATTTCGCATTTACCACAGCATCGAGGAATTCCTCTGGGCGTTCATGATCGTGGCGACAGCGCTCGTAGTCGTTCGCACCCTGGTTGTCATCTGGCTCGCTTATCGGTTTCGACGCGGGCCGCGAAGAGATTTTGCGGAACCGATCAGTGTGGTGATTGCTGCTTACAACGAGGCAAAAGTGATCGCGGAAACTTTGCGCACACTTCTCGCGACGGACTACAAAGGCGAAATCGAAGTCGTTGTTGTCGATGACGGTTCGCGTGACGAAACCGCTGCCGAAGTTGAGCGCGTCGCGAACAGCGAGCCGCGTGTTCGTTTGTTACAACAGGAAAATCGCGGCAAAGCGCGTGCCCTGCAACGCGGCCTCGCGGCGGCGCGTCACGGCATCGTTGTTTTCATTGATGCCGACACGCAATGTCAGCGCGATACCCTCCCGCGGCTGGTCGAACCATTCGCTGACTCGCGCATCGGGGCCGTATCAGGTCACGCGAAGGTCGGCAATCTGCGCACGTTCATTGCGCGCTGTCAGGCTTTGGAATACACCTGCGGTTTTAATTTGGATCGACGCGCTTACAACCGTTGGGACTGCATTACAGTCGTGCCTGGTGCAATCAGCGCTATCCGCAAGGATGCAATCGCTGAAGCCGGCGGGTTGAGTTTGCAGACGCTCGCCGAGGACACCGATCTCACGCTCTCGTTGCACAGGCATCGACAACGCATTGTTTATGTGCCCGACGCGATCGCGTGGACAGAAGCGCCCGAAAGCGTGAGCACGCTTGCGCGGCAACGGTTTCGCTGGGCGTATGGCACGCTGCAATGTCTGTGGAAACACCGCGACATGGTCTTCAACTGGAATCATCGCGCGCTCGGGTGGTTTAGTTTGCCGAGCATCTGGTTTTTCCAGATCATCCTCGTGGCCGTCACGCCGATGGTGGATTTGTTCCTGCTTGCCTCACTACCATTCGGCGCCTGGAATGCGGTGCTACCATTCGTCATCACGTTTTTGGCGATGGACGTGCTCCTCGCCACGCTGGCTTGCATTTTGGAACGCGAACCAATCCTGCGCGCCTGGAGAATTTTGCCAATGCGCTTGATTTACCGGCCGATGCTCAGTTACTGCATCTGGAAAGCAATCCTGCGCGCGATCAAAGGCGCGTGGGTGAGCTGGGGCAAACTCGAGCGCACCGCCAGCGTGCCCGTGCGCGTCTAACTTGTCTCTGGCTTGTCATTGTTTGAGCGATTTGCCATCCTCGGTACGTGCCGCCCATTACCGCTGTCGTAGCTTCTCAACCAAAACTACTCGATCGCGTGCGATGGCACTTGCGCGTAAAACACTATTCGATACGGACCGAGCAGGCGTACGTTGATTGGATTCGGCGCTACATCCTTTTCCATCGCAAACGCCATCCAACCGAAATGGGCGAACGCGAGATCACCGAATTCCTTACTCATCTCGCGGTCGAAAAAAGCGTCGCAGCGTCCACGCAGAATCAAGCTTTCAGCGCACTGCTGTTTCTTTACCAGCAAGTGCTGGAGCGAAAACTGGATTTCATTGACAACGTCCAGCGGGTCACGCGGCCAGCAAAGTTGCCGGTTGTCTTCACATCGACCGAGGCGCGGGCGGTTCTCGCACGATTAAAAGGCGACTACCGCTTGATGGCGGATCTGCTATACGGAAGCGGTTTGCGTTTAATGGAGTGCTTACGCCTTCGGGTAAAAGATATCGATTTCGGATACAATCGGATTACGGTGCGGGACGGCAAAGGACTACACGAACGAATGGCCCTGTTACCGCAGCAACTTCGTCGTGCCCTGCGCGCGCATCTAGAGCGAGTCAAAGAGCTGCATCGAGAAGACCTCGCCCGTGGCGGTGGCAAGGTCTACTTACCGTTTGGATTGAAGCGCAAGTATCCGAACGCCGAACGCGCATGGATCTGGCAATATGTTTTTCCGGCAGCAAAACCGTCGCTTCATCCCCATTCGGGTGAGATGCGGCGACATCATGTTGCGGAAAAGAATCTTCAGAACGCGGTTAAGCTGGCGATTCGCGCTGCTGGAATTAAAAAAGCGGCAAGTTGCCATACATTTCGACATTCCTTTGCAACTCATTTGCTGGAGGACGGCTACGACATTCGCACTGTCCAGGAGCTGCTCGGACATAAGAATGTCGCGACTACGATGATTTATACGCACGTTCTAAACCGACCCGGTTTGCACATCCGAAGTCCCCTTGATCGGCCGAGGCCTACTGATAATTTGTGATCGGAATAATGTTAGACGAAAAAATGTTCGCCTTTTATTACGAACCTTCGTCTAATTCTCGTTAGGTCTGATCAGATGACTGGCACACTCCGCGAAGTGACCCAGGAAGATCTGCCGATTTTTTTTGAGCATCAGCTGGATGCTGAGGCGACGCGTATGGCGGCGTTCCCCAGCCGCGACCGCGACGCTTTTATGGCGCACTGGGCCAGAATCATGAGTAAGGAAACCAACGAGACCGGAATCCTAAACACCATCCTCGCGGACGGCACCGTGGCTGGCAACGTCGTCTATTGGGAAGCGGCGGGGGAGCCGAACATCGCCTACTGGCTCGGCAAGACACATTGGGGAAAGGGGATTGCTAGTGCGGCCTTGGCCCAATTCTTGACCAAGATAGAGGCGCGACCAGTTTACGCGCATGTGGCAAAGCACAATTTCGCTTCGATACGTGTCTTACAAAAATGCGGATTCCAACTTGCACGAGAGGATATATGCGATGGCGATGGCGAAGAACTTGTTATGGAGCTGCGCTCAGATCGGTGCGCCACGGCCGCCAATAAACCCACAAAGACCTAACCATGCGATGGAGCGAACGGCGGACCGCTGTACGCTCCACTTTTAAGATGATTTCCACACTTTCACTCCGAGCGACGCGCGCCCTCGTCTGCCGTCGCTCATCTTGTTCTCGTTAGATGATGCGTGACCTCATCGAGCGGTTTAGTTACCGCTTTCACCTTTGGCTGCGAGAGCAGCGCGGAGACTTCCGCGGCGCTGACGGCACTCGCGCCATTGCGCAGATTTATCGCAAAGACGAGCCGATACCGCAAATGGTCATACGCCACATCGGTGTGTTATTCGGCGGGATCATAGTTCTCACAGGTATTGGCCGTATCATTGATATTTTCGCGCCGAAGGCAGCATTCGCAGTGTTCATAGTGCTGGCGATTTTAATACCGTTCTGGGTATTTGCTGGAGTTGCCGCGTTGATCGGCGAATGGAGCGCAAAGAAACAACAGGCCTCTGACACACCAAATCATCTAACCAATCGCTCCAGCTAACCGCTGGCCGGCGTACTGAAAAGCTGAAGGATGAATTATGAAGAATAAAAGTGGAAGCAAAGCTCGCTCCCGCCAGCGGTAGCTGAGCTTTTTCTCGTTAGGCCCACGACGCAACCGCCTATGGCCTCGTCCAACTTCCGTCTCGTCGGCGTCGAACTCTACTTTACGGACCTTCCTCGAGCGCAAGCGTTCTACCAGCAAATCCTCGGCCTCGAACTCGCCGAGATGCAGGACGGACATCACGCCAAGTTTACCACGCCGGCCGGCTTTATCTGTCTTGAGCGCAGCGGAGCAGAAGACTACCCGTCGGCGGACAAAGCGGTGCTGTTCCTGGAGGTCACCAATCTCTCTCACGCTATAGATCGGGTTGGTGCCGATCGCGTGATCAAGCGTGGTCGCCGTGGATCACGGGCATGGGCGGTACTCCACGATCCTGAGGGACATAACATCCTTCTCATTGAGGGCGCCGCCGGGCAGGCCTAACCAATCGATGAAGCCAACGGCCCCATTCCGAAATGCGTTCAGTGTGTTTGCCACGACACCCTGGATTTCATCCAGGTGCCCGGCTACCCTAGTGCGATTCGCCTCTTCGCGCTCACGCACTCCCGCCGTATTGTTGTTCAACGCTTGCCGTCGCTTATCTCTTTCTCGTTAGATGACTCAGAACGCGCCTCCGATGCCCGGTTTCTTCGATTCCACCACTCCCTCGCCGACCCGAACCATAATTTACTGGATCGCCACGATCCTGCTCGTTCTTGAGTGTGAAGTCGGAGGGATCATGGGTGGC
>JBKPDP010000049.1:0-5649 GCA_046727935.1 Verrucomicrobiota bacterium | reverse complement strand
AGCAGCAGAATTGATCCGCCAGCCGTCTCCGTCCGGAAAAAGCGCTGAAAGATGGTTGGCTGGATTTTTCTAACCATGAATAAAGACTAATTTTGAGGCCTCTCGAATCACGCTAATTCGCGCGAATCAGATTACGCAGGTGAATGACGAAGCGCGAATGTCTAGTGACGAAACAATGACGAATATCAAACCAAAGACGAATACCAGCGACTTCGCTCTTCGACGATTCAGATTTTCATTCGTCATTCGTGCTTCGCCGCGCATAGGCCCACGCAACGTGCGGGCGGCGAGTCTTTATTTGCGGGGAGGTGTCACTCTAATCATCGTATTTCTCCGCGTCATTCACGGGCAGCTATTCATTGTTCGTGTGCATTAGTGTTCATTCGTGGTTAAAGCTAAATTCTGCGCTACATCATGTTCACTGGTTTGATCGAAGAAGTCGGCAGTGTGATCGCGGTGAATGCCCGGAAGGAGGCCAATCAATTGAAAATTGCCGCTCCGCGCATCGCGAAAAAGGTGCGCCGCGGAGATAGTCTCGCCGTTAATGGTTGTTGCCTCACACTGAGCTCGCGCCACGGGGACGAGCTGGTTTTTGATCTTTTGGAAGAGACAATCGCTCGCACAAATCTAAAAGAACTGCTGCGGAAGCAGCCGGTCAATCTTGAGCGCGCTGTCGCTGCGAAGGGCCGCTTTGGTGGACACTTCGTTCAAGGACACATCGATTCTGTCTCACCGATCATCGCCTATCAGAAAAGCGGCGCAGATTTTCAGTTGGAAATCGAGTTACCGCAGGCATTCGCCCAAAATGTCGCGTGCAAAGGCTCGATTGCGGTGAATGGAATCAGTCTCACGGTCGCCGAGATTCTTCCGAAAAGTTTCGTCACGTGGATTATTCCTTACACGAAAACGCATACCAATCTGGACCGGGTCCAAGCGGGCGATCTGATGAATCTCGAGTTCGATATTCTCGCCAAGTACGTTGAAAGAATGCTTTCGCGCTACGGTCCAACGGCCGGCCACTAATGTGATCCCGCGCAGTTGCGCCACGCCTCGCCCACGTCACCGTGTAGTGGGCGTAATCACGTCGCCCGCGGAGCTCGATTTCGCCATTCGAATGGGCGAGCCACCCGATTTGTTTGAACTGCGGCTGGATCGCCTTGCGCGCGTGATTGACCGGTTGGAGAACAAAATCTGTAGATTGCGCGCCCCCCTCATCGTGACTGCGCGACATCCGATGGAAGGCGGCGCAAATCGATTATCCCCGTTGCAACGACGCAATCTGCTCGCCCGATTCTTACCCCGGGCCCGTTATATCGATGTCGAATTACGCTCCGCGCCTGTCTTCTGTTCGCTACTTCGGCTGGCGCGAAAGCAAAACGTGCGGCGCATCATTTCAGTTCATCACTTGAAAGGCACCCCGTCCTCCATTCGGTTGCAAGACAAAGCGCGCGCGGCGAAGACGTACGCCGCGGACATATTTAAGGTGGCAACACGAACCGACACTCCGGCGCAACTGACGCGATTGATCGATTTCGTCGTGGCCAAGAACGTCGGCATTGCCGTGAGCGCGATGGGAATTGGCAAGCTGGGTGCAGCTTCGCGTGTGCTCCTCGCCTGTTGTGGATCGGCTCTTGTATATGTTTCACTCGGTCAAAGCGACGTCGAGGGACAAATATCGCTCCAACAGCTTCGCGCGCTTGGAATCGCCTCGCTACGTTAAATTATTGAAGCGTTAGATTGTGAGTTGCCCCTTTATCGCTTCAACGTCCTACTGCTTTAACGAATCGAGTTCCATTTGCTTGCTCTTTCGCCAACGCACATATCGTACAAAAAGGAACGCGCCATGCCCTCATCTGTAACTCTCCCGAAAGAAGTGTCAGTTATGCCATTGCCTGGCGCTTTGCTTTTTCCGCATGCCCTGCTCCCGCTTCATATCTTTGAGCAGCGCTATCGCGAGATGTTAAAGCACGCCCTCGCCCATCACCGCATGTTTTGCGTTGCGCTGCTCAAACCGCATTGCGTCGAATGGAATTCGACCGCAGACTTTTTTCACATTGCCACCGTCGGCCTCATTCGTGCATGCGTGGAGCGAAGCGATGGCACTTCGAACCTGATTCTGCAGGGACTCGAGCGTGTCAGATTTAGCGATTTTCAGCAGGAAGCGCCATTCCCGATTGCAAAGATTGAATCGCTCGAATCCGACTCCGCTACGTCTGTGGAAACCGAAGCGCTGGCTGCAAAAGTGTTGGAACTTTATTCGAACCTCAAAGGAGATGGGCCACGGCAGCTTCCCCCTAAAGTAGACCGATATCTTTCTGATTTGAGCGACCCGGAAATGCTTGCTGACCTCATCGCCTCAACGTTTGTGAGCGATCCCCTTCGTCGTCAACACGTCCTCGAAGAACTGTCTATTAATAAACGACTGCGGCTGGTGATTCAGTATCTTCGGGAAGAAAACGGAAGCGCGGCTGCACAGCTGTAGCTGCGTCGCTCTGAGACGCGCAACGCGTAGCCGCCAAACACATCAATCCTGCGCCGCGCATAGCGAGGCGGCTACAGCATTGCAATTCGCGCGTATTCTTCCATCAAATATCGGTCCGTCATTCCCGCGATGTAATCGCATACTGTGCGGTGCAATCCCTCGGTCTCAATTCGTTTCGCGGCCGTCCCACCCAGTTTGTCAGGATCAGCCAGATACGCTTGGAAAACCTGCCGCAGCATTTCGCATGCGCGACGATTTACCTCAGAGACGCGCGGATGGTAATAAACGTTCTGGTACAGGAATTTTCGCAGATCGCGATTCGCGTGGAATAAATCATCGCTGTAACGAATCAGGGGCAGCGGCTGCTGGCGCGCTTCGTCTGCGCTTTGCAGGGCGGCATCTGCAATGGACTTTGCGCTGGTCGAGACCAGATCGCGTACTTCCGTGTCGATAATGTCTCGAATGATTAGCTTGTACAGTTCCGGCTCGCGAGGGTCAGGATAGCGTGCCAGCACAGCCCGAAGGCTCCGACGCCAGATCTCGTTTTTTTCCAGTTGCGCAGCACTCAGGATTTCAAAATCGACTGCGTCATCCAAGTCATGACTGTAATAAGTGATCTCGTCTGCCAGGTCCGCGACCTGCGCCTCCAGCGATGGGCAACGATAGCTCTGCAAAGTAGTGCGCGTCTGCGGCCGCGCTAGTTCGTCCATCTCATGAAATGCCTGATGTTTCCGCAGACCTTCGCGCACCTCGAATGTCAGGTTCAGACCGGGAAAATTTGGATAAGGGTCTTCAAGGAGCTCGACTACTCGAACACTCTGTCGGTTGTGATCGAAGCCACCATGGTCGCGCATGCATTCAGCCAGCATCTCTTCGCCTGAATGTCCAAACGGCGCGTGCCCCAGATCGTGTGCGAGCGCGATTGCTTCGGCCAGATCTTCATTCAGGCCTAATGCGCGAGCAATTGTGCGGCTGATGGACGCGACCTCAATGGAGTGCGTCAGCCGGGTGCGCAAGTGGTCGCCGGTCCCATTCAAAAAGACCTGCGTCTTGTACTCCATCCGACGAAACGCACGTGAATGAATGATGCGTGCGCGATCCCGCTGAAATTCCGTCCGATACGCATGGCCGGGCTCCGAATATTGCCGCCCGCGCGAATCGCCAGACTTTTCGGCAAACGGCGCAAGCACGGCACGCTCACCGGTTTCCATTTCTTCGCGTGTTTTGTAGAAGGCCCTCAAGTGTGGCGCCCGAGGTTCAGGAGAATGCTTGGTCACAATTGATTCCCGATCTTATTTGTCGATCTTAGCTTTCGAAACTTCAAATCCGATATGGCCAAAAAAACTCGTCGTAAAAAACAAGTCACGCCCGAACGTTTGATGGAACTCGCCTTCGCTTACGCACCGCCACTGATCATCAGCGCGGGCGTGAGTAACCAGGTTTTCAATTCATTGGAAGACGGCGCGAAAACGTCAGAGCAGCTTGCAGAAGAAACTGGGGCATCGGCGCGGGCTCTGCGGATTCTAATGAATGCGCTCGTTGGTCTAAATCTTCTGAAGAAAGATCGGCAAGGAAAGTATTCACTTACACACGAAAGCGCCGCCTTTCTTCTCAGCAAAAAGCAGGGAACGCACGCGGGGTTTTTTGGAACCATTGCGCCGCGGCTTATCTCACGATGGCTACGATTGTCTGACATCGTTCGCGAAGGTCGCCCGGCCGCCGCCGTGAACCAGGAAACCGAAGGCACGGAATTCTTCAGTCAGCTGGTGGAAAACATCATCCCGATGAGCTATCCGCCTGCACAAAAGCTCGCCGATCATTTGAAGTTGGCGAAAACAAAGAACGAAATTCTCGTGCTCGATCTTGCCGCAGGTTCGGGCATTTGGGGCATTGCCCTCGCCCAAAAATCGCCGCGGGTGCGGGTGACCGCAGTCGATTGGGCAGGAATGATTCCGACGACAAAACGAATCACGCAAAAGTTCGGTGTCAACGACCGCTTTAATTATGTCGAGGGTGACATACTGGAGGCGAATTTCGGCACCGGCTACGACATCGCAACTCTGGGCCACATCTTGCACAGCGAAGGCGAAGATCGCAGCCGCCAGTTGCTCAGGAACACTTTCCGCGCGCTAAAATCCGGCGGCACGATTGCGATTGCAGAATGGCTCGTGAATGACGATCGCACCAAACCGCTACCCTCACTGATGTTTGCCGTGCAAATGCTGGTCAACACCGAAAAAGGCGACACCTTCAGCTTCAACGAAATCAAAGACTGGCTGGAAGAAACGGGTTTCAAAAAGGTGCGAAAGCTGGAAGCGCCCGGGCCTTCACCACTAATTCTGGCGACAAAGCCGTAGCTGTGGATTCGACTAGATTGGCCGTTGCGCTCGAATCGGCTTCTCATTTGCGCACCGACCTGCTCTCATAGTGCCCAATGAAAGAGGTAAAAACGAAATCGGTTACCAAAACCAAGGCGCGTCTGACTCGAAAAAATATTGAGGAACCTAGCCCGTACAGCAAACCTGCCCTTCGCAGTGAAGCGTTTGCGAGAGCGCTCAACGACGCAAAATCGTGCGTCGATGATCGTGAGAGTCTGCAAACGCTTTTCAACGAAGCAGCGAGAAAGGCGGCGGCCGTGCCCAGAGACTCCTTTAAAGAGTATTGGCCTTATCTCCAGACAATGCTGCGTTTGGTCCGTGCGCATCATCGCGGGGAATACGATCAGGTTGCGAATGATTCGTTGTTATGGATCGTTGCCGCTCTCAACTATCTGGTCGATCCATTCGATTTAATTCCCGACAAGACACCGTTCCTCGGCTTTATCGATGACGCAGCCGTCGTCGAGTTCGTGGCCGATAGAACCCGGCAAACGCTTGACGATTTCATGACCTGGGAAACAGGCCCACGATAGCCACTAAGATTCTAGACACCGGATGCGGTCAGCCGTGCTAAGACTGACGGCCGCGCGCTACCGCAAGAAATTCAAACCAGTAATAACGCTGGATTTTCCAGAAGGTGGCGCAGTACTTTCAGATATTCGGCGCCGAGGGCGCCGTCGATCACGCGGTGATCGCAGCTCATCGTAAGCGACATGCGATGCCCCACCATGATCTGATCGCAGTCGTCCACTACAGGAACCTTTGTGATCTTGCCCACGGCTAGAATGA
>JBKPDP010000048.1:0-23352 GCA_046727935.1 Verrucomicrobiota bacterium | reverse complement strand
GACGACAAATCCTGCTGCCATGCCGAAGATCGCCTTTCGATGGCTACCTTGTGCACTTGCCGAACGCGACATCGCTGCCGCTAAAGACGCCTTGCTCGCCTCCGACGAATTCCCGTTAGGGATAAATGCTGTTAATTTCACACGTCCTTTCGCGGAAGGCGTTATCGCCCGCATGACAAATGACGAGCACAAGGCGCAGTTGGCTTTTACTGCTGCACGCACGGAGCAGGAGAAAAACATTCAGGCTCAACCAGATTACGGCCCGGCATGGTGCGTGCTGGGTGTTATCGATGCCGCTCTCGGGCGGAAGGAGGCGGCCTTGCGCGAAGGACGCCGCGCGGTCGAGCTTCTTCCAGTGGAAAAGGACTCAGTCAATGGCATGGTCATGATCAAGTATCTGGCGATGATTGCTGCGTGGGTTGGTGAAAAAGATCTCGCCTGCGAGCAGCTTGCCACCGCCGTCCATTGCCCCACTAGCGGTATGGACCTCGGCTATGGCGAATTAAAACTGATGCCGTTCTGGGACTCGCTGCGCGGCGATCCACGCTTCGAAAAAATCGTCGCCTCCCTCGCGCCGAAGTGAATTTAACCACGGATTACACTGATAACACGGATGGATAGGGCGCGACCGCCAGGAAGGCTGAATCGCGCGCCCAATTGTAGGGCGTCTGTGTCAGACGCCAGCCAAGAACCGATCCGTTACATCCGCATCATCCGCGGAATTACGCGGTCGCGATTCAACGGGTAACTAATTCCCTGGCCCCGCTGAAGCCTTGGCGAAGGAGGCCACGATTTACGTCGCGGAGCCCTTTCGGCGTAACCTCCAACTGGTTTCCGTTCTGTACATCAGCGAACGGCCGGAAATGACCTCCCACGGTGGGAAGCCAAGGAAGGCCAAAACCAGAAAAGGAAAATTAGGTTATGAAAAACCAAAACATTATGTTCACAAGAAGCGTTCCCAAGATGTCGAAGGCCCGGCTGTTCAGGTCGGTTCTGGCCCTGGGGGTAGTTGCATTGATCATGCAAGTCTCCCTGCCACGCGCCCAAGCATATGATCTGAGTAGCCTCAACGGCAGTTACACCGAGTCTTTCTCGGGCTTTCATCCAGTAAGCCCCCGCCCACCAGGCGTATTGCTGCCCATAAGCGGCTTTGCGGCATTCTACGAGGCCGGCTTGTATACGTTCGATGGCGCGGGCGGCTTCACGGCGAGTGCTGTCTTCAACTTCAGTGGCGGCAATATATTCAATGCGAGTTGGAGTCAGAATCTCACCGGGACCTATACCATGAATGCGAACGGTACCGGCACCATGACTTTGACGGGGGACCATCGCCGCCACTTCGTGATCGGCGCTGGCGGAAACGAGCTTAAGTATATTGGTACCGACCCCAATACCGGCATCGTACTCGGCGGTTCCATGGTCAAGCAATAGCCGGCAATAGCTCTGAAGCAGTTCGCGATCAGTTGTCACACTTCGCTGTGTGGCGGCTGATTGTTTCTCCGTCTGCGGGGAAGTACACGCCCTGGTGTGTTGGCGATTGCACGCTCGACGGTATTTCTAGGCTAATAGACTGCTAGTCGACGATACATTGCGCTATTATGATTTGTCTCGGACATCGCTGCTTTCCAGAAGAACGGCGCCAGCCCGTTTCATTTCCTCAAGCGCTCGATAGATATCACCCGGCACCAGCTCAATTCCGCGGCAGGCATCCAGGATAACATGCGTATTCAACCCGAGGTGGCGGGCGTCGAGTGCGCTGTATTTGACGCAGTAGTCCAGGGCCAGACCCATAAGATAAATATCCTTGATCGATCGCTCATTTAAATAATCAGCAAGACCGGTTTCCCGTCGATGGGCGTTGTCGAAGAACGTGCTGTAACTGTCGATGCGCGGATCGATTCCCTTGTGAAATACATGGGCGATTCGGCTCGTGTCGAATGCGGCGGCAAACTCAGCGCCATGGGTGTTTTGAACACAATGCACGGGCCAGAGGATTTGTTCGATTCCGTCGAGAGTGATGCGATCACCTGGTCTCGTGCCCTTATGATTTGCTGCGAAGCTGCCGTGATCGGGCGGATGCCAATCTTGCGTGGCGACGACGAGATCAAAGTGTCTCTGCAATTCGTTGGCGATCGGGATGACTTCATGCCCGTGCGGCACGGGCAACGCGCCGCCGGGCAAAAAATCGTTCTGAAGATCGACGATGATCAACACGTTCATGAGATCTCATCCTGCTGCTTCCTGGCATGCGCCATGAGATTCGACCTCAACTCATGTAGTGATCTCTCGAGGCCGACAGGGTAGGCGCGCGGTTTATCAAGCCTCGCAGCCCCCCGCGGCAGGCTGTAAAGCTGCTGGCGTGTGCGCTCCCGCGAGGCGCTGAGCTCAGGTACTCGATAGACCAGCTCGCCTTTACGAAAGATGGGGACGAGCAAGTCTGAATGCGCCATGCTCGCGGGAATCTCGGTTTCGCCCTCCGTTTGAAGATCGACAATCACGCAGGGTTTGCTTATTACGTGATCGATTTCGTGAATCGCGTCGGCAACGAATCGACCGCTTGGCTCGTAAAAACGGCGCACCTGTAATCGGCCCGGACATGAAGTCTTCGCGCGCTCATCGGAAAGTTTCATGCGGTATTGCCATTGACCGCCGGGACGCTTCACTGCGCCGAGTTTATAAATGCCGCCCAAGGCAGCATCGGGCTGGCCGGTCGTGAGCTTGGTTCCGACGCCCCACATGTCAATCTTCGCGCCGTGCCGTTTCATATCTGCAATCGCGTGTTCGTCCAGATCACCCGAGCAGACGATCTTTGCGTTTGTGAAGCCGGCTTTATCAAGCATTCGGCGTGTCTCGATGCTCAACGCGATGCGGTCTCCCGAATCCAGCCGCACTCCAATCATTTCGTGTCCATTCTTGCGCAGTTGTCTGGCTACATCGATCACGTGGCGCACGCCATCGAGCGAGTTATAGGTGTCCACGAGGAAGACGCAGTTGTTCGGCATTGCTTTAGCATACGTCTCGAATGCCTCGCTCTCGCTTTCGAAGAACATGATCCAACTGTGGGCCTGCGTTCCGCTCACTGGGATTCCGAAGCGCTGGCCGGCTTGCAAATTCGACGTGCCTGCGCAGCCGCCGACGTAAGCCGCTCGTGCCGCGGTCAGGCCGCCATCAACACCCTGCGCGCGGCGCAAACCAAATTCGATGACCGGATCATTTTCCGCAGCCAGACACACACGCGCTGCTTTCGTCGCGATGAGGCTCTCGAAATTCAGAACGTTGAGCAGAGCCGTTTCCAGAAGCTGACATTGGATGATTGGACCGCACACTCGAATCAGCGGCTCGTTCGGGAAAACCAATATTCCCTCAGGAATTGCATCGATTTCGCACGTCAGTCGCAAAGCGCGCAAATAATCCAGAAAACCGGCGCTGAATAGTGGTTTGCCGTCGTTCCCGAGCTGTGAGGCGAGGTAATCAATTTCTGTTTCCTCAAAATGGAACGTGCGCAGGAAGTCGATTGCTGTCGCGAGCCCGCAGGCGACGGTGAATTCACCACCGAATGGGTTCTCCCGAAAAGTGACGTGGAACGCTGCCTCGTAATCACTCACACCGGCATTCCAATAGCCGCACGCCATTGTGACCTCATAAAGGTCGGTTGTTAGGGCAGAGAAACTGCGCTGGGGCGGATTCGTCATCCGAATTGCAATCTAAGCACCCTGTGCGAGTTCGCGACTCTGGGGAGCGCACGCGTCTCGCGTGCTGGTTTCGGCGGCGCGCCGAAACAATCTTGTCTTCGGTTGTCGTGCGGTGTGGATGTTGAGAAGTGACAGACAAAGTTCGCGATCGCGAGGACGCGCTCGCCAACACGCGAGGACGCGTGCGCTCCCCAGACGACCGTTCACGCTTCCCGCTCCGTTCCTTAGGTTAAGAAATGAAACCAAAACAACCTAAACACAGTTTTCCGTTCTTGCGAGTTAATAAGCGGGAGGGCAAACCGCGGAAGCGCGGCCTCAGCGAGATCCGCGGTCCGTATTACTCGGTCGTGGGTCGGCGTTACCTAGAGGATCTGTTTGAAACGATGGGTGCCTACGTTGATTCGCTGAAGTTTGCGGGTGGCTCGTTCACTCTCATGCCAGAACGAGCGGTGCGAGACATCATCGAGCTTTGCCACAAACATAACGTGCTTGTTTCCACCGGCGGTTTCATGGAGCGCGTGCTCGTGCAAGGCGGCGATGCCGTGGGGCAGTATGTTAACGAATGCAAAAAGCTCGGGTTTAATATCATCGAGATCTCAGCGGGATTCGTCTCGATCCCAACCGACGATTGGCTGCGACTCATTGAATTGGTGCGTAAATCCGGACTAAAAGCAAAACCGGAAGTTGGCATTCAATTCGGCGCTGGCGGCGCGACAGCGGCCGCAGAGCTGAAGGCGGAAGGCGCGCGCGACCCGAGCTGGGCCATCGCGCAGGCAAGGCGATTTCTGGATGCCGGCGCGGACATCATCATGATCGAAAGCGAAGGTATCACCGAGAATGTCGATCCCTGGCGAACGGATGTGCCAGCGAAGTTCATCGACGAGATCGGCATGGAAAAACTGATGTTTGAGGCTGCCGATCCTGACGTGTTCGCGTGGTACATCAAAAATTACGGCGCAGACGTCAACCTGTTCGTCGATCACAGCCAGATCGTACAGTTGGAATGCTTGCGTGCCGGTATCTGGGGGACGAAGAGTTTGTGGGGACGGGTGGTGACATATAAGGAATGACGAAATCCGAATGACGAATGACGAAGTAATAACGAAGCTCGAATGCCAATTACTTTGTCGAGGTCGAGAGCGGTCTTAGCGGGGTTTCAGAATCTGATCATTCCTTCAGCAGTCGTCATTCTTTCAATCCGGCTTCGCCGTGCCGCCAATGTGATTAACGAACCAATCGCTCGCGAGCTTGGCGACTTTCTCTAAGGCGCCAGGTTCTTCGAAGAGATGTGTGGCGCCGGGAACAATCTCCAGCTTCACTTCGCAGCGCATCCGGCCGCGCGCCTGTTCATTTAACTCGATGACGATGTCGTCATTGCCCCCGACGATAAGCAATGTCGGTGCTTGCACTTTTGGCAGCGCGTCGTCGGCCAAATCAGGACGCCCGCCGCGCGATACTACCGCGCCGACATCTTGCGGGACTTCGACCGCCGCCACCAATGCCGCCGCGCCGCCTGTGCTGGAGCCGAAATAGCCAATCCCCAAATCGCCCCTTTGCTTTTGCTGCTTTGCCCATTTTGTGGCGTGACCGAGGCGTTCTGCCAGCAAGTGAATATCGAACCGATGCTCACGAGTCTGCATGTCGGTCGCTTCCTCCTCTTGCGTAAGCAAATCAAAAAGCAACGTCCCGAGTCTGGCGTCGTTCAGCGTGCGCGCCACAAATTGGTTCCGTGGACTATGGCGGCTGCTGCCGCTACCGTGCGCAAAAAGCACGAGGGCGCTCGCGTCTTTAGGAATATTTAAATTTCCAGAGAGGACTGCGCGCCCGGCGTGAATTTGGACTTCGCTCATCTCTTTCTCCTACTCTTACTCCTGCTCCTGTTTCTTTTTGTCATGTCGAGCGAAGTCGAGACATCTCTAACTGTTGTCTTCAAGAATTAGAGATTCCTCCACTGCGGTCGGAATGACAAAATGGCATGAGCAAGAGTATGAGGAAGAATAAGACTGGAGGCGTCACGAGTGAGCGGCTGTCCGATCTTGCGAACAAATTCCGGATTAGTCATTGATTTGCTCGTGCTCGCCCGAAACAGGCCGCTCCTCCGCGGCGCTAGTCAGAAGCTCGCGAACGTCTTCATCGGTTGTCTGCGAGAAATCTTCGTAAAACTGGCCGACAGCCTGAAAGAATTCAGGTGTGCTCAAGCAGATTGTTTCATCGGCTTGTTCTTCGATTTCATGGCAAGTGTCCGGAGGACCGACTGGCACTGCTACGACGATCTTCGCAGCGCCGCACTGTCGCAGCGCCTTCACTGCAGCGCGCATGGTTGCGCCAGTGGCTAATCCGTCATCCACCAAAATGGCAATCCGATCGCGCAGCTTCAGTGCGGGGCGTCCTTCGCGATAAATCTGATCGCGCCGTTCCAGTTCTGCTGTTTCCCTCGCAGCGATCGCTTCAATGACCTGGTCCGCATGCGGTATTGAGCGCATGACATCTTCATTCAAAACACGCACCCCCCCCGAAGCGATGGCGCCAGCTGCCAGTTCCTCGAAACCCGGTACGCCGAGTTTCCGTACGATAAAAACGTCGAGCGGAGCGCGCAGACGTTTTGCAACTTCGTTGGCAACCGGCACACCGCCACGGGGCAAGCCGAGCACGATTACGTCGTCGCGCCCGGCGTACTTCTCGAGTTTCTCCGCGAGTTGCCGCCCCGCTTCGATTCGGTTTGGAAAAGCTCGTTCCATGCGGCTAATCGCGCCGCTTTATGCTGCCGAGGCGAGCGCTGGAAATAATGACTGCATATCGTGAGGGAAACTATGCATGACCTTTGCCATTTCGCCGGCGCCAATATAACTGGCCACCACCGACAGAACGCTCTGCGCGGTTTCCCATGGATCGATCACGCGTCCAGCGACAATTTTCTCCTGCACGGCATCCAGAAATTCCTGGCGAGACATCTTGATTGGCACCTTGGAAGGTTCCCATCCTTCGTAATAAAGACCCCGGATAAGCATTGGCAATTGGGCGCCAAAATGTACGGCAAGGTCCAAGGGCAACCGGTCGCGTACGGTCTGCAAAACGGCTCGAAGCGCCTTGTAAGCGTCCCGTTTTTCCATGTGCAATGCTTCCGCAACGCGCGCGATCCATTCGTGGGTTTTCTGCGTGGTTGATTCAATGGTTTCAAGTCCTTGCTCACTCATAGTCTAATCCTTTCCCCCTTTCGAAAAATCCTTCCTCTTAGGATTTCGCTTCTGGATGCAGTGGCGCGTGTGCTTAGAAGGCGTGGATGCGAAATTTCAAGGCTCGCCAGCAGCGAGATGAGACAGCGACGCGATCCCGCCGATCAACTACGCCAGAGCGTTAATCGTTTCCAGATTCACAATCTTCGATCCGACGAAGCCGTGCGAATATCAATGAGACGAACAGCCGCGCGGTTTAGCTGCCCTTCACCGGGTTCCTGTCTGGGTACGGCGGGATCGGTGGCAGATCATATCGTTTGGTCTTCAATTCTTCCTGGATCTCCTGGATTGCCCGATCGAGTTGCTGGTCTTTGCCTTTGAATTCTTTCCCGGGATCGTTATCGACGAGAATGTCGGGATCGACGCCGCTGCCTTCGACGATCCATTGTTTGCCGTCCTTTGAGTACGGCGCGAATTCAGGTTTGAAGAATTGGCCGCCATCGACGAGGGGAAGCGATTCGCGAATGCCAATGACGCCACCCCAGGTGCGTTTTCCGATCAACTTGCCAAGCCCGAGCGTTTTGAAGCGGTACGGAAATATGTCGCCGTCAGACGCCGAGAATTCGTTAGTCAAAGTGACCATCGGACCGACGAATGTTTGCGGCGGGTCCGTCTGCGGCATGCTGTTGCGAGCCATCCCGACCATCACCAGCGCTCGCCGGAGTCGCTCGATCACCAGTGGCGAAACAAAGCCGCCGCCGTTGCCGCGAACATCGACAATGAGCGCGTGTTTGCGGATTTGCGGGAAGTAAAGCTTTGTGAACTCATTTAGGCCGGGCTGGCCCATGTCGGGAATGTGCAGATACCCAACTTCGCCCCCGGTTTTTTTATTTACGTAATCGATGTTCTTTTGCACCCAATCGAGATAGTAAAGTGGTGCTTCGTTGTCAGTGGGCACAACGGTCACATCGCGGGCGCCGGCGTCAGTCGGCTTGGAGTTCACGCGGAGGATCACTTGTTTGCCGGCGGTGCCGATTAGCGCGTCGTAAAGGTTGGGCAACGTCGAGACCGGGGTGTTGTTGATCGCGAGAATGTAGTCGCCCGGTTTCACGTTCACGCCGACATCCGTGAGTGGCGAGCGGGTTTTCTTATCCCAATTTTCGCCTGGCAAAATGCGTTCGATGCGATAGGCGCGCGTGGCCGGATCGCGCGAGAATTCCGCACCGAGCAGGCCAAGCTTGATGCGTGGAGCATCGGGGCGCTCGCCGCCGCCAACGTAAGTGTGGCCGTTGTTCAACTCTCCAATGAGCTCTCCTAACAGGTAGGTGAGATCATTGCGATGATTCACAAACGGGAGCAACGCAGCGTATTTGTCTCGCATCGCTTTCCAATCGACACCGTTCATCGTGGGCGAAAAGAAGAAATCGCGCATTTGCCGCCAGCATTCGAAGTAGATTTGGTTCCACTCGGCATGCCGATCTAACTGCGTGTCGAGACCTTCGATCTTGTGTTCGTGGTCTTTAGTCTCGAGCTTGTCCTTCGGCACATCGATGATGGCGTAGTTTTTTTTGATCTTCACCAGCATCTTTTTGCCATCGAACGTGATTTGGTAATTGTTCGCGTCGCCGAGGACCGTCTCCTTGCGATCATCCACATTGTAAAGACAAAGGTGCGATTTCTTGTCTTTTTCGGCGAATAGATCTTCTTCATCTTCGCCGACTTCATCAGCAGCGGTGCGGCGTAGATAGAAGATCCGCCCGTCATCCAACATCCGGATGTTGCGATAATTTCCCGGCGTAATTTCCAAACCGACAATCCGGTTCTGGATTCCATCGGTATCCACTTTCACAACAACTGGTTTCTTTGGTTTTTCTTCAGGCTTTTTCCCGGCTGGTGTTTCTTCCGCCTTTTTCTCTTCTGCTTCCTTCGCCTTTTCTTTTTCGCGTTTTTCCTTCGCCTTGCCGACTTCATCACTCTTCGGCGCGAGCGGGTTCGCGGTCTCCTTCGCCAGGGTGACGAGATAAACGCGCTGCATGTCGCGATATACGTTTGCAAATTCTTGGTCGCCGAATGTCGGTTTGAAATCACGCGCGGAAGCGAGCAGCAAATATTTGCCATCGTCGCTGAAGACTGCTTCGCCGGAGCCGTACCAACTATCAGTCACGGCGGTCTGTTGTTTGTTCGCGAGCGAGTAGAGATAAACGCGCGGCATGCCGTTTTCCTCAGGACGGGACCAGGTGATCCACTGACTGTCCGGCGACCAATTGTAACCTTCGATTTCCCCCCATTTGTCCTGATCAACCTGCGTCACGGCTTTGTTCGTAACATCGACGTAGCGCAATCGCTGCAGCCGGTCGCTCCAGAGAAGCTTCTTGCTGTCGGGCGACCATTTTGGTGCGTAGTAATAGGTGTCGGCGCCACTTGTGATCTGTTGCGGCTCGCCTTTGCCGTCTTGTGAGCGAACGTAGAGTTCGTTCTCGCCGGTCACATCCGAGTTGTAGGCGATCCATTTTCCGTCCGGTGACCAAACTGCGTCGCGCTCGTGCGCGCCTGAAGTTCTGCTCAAATTTCGCGGCGTTCCGTTCTTCGCCGGGACGGAAAAAAGATCACCGCGCGCGACTGTGATTGTGCGCTCGCCATCGGGCGCGAGGTTCACCGATTCGACGTGCTTGGATGCATCGACAAGCGCTGAGCGGCCAATTGCGAAATCTTCCTTGATTTCGATGGGCACTGGTGTGGCCTCTCCTGTCCCGAGGTCGTAGCGCCAGATGTATCCCGCTTGCTCGAAAACTATCGAGTCTTTGCCGATCGACGGAAATTTGATGTCGTAGTCTGTGAAGTGCGTGAGCTGCTTGGTTTCCTTCGTCGCAAGATCGATAACGAACAAATTCATGCGGTTGTTGCGATCAGAGATGAAATAAATTTTGTTGTCCGGCCCCCACATCGGGCAGATGTCCTGCGCCGGGTCCTTCGTGAGATTTTCAGTGGCGCCGGTTTTAAAGTCGTAGATCCAAATGTCATCCGCCATGCCGCCCCGATAATGTTTCCATGTGCGAAACTCACGGAACACGCGGTTGTAAGCCATCTTCGAATCGTCCGGCGAAAAGGAAAGGAACCCGCCACGCGGCACTGGCAATTGCTGCGGCAATTCGGCGTCCAGCCCGACGGCAAATAGTGAGCCGATGAAATCGTTGAACGACTTCATACGGGAACGGAAGACAACCAGCGGCTTCGTGTTTTCCCATGCCATCACGATGTTGTTAGGGCCCATGCGGTCCGAAATGTCGTCCCGGCCGAGTGTGGCCGAAGTTGTCAGGCGTTTCGGCACGCCGCCGTCAGCCGGCATCACGTAAACTTCCGTATTGCCGTCGTATTGCGAGGTGAACGCGATCTGCGTTCCGTCCGGTGAAAAACGCGGGAACGAGGTGTAGCCAGGGCCACTCGTGAGGCGTCGCGCGATGCGGCCCTCTTTGCCGACCGTGTAGATCTCACCCCCGTAGCAAAAGACGATCTGCGTTCCGTTCGTCGTTGGGAAACGCAACAAGCGCGTGGTGTCGGGCAACTTTTGCGCAGAGACGGTCGTGACTGAAATCAGACCAATCGCAATCAAAGACAAACGAACGAAAAAACGAGAGGGTATGTTCATAGAAAAAATGATGAAGCGAGCAAGCTGCCGTTGAACGAAGGGGATGCAACTCTGATTTCATTCGATAGCCAGTATTCAGACAACAGCCATGTAATGAAGACGCCGCTAATTGCCGATTTTGTCTAAAGAAAGTGGGGTTTTGCTGGACGCCCACTTTAAGAGAGACTGGCGGAAGGGGTGGGATTCGAACCCACGGTGGGTTTCCCCACGCTCGATTTCGAGTCGAGTGCCTTAAACCGGACTCAGCCACCCTTCCCGGTTCGAAAGAAACACCGAACGCTGAAGGTCCAACATCCAGCCTCGAACGCAATGCCTATTTTGAGATGGAACCTTCGGAGTTAAGCGTTGGGCATTTGGTTTGTTCTGTAAGCTGATCGCGCCGCGCTGGCAACGAGTCTCATGCGATGGCAGAGGTGTCCGGCAAAAAAATGTTACAATTTTGGGCTTGCCATGCCTGCGCCAAGGGCTGCATATTGTATGTCCCAAGGACAGCCACGCTATTACTTGTTGTTGACCGGTATTCACAGCTTGTTTGCGCCGCTGTTCACCAGTATTCGCACCTTATTCAGAAACTCAACCCTCCCTCACCGCCATGATTCAACTAAAACCCGGAATTCCGCCTGCCTCACTTAACGGACCATCTGAACCGGCTCCCCGCCGAAAAAACAGGAGCGCGAAAAAGAAAAAGACGGGCCTGCGTTTAGATCGTGTGTTCAGCGATGCCGCCGCCGCCCCATTTAATCAAGTTGAATGGGAGCGGCGCACCGCAGAAATCACCGATGACAGCGGCAAAGTCATCTTTAAGCAGGAAGACATTGAAGTTCCGAAAAGTTGGAGCGCGCTGGCGACCAAAATAGCTGTCTCGAAATATTTCTACGGCGACATCGCGAACGGCACCGATCCCTACAAGGGCGGACGAGAAACTTCGGTACGGCAACTGATTCATCGGGTCACGCGCACGATTGCTGACTGGGGGCTGGCGGATGGCTACTTCGCGGATCCAGAAGCTGCCGAAGTTTTTTACGACGAGCTGACCTGGCTGTGCTTGAACCAGTACGGCGCGTTCAATTCGCCGGTCTGGTTCAACGTCGGCTTGTATCATCAGTATGGCGTGGGTAAAGGCGCGGGTGCCGGCAATTATTTCTACAATCGGGAGACTGGCAAAGCGGAACGGGCCGCGTCGCAGTACGAGTATCCGCAAGGGAGCGCGTGTTTTATCCAGAGTGTGGAGGACACGATGGAAGACATCATGCGGCTGGCGACCAGTGAAGCGATGCTCTTCAAGTATGGCAGCGGCACCGGCACCGATCTTTCTTCCTTAAGATCGACCAGAGAAAAATTAAGTGGCGGCGGCAAACCCAGCGGACCGCTCTCCTTCCTGAAAGTTTACGATCAGGTCGCGAACGTGGTGAAGAGTGGCGGCAAAACGCGCCGCGCCGCGAAGATGAACACCCTCAAGGATTGGCACCCGGACATTGAAGAGTTCATCGAGGCGAAACAAAAGGAAGAAAAGAAGGCATGGGCGCTGATCGAGCAAGGCTACGATGGCAGCTACAACGGCGATGCGTACGGCTCAGTCATGTATCAGAACGAAAATGTCAGCGTGCGCGTAAGCGATGATTTCATGGAAGCAGCGCTGGAAGGCCGCGAATGGTGGACGCGTCGTGTAACGGACGGTAAACCATGCGAACGCAAGGACGCGCGCGCTCTGCTCCGCAAAATCGCCGAGGGAACATACATCTGTGGCGATCCTGGAATGCAGTTCGATTCCACGATCCACAAATGGCACACCTGCAAAGGCACGGGCCGTCAAAATTCAACGAACCCGTGCTCGGAATATCTGTTTCTCGATAACACCGCGTGCAATCTGGCTTCGCTGAATTTGATGAAATTTAAGACCCCGGAGGGCGACTTTGACGTCGAGCGATTTAAAGCGGCGGTGCGCATTTTCATTACGGCGCAGGAAATCATTGTCGATAACGCGAGTTATCCGATTAAAGAAATCGCCGAGAATTCGCATATTTTCCGCACACTTGGACTCGGCTACGCGAACCTCGGGTCGCTCATCATGAGTTACGGTTTCGGTTACGATAGTGTGGAAGGCCGGGCACTCTGCGGCGCGATCACGGCCATCATGACCGGCGAAGCGTACGAACAAAGCGCGCGATTGGCGCGGGCGATTGGCCCGTTTCCAGGTTACCACGACGCACACGCCAGCAGTGTGCCGAAGCCGGTTGCCAAGGACAACGTCGCATCGATGCTGGAAGTAATTGAATTGCATCGGGACACGGTGCGCGAAATCTCCGATGCGAAGGAATTCGCACATTTGAAAGAAGAAGCCGCGAAAGTTTGGGATAGCGCGGCGGAACTTGGGAAACGTTACGGTTATCGGAACGCGCAAGTCACTGTGCTCGCGCCAACGGGCACGATCAGTTTCCTGATGGATTGCGACACAACAGGAATTGAACCGGACATCGCGCTGGTGAAATACAAACTGCTCGCGGGCGGCGGAATGCTCAAGATCGTCAACCAGACGGTGAAAACGGCGCTGGAGAAACTGGGTTACAATTCTGACGAGATCGAGCGCATCATCGCGCACATTGACGCGTTCGATACCATCGAGGACATCACGGATACAGATGGATCGACGATTTCATCGGGTTTGAAGCCGGAGCATTTGCCGATCTTCGATTGCGCGTTCAAGCCGTTCAAAGGCAAACGCAGCCTCAATTACATGGCGCATCTGCGGATGATGGCCGCGGCGCAGCCATTCCTCAGCGGCGCAATTTCGAAAACTGTCAACATGCCAGAAGCCGCCACAGTGGATGACATCATGAATACGTACGTCGAAGGGTGGCGACTCGGTTTGAAATCGGTGGCAATTTACCGCGATGGCTCGAAGCGATCCGCGCCTCTGAACACCCGAAAGACGAAAGACATGGGCGCCGTAGCCGCCGGCGCTGACGGCGGCCTTTCCGAGATCGCGGGGGCCGAGGAGCTTCAAAAGCGCACTCTCCAATTGGAACAAGAACTGGCGACCTTACGCAGCCAGCTCAATCAACCGATCCGGCATCGCATGCCAGACACGCGTACTTCGTTGACGCACCGGTTCGAAATCGCCGGTCACGAAGGCTACATCACCGTGGGACTGTACGAAGACGGTCAACCGGGTGAGCTCTTCATCACGATGTCAAAAGAGGGCAGCACCATCGGCGGATTGATGGACACCGTCGGCACGCTCACCTCGATCGCGCTGCAGTACGGCGTGCCGCTCGAGAGTCTGGTAAAAAAATTCGCCTACCAACGATTCGAGCCAAGCGGGTTTACAAAGAATCCGGATATTCGCCACGCAACCAGTATTACGGATTACGTCTTTCGCTGGCTGGCGTGCCAGTTCATTAAAGGATACAAAGAGGCGACATCGCCGAACCGAGCCCAGCCGGACCTGCCGCTCAAGGAAATTGCGGAGATCGAGAAAAGGGCGGTGAACCGGCCGGTCGCGGACTTGGCGCGCACCGGCGACAAGGAAGTGATCGACGTGATCACGAATCATCCGTCCAGCGATTCCGTACCTTCTAATGGGAACGGCGTTGGTCACGCCGACCGTGTAACAGTGGCACTTGGCAGCATCTTTATGGGGATCACTTGTTCAGTATGCGGCAGCGACAAGGTGATCCGCGCTGGGGCGTGCGGCGTTTGCACCGAATGCGGCACCAGTCAGGGTTGCAGCTGAGAGCGAAGCTTCAATCCGTAAGCTCTACAACGTCCAAAATCTTCAGATTGCCCAGCTGCCAATCCTGGCAGCTGTCGTGAGGTTTGGACCCGCAGGATGTTGCGGAATTCTGAAGGGGGCCTGAATGTTCGATGCTCAGCATGCGGCGCCCGATTGGACACGCGCGCGCGCACGGCTACAATGCGTCGCCCGTTTTTTCAAAGACAAATTGAATGAATAAGCTCGACGCGCAACGACAGAAAGAAATTCAGCAGGCCGAGGAACTACTTTTCGCGGGGCCGCAGGCGCTTGGTTTTGCCAAGGGTCTTTTCCAGGGGCATTTCGTTGCCGACTGGGTAATGCCTTATCCGCGCATCCCAGCGGCGCAACAAGTCGAATTGGACGGAGCTCTCACTGAGCTTCGCCAATTTCTGGACGAACATCTCGATCCTCCGGAGATTGATCGGAAAGCGGATATACCGCGCAGCGTGATTGATGGCCTTGGCCGAGTCGGCGTGCTCGGCATGACTGCGCCGAAGGAATATGGCGGGCGTGGATTCACGCAAATGGCCAACTGCAAAATCCTGGAGGAGATTGGTCGCCGCTGCGCATCGACATCGGTTTTTGTAAACGCGCACCATTCAATTGGAATTCGCGCGTTGTTGCTCTTTGGAACGCACGAGCAAAAGCAGCGATGGCTTCCGAAATTGTCGACCGGCGAGCAGCTCGGCGCATTTGCGCTCACAGAGAAGGAAGCCGGATCGGATGCGGCAAACGTACAGATGCAGGCGCGGCCGACCGAGGACGGCTCGCATTTTATTTTGAATGGCGAAAAGCGCTACATTACCAACGCTGCAATCGCGGATGTGCTGACCGTGATGGCGCGAACACCGGTGCCCGGAAAAGAGGGAAAGACAGCGATCACGGCATTCCTAGTCACACCCGACATGCCCGGATTCGAGATGCTCGAAGCGCGGATGCCGAAGATGGGCATCCGCGGCACGGCGACTGGCCGATTTGCGATGCGAGACGTCAAAGTTCCAAAGGAAAATATTCTCGGCCCTCCGGGCAAAGGTCTCAAAGTGGCGCTGACGGTTCTCGATTTCGGGCGCACAACATTTGGCGCGTGTTGCACCGGCGCGGCCAAGACTTGTCTCCGTCTGGCAATCGAACACGCAAACACACGAAAACAATTCAACAAAACCCTCGGCAATTTTCATCTGGTCAAAAAGAAAATCGCACGCATCGCGGCGGACGCTTACGCGATGGAAGCGATGACCACGCTCACCGCATCGTTGATCGATCGCGGGCTCGAGGACTACATGCTCGAGACGGCGATGCTAAAGGTTTTCACGACGGAACGCCTTTGGGAATGCATCAATGATGCGTTTCAGATTTATGGCGGCTCGGCGTATTTTGTCGATCTGCCCCTGGAAAGAATGATGCGCGACGCGCGCATTAACCAGATCGGCGAAGGCGCCAACGAGGTCCTTACTTCCTTTGTCGCACTGGTGGGAATGCGCGGGCCGGGTATGGAGTTCAAGGAAATCTACGACACCATGTTGAAACCAACGCGCGCAGGAATCGGTCGCGCGTGGACGGCTGGCAAGCGTCGACTCGGTGCAACCGTGCGGGTTCCCGAGATCCCAGTACTCAGTGCCGAGCTGCGTTGGTTCGCCAGTCAACTGGGCCGTCTGATCTGGCGTTTCAACGTAGCCGTGAACCGCGCGCTGATCACTTACCGTGAGCCGATTCTTGATATGCAGCTTGTCCAAGAGCGGATCGCAAACGCGGCGATGGACCTTTTTGCGTCAACCTGCGTGCTCAGTCGCCAAGATGCCGAGCTTCAGTTTGCGCAACGAAATGGTAGTACTTCGTCCCCTGACCAGTTCGCTGCCAACTTGTTTTTGCGCCAATCATTCCGCCGGATTCGCGGTTTCCTCGCTGGACTGACGGATAACGACGATAAGTCGGTGCTTGCGACAGCGAACTCCGTCCTGGATAAGCCAGGCAGCTAACTCCCAAAGCATTCGCCAGTAAAAATTTGGGCGCGCGCATTTACACTGACAAAGATGCCGATCTCCGCTGGCTGAAGGGAAAAACATGCACAGTGATTGGGTTTGGCGCACAAGGTCGCGCTCACGCTCTCAATCTTAGGGATAGCGGGATTAATGTAATCGTTGGGCTGTATTCCGGTAGCAAGTCGCGCGTCCACGCCAGGCGCAGTGGCCTCGATGTCCTGGACACACCCCGAGCGACGCGACGCGGAGACGTTATTTTCCTCGCACTTCCAGATACTGAAATGCCTGAAATCTACGCGGCACAAGTCGCGCCGCATTTGCGGTCTGGCCAGACGTTACTCTTCGCGCATGGTTTCGCGATTCATTACCGCACTATCGTTCCCAGAAGAGACGTGGACATCATCATGGTGGCGCCGAAAGGCTTGGGGCCAATGGTGCGTCGTGAATTTCTACGAGGGCGTGGCGCACCTGGGCTAATTGCAGTCCATCAAAATCCCTCCAGGCATGCAAAGCGGACGGCCCTGTCGTGGGCAAAGGGGATCGGTTGCACGCGTGCCGGCGTCATCGAGACAACCTTTCGCGAGGAGACTGAGACTGATCTTTTTGGCGAACAAGCAGTCCTTTGCGGTGGAACAAGCGCGCTCATTCGCGCCGGTTTCGAAACGCTCGTTGGCGCGGGTTATCCTCCTGAGCTTGCTTACTTCGAGTGCCTCCACGAACTCAAGTTTATCGTCGATCTCATCCACGAAGCCGGAATTTCAGGAATGCGCAGGCTGATTTCCGATACTGCTAAATGGGGCGAACTGACAGTTGGTCCAAAAATCATCGATCAAAGTGTCCAAAAGCGGATGAGATCAGCGCTGCAAAAAATCCGCTCCGGCCAATTTGCGCGTGAATTTATTCGAGAAATGAAAACTGGTCGCACACACTATGCGCAGTTGTTGCGGGAAGCCGAAAAACATCCAATCGAAAAGGTCGGTGCGCGGCTGCGCGGAATGATGGCTTGGCGCGTAAAAATATAAATCCGCCCCCGCGCTGCCGCGCCGGCAGTACGTCAGTACCAGGCGAAATCGTCGGAGTTTCTTATCTCCCCGTACGATGGCCCAAAATAGTCATATGGTTGGCAGTGGTCGGAATTGCAGCGAGTCGTTCGCAAGGCTGCGGAATAGCGGAGGTTCCAGTCACAACGTAGCATATCTTCTTTATGGTCTTGGTGACCCGCTGTGGTTGTGCCGGGAGTACGACGCTCTTGCTCGGATCAGCAGCAAATGCCGATGCGCAAAACGCGAGCGCAAGCATGGCGCTTGCGCATCGGACCGACCAGCCGCCCACGCGACTTGGTCTGCTTCCTGTTTTCACGCCCTAATTGTGATGCCGCTTCGAATTTCGTGCAAGCTTATTTACCGTCGTTTTAAGACAAAAATCCGACGTTTTGAGCCGTCCAGAGGTCTCTGGAATCAATCCGTCCAAAGGAAATGCTCCAGGCGAAGGTTGGTAAGACGCGCTTTTGCTTCTTCGCTCCGGCTGCCTCCCGCCGCAGCAAGTTTCTCATAGATAGCAGCAGCAGACTCCCACTTCGAATCTTCCTCCAATAGGCGCGCCGCGTTAAACCCAGCTTTGTAATACCAGAAGAGTTCGCGGCGACGATCCGGGCGCGCGTCTTCCTCCAATATTTTGTAAAAGGTGGCAAGCGCATTGGCGCGGTCGCTTTTCTTCTCCAGACATAGTCCCTTCTTAAAGAGCGCTTGGTTGCGCCAATGAATCGGCTCGTCCCCGTGGGAAGCAAGTTGGTCATAGACTTCGATCGCGCGCTGGTAACTACTTTGATCCGTTGCGCCCATCTCAAAGAAAATGTCGCCCTTGCCGCACAACGCCTCGCGTTTTTCGAACAGACCGGCATCACTCTTTAATACCTCGTCGTATAAGGCGAGAGCATCCTTGGGTTTTCCAAGCTTGCGTTCAATCACAGCCTGCTCGTTGCGCGCGGCCCATCGCAGCGCACCGTTCTGCCGCACAACCTGATCAAACAGAACGATCGCCCGGTCTAGCGAATGCTCACCCATGCTGGACATGGCCGACTCTGCCGCGAAGAAGAGCGCTTTTTCACCCAGCGAATTATCGGGATTCTGTTGCGCAATAAGTTCAAACTGTGTCTGTGCGTTCGCAAAATCCTGGCGTCGGTAATAAAGCTCGGCCAACTTCATTCGAACTTCCGGAGCGAACGGCGAGGTTCCATGTTGCTCGAGGAAGTGCTTTGCAAGCTCAATAACTTTCGTTTCGTCGCCGCCGGCTGATTCCTCAATCCAGATATTGAGATAGTCTGCGCGTTCCGCGGCAGCAGCCGTTGGCGACTCGGCTGCGCGAGTCAGATACTTGCGCGCTTCATCAAGGCGCGGTGGCGAGGCATGAAAGGCTAGTTCGGCCAGGCCGACCCAGGCTTCCGACACGCGAGCATTCTTGGGAAAATCATGTATGAACTGTTGCAGAGATTTTGCTGCTTTTTCATCGCCTTTCGCCGCCTGCACCAAGCCTTCCTCCAGTCGCAAGTTGGCGCGCGCCTCTTCGTCGCCGCCCTGTTTTTCCAGTTCACTGTAGGCGGTTAAAAAACGTGCATGGTCGCCAAGTTGCAACCAGCCGGTGGACGCATTAAACAACGCAACTTTAGCCCAGGGCGAATCCGAGTGTCCGATCCGTTCGAACGCCGCGGTTGCAGTCTCAAATCGCCTGGCAGCATATTGCGCTTGCGCGAGGCGAAAATTAATTCGATCGAGCAACCACCGTTCGGGACGCAACCGACGCGCCTCCTCAAAAATTGCAATCGCTTCGTCAAAATGCCGCTCCTCAACTTCGATTTGTGCAAAATCCAACAAAGCAGGCACTATCGCAGGGGATTTTACGTTGGTGTGGCGAAGATCGGTGAACAATTGTCGAGCCCGCTCTCGGCGCCCAGCACGAATTTCGAGCCGCGCGAGATACCACCGCGCGAATGTTCGCCGTGGCTGTTCGGGACTGCGTACCCATCTCTCCAGCTCATTGCGTGACGGTTTGTGCTCTGCTCGATACAACTCATCCAGTCTTGCGAAGAGAAAAGGGAGATCCGGGTCTGCGGGATGACGATCAATAAATTGTTCGATGACATCGTCTGCGCTTTCCGGCGTTTTTAGTTGCACTTGTGCTTCCGCGATGCCGAAGACCGCCGCGATTAGCGAGGAGTGGGCCGCTCCCTCCGGTCTTTTCAAAAGACCCTGAAAAATGCCGATGGCTCTTTCGGGTCGCCGCAGGATTAGTTCCAGACGCCCCCGCAACACCCGGCGCTCTCTTCGGTCCGCAACCGATGTTGGCTGCATCTCTTCCAGTAGGCGCCGCGCACTGGTAGCATCGCCTGTCTCAATGTACAGTTCGGCTGCTCGCAACTGCGCTCGCGTGGCCCATTCCTTTTCGTGAATAAGAAGGATAAATTTCTTCAGAGCTTCATCTCGTTTCTCGAGCGCGCGCAGCATATCCGCCGCTCCAAACGTTGCTGCACCGCGAAATGGCGAGCCCTCCTCCTGCGCCAATTGCTCGTAGAGCGGCAGCGCTTCGGCCCATCGATGCAGAGCCGCGAAGGCTTGGGCGCGCCAAAACTTTGCCCACGGCAACTCGCGCACTCGGGTGTCTGACAACAAAGCCAGAGTATCTTCTGGCCGATTTGCGGCTACCTGGGCTTCGGCAAGCTTCTCCACAACTGCGTGCCACTCGGATTCGGGCAGACTGTTATTCAACAGCGCCTGCAATCGCACGATTGCTACTTCCGGCACCCCTTCTGCAATTGGAGCGCTCGCTTCGGCAATTTCGCTGGACATTCCTGCATAGGCGAATTGCGCTAGCAGGCTCATCAGACACACCAGTCCTGTACGTCTTATGTGGCACATGTGTTCTTCAATAACCGCCGCAGATATTGTCCGGTATAGCTGCTTGGCAGCTCGCCAATCTTCTCCGGTGGGGCTGCTCCCACAATTTCGCCGCCACCCTCTCCACCTTCGGGTCCCAGGTCGATGATCCAGTCCGCGCACTTGATCATCTCCAAATTATGTTCAATCACGATCACCGTATTACCTGCATTGCGCAGCTTCATTAACACTTGAAGCAGTTTCTCAATATCGGCGAAATGCAATCCGGTCGTCGGTTCATCGAGAATGTAAAGGGTGCGTCCGGTCGCCTTTTTCGCAAGCTCGGTTGCCAGTTTCACGCGCTGGGCTTCTCCGCCGGAAAGAGTCGTTCCCGCCTGGCCAAGTCGCAAATAGCCCAGACCCACGTCCAGCAATGAATCTAACTTTTCCGAAATGCTGGGCACGTTTCGAAAAAAGCGCGCCGCCTCGTCCACGGTCAGATCGAGGACGTCGGCGATGTGCTTGCCTTTGTAAGTGATCTCGAGGGTTTCACGGTTATAGCGTTTGCCGCGGCACACTTCGCATTCGACATAAACATCAGGCAAAAAGTGCATCTCGATCTTGATTAACCCATCGCCTTCGCAATTTTCGCAACGGCCGCCTTTAACGTTGAAGCTGAAACGCCCCGCGCCATAACCGCGCACGCGCGCCGCGGGCAATTGACTGAACAGTTCGCGAATCGGAGTGAACGCGCCCGTGTAAGTCACGGGGTTCGACCGTGGCGTCCGCCCAATGGGGCTTTGATCGATCACAATTGCCTTGTCGATCTGTTCCACTCCGCGAATCGACCGATGAGCGCCCGGCTTTTCTTTCGCATTATAAAAACGTCGAAACAAAGCACGCCGTAGAATGTCGTCCACCAAAGTGGATTTGCCGCTGCCGGAAACGCCAGTCACGCAGGTAAAACAACCAAGCGGAAAAGAGGCGGTAATGTCTTTCAAATTGTTTTCCGTCGCGCCGACTAATGTTAGCCAGCCTTCGGATGGGTCGGTCGGCCGCGGTTTAGCGCGCTGCTTGGGAATGGAAATTCGCGCACGGCCGGAAAGGTAATCGGCAGTCGAAGAATTCTTCGCGTGCAGGATGTCCTCAAGTTTACCTTGTGCCACAATTTCGCCGCCCCGCGGACCTGCACCGGGGCCAAGATCGATGATGTGATCTGCGGCCCGAATCGTTTCTTCATCGTGCTCGACTACAATGACGGAATTGCCAAGGTCACGCAGACGGCAGAGAGTTCCCAGCAGCCGCACATTGTCGCGCTGATGCAACCCAATGCTTGGTTCATCCAAGATGTAGAGGACTCCTGCGAGGCCGGAGCCGATCTGCGTTGCCAACCGGATGCGCTGCGCTTCGCCGCCAGAAAGCGTTCCGCTCTGGCGATTGAGCGTAAGATAACCGAGGCCGACCTCGATGAGGAATTGCAAGCGAGATTGAATTTCGCGCACGACGTCGTTGACGATGGCCCGTTGCTGCGCAGTCAACTCCAGAGTCGCAATAAAGCGAGCGGTCGCTTCGGTTGTCAGTTCACTCAGCTGGTGAATGTTTAGTTCGCGCGCGTGCCGGTCCTTTATGGTGACCGCGAGGATTTCCGGTTTGAGCCTTGCTCCATTACATACCTTGCATGGTTCGTGCGTCATGAACGAGCGAATGCGGTTGCGAGTGAATTCGCTTTGAGTCTGCTCGTAAAGCCGCTGCATCTGCGGCACCAGTCCCTCGAATGGTTTTGCAACTTTCGCCTCGCCATCGTCACTGAAATCCATTTCGATCGCCGTTCCGTTTGTCCCGAAGTAAAGCGCTTGCTTGAATTGCTCCGGCAAGTCGCTAAAAGGCACGTCTTCATCGACGTGAAAGTGCTTCACGAGCGCCTTTTGCAGATGCCGGTAGTACGCCTGCATTCGCTTCGTCCCACGCCGCCACGGAGTGATCGCGCCTTCGGCCAGCGTTTTGCCGGGATCGGAAATCATCAGGTCTGGATCGCAAACCAACTGTGTGCCAAGTCCATGGCAAGCCGGGCATGCCCCGAGGTGGCTGTTGAAGGAAAAATGCCTCGGAGTTAGCTCGCCGATTCTAAATCCGGTCTCGGGGTTTCCGTAGTCAGTTGAATAACGTAATTCCTTCCACACCTCTTCGGATTGTGCGTTGGACGCCTGCTCGGGATTTATCGGAGTTGAGCCGCTTAGTCGCGAATCCTTTCGGAGTACGGAGTTGGGCGTTTTTGAATTTTCTCTCAGGACAACGACGCGGTTCCCGCCCCATTTAAGCGCAGTTTCAATTGAATCGGTAAGACGGATGCGAATGCCATCGCGCACGACCAACCGATCCACCACCGCCTCAATCGTGTGCTGTTTGTTCCTGTTGAGCCGAATCCGCTCAGGGCGATCCAACTCCATAATCTGACCGTCAACCCGCGCACGTACAAACCCTTCGCGCCTGATCTTTTCGATTATGTCCCGAAACTCACCCCGCTGATCCTCAATTAGCGGTGCCAACAGAATGATTTTCGACTCCGGCTTGTAACCAAGGATCTCATCGACAATTCGCTGAGGCGTTTGCCGACTCAACGGCTGACCCGTTAGTGGATCGTGCGGCTGACCTACAGCAGAAAAGAGGACCCGTAGATAATCGTAGATCTCGGTCGTGGTCGCGATTGTAGATCTTGGGTTAGCTCCCGCACTGCGCTGCTCGATGGCGATGGCGGGCGAAAGTCCCTGGATGAAATCCACATTTGGCTTTTCCATTCGATCGAGAAATTGCCGCGCATAAGCCGAAAGACTTTCGACGTAGCGGCGTTGTCCTTCGGCATAAAGAGTGTCAAAAGCCAGCGAGGATTTCCCCGAACCACTCAAACCGGTAATGACAACAAGCCTTTCCCGTGGAATTTCCACGTGAAGATTCTTGAGATTGTGCTGACGGGCACCGCTGATCTTGATAACTTCCGCAGGCATTCTGACCACAAACGTAGAACCTTCTAGTCAACCACAGGCGATCCTTTTTTCCAGCGAAATTGCGTAATCGTAAGTACGACAGAATGCTCGCCCCTGTTGAATTCCGTATGCGTCAAAAAATGAGGTGCCTTTCCGCTCACCGCTTGGCAGACGGAATGGCAATTGCCAGCGCATGTCTCTTCACTTTTCTAGCGGCGTATCGAATTCAGCTTCCAGGTCTTTATTACGATGAAGTAG
>JBKPDP010000047.1:0-31545 GCA_046727935.1 Verrucomicrobiota bacterium | reverse complement strand
ACTCGACCTAGTCGACGATTTCTTCAGCGGCCCGATTTCGGTTTCATGGCGAAAGTTGTCACGCTATGTTTTCGAGCAGCGTGCAGTGCTGGACCGCGAGACCGCTTTCGAATGGTTTCAATGGCTCGCCGAACGGATGATGGAACGCGAGAAACAGACGCCGCCGGTCCCGGCGCATATCGCGCATCGCGAATGGCGTTGAGCGTCCTCCTTAACCGCCCAGTTGTGATCGAGCCGTTGGGGATAGCTTCAATACTTCTGGAGGACGTTTGAGTCGATTCACCAATTGTTCAGAAATTACGCTGCGCCATTTCGGAGACCGAGCAAGCGCCGCGGCGTAATCATCGTATGCTGCTTCATCCGGAAAGCGCGAGAACCAAATGAAAACATGCTCGCCCTCTCGTACCGGCAAGGCAGGAAACGTATTCGCGCTACTCTCGGTCACGAAATAGGCCAGGACCGAAGCGCCCGTCTCTGTGAGTATCGGCTTTAGCGCGCGTTCGAAGATGTCAACAAACTCGGCCTCACCTGATTCGTTAAAATAGTAAATCGTCGCCACGACAAGTCCCTTACGGATTCCGATGACGCCACGCGGAGGGCGTTCGCTGTTTTCAAGCAAGAATCCGGAGGTCGGGCGCGCCGGGCGCAGCAGCAGCACGTTATCCGAGTCGATCATCGTGGCGTTGGCCGCCTTACCATGTGCTTTCCAGACTGGCCCACTGTAAAAGGACTTCAACGCTTCTGCGCGCGACGGCATATCGCGAAAGCCCCTCAGCCAGACGAATCGGTTTGGATCATTCATGTCCCGGAATTGCCCGATGATTTTCATTCCCAATGCTTCCTGGGTTTCGACAAATTCTCGGTCGAATAGCTCGATCAGCGTATCTCGCATTCCGGGATGGAGGGTGTATTGCCTCAGTTCCACGACCGGGCAGCAATTTTGCGCCCATCGCGATTTTGCCGAATCCTCGATCCTTTGCATTTTCTTCGGCTGCGAATTGAAATCTGTGCCTGAGAGCATATGAACGCCAGCCCAGAGGACAATGGCGATGATGGCGAGGGCGATTACCGGTTTCCGAGCGCGTTTCATCTTGGAAGCTTACGTCTGCCTGACGCGAAACGCCGAAATCACCGCGCTGACGAGGGCCGCGGCGTAATTCCCCTTCGGATCGAGTTCCGGATCGAAGATCGTGAGTTCCATGCCTATCGCTTTAGGCGAGTGCAAAAGCACCTCGAGAATGCTGGTGAGTTGTTCGAAGGTCAGACCGCCGGGGTTCGGTGAATCGACTGCCGGCATCACCGATTGATGCAAGACGTCGGTGTCGAGGTGTGTCCAAAAGCCTTTGAGATCACTCCGCTCGAGCGATTCCAACGCAATCTTCGCCGTCTCCGCGGCGCCAGATTTGCGGATTCGCTCCGCGTCGAGACGCTGGATCTTGGATTGATAGAACTGCTCGATCGCGAAGAATTCGGTCACTGCGGGATCTCGGTCTTCATAAAAGCCGAGGGCCACCACGTCCTCTTCGCGCACATAAGGCTTAAGGCCTTCCAAATTGGTGAGCGCGTCCGGACCATGGCCGGTGGCCAGCGCAAGATCGAGACCGGCCGCAGTGTAGCGCCCGCGCCATTTGGGATCGCGTGCATAACAAAAATCGTTGTGACCATCGATGAAACAAAGTCCATATCGTCCACGGCGCCGCAGGCACAGAGTCGCGCCCAGTAAAATGCTGCAATCGCCTCCGAGTACGACCGGAAAAAAATCCTGCCCGATCAGTGAGCCGATCTTGCGCGAGAGCTCTTCTGTATAGAGCGCGAGGGTGGAACCATTGCGAAAGCCGGTCCGTTCATCGTTTTCAAATGAATACCGCAAACGCGGAACCTCGCCGGCATCATGCGCTTGAAGTTGGCTAACCATGTTATGTTCCCGCAGTGCCGCGGCCAGTCGCCAGACACCTGGCTCGTGATCCGGATGCGGCGGGCGCAATCCTAGATTCGAAGGAGCGTCGAGTATCGCGACCGGTTTCATCCGAGCTTCGGCGAAAAGGAGCCGGCTAGATCTGGCCAGAAGGCCGACCGTCGCGCCAGCCACAACTCTTCGAAGAAAAATTCGACGCGTCCAAGTCCTTCGAGTTTCATCACTTTCGTTGCGCGGGATTTCGAAAGCGGGAGAATCCGCGGGTCCCATATCTTCACAAGCAGACCACAGTCACTATCGATCCCACTCGTTTACTTTTTTGCCTCGAGAACTATTTCGCAGATGATCGCACGAGGTGGAAATGAAGACACCGACTCATTCACAAGTTCGTTGATATAAAGCCGTCGCCCATAAGGGAATAAGCAATCCCGTTAGGGAAAGACAGCCGCGCCTTCTCGTCCACTCCATCCACCAGCCCGCGCTCGCCACTGCCAAGAATGCGCTTGACGGTTCCGTCTAATCTTACCTCGTAGATTCCATGCGATTGCGAGGCGGTCACGTAGAATCGATCCTCTTGAAGCATAAATGCCCCAATCCCTTTTCGGAGACTGTTGTGAACGGCTTCACGAAGCCCTGCGGATCGATCTTCACCATCTTGTTGTCGCGGTAATTGACGACATAGAGATTTCCCTCGCGATCGAAGGAAATGCCGTTTGGACAGTTGAAGAGATCGCTTTTGGCGAATGACGAAACGGTACCGTCCGTCGCGATCCTCGCGATCGAATTATCGCGGCAATTTGCGACATAGATATCGCCAGTTTGCCTGTTGACTGCTATCCCCACAGGGCCGCTCAGGCCTTTGGTCACGAATTGCTTCGTTTGGCCGTTTCGATCAATCTTGGTGATTGAATTGCCGTAGAAATTGGACTGTAAGAGGTTCCCTTCATTGTCGATCGCATTGCCGGACGCACCGTAAAGGCCGGATGCAAACACGTGACGCTCGCCCTCCAGTGTAATCTTCCAGACGAAATCGCCAAAGTCTGCAACATAGATATTGCCGACGGCGTCGACCGTTACGCCGCCGACGCTGTGGCCGGTAATAAAATCAGTGAGCGAATGGATTTTTGTCTGCGCGCGCGCAGAAGCAGTCATAAACAGCAGCGCCAACACGAACAATAATTCGCGACCGCGTCCCAAAACCGTGAACGAACGAATAGTCACATTTGAACTCCTAGGCATGATGCGTTCCTTTCTTGTTCTCCACTAAAATCCTTTGGTGCCGGCTGTCTTTCCAGTGGCGTATACGTCATAATCTGATAATCATACGCCATGCGTGCCCCTCTCGTCGCCGTGGTCGCTTATGACGACTTGTGCACGTTCGAGTTTGGTTGTGCGGTGGAAATCTTTTCCGTGCGACGGCGCGGTATTGACGTCCCGTGGTACAATTTCGGCGTGTGCGCGGCGACACGGTCACCGCTGGGCGCGGCCGGAGGCGTCCGTTTTATCGCGCCGCACTCGCTGCGCCTCCTCGACCGGGCGAACACCATCGTCATTCCCGGCTGGCGGCCAGCCGTGCCGCCACCACGAGTGTTGATTCGTAAACTCCAACATGCGTACGCGCGCGGAGCGCGGCTCTGTTCGATTTGCTCAGGCACGTTCGTCCTGGCCGCCACCGGGCTGCTGGACGGAAAGCCCGCCACGACGCATTGGATGCATGTCGCGCTATTGCGTGAGCGATATCCGGAGATTGAAGTGCGGGGGAACGAGCTCTATGTGGACACGGGCCGGATTATCACTTCGGCTGGAGCAGCAGCCGGGCTGGATATGATGCTCCATGTCGTTCGGCTCGATCACGGGGCGAAGATCGCGAATCTGGTAGCGCAGAGTCTCGTTATCCCGGCGCATCGCGACGGCGGGCAAGCGCAGTTCCTTCCGCGCGCTGTTCCGCTCAACGGCTCGCATCCGATCGCACCGCTGCTCGAGTGGGTGCGCGTCAATCTGAAGGCGAAGCATGATCTGCGATCTCTGGCCCGGCGCTCTGGCGTGAGCGAGCGGACCTTACAGCGCCAGTTTCGCGACGCCACCGGACTCTGGCCCACACAGTGGATCGTGCACGAACGGGTAGCCCGCGCAAAAGACACGCTGGAAACTACCCGCGCGCCGTTGTGGGCTGTTGCGGATGCTTGCGGCTTCGGCGCAGAGGAATCGTTTCGCCATCACTTTCGCCGGATCGTCGGCACTAGCCCCGGTCGGTATCGACGAAGGTTCAGCCAGCTACCGACCGACGGCGGCGGGAAAAGCGGATGAAGTGCACCTTTTGAGTAATCATTTGAATCAGATGTAAGTCGGCGTCAGCCGTCCAATTCCGACTACATTAGACGATCTTCCTCGCCTGAGTAACTAAGCGTGCCGTCAACAACATGTGCTGCCGAGGTGAGCGGATGCGGTTCTATCCTTTTTGCATCGATAATGTGTGTGACCTCGATTCCGCGGACTTGAAGGTAGTCGGAAATGAGCGAGCGATGGCACCGCCACCAGACCGCTTCCGCACACATGATCGCAGCAGGCCCGGCTTGGGCAGCCAGATCGAGAAGACGCCCAACACCTTTATGGAACTCCTCCGTCTCCATGTAATCGGCGTAGCCACGGAATGAAGCATTGCGCCAGGCGGTGTTGCGCGAATCGTCCCTTGGTTTTCGTCGGCCGCCGAGTTCGGGAAAATGTTCGTAACGAATCTCGGCTTTGCCTAGCGAGTTCGCTAGCGTCTCCTTGTTAAACTGCGGATAGCGCTTCGACCCGGGAAGCGATCGCACATCGGCCAGTAACTTAATTCCGTTCTCTTTCAGCAACGAAATGAAGACGTCAATGTCGCGCGTCGAGTGGCCGATCGTCCAGATTCTCACGATTCAGAAACGAAGAGTTATCTTACTGCAGTGGGGTTCATTCGCTAAGTGACGATATGGTTTCGCGCAGCTTTTGGAGTGCGCGCGCATCCTCGCGTCGCTCTTAGTGTGCAAGACACCGGAAAAAAGCGATGCGAGGACGCATCGCACTCCAAAAAGGACTTCGTTCGAAATTCGATTAGTGCGCTGGCTTTGACGGCGCCACTGCCTCAGCCATGGATTTCAGCATCCGGCCGAGGTCGCTATTCGTCGAAATGACTGCGGTGGTATCTTTTTGAAACGCCGCGCGCATCACGTCGAGGCTGCGAAGAAACGAATAAAGCTCTTGCGCATCCGGCGGATTGAATGCTGCGGCATAGATGGAAGCAGCCTCCGCGTCGGCCTTTCCCTCAGTCTCCAGCGCATTCCTCGTGGCAGTGGAACTGATTGAGGCTACATCGCTTTCTTTTTGACCGTTGATATTCGCCGCCTCACCGCGGCCTTCGGAACGGAACCGCGCGGCGATCTGGTGTCGCTCACTCGACATTCGCTCGATAATTTTTTCGGCGACTGCCGGATTGTATTTGCTGCGTTTGAAACGTTCGTCGAGCAATTCGATTCCGAAATCAGCGATCTTTTGCCGGGTGCGCTCGCTGATTTGTTTTTCGATCTCACCGCGACCGAGCTCGATTTCCGAAATCGTACTCGGCAACAGGGTGCCGCTTCTCTCCAGTTCCTCGTCACGCAGCGGTTTTCGTCCTTTGGTTACTCGAATAATCTCGACAAGGTCGTGCGCGGCGACAGCGGTCCGCGTTTCGCTGCCCAAAATGTCGTCCAGGCGCGAGAGCGCACTGCGTTCGTCGTTGAGCCGATTGTAGTAGAGGAATGGATCGCTGATGCGCCACCGGGCAAAACAATCGACAATAATGTAGAGCTTATCCTTAGTCGGGCATTCGGTCGGCGGTCCGTCCCAGGCGAGGATGCGTTTGTCGAAACGGTGCACCTTATCGATGATTGGCAGCTTGATCTTCAATCCGGGGTTGGTGACGGTGCGAACGATTTTGCCGAAACGCGTAATGATGACGTTTTCATATTGATGGACAATGAACAGCAGCGCTCCCCATTTGAGCGCCGTCAAAATGAAAAGAATCCCCAGGATCGACATCAACCGGCTCTGCAAAAAGCGCACAATGGCCGAGACAGCGGCGGGGCGGGGAGTGACGTCGATCACGTTCATTGGGACGGCTTGCTTTGATCGGCCGGTAATAGCGGCAACGTCTGAAGAATGTTCTTCAAGCTGTCATCAACGATGATTTTCTTTTGCAAATTCGGCAGGATCGCTTGCATCGCCTCGAGATAAAGACGGCGCCGCGTCACTTCCGGTGCCTTCCGGTATTCGGCCAGCAACAATGAAAATTTTTGCGCTTCGCCTTTTGCCTCATTCACACGGCGGAAGGCGTATGCTTCGGCCTGTTTCTCGCGCTCCTTCGCCTGCCCGCGCGCATTCGGCACGGCATCGTTGTACACCGACCAAGCCTGGTTGATGGCAGTTTGCTTTTCCTGTTGCGCCTGGTTGACCTCATTGAACGCGGCCTGCACGGCCGGCGGCGGACGCACCGTCGCCAGTTGCACTTGTTGAATCTGAATTCCCAGGCCGTACTGCGAGCAAAGGTCGGCCAGCCGCTTCAAAGTTGATGTTTCAATGTCGTGTCGCCCAATCGTGAGCACTTCGTCCACGGTGCGATCGCCGATCACCTCGCGCATCACGCTCTCGGAAAGATCCCGTAACGTTTTTTCCGGTTCGCGTGCCCCAAACAGATACGTTTTCGGATCGGTAATTCGATATTGCACGACCCACGGCACAAGCGCGGTGTTGAGATCGCCTGTGATCATGGTCTCCGTTTCCTCCGGTTCCACGTCGCCCTGGTAGATGTTAGTCGCGTTAGGCGAGGTGAAACCGAATTCGAGTTTCAACAAGCGTTGCGTCGGCACGATGTGAATCTCATCGATGTATGGAATGGCGTAGGCGAGCCCAGGATTAACGACGTCGTGGTAAGCGCCAAAGCGCGTCTTCACCCCAACGGAGTTTGCCGGGATCGTTGTAAACCCGAACAACAACGTGAAGAACAGGAAGACAAGTCCGAGGCAGGCGATCAAGCCAAGAATCAGCCGTACAGGCTTAATTGGAACGTGTTCGGCAATCATTGGTGTCGGCATAGACGCGCCTTTATTGACTCAAATGCCATGCGGAGAGCAAGCTTTCCTTTCAAGGAACGACGGCTTCCCAGCCGGTCATGTTTTGATTCGAACGCGAAAGCTTCGGGTTCGTTCCTTGACTAGCTGCGTATGCGTCCGAAAACTGGGGCATGAATATGAGAAACATGATCTTGTCAGCAGTAATTGGTCTGGGCACGTTAGCTTCGATGACAGCCGCGGAAACTCAACTGCAACCGGAGGTCGGAAAACCTGCGCCGGATTTCAGCCTGACGACCGGTGACGGGTCACAGGTGAGTCTGAAGGATTATCGCGGCAAATGGGTCGTCCTTTACTTTTATCCGAAGGATTTCACCAGCGGTTGTACCATGGAAGCGCGCAATTTCCAGCGCGACCTGGCAAAATATGAAGAATCTGGAACTGTAATTCTGGGCGTGAGCGTGGACACAGCCCAATCGCACAAGGATTTTTGCACGAAGGAAGGACTCAACTTCAAATTGCTCGCCGATCCGGATGCCAAGGTCTCGACGGAGTACGGCTCGGTGATGGATTACAAAGGGAGCAAACTGGCCGCGCGGAACACCTTCATCATTAATCCCAAAGGCGAAATCGCCAAAGTTTACACCGGCGTGAAGCCTGCCGAGCATAGCGAGCAAGTGCTAAAAGATCTAACCGAATTAAAGAAGAGTTAAATTAAACGGAGGTCACAATGGCGGGTCAAAGAAAATCAATCGATTGCAGAGATCATCCGAGTGAGAAAAATTGCTCGCTCAAAATTTCCGGAACGGAAGAGGAAGTGCTTGATGCCGCAGTGCAGCATGCGGTCTCGGCGCACGGACATCAAAACACGGCGGAATTGCGCGAGCAGATCAAATCAATGCTCAAAGCCGAGACCGATTAGCACGCCGCGATACCAATTCTCGATGAACGTCGGATTAGCGTGGGGCTCCGCTTTTCATTCGGCGTGTCTGCACTTGCGCTTCGGTTTCCAGCTCGGCGAGCAATTGCTTTGAAATATTCGAAAGTTTGCCTGACCACGACGCGCCCACAACGACCGGGAGAAAATTCGGCAACTCCAAAACGCGCACCCCGGCGGCGGGCTTGAAGCCGGGAACCGCCACTGCCAAACCGATTTCATAACCACTCGCGACGTAACGCTCAATTAAACGAGCTGAGTTGACTTCGATTCCGCAAAACCATTCCACCCCAATCCGCTCAAGACCGCGCTGAAAGGAAACGTGGACAGGATCCGTTCGTGGGAAAGTGATTAGCGTTTCTTCAATCTTGTCGCGCTTCCACAGCTCTTCCGCGCGACCGAGCCTGGACTTTCCCTGGACGAGCAGAATCAAGGGGAGCTCGAGCAATGGTCGGGCCCGAATCCCAGCACGCGATTTTTTCTCGAGCAAGGTAATCGCAAGATCGACATCTTGGGCCAGGAGTAATCTCTCGGCTTCGGCACGCGCGGCTTCGTGCAGGTAAAGCCGAAACGCAGGAAATTTCGTGCGAAGTTTTTGCAGCAGCTCCGGGATGTAGTCGTGCAACACGATCGATGGCGCGGCAATGCGCAATTGCGGCGACCTGTTTTGACGTAGCTTTTCACCGACGATCTCAATATTGTCGAAGAACGGTTTGATAAACTCGAACAGTTCTAAGCCTGCATGCGAAAGCGCGAACGGTCGTCGCTGAAACAGCTTGGTGCCAAGTGACTCCTCCAGCTTCGCGATCTGGCCGCTCACAGCAGGTTGTTGGATGCCATAAGGAATGTTGCGCACCGCACCTGCAATTCCGCCGTGTTTCGCGACGAAATAGAACAACTCCAGGTGATGAATGTTCATGATCGAAAGGGTCGATGAAATCCGCAATTTTTATCAATTAACATTCGCCGCGCAAAGCAGTTATCCTCTCCAACAAAGCCGATAATCGGCCAAACCTCACAAAGAAATGGAACTTCTTGTCCTCTTGATCATCTGTCTGTTGATCGCGATTTTCGTCCTGCCCTTTGTCGCGCTCGCCAAAGCAAACAATGCAAAGCGCAGCATAGACAACTTAGCCACGCGATTATCCTCACTTGAAGATGAAGTGCACAGTTTGCGGCAGCAAATCATTCCCGGCTCGAAATCTGAAGCCGCCGTGGCCTTCGTAGAAGCGGTGGCGCCACCGCTTCCGATCGCAACACCTGTTCCGATCGTGCCAGAGAAAGAATCGGTGCCTCCGCCGGTCCCAGAAAGGTTCATCGAACCAACCGTTTCTCAAATTGCAGCGCCACCGAGGCCACCGATTAATTGGGAGCAATTCATGGGCGCGAAACTCTTCGCGTGGATCGGCGGGCTGGCGCTCTTCCTTGGCGTGGCGTTTTTCGTGAAATATTCGTTTGAGCACAATCTTATCCCGCCAGAGCTGCGGGTTGCTATCGGGTTCGTGGTTGGCTTGGGCCTTGTCATCGGCGGTCTGCTTCTAAAACGGAAGGAGAACGCCGTCACTGCGCAGACGCTCTGCGCGACTGGAATCCTTGTGCTCTATGCGGTGACGTTTGCCTGTCGATCTTATTACCACTTCGCAGTCTTCGGTCTCATTCCAACCTTCTTGTTGATGACCCTGATCACGGCCGTCGCGTTTCTGCTCGCCGTCCGGCTGAATGCGATTGTGGTCGCAGTGCTCGGCATCGCCGGCGGTTTTCTCACGCCGGTATTGCTTTCGACAGGCCAGGATTATCCCCTTGGACTTTTCGGCTATATCGCGTTGCTCGACACCGGTCTGCTCGCACTCGCGCAGCGGAAGCGATGGGTTGCGCTGCCGATTCTGGGTGCAATGGGGACAGCGCTAATGCAATTCGCCTGGGTTACAACGTTCTTTGTTCCCGAAAAATATTTCGCCGGCAACAAAGTCCTTGTTGTCATGGCGGTGTTTGTCGGATTTCAGACCCTGTTTTTGGCGGCGGTAGCATGGGCAAGGCGCACCGGAAAAATGAATCATGAACTTCTGGCCTGCGCTCTCGGTCTTGCGGCGGTCGCGATCGTCTCGGCATTTTATCTGCTCTCGTTCCAAACAATCGCGCAACGGCCGACGCTTTTGTTCAGCTATTTGTTTATTGTCGATCTTGGTGTGCTGGCGCTCACATTGCTCGAAAGCAGACTGGGTATTGTTAATGCCCTCGCCGGGCTAGCGGCATTCATCCTTCTCGCCGCGTGGACGAACTATTATCTCACCACTACCTATCTTTATACTGCGCTGACATTCTATTTTATTTTCGCCCTGTTTCATTCCGCAACGCCGCTTGTACTGCAACGCTTGCGCAAGATCCATATCCCGCGGTGGAGCCACCTATTTCCCGGCCTGGCTCTCCTGTTGGTGTTGATGCCGATTTTCCAAATCACCGAGCTTTCAATCCTGGTTTGGCCGTTCGTGTTGATTGTCGATCTTCTCGCGTTTGGCGTCGCCATAGTAACGGCCACCCTTCTCCCGATACTCGCCATCCTGCTGCTCACGCTGATAGCAATAGGCGGATGGCTGCTGCGGATTCCAATCGAACTCGCCGGCTTCCCGACAGCACTGTTCACCCTTGGCGGCTTCGCGATTTTCTTTTTGGTCGCAACAGGCTGGGCATGCCGGCGGCTAATCGCACCTGGAGAGCGCGCGCCAAAACTCTTCGGCAACATCACCGATCCAGGAAATCTTTCCGTTCAGCTTCCTGCTTTGTCGGCTGCACTGCCGTTTCTGCTCTTAATCATGGTAACGCTGCGGTTGCCCCTCACGAATCCGTCCGCGGTGTTCGGGCTCGCGCTGTTGTTGACCATTTTGCTCCTCGGCATGAGCGCGATTCTCTCCCTTGACACACTGCCGGCGGTCGGGCTTGCCTGCGTGCTCGCATTGGAACACACGTGGCATTTCCAACATTTCGATCCGACGCGCGCGACGCTACCGCTGATCTGGTACCTCGGGTTTTACGGAGTGTTCAGCATTTTTCCCTTCATTTTCCATCGGAGATTTGCTGGGAAAACTGTTCCGTGGGCTACGGCCGCGTTAGCAGGTCCGTTGCATTTTTATCTCGTCTATCAGCTCATTCGTACGGCGTATCCGAACGTAGTTCCTGGCCTCGTGCCGGCCGCATTTGGGCTGCCGTCTTTGCTCGGGCTGTTCGTGCTGCTCAAACGCACACCGCCCACCAACTCGGGCCAAAATACACAACTTGCACTGTTCGGCGGTGCGACGCTGTTCTTCATCACCCTGATTTTCCCGATCGAGTTCGATCGAGAATGGATCACTGTAGGTTGGGCTTTGGAGGGCGCAGCGCTTTGCTGGCTCTTTCATCGCGTCCCGCATCCGGGATTGCGGCTGACAGGCATCGTTTTGCTCGTGGTTATTTTTGCGCGCCTTGCCCTCAATCCGGCCGTGCTGAGTTATCATCCGCGTGCCACGTTCCCAATTCTTAATTGGTATCTTTACACCTACGGCGTCGCGACAGTGTGTCTGTTCGCAGCCGCGCGATTGCTCGCGCCGCCACGCCATCTAGTGCTCGGGTCCAATGTGCTGCCGTTGCTTTACACACTAGGCACGGTGCTCGCCTTTCTGCTCCTGAACATCGAGATCGCGGATTACTTCACCACGTCCGGCAGCCTCGCGCTCACGTTTCAATTCTCAGGAAATTTCGCGCGCGACATGAGTTATAGCATCGCCTGGGCGTTGTTCGCGCTACTGATGCTTATCGTTGGCATGCGCAAGCAAATTGCCCCTGTGCGCTACGCGGGTCTCGGTTTGCTCGGCTTCACCGTCTTGAAACTTTTCCTTCACGACCTCTCGCAGCTCGATCAACTTTATCGTATCAGCGCGTTCGTTGTCGTCGCCGTTATCGCAATTCTTGCATCGTTTCTGTATCAGCGATTCCTCGGGGCCGCGGCGAAACCCAATGAAACCAAGTCCACGAACACATCGCCTCCCTAGGTCGCCTTGGCGTTGGCTCGCAATTGGGATCGTATATTTAGCCGCGATGTTTTTCGGTCATTTGCCCGACCATCTGATTTTGTTTCCAACAAGGACACCGATCAATGCAGGCGGTGCGGTTCGGAAAAACATTCCGTTCGAAAATGGACAATTAGAGGTATGGATCGCGCAATCCCATCTGGCGCGGTCCAGGGACAAAGCGGAGATATACATTTTGCGCTTCTACGGCAATGCAGATCGCGCTGAACATTGGCCTGCTGAAGAGGCCAAGATGTGGAATGATCGTGCGGTCGAAATCTGGGGAATGAATTATCCCGGATTCGGCGGCAGCACAGGGCCCGCGCGTCTTTCCAGGATCGGACCGGCAGCACTCGCAGCCTTCGATGAATTAAAACGCCAGGCAGTCGATCGGCCAGTCGTGCCTTTTGGTACAAGCATCGGTGCAACCGCTGCTCTTTATGTAGCGGCGCAGCGTCCCGTTGTTGGACTGATTCTGCAGAATCCTCCGCCGTTGCGCGAAATGATCCTGCGTCGGTTTGGCTGGTGGAACCTGTGGCTGCTCGCGGGTCCTGTTGCCTTACAGATTCCGAAAGACCTCGACAGCGTTAAAAATGCGAAAGCGATTAGCGCTCCGGCGATCTTCTTGCTGGCAGAAGATGATGAAGTAGTTCCGCCTCGTTACCACAAGCTAGTTGTAAACAGTTACGCGGGTGAAAAGCGTGTGATCCCGTTGCCCAGCGCTGGTCACAATGATCCAATCGAAGGCACTGCGCTGGCAGACTTGAATAACGCGCTGGTCTGGTTGTCGGCGAAGTCAAATTGACCATGCCAGCGGGAATAATTGGGTAACTCACGCTGCATTTGCCGCTCGATTTCCTGAGCCGCCTTGCGTTAAGGTCGCGCGCCGTGCAGAACCAGTCGAATCTCATGAGCAGTTTCGAGTTCATCGCTGCTCTGATGTCGATCGTCATCGGTCTGGGCGTGACCAATCTCCTCGCCGGTGCCGGCAGGGCGTTTTATCGCCGCAGAGAGAACCCACTCGATGAGGTCCACATTGTCCTAACGATTGCGACGCTGTTGCTGCTGGCTTTGCAATGGTGGGTCACGTTCAAGTGGAATACCGAGGTCAACTGGAGCTTCGACAAGTTCCTCGTGCTGATCGTTTGGACCATCACGCTCTACATGCTGACCGTTTTCCTTTACCCGCCTGATCTATCGGAAGCAGAAGAACACCAGGGTCGCTTCGAACGGAACCGCTCGGGCTATTATTCGACGTTCATCGCGATGTGTTTGCTGGACATTGCGCAAACCGCAGTTCACGGCGATCTCTTTCATCCGATTTGGTACGTTCCGTTTGTCGGTCAATACGCGGTCCTGGCGACCGGTGGGCTCATTGCCCACCGGCGGGGTTACGACCGGTTCTTCGCGTGGTACCAATTAATCACGCTGCTGGTCTGGGCGCTCGTCGTCAGACGATTTCTCGTGGGTAACGCCATGACCCCTTAGTTTGGGAAGCGTGCTGTGTTCAGCGTTTAATCGCCACCCATTCATTCCGCGCCCGGGAATCGGCGACGGCTTGCACGACGCGCATGTAGTGAAGGCCATCTTCGAAATTGGGATGGGGGCGCACGCGACCCTTCGATTTGACCGCGGCTAGAAAATCTTCCTCCACGCGCCATTCGGTCTCCAATTCTGAAGGAAGATCGACAACATGCAGCCCGCGATCACCAACCTTTCCCGCTTGCACTACGTCGGAACTGAAATCGTAAGTGAGCGTGCCGGCGCTGCCGTAGATTTCCACCCGGTCGCTAGGCGCCAACGCATCGACTCCGCTGAATTCGAGCACACCTTCGGCGCCGTTATCGAAAGCGCAAAGGACGGTGAGCAAATCGGGAATGATGACTTCGTAACCTTGCCGAATTGGCTGAATGATTTTGTCGCGCGCGAAGACGCCATTGATGTCGCCGAGCCAGCGTTGCAACACTTCGACGTAAATCCCCAGCATGAGGACATGGAGGCCGCTAATTTCAATCCTCTGCCGCCAATGCGGCGGAGCAGCCGGGTCCAAATAGTTGCCGGTAAAACTTTGCAATCGCACGTGGTGGGGATGCCCGATGTAATCCTCGGCCAGAAGCTTTTTCACAAGCAAATCACCCCGCATTCCCATCGGGGGCGGACAAAGCATGGTCACCAGTTCGGGATAACGCTTTGATGCCGCGAGCATTTCCTCAGCTTCCGCCAGGTCCATCGACATACGCGCCTGACAAAAAACGTGTTTGCCGGCCTCAAGCGCCGAAACGGTCACGGCCGAATGCATTACCGGCGGCGTACCGATCCAGATAATGTCGATCTCAGGAAGGGCGAGTAGCTCGGGCCAATTCCGCATCGGCGTGGCCGATGGACAGTATTCCTGGCAAAATTTTTCCGAGCTTTCGTACGTTGAATTAGACACGGCAACGATCTCCACTTCCGGATGTTTTTTGAGGGCCGGCAAGTGGCGCGCGCGAACGATGTTGCCCGCTCCGACAATCCCAATCCGCAGTTTGTTATTATTTTTATGCATTGATTATGTGCAAATCGATCTTGCAAACTCGACTGGCTCTTGTGCGAGCTAAATTTGACCGCCTCCGGCAGTTGCGCGTTCAACCATGAATTTTTCGACAAGAAGAATACAAAGCGCGACGGATTAACATCCACTTGACCGACTGGTTGGTGCGCGGCAGTTTACGCGGCGTTTTTCATTCAGCTTATGTCTAGAATTTGCAGTATCACGGGATCAAAAGCCATGCGCGGCAGCGTCATTCACCGGCGCGGCCTGGCCAAAAAGAAGGGCGGCGTGGGCCGCCACATCACAAAAAATGTGTCGCGCATTTTCGCGCCCAACCTGCAGCGCCAGCGTATTTGGGTGCCTGAGCTAAAGAAGTTTGTGCGGATTCGCGTTACCGCGCGTGGCCTGAAGACGATCAACAAACATGGCGCCTATAAAGCGCTGACAAAAGCCGGCGCCATCTGAAATTGTAGGGCGTTCTCTATGAGCCCCGAAAACGTTCTGGGTTGATACAGACGCCGTACAAATCGAATCAATGCAACTCACTCTCCTCAAATCAAAGATTCACCGCGCCACCGTCACGGGGGCGAGCTTGGATTATGAAGGCAGCCTGACAGTTTCCGCCGATCTGGCTGAACTCGTCGGCCTGGTTCCGTATGAAAGAATCCTGGTGAGCAATTTGAACAATGGCCAACGATTCGAGACCTATGCAATTTTCGGCGAAGCACGGCGGGGAGTCATCGAATTAAACGGTGCCACGGCGCATCTCGGCAAAATTGGCGACCGCCTCACCATAATGAGTTTTGCGCGCTGCGCGCTCGAAGAAGCGGCAGTACACGCACCACGTATCGCGGTCTTGAACGAAAAAAATGAAGTCGTCCGTTACGAAGAGGGCGACTCGGCTCCTCCGCTAAGAATCGTCGGCAAGTAGGTTGCAGGCCAAATTGCCAGGGCGAGCGTCTGCTCGGTCGGTTCGGCGGATACGCCTTCCATTGGCTCTGCGGCCGACACTTCGCGCGCAACTTCCCGCGGCTTGGCTTTTACTCGTGGAAGATCGAGCGAGCCATCATTGAACTCGATCACGTAGCCTTCGTTGATCAACCAACGCAAATCGGACGCGAGTGCCAGTTTGCGCGGCTCTGCCTCTTCGGTTGTAGCATCGCCAATCAACTTCTCAAAAAGCTGTTTGCGATGGATTACCGCTATTCCTGCCAACGCTTCGAGAATCGCATTCACAGTTGGAGACACGCCGGCTTGTTCGTGAACAAAGGCGCGTGCCCGGATGGGCGAGACAAATAACATCCCGCGGCGATGGCGAAAAACATGAAGGCCGTTCTGTCGAAATCGGCCGGCCAACTCCTGCATCATGCCTGAGGGTGAGCGCGTTTCTCGCGCCCACGCATCCTCGATCGCTTGATTGAGTACCCTGTCCGGTAAACGCCGGCTTAGGACTCCGCCGACGGTCACTTCCTCAACGCTCTTAATTAATCCCTCCAAATAATGCGACCGGAAATGCCGCTCTGCTTCGCTCGCAGAAGAGAAACTCAAAGGAACCTCCTCGCGAGAGGTTGTATACGTAGTCACCTTCCGAGCCTCCCCTTTCCAGCGCTCAATCAACGCCGCATCGTTCACAATCTCGATTTGTCGCTGATAATCGGCGAAGCTCATTCGGCGGCTGAAGCGTTGCTCGTAAAGGCTACGCAATTGCAATTGATAATTGTGATGGTTAGTCGGGCCAAGAAGTGTCCCGCTCAACCGGCATCGCGCCACATTTGAAAAATTTCCCCTGATCGGCTCAGACTCGGTAATCTCGATGTTATAGAAATCGGATTGAGCGAGGCGGAATGCATTTCGCTCGAGGAATTCACGATTCAGGGACAACGCACCATTGTCGCCAAGCCGATAAAGCGGGGATTCCGCTTTCGACGTGAGCCGAACTTCGTAGCGTTCAGGCTTTTCAAGAAACAAACGCGCCAGGGCGTATAGCGAATATGCCACCGAACCGGATTTGATTTGCGCAACGACATTTTCGAATGCAGGGGAGTATGGCAGAAAACGGATTGTGATCTGTACTGGCGTTCGTGTTACGGGAAGATGTTCATCTCCCGCTCGGCGATCTTCCACCCTCCCGGGGCGCGCCGAATGCCGGTTCGGCTTGGGCCGGCGGTGCCCTGCCTCGTGCTTGCTCGCTTTCGTAATTGGGCGTTGGACGCCTGCTCGCGATTTATCGAAGTTGAGCGCTGGGCGTCTCCCCCTGCGCGACGGCATACCCTCACGGTGCCGCACCGGGCGCTCGGGATGGTGCTCGCCTTCCACATCCGCGTAACGATTTGCTCCAACTGGTTCTTTCAGCCAGGCAGGCAGCAGTTTTAAATCGAGCAGATCGGCAGGCTCGACAGGGGAAGATGTCATTGGCTTCATCTACTCGAATGACAAACGTAAGCAAACGTGAAGAATTTTGGTAGGGGCGGCGCGATCTCGTTACCGTCAGCCTGAAAATGATTGACAACCTCTTTAATTCATTTACTTGCCATGCTGTGCTCGGGACTGCTTTAAGCTTTACCACGCGCGACCAACACAAACCGAACAAATTTTATGGCGGAAAAATCGATCGAAGAGAAAGTTAAGGACATCATTGTCGAGCAACTGGGCGTTAACCCGGAGCAGGTTACGCCACAGGCCTCATTCATTGAGGATTTGGGCGCGGACTCGCTGGATATCGTCGAATTGGTTATGGCATTTGAAGAAGAATTTTCCGTCGAAGTTCCGGACGAAGACGCCGAAAAGCTGCAGACAGTCGGCGACGTCATTAAGTACATAGAAGAACGCGCCAAGCAGCAGTAGCATTTGCTGTAGCCGCGTCTCTGTGAGACGCGCGCCGCGCGCGTTCCAAATACATTAGCAGAGCTTCCCACAGGGAAGCGGCTACAACGCAAGAGCTTTTCTCGCTTCGCAGTTGCCAAGCCTTGTAACAAGGTCACACTACAAAACGTGGAGATGACGCTTCTCGAGCGGCCGCTCTTTTACTTGGGCGGTCGCTACGTCACATTCCTCGGACTGGTCGCGTTCGCCGGCTTTTTCGCAGCAGGACTCCTCATCGCGCGATTTTTACAAAGCCAGGTCGTGCGCCGGTTTTTCAGCCGTTTCAAGATCGACACCAATTTCATCGCGATCGTCACGACCATCTTAAGCCTCGCAGCACTCATCTTTTTCACGGTTAGCGCGATTAACGCAGCAGGGATTCCTCTGGCTTGGACCGCACCTCTTCCGGCGATCAAGCTAAGTCTTTTGCAGATTTTCCTGCTGGTCGCGCTTCTGATTGCGGTGTTCTGGATTTCTTCGAGGACGAAGCGCTTTCTTTTTAATCGACTCCTGGCTGAAAGCGGCCTCGATCGCTCACTCCAATACGCGATTTCCCAAATCATCAGCAACATCGTGCTGGTAGTTGGCATTTTCATTGTCCTGGAGAACACCGGTATTCATCTGGCCGCACTGACGGTCTTCGCAGGTGCGGTTGGCGTAGGAGTTGGTTTTGGGCTACAAAACATCGCCAGCAATTTCATCAGCGGTCTGGTCATTCTGGCTGAGAGACCGATCACCATCGGAGATCGCGTCGAAGTAGCGGGCATCGTCGGCAGAGTGGAGCAAATTCGCGCGCGCAGCACCGTTATTCTGACGAGCGATAACATTGCCATGATCGTGCCGAACTCGAAATTCATCGACTCTCCCGTGACCAATTGGCATTATAGCGATCCACGTGTGCGGTTTCGTCTCCCGGTAGGCGTGGCTTATGGCAGCGACGTGAACAAAGTGCGGGAGACCCTGATCGCCGCAGCCTTCGAACATTCAGCGACGCTAAGCGACCCGAAGCCGACCGCCTTTCTTGAGAAATTTGGCGATAGCACAATCGATTTCGAGCTTGTCGCCTGGACCCAGGAGATGAGTTACAAGCCCCGCCGATTCAAAAGCGACCTAAACTACCTGATCTACAAACATCTGACTGCGGCCGGTATCGAGATTCCGAATCCGCAGCGTGATCTACACATTCGTGACGGCGTCATCGAAGTGAAAACCGTGACAGATCGGGAGACAGGGAACCGGTCAGAGCGGTAGGCGCTCTTTACTATCCACCAAGCAGCCTGGCTTTGCTTTTCCGATGCAGATGGCGACACAATCCAGCTTCCGCAGGGCATGATGAAAGTTGCGCGCCCCGAGTTGCAAGATTGCGGCGCATGGAGACGGGCGTTTCAAGATAAGTGCAAAGATCATCGTTACTACGAGATCATCGAAGAGACCTTGGAAGGCGGCTTTGAACATCATTATCTGCTGCTCCAGGACAATTCCGGAGAAGTTCGGGCAATCCAGCCCGTATTCTTTCTTCGGCAAAATCTTGTCGAAGGTATACCGGGCAAAATTGATTCCATTCTCAATCTTGTTCGTAAAATTTTCCCACGCTTCCTAACGACGCGCGCCTTGATGGTTGGCTCCGTAGCTGGGACGGGCGATTTGGGCGCATGCAACGAGAAAGATGAAGCCTGGGTAGCAAACGCGTTGCAGGCGAGCCTTCGGACTTATGCCAAACAAAATAAGGCTTCGCTCGTCGTTTTGAAAGATTTTCCCGCGACCTATCGCTCGGCACTCGAAACGTTTGTCTTGAGTGGTTACGCGCGGATTCCCAGCATGCCGATGACCCGGCTTCCACTCCATTACGAGAACTGGGACGAATATTTTCGCACACTCAGCAAAGCGACCCGAAAAGATCTGCGCCGAAAGTTCCGTAAAGCCGCGCTCGCGCCGAAGATAGAGATGGAAGTCGTAACCGATATCGTGCCTCTTGTTGACGAAATCTATCCTCTGTATCTCGCTGTCCACGAGCGTTCGCCATTAAAATTCGAGACGCTAACGAAGGATTATTTTCGCGTGCTCGCACAGCGGATGCCGGAACGTGCGCGTTTTTTCATCTGGCGCCAGTCGAACAAGATTGTCGCGTTCAGCCTGTGCTTGGTGCACCACGACAAGATTTATGACGAATGCATTGGGCTGGACTACAGCGTCGCGCTCGATCTGCATCTTTATTTTTACACGCTGCGCGACATCATCTCCTGGGCGCTGGAACAAGGTTTGAAGTATTACTACAGCAACCCGCTCAACTACGAACCGAAACTGCATCTGGATTGCGAGCTTGTGCCGCTCGACCTTTACGTCATGCACACAAATCCGCTGCTCAATCCGATCTTTCGCGGCCTCATAAAATATCTCGGTCCGACGCGTCACGATCCTGTTTTGCGGCGGTTTCCTAATGCCGATCAGCTCTAAACCACGAACCGACACGAATGGACACGAATCCCTAGACCGCGAATAATACGAATTCACGCAAATAGGATCACGGGAGACGAATAGCCGTGTCTAAACCCGAAATTCGATTCGTCATTCGGATTTCCTTCGTCCTTCGTCATTCGTGCTTCGTCATTCTAACTATCGGCGTGATTCGCAGGCAAACCCTCTCCTTGTTCGGATGCAAAATCGGTTGCGATGAAATGACCGCAGCCTAAAAAAGCGAATGCAAAATCGACCTTCCGGTTTCGCGAACCCATGGCTGCAACTTGCTCTCAGCGTCGCGTGCGTGGTCGTGTCCGAATTTCTCTTGAAGCGAGGCGCGACAGAGGTGACGGACACTGACAGCGCATGGTCTTGGACTGGTGTTAACGGTTTGGCTTCGCCGCTGGTGTGGTGGGCGATCCTTCTCATCATCGCCAGTTTCATCAGTTGGCTTTATGTACTGAGATATATTCCAATCACCATCGCTTTTCCTCTGTCGCGTGTGGTCGATATCCTCGTTCCGCTCGGCTGTTGGATTTTTCTAGGCGAACTGATTTCGACACTCCGCTGGTGCGGGATTGCGCTGGTCGTTATCGGATTAGCACTGGTCGCGAAACCAATCGCACAAATCGAGCAACGCCTGTGAGTGTTCTCGCCTTTTTTTTCATCGTTGTTTCTCTTGTAAGCTTCGTCGTGGCTCAGCTCATCCTGAAGCGAGCGATGGAGGCCACGACAACGACCGGTTTTCGGAACGTCCGGTTTGTCTCAAAGGTTACTGGCGGCATTGTTCTGATGACGATTTCGTTCTTTCTCACGCTCGGGTTGCTGCAGCGATTCGATCTGAGTTATCTCTATCCATTCCAAGGTTTGAGCGTGATCTTCATCACTCTCATGGCAGCAGTCGTCCTTAAGGAAAAGCTGAACATGCGACTGGCGATTGGCGCTTTGCTAATCAGCGCTGGGATCGTGCTCGTTTCGTTCAGCTAGCAATAGAATGCAGGGCACCGAAAAATTCACGCGCCGGACAGCAGCGGCCACAATTTTTCCAAAGCTGCAAGATTGATCGCGCGGATACGGTCGGCAGCCGGCAACTGGATTTTCGGGTGATCGAATTCCGCAGCGAAACGCTGTTTGAAACGCGCGTAATTTGGTGGGGAATAGGCGCCACAAACATCGCCTCCGACAATCTGCGAGGACTCGCGCAATTTCCCGAAGGCCCATTCAAGATCTACAATCGTGAAGCGGCCGGCTTCCCAATTCGTCACTGCCTCATCCGCGCGGAGGCAGTCGAGATCGATCGTGACATAAATATTTTCTCCGCCGACCGTTTTCAAGAACTGTTCAAAGTGCTCGCGCCAATTATCGCGCAATATCGCGCCCCGGCGTTGTTGGTCTTTCGCGGGCCGATCATCTGCCCAGGGATGAACTTCCAGGACGCCTGTACGTTCGGCGCGACGGTTGCCAAAAATTTGGTGTGGCCACCAGCACTCGAAGTTTCCGCAACCCCAGACACTCACTCGGCTCACGCCTGACAGCTCCAATGCGCGATTGATCCAACCGCCGCATCCCCACTTCGGAGGGCGCACATCCCAGTCCGGATGATTGTCGAACGAAATGAGAACGATTGGTCCGCCAACACGGCGCAATCGAAGCGCCGTCAAATAGTGGAAGTCCCCCGATCCATAGAGCAAAAACGGGGAAGCGAGATTGGTTTCGTGCACACGACAAAACTCGGCAATTAAAGGTGGCGGCGCGGAAAAACGCAGTCGTGGTCCCCACGCGCGTGCGTCAATCACCGGAAGACCGAACGGTTCATCCCGCCACGCGTCATCCAGGTTGAGATGAAGAGCGCGACCGACCAAAAATTAATTGTGCGTTTGCTGAAGAAACTGAGCATCGCTCGCTTTGGCGATGCGCAGATTTTCCTCTGCCTCTTTGTAATCGGGATTCAGGCGCAACGCTTCACCGAATTGAACAATGGCCTGAGAGATTTGACCTTGGGCCAGGTAAAGCCTGCCTAAACTATTATGAGCAACCGCCAGCTTAGGGTCCGCGCGAAGCGCCGTGGTGTAATGCATTTTGGCCTCCTCTAGATTGCCTTTTGCAAATAGTCCGTCCGCCAATCGCAGTTGAGCTTCCGCGTGATCCGGTTTGAGCTGGACCACCTGTCGCAACTCGCTCAGGGCGTTATTTTCTTTCCCTGTTGAGGCAAGAAACACTGCGTAATCGTAATGCGCCTCCGGCGAGTCCGGCATCAGACGCGCCACTGCCTCGTAGTGGGGTCCGGCTTCCTCTCCACGTCCAAGTCGCTGAAGCAAGCTGGCATAACCGAAATGGAATTCGCCGTTGTCGGGTTGAAGACGCAACGCTTCTTCCATGTGTGGTACAGCTGCATCGTATTTGGCTTGCGCCATCAAAACAGTCGCAAGGTTCATATGCGATTTGGCGTCAGTAGACTTGTAGCCGAGCGCGATTTTATATTGTTCTTCCGCTCGCTCCCATTGGCCCTCTTTTTGCAACGCCAGGCCGTAATCGAAATGCTGCTTCGGGCCGACCGGCACATCCTCCACGAGCCATGCCCGTCGTTGGACCTCCGGTACATTGAGATGTGTCTGCCAAAACCAGAGCGCGCTTAACGGAAGCACAAATACTGTCGCCCATTTTAAGCCGTGCACGGCCCAGCCTGGGAGAAAGCCGCCTAGCGATACGTCGGCCGTTCCGCCCGCAAGCCCGAGTGATTGGCGCGTAGAGCGCTCTCGCACTTTCCAAATAAATCCATCGTAATAAAAATGAAGCAGCGTGGACGCTGTGACTACGCCGGTGAGGACCCGCTTAACGTTCTCTATTCCGAGATGCGCATTGAAATAAGCGAGCGAGCCATAAGCGAAGACCAGGCCGACATAGAGCCCGATAAGTGAGCCGCTCCGTCGAAAAACGAAGCGCATGAATCCGCCGATATTGCTATCCTTCTCCACGCGATTGCGATTGTAGATCCACACAAGCGAGAGGTATTGCACGTCGTGGAAAACTTCGAACAGCGCTATGCCGACGAGAATGTTCGCGACGAGATTATTGCAGTACCACCAAAACACGATGCTCGTGACCAGCAAGGCCACCTTCACGGGATTGGGCCGCTGCCCTACAATCCACATCCGTCCGAAATGCAGGAGAAAAAGGACCGAAACTGCGATGGCTGTGAAAAGAATCAGCTGTTGGCCGTGATGCACCACCGCAGGTGGGATAAACGGCCCTCCACACATGTAGTACGTATCGAGCGTATCGCTTAGCCGATACGGTGAAAGCGCTACCGCCGTACCGAACCAGATAACACACATCGCAAAATCGAGACGGCGAGTAAGCGCGTCGAAGGTTCCCGTCTTCGCGTCGTAGATGCGGCAGAACCCATAGGTCTGCATTAATCCGTGCCAGACGCCCCAGAAGAAAACGACAAGCAAAATTCCTTTCAGGTCCCACCAAAAGAAGGCCGTACAGACTGCGAGAAGAAACAGGGGCGCGAGAATAAAGCGCCATTTGAAGCGCTCGAATAAAGCGTGATCGCCGTAAGCACGGATCATCCCCGGCAAGTGATGTCCCATTGCGCCGAACGCCGCGACGAAGAGATAAATGTCCTGCGGACTCCAGCGCGCCTGGGCCAGCGCAAAAGCCGGCAGCAATAAGAGCGGCGTCCCGACATAGAGAATTAAGTCCCGCCATGAATCGAGTATCCATAACTTCGGCCTGACCGCGCCCACCGGTGCAGGCGGTACAGTTTGCGGACGTGAAAACGCGGGACCCTGCTGCATGAATTCGGGAGCTAAGTCTCCCCCAAACCAACGGGAAAATCAATCGCGCTCTATCCACGAGGTGCCGAATAGCCGGTGTTTTGTGCGCGCAATCCAGGACTCGGGCGCGATAGCTAAAGTAGCCTTGTGAACAAGACCCAGGCCGAGAAACGAAAAGAACACGAAAACGAACGCGATTTTTTTTGCGTCGTGAGTGACGCGTTCCGCGTTTTCGCTCGCCGTTCTGCTATCATGCTTGGCAGCGCCTGGGCATTTGCTGGAGCTGTGCTCGTCATTGTGGTCTGGCTCCTTACTGGTCCCACTTTTCATTTTTCCGACACGTGGCAACTGATCATTAATACTGCCACGACCGTCATCACCTTCCTGATGGTATTCCTCATTCAGAATACCCAAAACCGCGACGCCAAAGCAGTTCATTTGAAATTGGACGAACTCATTTCAGCGATCAAAGACGCGCGCAATGAACTCGTCGATCTCGAGGATCTTTCCGACGAAGAGCTGAAGAAACTCGAAGAACAATTCCAGCGTATGCGCCAAAAGGCGGAACACGACGGGAAACATTCACGCGATCTCGAGCCAGCGAAGTCCCGCTAGAACCAACGCGTTAATTCGTCTCCGGCTTCTTTGCCTGGCCGGTACGCAAAAAAACTTTGCCGCTGGGACATAACCGGAAAACCTCGCACCGGCTGCAATCGGGCTTGCGCGCATAACAGCGGCGGCGGCCGTGCCAGATGAGCCAGTGACTCCAGTCTGTCCAATGCTCGCGCGGCACCAGTTTCATCAAATCGCGTTCGATCTTTTCCGCATCCTTGTGTTTCGTGAGGCCAAGCCGTTGCGACAGCCGGATCACATGCGTGTCCACGACGATCCCCTCGTTTTTTCCAAATGCGTTGCCGAGCACAACATTCGCTGTCTTGCGTCCAACGCCCGGCAAGGCGCATAATTCCTCCACTGTGTCGGGGACTTTTCCACCGTGTTCCTCTGCGATTGCGCGCATGGCAGCGCGAATGCTTTTCGTCTTGCTGCGATAAAACCCCGTCGACTTAATTGCATTCTCAAACTCGGCCTGCGGCGCGTCGGCATAGTCTTTTGCCGTCCGATATTTCTTGAACAACGCGGGTGTGACCATGTTGACACGCTTGTCTGTGCACTGCACTGAAAGGATCGTCGCCACGAGTAGTTGGAGCGGGTTCCGAAAATCCAGTTCGCAGTGCGCAATCGGATAAACTTTCGGCCAGGCTTTCACAAGCTGGGCCACGCGCTCTCGAGTTGTCATCTGGTTATTATTCGCCAAGCCTGCTATGGATTTCAATCCAACGATGAACGAACCAGCCGCGGAACACATCGATCGCCGCCCAATCGCCACCCGTAATCGAAAATGGGCGCAGTCGGCGACCGCCTGGCTGGCTTCACTAAATGTTTCGCCGAATGCAATTTCCATCGCGGGCATGTGCGCTTGCATTGTCGCAGGCATTGCGCTCGGCGTGACTTCAGTTGCTGACTACCGAATCTTGTGGCTCATCGCCGCGCTCGGCGCGCAATTACGCCTGACTGCAAACATGCTCGATGGGATGGTTGCAATCGTTTCCAGTCGCACGTCGAAAGCCGGTGAGCTTTACAACGAAGTTCCTGATCGCATTTCCGACGCGGCCGTTTTCATCGGAGCCGGCTTCGCGTGGGGCGGAAATATTACGCTTGGTTATGTCGCAACCATTCTGGCAATCTTCACTGCTTACGTTCGTGCTGCAGGCAAAATCGCAGGCGCGCCTAACGAGTTCTGCGGACCGATGGCGAAACAACATCGCATGTTAGTCATCACGCTCCTCTGCGTATACGCGGCAATCACGCCACACTCCTGGCAGATGATTGCCTTTAATGATTCGCAAATCGGTGTGATGACTTTGGGGCTTGTCGTGATCGTGGTGGGCTGCGTAATCACGGTCATTCGCCGAGTCGGCCGAATCGCACACGCGCTGAAATGAGCCAGGTCACACGCGAACGACTCTTTGGATTTCGTTACGCTTTTGACGATCGCGTGACCGTTGTTCTGACGCTGACAGCTCTCACTCTGTTCCTGGTAGCACCAGTGCTGATTCTTATCGGGACCCGGGTAGCCAACAGCACCAGCGATAAGAGAAAGGAACTCTGGGATCGTTACCGCTCCTGGATTTGGCTGGCGCTGTTCATTCTGATTCCCATTCTGACAGGCGCGTTTTGGACGATTCTGGCCGTAGCCACGCTAAGTTTTCTTTGTTATCGCGAATATGCCCGTATCACCGGATTGTTTCGGGAGCGGACCATCAGTTTCATCGTGGTCATTGGTATTCTCCTGATCACCTTTTCGGTGCTGGATAATTGGTATCGACTCTTTGTTGCGTTGTTTCCATTGACCGTCGCGCTGATTGCCACCGGTGGATTGATTCCCGATCAACCTAAAGGCTACATCCAGCGCGTCGGCTTGGGTGTGCTCGGCTTCGCTCTTTTCGGAACCGCGCTCGGCGACCTTGGGTACATGGCGAACGATTGGAACTACCGACCGATCCTTTTACTCATTATCTTCGCCGTGGAGCTCAACGACATCTTTGCTTACATCTGTGGTCATTTATTTGGTCGTCGAAAATTCGTCCCCAACACCAGCCCCAACAAAACAGTAGGAGGCGCACTCGGAGCAATCGCGCTAACCACGCCACTCGTTGGGCTTGGCGCGCATTTTGTCTGGTTCGGCGCTGCGCTCGACATGCCCGTCCGCTTGGTGGGCCTTGGCATCATTGTCAGCATCGTGGGGCAATTGGGTGATCTGATGCTTTCCTCAATCAAACGTGACCTCGGCCTCAAGGACACAGCGAAACTCATTCCGGGACACGGCGGCATTCTCGACCGGTTCGACAGTCTGATTCTTGTCGCGCCGGCTGTGTTTCACTACGTCAATTACTTTGTGGGCTTCGGTGTCGGGCAACAGCAACAAATCTTTAGCGGATAGGAAATCCGGATGGAGCCTTGGAAACTTCAGCCTGCGCGCGACACGGGCCTGACTCCGAGTGAGCGGTTTCGCAGTATTCGTCGCGAGAGCGGACTTCTCGAGAGTCTCACGCATCAGGTTTGTTTCTCCCTAATACGAAGTTATTTCGCGATCGCGCATCGACTCACGATCGTAGGCCGTGAAAAGCTGACGGCGCACGGGCCTTTTGTCCTCGCAGCGAATCATTGTAGTCATCTCGACGCACTGGTTCTTGGAGCAGCATTGATTCCCCGTCATCGTGAACGTGCGTTTCCTATCGCTGCGGGCGATGTGTTTTTTCAAAGCACAGTAACGAGTACGTTTTCGGCAATCATGCTCAACGCCTTACCGATGTGGCGAAAGAATTGCGGCCCACACGCGCTTGCCGATTTGCGCCAGAAATTACAGGAAGAAAAAGCCATCTTCATCATCTTCCCGGAAGGTGGACGCAGTCGCAACGGTTCCATGATGCCCTTCAAGCACGGGCTTGGGATGCTCGTTGCGGAAACAAACGTGCCCGTTGTCCCTTGCGGTCTTGCTGGAACTTTTGAGGCTCTACCGCCACATCGAAATCTTCCGCGACCTGTAGCGATCAAATTGGTGATCGGAGATGCGCTCCAGTTTGCATCAACATCCAACGATCGCATGGGCTGGTCGCAGATCGCAGCCAGCCTCGAATCCCGTGTCCGTGATCTAGTTGATCAGTCCCGCACTGCGTAAGCCGTCATCCTGAACGGAGTGAAGGATCTCTCATAGGCTTTTGGGCACGCTATTTAGATCGGATGTCACGAGCTTCGATTGTGAGGTCCCTCGTTCCACTCGGGATGACACGATCTTTGGTCGCCCACCTAATCTCGCGCCACGTAATGTTCGAGCTTTTGCGCTAGATCGGGTGGAACGTGGGCAACGATCACGGCGTCGCTGCCTTCATAGCGCAGTTCCAGCACGTGGCCGACTCGATGGATCTCCGCGATTAAGGCAGATTCATTCGATGGGATACGAAACCGCGAACGCAACCGCCAGGAGCTAAGCGCATCTTCAAGCGCCTGGACGAGCTTGTTAACACCTTCTCCCGTTCGCGCAGAGATCGCGACGCTTCCGGGAAAGCGCTTCAGGTAAGCGTCCGCCAACTCACGATTCGGCAAGTTATCGATCTTGTTGAACACGATCAGAGTTTGCTTGCCGTAGGCATCCAATTCCTTGATCACGCCATCAACCGCCTCCATCTGCTCGTCCACCCGCGGATGACTAAGATCGACGATGTGAATGAGCAGATCGGCTTCGCTTACTTCTTCGAGCGTCGCCTTGAACGATTCGATCAACGTGTGTGGAAGTTTGCGCAAAAACCCGACCGTGTCCGTGAGCAGGACCCGTTGTTTGTTAGACAAAACGAAGCTGCGCGTCGTAGGATCGAGCGTCGCAAAAAGTTTATTCTCGGCTACCACGTCAGCGCCGGTGAGCAGATTTAGCAGCGTTGATTTGCCAGCATTCGTGTAGCCGACTACAGCCGCGACTGGCCATTGATGTCGTTTGCGACCCTCCCGTTGTATTGCGCGCGTTTTCCGCACCGCTTCCAGCTCCCGCTCGAGTCGCGCGATTCGCTCCTGCACGCGGCGGCGGTCAACTTCCAATTGGGTTTCACCCGGTCCACGCGTGCCAATCCCGCCCGTCTGCCGTGACAAGTGATGCCACATCCGCGTGAGGCGCGGCAAAAGATACTGCAACTGGGCAAGCTCGATTTGTAATCGGCCTTCCCGGCTGCGCGCACGCTGCGCAAAGATATCGAGGATCAATTGCGTTCGATCGAGAACCTTGCGCGCGAACAAATTTTCCAGGTTTCGCCCCTGCGCAGGTGAAAGCTCATCATTAAAAATGACCGAGGTCACTTGCTGGTTCTGGCACGAGTCCTTGATGGATTCTGCCTTGCCACGTCCGATGTAGTACGGTGCGGTCGGTTTCGGCAACTTTTGCGTGACGGTATCGACCACTTTCGCGCCGGCTGAACTCGCCAGCTCTCGCAGTTCATCCAGCGAATCCCGCAAGTCCCACTTCGAGACGCCTTCCTTTTCCAGACCAATCAGGAGCGCGCGCTCCTGTGTTTCCTTCGGACGCGTTTCGATCATCCTGTTGCGCGAACCCCCGAAACCTTTCGGCGCTCCAAATGCATTCGGAGCAGAATCCTTGCTTCGTTGTGACTAAGAAGCGACAAGTTCAGCGGTAAAAAGTTAGTTTGTCGCCGAAACCAGGTCAACTGTCTTTTGGCATATCGGCGGGTCGCCTGTTGAATCGCGGCGATACATTGCGAGATCGACATTTTGCCATCCAGTAGCTGGCGAATTTCATGCAAACCGATCATCTGCGACACAGTCGAACTCACCTCCCCGGTGGCGCGCACTTCTTCGATGACCCCGTTTTCGAACATTGCTTCCACTCGACGATTGATTCGGGCATAAAGCTCTTCCCGCTCGCCGAAGACAAAGACTCCGTCCGTTGTAGCCGCGGGCGCTGACCGCGGCCGGACGTCTCCAAGATTACCGAGGTCAACGCCCGCGGCTACGGCCCATTGTTTATGCTGTGTCGAAGCGGCTTTCCCAGTGAGTAAACGAATCTCCAGCGCTCGGACGACGCGACGGCGATTCTTCATGTCGATCTTCCGCACCGCTTCTGGGTCGAGTTCAATAAGTCGGGAGCGCAATTCGTCCAAGCTCATAGTATTCAATTTCTCGCGCAACTTTGGATCGGATTCGGGCAACGCCGCCAGTCCGTGAGTGAGCGCTTTGATGTAAAGGCCGCTTCCGCCAACAACGATCACGGGTTTGCCGCGCGAATGAATTTCATCGATCACGCGTGACGCGGCGCGGCGATATTTTTCAGCATTCATCTCTTCGTTAAGAGGCGTTGTGCCGATCAGATGATGCTTAGCCTTGGCAAGCGTCGGAGCATCTGGTTTCGCCGTCAGCAGATTGAGCCCGCGATAAATTTGAAACGCGTCCGCGCTGACAATTTCTGCGCCAATTTCGTGCGCGACGTCGGCCGCCAGCTCGGATTTTCCGGTTGCGGTTGGTCCGACGATAAAGAACGTGCGCCTCATCCAATCACACTGAATTTACCTGTCTGACGTCTCTCCAAAAATAAAATCACCAGACTTGCTGCCCTCGCTTTCGCCCTTTTGTGAGCCATCTATAGGCTTGATTTTCGCACGAGTTTTTACTTGAATCGCTGCGTGAGCCCTCCTGATCACTCCCAAAGCTCACGACAGGGCGAATCCGTGTCGCCGTCGCGATCGGATTTTCGCGAGTTGAGCACGAATGGTTCGGCAACTGTCGGGCAAAAAGTAGCAGCGCAGTTTACTAGCACGCACTGGAGCGTCGTAGTAGAGGCGCAAGGTGAATCGCCTGCGGCACAAGAAGCGTTGGAAAAACTTTGCTGCATTTATTGGCGACCAATCTACAGCTTCGTGCAGCGACAGGGCGTTGATCCAGAAGAAGCAAAGGATATCACCCAGGGTTTCTTCGCAGATTTACTGGAGCGCAGAAGCCTCACTGCCGTTCGCAAGGAAAAGGGACGCTTTCGTTCTTATTTGCTTGGGGCACTGAAACATTTTCTGACCGACGAGCGCCGTCGTGCGATGGCGATCAAGCGGGGAAAAGGACAACCGCTTATCCCGCTCCAAGAACTAAGCGGCGACGAGCGGATCGAACCTGCGGACCCAGTAACTGCCGAGCAAATTTACGAACGGCGCTGGGCATCGACGGTCTTGGAACGCGTGCTTAGCCGATCAAAGGATGAATACCGCGCGGCAGGTAATGCTGCGTTGTTTGATTCTTTGAAGCAACTGCTGCCGGACGAACCGGGCGCCCCCTCGCAAGCAGACATTGCTGCGCAACTAGGGATGACTGAAAATGCGGTCAGGCAGGCGTTTCATCGATTTCGGCAGCGCTATCAATTGTTATTGCGAGAGGAGATTGCTCACACGGTTGCGACGCCCGGGGATGTTGAAGACGAGCTGCGTCATCTGATCGCTGTAGTGCGAGCGTAATGACGAGAATGAAACGGCGAGTCGGCGAATGGGCGAATGAGCGAGATCGCCGTTTCCCCGTTTCACCGATTCGCCGTCTCGTTCTTTGGTAATGGCGAGCGTGATTAGAGTTTGCCGAAAGTGCAGCGGAAAAATCTTTTCCGACGCACCGGAAGGACTCTGCACAGGGTGCGTGTTGGAAACAGCGCTCGGGATCTTCCCGGACGCTGTAGCCGCTGACGACTTGTCCGCCGTAGCCTCAGCGAAGGTGGATGACAGCGGCCCCAAAGAAAATCCCCACTCGATTAACGCGAATGCTGTGTCGCGCGTAAAGACGACTGCGCGTCTAGCCAAGATGCTGGGAGAACTAGGCGATTACGAGTTGCTAGAAGAAGTCGGTCGCGGCGGTCAGGGCGTCGTGTTTCGCGCTCGACAGAAAAGTCTCAACCGCATAGTCGCACTAAAAGTCATCGGACTTGGTCAGTGGGCCACACCAGCGCACCTCAAGCGCTTTCGGTTAGAAGCCGAAGCTGCCGCCAGCCTCGACCATCCATGCATCGTGCCCATCTACGAGGTAGGCGAACGCGATGGGCAATGCTACTTCAGCATGAAGTTCGTCGAAGGCGGCCAGCTTGACGAGGTAGTTAAACACACGCCGATTTCAATCCGGCAAGCGGTGGAACTCATCGCCAAGGTGGCGCGCACTGTGCATTACGCGCATGAACACGGCATCCTCCATCGCGACATCAAGCCGGGAAACATCCTGCTAGATGCAAAGGGTGAACCGCATCTCACTGATTTTGGCCTGGCCCGATTAGTCGAATTGGAGAGCACAGTTACTCGCACGCTGGAAGTGCTGGGCACACCCAGTTATATGGCTCCGGAACAAGCAGCCGGTGGAACCACAAAA
>JBKPDP010000046.1:0-64707 GCA_046727935.1 Verrucomicrobiota bacterium | reverse complement strand
TCTTCAAAATCCGCCATGAAGATCTTTGCGCCGGAATTCAGCGCGTTGATAACCATCTTGCGATCGGTCGGCCCGGTGATTTCGACCCGGCGGTCTTGGATGTCGCTCGGGATCGGCGCACACTTCCAGTCGCCTTCGCGGATCTGTTTCGTCTCGGGCAAGAAGTCTAGCCCGTCGCCCTGATCAAGCCGCCTTTGCCGTTCCTGCCGGTGCTCGAGACATTGCTTGCGCCGCGTGCCGAAGTGACGTTGCAGTTTTGCGACAAAGGCAAGCGCTTCCGGGGTTAAGATTTTAGAAAAAGCCGGCGTTATTTCTCCCAAGACCTCCACGCCAGTGGGTAGGGAGCTGCGACTTGCCTTGGCCATGGTGGAAGGAGTGGTCATAAAGGTCAAAACACTACCTTACAATTCGCGGCCGCGCTGTTACTTTTCGCGCGCGCCGGACAAAGCAAAAATATGGCAGGGCGTGACCTGAAAGAAATCAAGCTACCTCGCTCCTCGGAACGGCACCCACGTCGGAAACATGAAGCGTTACGTAACACAAGCGAAACCTGGCGGCTGATTCTCAAAGCCACGTCTGGGCGAAGCCACCAAAATTTGGCAGAAGATCGCCGGCAGCGTGGATGAACCGTGAAGAGATTTTTCGTTCGGGCCCAGATCACACCGAAAGTAATTCCACTTACTGCCAGAACAACGATCGAATAGGCAATCGCGTTCAGCGCGCTCGGATTTGAGCCCAGACCTTCAACCTCACCGGCGTGGCGAAAGATAAAGCCGGGGGCGTGCGCCAAACCAAAACTCAGCGACATCAGGACCACCCCGCTTACTTCGGATTTCAATGCGGCGGCCAGGTGTGATTGGACGAGGGCGCGAAAGAAAAATTCTTCGACTAGTCCGGCTTCGACGAAAAGCCAAATGAAACAAAGGGGCAGGCCGAGAAGCAGTTGATAGACGGTGAAGTGTCCATGTCGAAACGAAGCACCGCCACCGCTGAAAAAGTATTGGAAAGCCAGGAAAGCTCCGCCCACAACAAGAACAACCGGCAAATGACCACGCCCGAGTGCACGGAAACCTTCGCGTTGCAATCCGAAATCGGCAATTCGATAACCGAAACCGAATCGAAAGATTGCAAACGGAATGACAACGAAAACGAGAAGCTTCTTTGCTAGTATAATAAAAAACTTGATCCTTGAGGAATCAATCCACGTGGAAGGAAGATGCTGATCGATCCATTGCGGACTGCCGACCAGGTAAACCGATAAGACAACAATGTATCCGATTAGGATGATTAACTGGGATTTGCTCGGTTTTACGGAAATTGAGAGCGGAATGACGCGGCGGGTTGTGACCCATGCAATAAGCGGGAGCACAATTCCGAAGACGATGAGCACGACGACGGCGCCGGTTGCGTCGAAACTCTCGTTTCGTAAAAGGACGGCGAAGGCGCAGGCATAGAGGATGAGGCCGCCAACAAGGATGCGGTACTGGGCAAAACGGTGAAAGCTAGTTGAAGGGTATGGCATTTCACCTTTTCGATGCACCGCAAGGCGCATGTGGATTCAAACAAGAGGGACTAGTCGTCACGCATGGAGACGGGAATAGTCAGAAAACACTTCCCTTGGGTAGTCAGAACACAGTCAGATAAACGCCCCAGATAACACGCAAAGTGGCCATGTCGAAATTCGCTAAGTGGATCTGGTGTTTTGCCACATCCGCGTTTTAGCGATAGGCAAATTCAATTAAGGAGGCAATAAGCATCATGAAACCAAAACACATATTCAACAGCATTCTGGCAGTTCTATTCGTGGTCCCAATGATGGGGACGTTCGCTCAGCAAGCAGCGAACTCAGGCTCTATTGAAGTGATCACGACTTTTGATTATCCCGGGACCGGAAATTCGACCTTGCCGCAAAAGATTAACGAAAGAGGCGACGTCGTTGGCGAGTTCATCGATTCGAACGGGGTGACGCGCGGTTTTGTCCGGTTCAGCAATGGTAGCTTTAGCGAGCCGATCGTTGACCCAAACGATACCGTGGGTTTTACCGAAGGGCGAGGCATCAATAACCCACGCACAGTAGTCGGTGACTACGCCGCCAGCGATGGTACCATTCACTCGTTTTTCCTGTCGGGCAGCACCTTCACAGAATACGATGTTCCCGGCGCGGTCCAGACCAATCTCCTTGGGATAAACGAGCCCGGCGACGTTACCGGTGGGTTTGATCCTGACGGCAGCGGGGTTTTCCAGGGGTTCATTGACCGTCGCGGAACCATAACGTCGTTTGCTGTCCCGGGAGCTGTCTCGACCTTTGCTTACGAGATCAATAATTCAAAACAGTTGCTGGTGGGATATTATATAGACAGCGCAGGAATCCTTCACGGCTACTACCGGGATACCAATGGGGCGCTGCACTTCCCGATCGATCCTCCGGGCTCCACTGGGACAGTCCTGTTTGGGCTTAACAATAGGAACTGGGTGGTGGGCAGATATGCGGACAGCTCAGGCGTGACTCATGGACTTTTCTTTGTCCCGCCAAACAACTTCTTCACTTTCGATTATCCCGGGTCAACCTTCACATCGCTTAACGGAATTAGTTCGCAGGGGATTATCTGTGGTCGTTACGTCGATGCTTCCGGCATTGCCCACGGATTCCTGGCTCGCATCACAGGCACACCGCCGACAACTCCGGCGGCTACGGAAATGAAGGCGAACGCTTCCCGGTCGCTGGTCACTCCACTCAACCAGTCGCCCTCGGCGTGGGGAGGTGCAATGCCGGCGCGTTGAGGGCGCGCGCCGGTGCGCTCGAGTCAGTCGGTGAGCGGCAGAAGAAGATGAACCCGCCGCGCTGCAGCTTGAGGTGAGCAAACCCAAACCGCAAGTGATTCTCAAACAATCAATTAAATTGCCCAACTAACAAGGAGTTCGAGACCACCTTTCGGCTTTACTCTGAACGCAGGCCACGCTATTCCGCTAAATTTTGGTGTGGCTAGCAGACAACGCGTCTGCTCACTGCTTATTGTAAACCGCAACATTCTTGAATTTCTTACCTTTAGGAGTGGTGCCGTCTAAGGTGACAGTGCGGGTTTTGCCATCAGCTGAGACCACAATCTTACCTCTGACAGTGACCTTGCCATTTTTTTTGGCGGCGGTCATGAGGGTCCGATCATTTATCTTTGTATAGGAGCGAGCGTCTGAGTTCGGGTCGCCACTAACAGGATAATCTTTGCCGTCGAACTTGCCCGACCATTCGACATGCGAAGGCTTACCATTTGCATCGATGCCATCCGACTTCACTTTCACCTGCCCGAACATGCTTGAATAAACAACTTGCGTGTTTTTCAAAGTGCCGGGTGTAATCTTCGATTTTGTTTCGTTAAGCTTCCACGTTCCGATCTGCGGATCGGCCGCGAGGCACGCTGCAGTTCCCAAAAAGCAAAACGCCAGAGTTAATCCGATCGTTCTTATTTTCATGTGCCCCATCGAATCGGGAATTCTGATTCTGGTCAATATTTTTCCAAGCTAACAGCAGCTAATCGTGGCGTTGAGCTACGAAGGCCGTGTCAATGCCGGGAGCGCCGGCCCGTCGGCTGCAAATAATGGGTAACGGTCCATTCGCCGATGCTGATGCCGGCCTGCAAGCCGTCTTCGCTTGCCGATCGGAAATGAATGCCTCCGTATATCCTGCTCACTGCCGCTTCCTCGGCTGCATCGAGACAAGTTGCAAAGCTACGGTACACGCCGGGCAAAAAATCGGAGCCGGTTGTGAAGGGCAAATCTTCTGTGCCGTAAAACAGCGGGAGCACAGTCGCCGCTGCAGCGCTGAACGTGCTATGCCCAGAGACGTAATCAGGGAAGGGCGGTGTGATGATGAACGACATCCAGTTCAGTTCTGGTTCGACGAAAGCAATCGCGGTTACCGGTCGCCAAAAGTCGAACGTGTACTTGGCGTCCCACGCGCAAATGGCAGCATCGGCCATGGCGATGTTCAAGAGAGCAAACAACCTCGCATTTTCTTCCAGCGTGTTGCCTTGTGCGTCGGCGATAATTTGCGCAATGCTGTTCCAGTGGCCGGGGGGCGTTTCGGTGCCGGCGCCGTCGGCCCAGAACAAAGCGATCTGGGTTTGCTCTTCCGTGCGCGTCGAGCCGACTGCCGCGCCGAGTTCCTTAACTTCGTCGTAATCGTCCGCGTACTGCTGGCTATCAAGAGACGGCGGGCCAGGTGGACGGAATTGCGAGCTACTAGTCATTGCGAACGGAACGACGAATCCCCATTGCGGTAGCGCATAAGGAAGAAACAAAGGAGGAGTCGGCACCCACACGCCAGGACCGCTGCCACCAGGCGGCGGCACGGAGGCGTCCCAACCATCATTGGCTCGAGCCGCAAGGATTTGGCTCGCGACAAATTCACCCCAAACGACGCCTGCGGTTTTTTGTGGCCCATCGGGGATTGCGGCGAGAATCGCGGCATGAAGTTCATCGAAGCTGTCTACGTCATCTTGATCCGGGAACAAGCTGACGAGCGCATCGTGCGCCGCGGTGCTGGCAGCGGCTTCACGCGAAGCGCTGGCCGGGCCTGCGCTTTGCACCAAGTAAGGTTCGTGCGTGCGGGCGATGCCGTTAACTGCGTCGTAGATTGAGACGTGAAGAATGGCAAGACTGCGGGAAGCGATCGGCGGCGCCGTGGGCACCGTGGTGCCGGCGCGAATGGCGTCGAGTGCGGCAGTGTTCCAGTCGGTCACGACATCGCCCTTGGCGGGGATGCCAATACTCGACGCAAGATTTATAGCGCCGATGCAGGCGATAAAGAGTGAGCCTCTAAAAGCGTCCATTGGGCCTCTCCTTTTGGCGTCAAGTGGCCCGGTTGTACGCTTTAGCGGACTTTTGTGTCAAGCTTATTTCGACTCGATGTTACCATCGAGGGCGCCAGTCACAGCATCGGCAATGACTTTTGGACTTGGGTGGTGGAAATTCCCGATCGAGCTCGGCCAGATCTTCTTTGGTCAGTTTAACCTCGATTGATTGGGCGTTGTCACGGACGTGCTTTTCCTTGCTCGCTTTGGGAATCGCTATGACTGCTGGCTGACGCAGCACCCACGCGAGCGCGATTTGCGACGGGGTTACGTCATGGCGTTTGGCGATCTTTTTTAGTATCGCGTTTTCGAGCAAACCGCGGCCGTGACCAACCGGAGAGTAAGCCATGATCGGAATCTTGTTCTTTTGACTCCACGGGAGAAGATCGAATTCGATCTCCCGATTTTCGAGGTTGTAGAGTACTTGATTAGTGGCGCAGTTACGGCCGTTCTCAATCGCGAACAATTCTTTCATGTCATCGAGATCGAAATTTGAGACACCCCAACGCTTGATTTTGCCGGCGGAGCGAAGCTTCTCGAATGTTTCCACTGTTTCCGCGAGCGGCGGAGTCTCTTCGCGCCAGTGTAAGAGGTAAAGATCGATTGTCTCGATGCGGAGACGCTCCAGGCTGTGCTCGCACGCTTTGGGTAATCCCGTGCGTGAAGCGTTATGCGGATAAACTTTCGTCACGATGAATACGCGATCGCGCTGACCTTCGATCGCATCGGCCACAACTTTTTCAGCGCCGCCGTCGCCGTACATCTCGGCGGTATCAATCAACGTCATGCCGAGCTCGATTCCGAGTCGTAAGGCGGCGACTTCATCCTTGTGCTCCCCCTTGTTCTCGCCCATGCGCCAAGTGCCCTGACCCAATATCGGCACGTGTTCGCCATCGGGGAGAATAATTGTTTTCATTTCGTGCTCTTGCTCCTGCTCGTGATCGTAATCGATTTGGTTTGCGGATTCGGCGGTCATAGACTGTCGCTACAGGTCTTGTCTTTTCGGGAAAGCAAGACGATTGAAAAATTATGGCTAAGACAATGCGTGCTGTCCAAGTCCCGCACGGAGGCGGGCCGTTTGAAATCGTCGAGCGTGAGATTCCGGAACCAAAGCCCGGGTGGGTGCGAATTAAAGTGGAGGCATGTGGTGTTTGTCACAGCGACTCGTTCGTCAAGGAAGGACTTTGGCCTGGCCTTCAATATCCGCGGGTGCCTGGACATGAAATCATCGGAGTTGTTGATGCCATCGGCAGCGGTGTTGCGGGATGGAAATCCGGGCAACGCGTCGGCATCGGCTGGCACGGTGGAAATTGCGGGTACTGTGACAACTGTCGGCGTGGCGATTTCTTTGCTTGTCAGATTAATCTCTTAACCACTGGCATCTCCTTCGACGGCGGCTACGCTGAATACGTGGTTGCGCCGGCCGAAGCGCTTGCTGCGGCGCCAGACGATATTTCCGCCATCGACGGTGCTCCGCTAATGTGCGCCGGAGTCACCACCTTCAATGCACTTCGCAACAGCGGCGCGAGTCCTGGCGATCTTGTTGCCGTGCTTGGTATCGGCGGGCTCGGGCACCTCGGTGTTCAGTTCGCGGCGAAAATGGGTTTTGAAACAGTTGCTATCGCGCGCGGAAAAGACAAAGAAGCCTTTGCCAGACAGCTCGGTGCGTTCCATTACATTGACAGCCAGGCGTCGGACCCGGCAGCGGAATTGAACAAGCTCGGCGGTGCGAAGGCGGTGATCGCGACCGTGACAAATAGTGACGCCATGACTGCGGTGCTGGGCGGGCTCGCTGCTAACGGTGTGCTGATGGTCATTGGCGCAGGCGGCCCACTCTCAGTTGATCCCATTCTGCTTATCGGTGGCCGGCGGTCGGTGAAAGGGTGGTACTCTGGCGTGGCGATCGACTCGCAAGATACGCTTAACTTCAGTGCCTCGTCGGGCGTGCATTCCATGAACGAAATCTTTCCGCTCGATCGAGCAGCCGAAGCCTATGACCGAATGATGAGTGGCAAAGCAAGGTTTCGTGTCGTGCTGCAGATCGGCGCGAAAACCTGAGCACTGTAAACTGTAAACTGGCTCAGCGAACGGAAAAGAAACATATCTTCGTCTGATGCGTACTCACACGAGCGTCTGGAAAATGAGGAAGCTGATGACGATGGTTTGAGCTAGAAAGAAGACGGCATAGAACTCATGATAGCGCTCGTTTTTTGTGATCGCAGCCGTCGTCAGGCCGGTGAAGTAAAGGAGGCTACTGACAAGATATATCGGCCCTAATGCAAGAAAGTGCGGGACGCCCTTAAGCAATGAGTCAACAAAATCGACCGGTGTAAATAGAGCGAACAGAATGAAGAAGGCGCGATGGTTCGCGTAGTAATGCGTCTTGTAATCAATGGCAAGATCGATATCGCCCTCTCGTGGAAAAAGCAGCTGCGACGCGAGGTACAAGAGCGTCGGCGAGATCAGAACGAAGATAAACAGCAAGAACCTCCACGGTTCCTGATTGCGCCATCGGTAGAAGATCCACCAGGCAATCACGAGATACAGGAACAGGTTAATGATCCAGATGGCATGCACCCAGTAGATCCGCCGATGAGAGCGAGCTTGGAGCATTTCGCCCACGCCGCCCAGCACGCGTGTCATGCCCAAGGCGAGAATGATGGAAATAAGAACCGAGAGATACTCGAATGCATTCATCGCTTCCGTGTCGGTTATCGTTAAAGGTTACATCGCTGATGTATGAAGTTTTGTGTTTTATGTGAAGGCAATTTCGAGGTTGAGAAGTGCGCGCCTGCTCGCGAATAGTTTCGTTGTTGAGTCCTTGTCGATTCTTACCCGATTACGATTACGATCATGAGCGCGAGCACGATTAAGAGTAATTACGACGTGGTCATTTTGGGTGCGGGGCACAATGGTCTTGTGGCAGCGAGCTATCTTGGGCATGCAGGCTTAAGTGTTCTGCTTCTCGAAAAAAACAATTACGTCGGAGGCGCAACGACTTCGCAGAAAGTGTTTCCCGATTATGACGCGCGACTGTCGCGATATTCGTACTTGATCAGTTTGTTCCCGGACAAAATCATTCGAGATCTGGGATTAAATCTCGAATTGCGCCAACGCGCAACGGCGTCGTTCACGCCTTATCTCAATCACGGAGAACACGATGGTCTGCTGTTGAGTAACGTGGACGAAGAATTAAGCCGCCAGTCCGTGTTCGACCTGACCGGGAACAATACGGAGTTTGAACGGATGAAAGCGTTTTACAATCTTTCACGCGTTTTTGCCGAACAAGTTTGGGACACGATGCTGGAACCATTGATTGCGAAGGAGGAGTTTCGGCGTCGCTTTGATGCCAATGATGTTTCCCGGGAAGCGTGGCGTAGTTTGGTAGAGGAACCGCTCGGGACCGCAATCGAGCGGTATTTACAAAACGATCTGCTGCGTGGTCTTGTTTTCACAGATGCAAAGATCGGTGTCCTGACGCATCCCCATGATCCGTCGCTCCTGCAGAATCGTTGTTTCATTTATCATCTGATTGGCAACAAAACAGGCGAATGGAAGGTGCCGGTGGGCGGAATGGGGGCAGTAGCAGGGGAACTGGAGCAAGCAGCGCGTAAGGCTGGCGCGGAAATATTGACAAATATCGATCTTCGGGGCCTCGACCTGGCTGGGAAGCAGCGAACAGTTGAATTTTACAAGGACGGAGAACAACAAACCGTCGAAGCGCGGTATCTCCTGGTGAACTTTGGGCGCAACGTGTTGGCAAGGTATACAGGCAAACTATACCAACCGGATGCCACGGACGAAGGTTCCGTGTTCAAGATCAACATGCTGCTGCAACGATTGCCGACGTTAAAGGCGAAAAGGTATCCGTTAGCCCAGGCTTGGTGCGGGACATTTCACAGCGACGAAAGCTACGAACAAATGAATGCCAGCTACGATCAAGCATGTAACGGGCGGTTGCCGAACAAAACACCATGCGAAGTTTATTGCCACACATTGACCGACGACAGCATTCTTGCACCCGAGCTGCGGGAGAAGGGTTTCCATACGATGACGTTGTTCGGACTGGATGCCCCGTGGAGCTTGTTCGCGCGCGATAACAGGGCCATGCGAAAGCATGCAGAGAGGAAATTCATCGAGAGCATTAATCAGTGGCTGGACGAGCCTCTGCAAGATTGTCTAGCCGCGGCCCGCGATGGCAGTCTTTCCATCGAAAGCAAAAGCCCTGTCGATATCGAGGATGCGCTGGGAATGTTTCAAGGTAATATTTTTCAGAATGCACCAACGTTTCCTTTTGCGGAGCGCAAAGAGCAGGTCGGGACTTGGGGCGTCGAAACTGATTACGAAAATGTGTTTTTCTGTGGATCAAGCGCCTATCGCGGCGGCGCCGTGAGCGGGATCCCGGGGCATAATGCTGCGATGAAAGTGTTGGAAATTTGTCGGAGGCCATAAGTAACGATGGAAGTTTCGCCTGCTAATCCCGCCGACGTCGAGTCAATCCATGCCATCGTCACGGCTGCATACGATTCCATCTCAGGCCCGGCGGGCACGCGAGACTGGAATCGACTGCGCTCTTTATTCATTCCAGGCGCACGCTTTGTTCCCACAGTGAAAAACGCCGGAGAGGCAAATCGCGGGGGCGACCTTGCGCCGCAGATGCTCGACACCGATGGCTTTATTTCCCGTGGCGCTTCGCACTTCGCGACGAACGGATTCTTTGAAAAAGAAATTACGCGGCGTACGGAACAGTTTGGGCATATTGCTCATGTTTGGAGTACTTACGAATCGCGCCACAGTGCCGATGATCCCAAGCCGTTTATGCGCGGCATTAACAGCATTCAGCTGTTCTACGATGGCACTCGTTGGTGGATCGTGAGCATTTACTGGCAACACGAAAGCCCTCAGCATCCAGTTCCTGAAAAATATTTGGAGGGAAGCCAAGCGCTCAGGCTTCCAATTCGGACGAGCGTCCTAAACCAACATCGTAAGGACATTGCGCTGTGATGTCGGGGCGGAGCGCCGCTATCCCTAGCGACGCACGGCAAACGAACGCACTTCTTTCGCGAATCTGTCGAGAGCTACGCCGACGGGTTCGGGCGCATACCGCAGCGCAATGTACGTATTGGAGATTTGGCGAATGCGTTCCGATTCGTCAGGCAACAACTGCGCGGCGCGCTGTGAGAAATCTGATGGGCCTTCCCACGGATCACGCCGCACACCCAGGCGGGCAGCCTTTCGACAAAAACGTTCGTACAACGCCTTGACCCGATCCGCGGGTGAGCGCGTGTGCAATTGCATCCAGGCGAAATAGATTACAAGCAATGCGATTGCGACAATCAGGATTTCGATGATGAGAACGAACGGTCCGCGGTTCGCGAGCCCGATGGAGTCCAACCATACTTCTTGTACGTCAGCGTCGAAGGCAAGGAGTCGAGTGTCCCACTCATAACTCAGTGTCTCGAAAGCGAGGCGGATGTTTGTGAATAGTGCGGACCGGGCCAACTGGGTGACGAGCGCGCTTCGGCGAGCTTCCATTTGCCCGGAAGCGATCCGCCTCTCCAAAAACGAATTTAGATCGAGACTCGCTCGTCCCGGAGCTACGGCAGTAGTTGGATCCACTCGCGTCCATCCGCTATCTGGAAGCCAGACCTCGCACCACGCATGCGCGTCTGCTTGTCGCATGAGAAAGAAACGGCCCAGATCGTTATACTCACCTCCCAGATATCCGACGACCACCCGCGCAGGAATTCCCGCTAATCGCATTAATGTAGCAAAACTGGCGGCGTAATGTTCGCAAAAGCCAACCCGACGACGAAAGAGAAATTGTTCCAGATCGTTCTTTCGATATTCGCCCGGCGACAACGAATAGCGAAAACCTTGCGCCCGGAAAAACTGGAGCGCACTGTTTATTATGGCGCGCGGATTGGAATTCTGTGCCGTCCAGGATTGAGCCAGGTCGCGCACACTCGGACTAATTGATGGCGGAAGGTCGAGCGCTTCCCTGCGTTCATTCGGCGCCAATTCTTTTCCAGCAGCCCCGGAAGATGAAACAACTTCATATCGCCGGGCCTTTCGAATTGTCTGAATGCTCCAGAGATAATGCCCACGCGCAAGGATCGCACCGGGTGGAATTTCAAACGGCCGGTCGAGTGCGAACATCCAGTGCGCACCATGCGGCGCGAGCGTAATCCGCTGTCTGATTATATTTCCGCCGGGGGATTGCTTCGTTGAACGAGAGATCGACGCCATTTCGGACGGCGCCCGCCATTCCATGCCATCGCAATGCCACATGACGATGCCACGCCAATACATGGGACCGGGCGGTCGAGTTTTGCTGCCAGGAAACTCCGCGCGGAAAGCAATGTCCGAAGAATTTGCAAGCGCTGCGATGCTGCCCGGAGAGAGTCGATCGGAAAAGCTGGAGCTTGCCGAACGAATAGCGCGAAATTCAATCCGCAAACCGGTATTGATCCGGGGAAACAAAATAAACAAGAGAACCACTAGCGGGGCCGCTTGAACAAGGAGTCTGCATGTCGTGCCCAGAGGGGGCCAGAAAGCGCCCGGTGAAGATCCGCGATGAAACTGGATTAACGCCACAAGTAGCAACGCGAATGCGGACAGGAGGCAAAGCGCAATCGCGAAGTCCTGGGAAAGAAAAAATCCGCAAAGACAAAGCACCCATCCCATTAGCACCATGACTTGGAATTCGCGGGCAGTTTGCGCTTCCAAGACCTTAAGCGACATCAGCACCACAAGGAGGGATATGCCCGGCTCGATGCCCTTCAGCGAACCATAACTGCCGAAGATGGCGAGGAGCGCTGCGGCCGCGAGTATCAGCTTCAAAGTTGCAAAGCGAAGACGATAACCTCTTGGCTCCATCCAGAATTTCATTGCAAGCGCGAGCAGAAAAACGTATGGAACCCAGCCCACGAGAGAACCGAACATGGGAGGCAGTGTAAAGAGCAATGCCGCGGCCAGCCAAAGCAGCGGTCGCCGTGGAATACTCCTATCTCTCTTACTCATGCTCATGCTCTCGTTACGATTTTAACTCGAACAAACTGAGTGCCCGCAGACACTGGTGAAAATGCAATTGCCCGATAGCCGGCGGAATTTTGGTGCCCGGAAGACGAAGACCATAAGGACGCCGCGCGCGCTCTGCTTCAATCACCCAAAGCGCTAACTGCGACAGCTTCTCTTCTGCATTGGCGGTGTTGATAGCGAAAAAATCGAGATACACTGCGCCTTCCGCTTCAGCTATGAATTGTTTCGTCATCAGCGGCTGCCCGCGGGCGACAGCTCTCCAATCGATGTGCCGCTGAGATTCACCGGACACGTATGCACGCACTCCCGCAAAATCATCGCCTTCTCCAAAGTCGGTCAGTGGCCGGCTCTCTTGCCGGTGCACGAAGCTTGCTGGAAGCCGAACTTCGCCCGCGGGTTTGGGATAAACAATGTAGCTTTGAGAAGACGGAAATTTCTTCACAAGGCGAATGAAACCGAGCGGGTAAGCACTCGTTAGGCACAATGTTCCTACCTTGTGTTCGCCGCGCCGCCGTGCGTGAAATCGGAGCGTTACGCGGGCTCCCTTATCGGCTGGAATGTAATCGATGCGTTGGCGCTCTCTGTTCGGCCCCGACAGGGCCAGCTCAATTCCATGGCGAGTTGCACGGGAATCGTTCATGATCTCAATCGGCAGCGAGACTTCCTGGTCCACGAACGCTGGATGCACAGATTCGAGCGTTATGGTCACGCCTGCGAGATTGATCAGAGTGTGCGGAATCGAAACCAGAAATACCGCCGTCAGGGCGAAAAAAAGCAGGTAAACAGCCGCGTTATTTTGGCTCGACGCCGCGTACCACATTGCACCCAGCACAAACAGCAGTCCGGCAAAACCGACGGTCGGATAAATGAGCGGAAGTTTTCGTGCTTTCACGGGACGGGCACGCTGTGAAGCAGATTATCAGCAAACGTGCGTCCGCTTTGGCCGGGTTGTTCGATATCGTGTCCCAACCGATGCGCCGTGACTGCGATCCCGACAGCTTGAATGTCTTCGGGAAGAACCATGTCCCGTCCGTGCATCAGCGCCCACGCCTGGGACGCGTGCATAAGCGCCAGACCAGCGCGTGGTGACAAACCCGTACTGTGGCGTTGCCGAGATGCGTCAAGCAAGTCCTGCAGGTAATCGAGCAGGGCAGGGGACGCGTGCACCTTTCGCACATTATCTTGAACCTCGATCAATGTTCGCGGGTTCATTACCGGCTTCAATTCCTTAAGCATCTCGCGCCGATCCATGCCCAGAAGCATGGCGCGTTCACTGGCACGGTCGGGCACGCCCAGCTCGATCCGCATCAGAAACCGGTCGAGCTGAGATTCGGGCAGCGGAAAAGTACCGACCGCATGTTGCGGATTCTGTGTCGCTATCACAAAGAACGGTTCCGGCAAGTCATAGGTCACGCCGTCGATGGAAACACGGTGTTCTTCCATTGCTTCCAGCAGCGCGCTTTGCGTTTTGGCAGTCGCGCGATTGACCTCGTCGATCAGCACCACTTGTGAGAAAAGCGGGCCGCGATGGAACACAAAGCGTTGCTCGCCGCGATCGAAAATTGAATTGCCAAGAATATCGGCTGGCAGCAGGTCGCTGGTAAATTGAATGCGCTGAAAGGCGAGCGCCAGCGAGCGGGCCAATGCCTGCGAGAGTGTTGTTTTGCCGACACCGGGGATGTCTTCGATTAAAAGGTGACCACGCGCGAGCAAACAGGCGACGGCGAGTTTCACCGCCTGATTCTTGCCCACGATCACTTCACAAATCTGTTTCGTGAAGGAGTCAACGTCATCGGTCACTCTGAAATGATCTGCGGGAACGCTGCGATTCGCAAACAGGATATGCGGAAATGACTTCTGCTTGCTTACTCTTCCTCATGCTCCAATGCTGGGTCTGATAACTTAGGGGTCATGAGTTCGCTTGGGATTTCATCGGCCACTAGCGACGTGCAGCGGTTGTAGGGCGACCGCTTCGGTTGCCGAGTTCCGGCTGGGCAGGCGCAGCGCCCGCCCTACAGTTGTGAGGTAGAGCGAATCGGTGTCGCTTTCGCCGGCGGAGGAGCGGAGGAGGGAAGGGCGTCGCGATAGCATTTTGTGACGAGACCGAGCACGAACGCTGCTAGAACAAACACGACCACTCGTTTTTCCGTTGAAGTGAGGCGGAATCTCTGCCTGGCTTGATCGACTTTCATCAAAAGACGTCCAGAGATTTTTACTCGCACTTTCGGCAGCCGCGGCTGATCTTTTTCTCGTTAGATGGTCGCGGTACTCGATGATATCCCGGCAGGATGCGAGCTTCAAACCGGTGGGCTTGCAAGTTCGAGTCATTAGTCATGCTCCCACCTGCTGGTCTCGTCGCTTATCTTCGTGCAAATCGGCGGGCGACGACAGTCATGAAGTGAACAGGATTTACAACTTCGCGAAAAATAAAGATTTGATTGCGCTCTCGCAAAACGTCTAAGCTTGCACTCGGAAATTCTTCAGAGGTCCTGTCATGAGAAACTTGCTGGTTGGTTTTGCGGTCTGCATGTTCGTTTGTGTCGCAGTCCGTGCCGTCATTGGCGCGGACAAGGTTGATGTCTCGACGGTCATTACCAAGTCTGACGCCGAATCCATTCTGGGCGTGCCGGTCAAGGATGCAAAGGGAAGAAATAAAGAAGGCACCGATGGCTTTTACGAGTCGGAGTGGAGTTATTATGCCGTGAAAGGTGACAAGGCGCTCGTGTTCGACGTGCTTTTCCCGGGCCGGAAAGCTCCACCGCATCTCGCGGAGACGATGTTTTCCGTGCTCGGCCCTGAGAAAAACGCCGACCAGCGTTGATGGGCTTGGCGACAAAGCCATCTTTTATCACGACAAAACCGGCCTTGAAATGTTGCACATCCTAAAGGGGAACATACTGATCACGATTGGAATGCATGGCGTGCCGGCGGAGACGGCAGTGGAAAAGGAAAAAGCCGTCGCCAAAAAGATTCTGGCGCAGCTATAACCAATCAAATCGGAGAAAGAATCTTCCGGGCTACGCTGTTGGGAGATTCATTCGGTGATGAAAATAGAAACTGAGTGACTGAGCGTGGGGCTGAAGCGGCTTTACTGATTGTTCAGGACCGTTCGCTGTGCAGCCTTGCTCACTTCAAGTCCGCCACGGGACGGACTCGCTGCGGCGAGCTGTGCGTTTACTTTCTGGAGCTCCGATTCCTGCTCTTCGAGACGCGCAATGACAGTCTCGATTCCCTTCTGTAGTTGGGTGATGGTCGCTTCCTGCTGCTCATTTTTACGGTGTTCCTTAAGGAACTCGTTGAGCAACATCGCGTTCACCGCATCGTACCGCACGGTGTAGATTTCGCCGTTCTTGTCGCGTACTACGAGGTCCGGATTCACTTTTGCCACGTCCTCGGCGACTAGGCCAAACTGCGGCGTGGCGGTCTTGTCGCTGGTATAGTGAAAGCTTACGGGCTTAAGCGCCAGAATCGATTCGCTGGCTTTGTCCATCAGCTTAATCTCTTTTTTGAACCGCTGGGATGAACTGGCCGTGCCGAGCTGGCCTGCGGAGTCAATCAGCACTGGGATGGCATCTGCGTTTGCCGTTGTCACCCCGCGGATGTTACCCATAAAGCAGCTGTTATCCACGTCCGCACCTGGGATACCGATACAAATAACGTTATTGGCCGTGGTCACCTCGACGCCGGAAAAAGCGCCCAATGCTGTGTTGTCGTCCCCGGTGCTGCTATCGAGCGCACCCCTACCGATGGCGGTGTTGCGGTCGCCCGTGGTGTTGCTAGAAAGCGCGTCATCGCCGATGGCCGTGTTGTCGCCGCCGGTGGTGTTGCCAAGAAGGGCGACCTCACCGACGGCAGTGTTCAAGCCGCCTCCTGTGTTGCTAAAGAGAGCTTGAAAACCGATGGCTGTGTTGGCGTTGCCGATGGTATTGCTAAAGAGCGAACTAGTACCGGTGGCCGTATTGCCCTCGCCGGTGGTGTTAGAAAAGAGAGCGAACGCTCCAGTGGCAGTGTTGCCCTGGCCCGTGCTACTAAAAAGCGCCCCAGCACCAATGGGGTGTCGTTGCGAGACAAAAAAAAGTAATCCTTTTGAGATTGCCAGAGATCGCTAGAATCGTTTTTGATTGCCGGATGACAAGTGATGCGGCCACGATGTCATCAGCGATTCCCATGACGCCCCCCTGATCGAACAAATCTTCGTGACCTACTAAGATGCATCCAATCGTTAGTCGGTTGCTGCAATTTTTGTCAACATACGTCAAACAACGCGGGAAAGCAGCGTGTCACAGTCGTTTTACCCAATGCAACTTGTTCGTCCTTCACTAGAGTACTTGCCGAGCCATGCGACCGCTTTAAAGCGTGGTTGGTCGCCTGACAATACCAGGGGTGCCGACGCGGCTCTTGACGAGCTCACTCAAATCGAAAAGGACCCGCGCGCGTTCGTAGAGGGACTCACAGATCGGAACGCCGAAGGTCCGCCGATCAAATTGCCGGACGGCACGTCCGCTCCGCGACTTCCCGGATACCGCCTGTGGCTCTGGGACGGTGAGTTCTGCGGCTCAATCAGCTTCAGGTGGGAACCGGGCACATCTGCTCTTCCTCCTCACGTACTCGGTCACATCGGGTACGCCGTGGTGCCTTGGAAACAAGGCCGTGGCTACGCCAAACTGGCTTTGAAGTTGATGTTGGAACGCGCTCGGGCGGAGGGCCTCGAATACGTCGAAATTACGACCGACCCCGAAAATATTGCTTCGCGCAGAGTTATCGAAGCGAATGGAGGCGTGCTGGTTGAACGCTTCCGCAAACCAGTTCAAGATGGTGAACAGGACGGCCTTCGTTTTCGCATCGCCCTATGAGTTTCACGCGGTGGACCCTGCCGTTATTGCGCTCCACAACACGATGAGAAGGTGATCTGCAATTGCGGGTAATCCAACGCGCCGGTGCAATCAGCGATCCATGTTTACGAAGTCCGCCCGCGCAAAGATAAACGCGGCGTCGATCTGATTTCCGATGCGTGTAGCCTACAAAGCGAAAGTCAAATAAATGCACAACCTACGAAGTGCGACCGGGCCCGTGGAAAATGCTGTAGAAAGAAGTTTTTGCTTGACGGTAAGGCGTTTTCCCTCTTTTATGGCTGCCCCATGAAGCCAAAATCTGAAACCCAAATTTTGCGGCAGGCCGAGGCTCGTGATGTTCTGCTTCACGGCGGCACGGTAGATTCATTTCTTCGCCCGTATCATCCTGACCTGCGCTTCGCAGCATTCCGCGCTTACATTGGCGCTGTCCGCGACGCACTGTTTCGCCCTCGAACAGCCCGGCAACAATCAAAGCGCGCGTCGTAGCCCTGAAACGAGAGCATTTTTGGTTCGCACGGAGCTCTTCAGAGCAAATTAAATCACATCTAAGTAGCCGGGCCGGACGCTATGCGGCAAGGCAATCAGCTACGCGAAATTCTACAGTCGCTCGCATGATGCCGTGATTTCGCGTTTACGATGCCGCTGGCAACGTGATTCAAACGCACGAACACAAAGGCGAGTTAAAAGAGCCGTGAGCGTTACGCGCGCGAACCAAAGAGCCCCATACGGTAAAGCGTGGCGGCTCGTTGGCGAACTAAGACTGCTTCGGTTGGCTGACAGCTTTAGTGATTATTCAGGACGGTTTGCGGTGTCGGTTTGCTGAGTTCTATCTGCGCGCTCACTCTCTGTAGGCCCACAGTAAGCGCTTCAATTTGCTTTTGCTGGCGCGCGATGGTCGCTCCCTGTTCCTGCACTGTGCGGTGTTCTTTGAGGAACTCATTGAGCAACATCGCGTTTACCGCTTCGTAACGAACGCTGTAGATTTCCCCATTGCGATCGCGAACGACCAAATCCGGATTCACCTTCGCTACTTCTTCGGCAATTAAGCCAAATTGCGGTGTCCCTTTGCTGTCGCTCTTGTACTGGAAGCGCACTGGCTTCAGAGCCAGGATTGCTTCGCTTGTTTTGTCCATTGGCCTGATCTCCTTTTTGAACCGCGACGCTGAGGCGACCGTGCCGAGTTGACCATTGCCGTCCACCACCACTGCGTCGCCTACAACAGCCGTCCCGGTGATGCCAGCGATATAGGTGGCGGTCTGAGAGCCTGCGCCTGTATCGCCGCCGATGCGGATGGTGTTCGACTCGCCATCAACACCGAGATTGCCGATATAAATATTGTTGTCGCCAGTAGACAGATTCAAGCCAGCGTTAATGCCTAATGCGGTGTTCACGCTGCCTGTACTGTTGCCTAGCGCATTAGCGCCAATGGCTGTGTTGTTGAAAGACGTCGTATTGAACTGGAGCGTATACGCACCAATGGCCGTATTGCCACCACCGTCGGTGTTATTAGCAAGTGCATTGACGCCGTTAGCCGTGTTTTCGTTTCCGGTGCCATCAACCTGGGCCAAAGCGCCGAGCGCTTGAAAACCGGTACCCGTGTTGTTGTTGCCGAGAACGTTAAGCAGCGCGAAATTACCAATGGCCACGTTATTGACGCCAGCTGTGTTGTCCTGAATCGCGTCAACACCGATGCCCACATTGTTGCTCCCAGTTGTGTTGAACAAGAGCGCGCTACGGCCCACTCCCGTGTTTAAGAGACCCGTTGTATTGGCATTGAGTGCTCTAGAACCCAAGGCCGTGTTGCGGTCTCCGGTCGTGTTGCTAAAAAGCGCGTGCCAACCAGTAGCCGTGTTGAAGGGGCCTTCTGTGTTGCTGAAGAGCGCGAACGCCCCATCCGCCGTGTTGCCGCTGCCGCTGGTGTTGCTAAAAAGCGCACCAGCGCCGATGGCCGTATTTTCGCCTGCTGCATTGGCAAAAAGCGCTCCTGCGCCGACACCTGTACAGAAGCTGCCATCGGTGAGGCTTAGAAGCGAAAATATCCCGATTCCCGTGTTGTATATGCCGCTGGTGAGACTAAGAAGGGCCTGTTGCCCCTCCGCCGTGTTGCCTCCCGGATAGCCTCCGTCGGGCGCAGGACTGACCGCCCGGGCCATGGGCGAAAGCCCGAAATAGGCGAGCACAAACGGAACAACGAATAGTGGAGTTGCTTTTTTGAACTGAATCAATGGATTCATGGTTCTTCCTTTCTTTATCCCGCCGTGTTGATTCTGCGGTTGCAGGTCTGGAAGAGGCGAAGAACTTAGCGGGGGAAAAGTCCTCCGCCTAATTCAGATCCGTTTAACGGGGTCCAGTTTGGAAAAATTACGCAGGCTAGTCAAGACAATTCGCTGCAAGCCGAAATCACCGATTCGAGTTCAATAAACGTAGTCAGTTTTTCGTCCGCGTGCGCAACGAAACGCTTTCCGTCGCTGCCGCGCGCGTCAGCAACGAAGAAGTGTTGAAGGGTGCCAAAGAGAATGGCGCGGGCCTAAGCCATATGAAAGGGGCGTGCGAGCCCACCCGGCGTGATTCTAGAGCCCTCGTCTACCTTGAATCAGGTTAATGATCAGAATAACGACAGCAATTACGAGCAGAAGATGGATCAAACCGCCGCCAACGTGGCCGATGAAGCCAAGAAGCCAGAGGATGACCAGGATGACAATTATAGTCCAAAGCATTTGGTACTCCTTTTGGTTGAGTAAAGTTTCGTAGGCCGTGCAACGGTTGGATGCAAGCAGCTTTTCTCGGTAGACAAATTCGGTTGCAGGAAATCGGACGTGAAATTGATTTGGTCATATTGTCGAAATTTATGAACCTAAGTGTCCGACCGCTTACAGCCGAGGACTTTGATGACTTCATCAATTATTGGCTTGGACTTTCACAAGCGGACATTGAGCGCTTAGGAATCGCAATCGATCGCCTGCCGTCAGCCACTCGAATGCGTTCTGACCTGGAGGCAATGCTCGCTGCACGGGATGATGCCGTGCGTAGTTTTGTGCTTGCTTGGTGCATCAACGGCGAGGCGATCGGCCATTCATCACTCAAAGAGATCGTGCCGGCTGACTTTGGCAGCATTCATTTGCACATGTGGCGCGCGGATTTGCGCGGCAAAGGACATGGGCCGCATCTTTTCTGTCTGGCCGCAGTCGATTTTTACGGACGATTCAAGCTGAAGCGCATTGTTTGCGAACCTAAAGCTGACAATTCGCCCCCGAATCGGCTGCTGCAACGGATAGGATTTCCGCTCATTTCGACGCGAATAGGGAGATCATCAGAACTGAGCACGATCTGCAAGCTCAATCGTTACGACATCGTGCGCGAGGTCGCCGAAGATTATTTGCTTAAGCGCGCGTCGCACAAAAACGAGGCCGGAGAGGGCCTCCGACGATAGCTTTATCATCTTAAGCCTTGCTCGTTGCGATATGCAGGGGACAAAAGAAATCGCGACCTTGCAAACGTTACGCCGCTTTAGTTCGGCGAAGAAGTTCCGAAGCTTCAATGCCCGTTACTCCGATCTGCTCCGGACGCGCGCTCAGGCCAGGCCAGGCCTGCTAATTAGTTCGTTCTAATCGAGCGGCTAATGCCGTTTTCTGCGACCGCCAGAGCGTTTCCGAGCAGCCCGCGGCGGCGTCGATCTTCTCCGAGTTCCCACCGCCTTGCGTGTTTTTGTTGTCGCCGATCGACGCGCTACTCTCTTTTTCGCCTTGGCGCGGGAGCGCGTACGAGCTTTGCGCGATTTGGCAACGGATTTTCTGGTCGGGCGTTGTCTGTTGGGGACTTTCGAGATCGCTTTGGAGCTTTTCACGACCCTCCGGACGGTCCGCCTTGCCGCTGGAGCAATCGGGCGTCGCTTCTCGGCGGCCTTTCCAGCAACAGCGCCCACGACTCCGCCGACCACAGCGCCGATCGGTCCTGCTATGCTACCAACAGCGGCTCCGGCGACAGCACCAGCAGTCTGTTTCGGGATAGGCGGGATCGAGATGTTTTCGGATGACTGCGAGCGTTCTTCTTTTTTCGCATTTGGATTGTTAGGCATAAATAATTGAACTCCTTAATTTTTGACTCAGCTGCAAAAGTATTTCGCGTGACAAGCACTAGAGAGCCGTAACAAAATCGCGATTTAGTTGCGACCGCGAACGCAATCGGCTACGCGAAATTTTATTGCCGCTCAATGACGCTGCGATTCGGGCTTTGACGATGTGACAATGTGATCGAAAGCTGCGAGCAAGCGGGCAGTGCGCTCGCGGCTTGTATCACGGCCGATCTGAGAACCCCGAGCGTCTCCACCTGGAAGCTCCCCCACGTACGATGTCGATCATGTGTGAAAGCATGCGTAAGACGCGGACGTATTCTCGCCCTAATAAAAGCATAAAAAAGCGACCAAAGTCGTCGACATTTTCGTTTGATTATTGGGACATTCGAACTCCCAAATTCACTAAAGTTCAACTCTTCATCACTAGCTCGAAAGCATATGAAAACTCCTCGCTGGTTTAGTCGAAATAGCGTCCTTTCACATCTGCGTATCGCAATTATAGTCGCGCTAATCTTCGCTGCGACGGCAATGGCTCTGTTCGCGGCGTTTACGCCGACGCCCGATCTTGCCGACGCGCAGGTGTCGCCCAAACCGATGCCGCTCCCGCCAATCCCGCCGAAAAAGAACGCACGTGCCTTCGCCACGACTCCCGCTCTCGCTCCCAACTCGCCGTGGCAATTGCTGACAAATCAACCTCCAGTTCTTGATTATGCTGATTGCGGCCCAGGCAATCCGATTCTACTCACTGACGGCACTGTTATGCTGCAAGACGACGGCTGCCAGGATTGGTGGAAACTGACCCCCGACGCGTTCGGCAACTACGTGAATGGAACGTGGACCCAGCTTGCCTCAACGCCAGCGGGATACAGCCCGCTTTATCACTCGTCAGCCGTACTCCCTGACGGCCGGGTCATCATTGAGGGTGGGGAATACAACTTCCTGCAACCTGTCTGGAGCAATTTGGGCGCCATCTACAACTCACTAACGGATACTTGGACGATGGTAAATCCTCCAACGGGTTGGTCCACGATTGGTGATGCCCAAAGCGTCGTTCTCTTCGACGGAACCTTCATGCAGGCCAATTGCTGCACTGAACAAGCAGCTCTCCTAAACCCTACAACTTTGACGTGGACAGCGACGGGCGCAGGGAAGTTCGATGTTAATGATGAGGAAGGCTGGACACTGCTGCCGAACAAACGCGTGCTCACGGTGGATGCCTACGTCTTTGCGTACGACGCTGGAGGCACGAACTCCGAAATCTACGACCCCGCGACGGGCGCGTGGTCTAGCGCCGGCAGTACGATTGTGCAGCTCTGGGACTCTGCCGCAAGGTGTGGCGGCAGGAACCACGCTTCGTATGAAGTGGGACCCGGAGTCCTGCTGCCCGACGGGACTGTCTTCTACACTGGAGCGAACCGTTGCGGTGCGGGTCACAACGCAATCTACAACTCGAATACCGGGGTCTGGACTGCGGGTCCGGATTTTCCGGACTCACTGGACATCGCCGATGGTCCCGCCGCGCTGGAGCCTAACGGAAAGGTTCTGATGATGGCTAGCCCAGGAATCTTTAGAACCGGATCGAGGTTCTTTGAGTGGGATGGGTCGAGCCTGACGGAAGTTTCTCCGGCGCCTCACGCATCGAGCGACTCGTCATTCTACGGGAATTTCGTAGTCCTTCCCACCGGCCAGATTCTCTTCACCGACTTCTTCTTCGTCTCAGTTTACAACCCTTCAGGAACCTACAATCCGGCCTGGGCGCCAAGGATCCAGTCTGCCCCTACCCACGTTACGCCCGGCGGCTCGTACGTCATCTCTGGGTATCTTTTCAACGGCATGTCGCAAGGAGCTGCTTACGGAGACGATCAGCAAGCCGCAACTAACTTTCCCTTGGTGCGTATTAAGAACAATAGAACCGGGCACGTGTTTTATAGCCGGACCCACGACCACAGCAGCATGGCCGTTGCTTCCAGCGATTTGGCGTCTACTCATTTCGATGTGCCGGCGACTGAAGAGCGAGGCCCTAGCCAACTTGTTGTCGTCGCTAACGGAATCCCTTCTGCTCCCATTGCCGTTACGGTGGATTGAAAGTCCTGACTGCGGGTTTCGCGCAAATTTTACCGGCGTCTTTCAGTTTGTGCGACTCATCCGTTTACCGAAGCCCTGGAGAAGGTCGTGTCTTTGCAGCACGACAGCGACCGGGAAGCAAGTTTTCGGCTCGGAGTTTTCGCCAAAACCAGACACAACTCCCTAGCTAGGCGATGCAGCTATGCACATCGAACGAACGCATAACGTCGGCAAAGAAGAAGCAATTCACAAGATCGACACCTTCCTTGACGACTTAATGCGCCGCCAGTTTCCGGGCGGCGTGACTATTAAAGAACCGTCCAAGACCTGGTCCGACAACGCCGTGCGCTTCTCTTTTAAGGCCAAGAAGGGTTTCTTTGGCGCGACGATTTCTGGCGTGATCTCCGTAAACGACAACTCTGTAGTCGTGCACTCGGAGCTGCCAGGACTGGTCACAACGTTTGTTTCAGAAGACAAAATCCGGGACGTGATTAATGAACAGTTTGACAGCTTATTCCCGGCGTAAGCCATTTCATACCTGTTAATTCGTCATTGCCATCATTGGCCAAGAGGCGTTGAGACTTCAGTGCCCGGTGGAGGTGTGAATTCGAATGTTGATGCAGGAACCGGCGCACGCGTCTGATTCGAATACGTTGTCACGATCCGATCGCCATTCGGCAGTAACATGTCGGTACGTTCTACCCGCAGCTGATCATTGATTCGTAGATCAAGCTTTTGAAACACGCGTTTCATTGCCGCCGTGCGTGGCATCAATGCAAGCTCGTATCCGTTGTCACTCTTTGTCGCAGTGATCTGGAAAGTGTTTTCGACGTTCTCGAGATTCAACGAAGAATTGATCGCTGCTACTGTCGAATCGAGCGGCGATCCTTTGCCCAGTGGGTAACGCTCGGCCGACTTAAAGTTGGGGTAGTAAATCCAGAGCTGACGGCCGTCACTAACAGTAAGGCTCGGCGAGCTGCCTTTGACTTCGCGCCGGAATTTGTTAGGCGGCTGGAACCAAACTCTTCCCGAGCTGAGGATGGGGTTCTTCATCAGCCGAATCGCTCTTTGTTCCTGAAAATCGGCCTGCGTTCTTCGGTTCTGCCGAATTCCAGCGAGAAGATTCTTAAGATCAGCCTCGGGGAGCGGCGCGCTGCTCGCGACGCGTGTGAGTACGAAGAAAAGACCTAATGCGGATGACAGTATGCGCATCCGGTGATCTTATAGGAGCGGATCGAATTCTCAAAGTACCCGATTGCTCCGTCGACGCGCTCAAGGCGTGAACTTGTAGACGCATCCGTCGTCGTCGTTGCCTCCGTGGACCGTGGCGCCGTAAAAGTTTCCAAATCCATCGACAACCATCCCATTGTAGGCAAAGGCGCCATCCGGAGGACCCTCGAAGGCATGAACAACAGTCTCGGTCCACTTGCCCCCGCCAACGGGACTCAGCTTAAAAATGGTGCCACTGCCCAAGCCACCTTCACTCGTAGTTCCATAGAGATTGCCAGCCGCGTCAAAAACAAGATTGCTGATGGGACTATTGCCGTCCGTTCCTTCTGCGAAGCTGTAAATTACTTCCTCGGCCCATTCCCCGACAGGTCGTGGGGACAGCTTGTAAACAGCGCCAATACCATTAGCTCCACCATAATAAGTCGTTCCGTAAATATTGTCTGAACGATCAAAAAGTAGCGCGCCGTACGGAAAACTTGCGTCTGGCTGTCCTTGGAAGGAATAGATCGTCCTGAAATCCCATTCTCCACCTTCTGTCGGTGTGAGCACGAAAACAACTCCGCTTCCGTAAGCGCCGCCAGCAGTGGCGGCCCCAAAGAGACGGCCGTGGCGCAAAACCATCCTTCCAGCCGAGCCGGTGGCGCCGTCGGTGCCGCCCGTAAAAGCGTGAATGACGTTGAAGGTCTGAACTCCACCTGGTGCCCGATGGATTTTATAAATGGTGCCTAAACCGTGCGCGCCGCCGGTCGGGGCCATTCCATAGATGTTCCCGGCACGATCCACTGTCACCCTTGCGCCTGGCCCAGATCCATCGTCTCCGCCAGTAAAAGCATGAATTACAGTCTGAGTCCAAGTTCCCCCGGAGTTTGTCAGCTTGTAAACCACACCGCATCCGCCTTCACAGTTACCTGAACCGCCCGTCACCGCGCTGCCGTACAGGTTCCCTTCGCGATCGAGTGTGACTCCTTTGTACGGCTCACCTCCATCGGCGCCGCCCGTGAAGCTATAGAGCACGGTGTGCAACCAGCCATTAGGTGTGGGACTGAGCTGAAAAACTGTGCCCCCTCCAAAATCTCCTCCCAGCACTGTTGTGCCATAAATGTTACCCGCGCTGTCCGTCTCCAAATCCGTGTCGGCGTATTCACCCTCATCCTCTTCAAAGCTAAAGATGACATTCGTCGTCGTCGCGGTAGCCGTGGCCAGCGAAAGCGCGATGACGAATAGCGGAGTCGCCTTTTTGAGCTGAATCAATGGATTCATGTTCTTCCTTCCTTTTTCCCCGCGTGATCGATTTCTGAAATCGCGGGTCCGGACGAGGCGAAGAACCTAGCGGGGAAAAGTCCTCCGCCTGATTCGAGATCCGTTTAGTGATGTCGAGTTTGGAAAGAATTACGCATGCCTGTCAAGCCAAAACAGAGCCGCGACTACGAGCTCTACCGTTCAAGTTATACAGCCACAGCGCGAAATCACGTTTGACAAGAATCGTGCGCCGTGAGCAAGATCATCCACCCGCAATAGTTCGCCCCGCTCATGAAAACACTGGCGCAGCGACGACGAAACGTTGTTGACTCGACGAAACGAGCCCGGCGTGCCCTAAAGGCTTCCATAAACTTGGTTCGGCAACGCTGGGCAAAACCAAACAGGCTTAAACATTCGACGATCTCCGTACAGGTTTACGAGATTCGGCCGCGGGCGGATAAGCACGGCTTTGATCTGATCGGCGATGCGCTGCCATACAGTCCGCTGTGGTATCGCGGCTCAAACGCAATCAGGGATGCAATCGGCCACGTCAAGTTTATCAGCCGGTCACATGATGCTGTGATCCGCGTTTATGATGACGCTGGCAATGTGATTGAAACGCACGAGCACAAAAGCGATTTCAAAGAACCATAACCGGAACGGGAATGAATGTTTTTATCCATGACGATTTCGAGTGCGATTAGTGGTGCCCACTAACCGCCGGTCGGCTTCTTCAGCTCGACGGCGATTGCGAGCGCTTCGGTGTTCCCGATGTTCTCTGCTGCATGGATGACGGCATCGCGCTAGTGAGCCTCTCCGGTTTTTACGACGCTTTCTTCGCTTTTTCCGTCAGGAAAACTCACCTTGAGTTTTGCGTTGGTCAGATAGTAAACAAACCCGCGCGGGTGCGAATGCATTGGCTCCTTTTCGCCAGGCGTCAGATGATATTCGAGTACGCGCACCTCGTTGTTGTCGATCAGCACCTTATAATATTGCGGTGATAATTTGACGGGATCTTGCCCGAAGACGGATGTCATTGATGTAGCGATGAGGCAGCACAGTATTACGATTGATGGTAAGCGTTTCATAAGAGGTTTCGCCAGTTAGGCAATCAGGCAATCAGCGACCGCTGCCCAAGGCAAGTTCAGTTTTTCATCCGCGTGCACAACAAAACGCTTTCCTTCGCCGCGATGTGCGTCAGCAACAAAATGTTTCGCCCTTCGCGATCCACAGTCGCAACGCAGCTCCAACTCCAACCGGCTTTGCTGAGATTCTGAGCGATGATTTCCCAGTACTTCATGTTGTAAATGGTGTCACTTTCCGTGACAAGCGGCGATAGACGACCAAACGGCGACCCAGTTGCGAATTATACATAGAGATAATTCCTCACACTTTCTCCTGGATCCACTTGGATGTGATTACGACTGTCGGGAAAAGCCGGAGAAAGGATGAAAGGCTTAACTGCAGCAGTGGGATTCGTGTTACTTTTTGCGTATCAAGGCTTCGCCGGCGAGCATTCGGTTCTAGCGCGCGTCACGGTTTACTGGCATGGGGAAGGTTCGGGCGAGCATGCATCTTGGAACGGTGTACGGCTGGGCGACAAACATTGCGCTGTTGATCCAAGGAAAATTCCCTATGGCAGTAAAGTTTTCTTTCCTGATGCGGCATGTGTGGCCGTAGACAGCGGACCGGATGTGATCAATCGCAAAGCCGCGCGTTTGTGCGGGCGGAATGCCGCTGAGCGCGGTGCCATCGTCATCGATCGCTTTTTCGATACCAAACAAAAGGCACTCGCCTGGGTAAAAGCGCATCCACATTTCATGACGCTGCGAATTCTAACTACAGACCCCAAGCAGGATACTTAGCTTGTAGTCACAAAAAATCCAAGATCGTCGCAGCCGGTCACATCTTGCAGTAATTCGCGTTTATGATGCGGCTGGCAACGTGGTCGAGACGCACGAGTACAAGGGCGAGTTCAAAGCATAGTGAGTCTGTTTTTGATCAAGAGTCGTGCCGTCCCAAAATACTCGCGAGCCGAATTTCTAAGGAACTAAAGAAGGCAAAGCACTGTGCTGTGTACGAACCTGAATTAACTCGTGTTTGGCCGCACAAAGGTAAGCGGCATGAAGCTGAAATCGCGTTATTTGCCCAAAAAGCGCGCTCCGTTTGCTTATTCAGGTTCTGGCTCTTCGCGTATCCGGTTCAGGGCCGACCTAGCTAGCCATTCCCGAGCTTTTTGTCGCAACTCGGCAGCGCTACGCAGCGCGAGCTTGTCCTTAATGCGCATCTGGTGTGTCTCAATGGTTTTGACGCTTACATTCAATTCACTCGCTACTTCCGAAACGCTGAGGCCTCTGCCAATAAAAGAGAAAATCTCCAGCTCACGATCGCTCAGGCTATTTATATCGGAGTTACGCGAGCTTTTAGTGCCGGCTGCGAAGTCGTTTAGAATTAGCGGCAACACGCTCGCGCCCACGTAGGGGCGGCCGGACGAGATTTCATCGAACGCCCTGAGCAGTTCGGGAGCATCCTCGATACTCAAGTATCCTCGGGCACCCGCCCGGAACGCGCGTTGAGCCGAAAACGCATCAGCGTGTTCGGAAAGGGCAAGTATTGCGGCCGCTGGATTCAGGCTCCGGAATTCTTTAATCAGCTGTATCCCGTCAGCACCGCAGAGCCTCAACCCAATCAGGACAAGATCTGGTTTGTGACGCAGGAATAACTCGCGGGCCAAAGGCGCTTCGTCCGTTTCGCCGCACGCTGTAAATTGCACGCTTTTCGCAATCAGCGAGAGCACGCCAGACCGAACGAAACCTGTTCGATGAACAACGAGTACTTTTGCTTTTGTCGGGCGTTTCCCTGACACGTCGTCGGGCTCTTTTGTCAGGGTTTTCTTTAATCCATGCGCAAATGTATTGTCTGGCCACTGTTTTTTTCCGGTGTTGCCTTGCGGGTTCAGGACGCGTGCGGCGGACCGTCTTTCTTTGCGTTGCTGCGTATTCTGCGGTCTGCGCACTTCTGGGGTATTTGCAGCCGCTTGTAGGGTAAAACCCGACAGAGGCCAAGACAAAAATTCAGGGATCAACCCCGACAGACAAACTGTCAGCCGTCCGTTTATCCTCGGCGCGAGGTGAAAACATGAAAAAAATATTGATTAACCTGCTGTTGGCAATTTTCGTCTGGCTTGGCAGCTGTCGCATAGCGACTGCGCAAGAGCCTGAGGTCGCGCAGTCGGATCAGATCACTGATGGTCAGCAGATCATTCAAGCCGACGACAGCAGCACCGGCAAATTCACGCCGGTGACAGTGGACCCATCGGCGACGTCCGATGTGGCCCTGCAGTTTCCCGCCAGCCTTACCAATAAGGCGGTATCGATTGAGGCCCTGGATGGTGGGACGCTCAGTAGTAACTCAGGCACTATCGATACAAGCGGAAACCTCTCCTTTTCGTTTCAAGTTACCGATCAACCGGGAGTGCACCGGGTGATCGTGATCGACCCTAACGCTGACGAGGACTCTCTGCACATCATCGGAGTGGTGCAATTCGAGGTGCCCGCCCCGCAGAATAGGAGGAACCGATGAGATCGCAATTTCATCTGGTAGGGCGAGACCGCCGGGCGCGCCGAAACGTAGCAATCCCGCTGTCATTCTCACTGTTGGTGTTACTCGCATCCGCGCTCAACGCCCAGGTAGGCAACCAAAATCCCTCCGGTGCTTCCGGAATTTTCAATGGCCAAATCAACACTGGCTGCTCATACGATCCTTACACTGGCAATGCAACGCGTTCGATAACGGATATCGCTGTCGCCGGCGGGGTAGGTGAGTACCCGCTGGCCCTGGTGCGCACAGCGAACTCGCGCAATCCTAGCACAACTGAAGTATTTGGCTTTGCCGGCGGTTGGAACCATAATTACAATTGGATTCTGGAAGATTCGCCAGCCCGCACGACTGTTCAGCCCTCTCGCTACACCGTCGATTTTCCCGATGGTCGAGTGGAAACCTTCCGTGCTGTCAATTGGGATACGGCCAATTATTACCGGGTGAGACCGGGTCCGGACACTCCCGCTCAGGGCACGTCCTCCGGCGTACGAGAGCGTTTTATCCCTCTAAGCAATGGGGTTTGTTACCTGGTCCTGCCCGATGGCGGCAAGGTCAAGTTCACGGCCACGCAACACCAGTTTCAGCAAGGTGGCACTACGTATTATTATTACACATACCGTGCCCGGGCCATCATTGATCCCTATGGATTAACCACTACTCTCACGTACGAGACTACGCCCAACGGGCGGGTCCGACTATTGAAAGTGACAGAACCTGCTGGCCGTTACCTCCAATTCTCTTACGTAACGTCCAACGGTCCAAAAATTTCTCAGATCACGGCAAGCGACGGACGGAGTGTGAACTATTATTACATTTATTGTAACGGTTGCCGGCTGGATCACGTGGTCTATTACAATAACGCGAATTGGACAGCGCGCTATACATACATCGGCGCCAATGTGGGCGGCGGGGAGATGCCCCCGCTGCTGCGGACTTGTGACGACCCGATGTACCCCGGGCCGATGCACAAAATCGCGTACACGTACCACGCCGCCACGCCAAATAATCCCGATGGCACCGCGCCGGTTTACGGTCAGATACAATCGGAAAATTATTATGACGGAACCACCATCGGTTCGGCGGTGTCCACATTGACTGTCGGCGAGTACCCACAGATCACATACAAGCGTAAAGAAACACGTGGGGACGGTGCGACACGCAATTTCGTTTACAACGGTGCCGGGCATGTCACTTGGGCCTCCGATTTCATGGGGCATCAATCCACAATGGGCTATGATAGCTATAAGTACCTGAATTTGGTCATCGATTTTAACCGCAATGAGACGGACTACACCTGCGATCCGATTACCGGAAATGTGACCCAGATTCAATATCCATTCACTCATGGCGACACGCCTAACCAGACGCAGCGGCCGACCGCCAACTACACCTATACGAACAACTACTACCTTCACACTGTCCGTGACGAAGGCATCCACACCACCACTTTCACACGCGACGTTAACAATCGAGTCACCCGGATCGATTATCCCGATGGCGGCTACGAAACATTTACTAATTATGATGCGTTTAACCAGGCGCGCACCGACCGCATGACGACCGGAGGTACCGAAACCTTCACCTTCGATTCAAGCAACGGCCGGAAACTAACTTATCGCAATCCGGACAATCCGACGGGTAACCCGACGGCCCAATATTATTACGACACACGGGGTCGCGTAAGCGGAATCGTTGACGTCCTTAACCATCCCACCAACTTCGATTACAACGACCGCGGCCAGCTCACGGTGACTACGCTGCCCTGGATTGACGGCCAGCGGTATACCACCACCAATGCTTACAACACCAATGGCGACGGCACTTTGGTTTCCTTCACAGATCAACTCGGACACACGACGAACTACACGTACGATGCTTACCGCCGGCTGAAGAGCGTGACGCCGCCTGTGCGGGGCGCTGGCGATAATGGCACGTACACGACGTACTTTTATTACGACGCTAATGGGACCGGTGACGATTACAAATACACCGATTCCAATGTGACCTGGATCAAACCTCCCAGCGGCAAGAAGGTCAAAAACGTCTACGATGACAACCGGCGCAAGCAATCAGTGACCGTGGGATATGGCACAAGCGATGCCGCCACCACCAGTTATGGCTACGACAACGTGGGCAACGTGAGAACGGTTACCAACCCGCTCAACCACGGCAACGTCACCACGCTCTATGACGAGCGCAACCGCCCGTACCAGATTAGCGTGGGCCCCAGTCAAACGACCACGATCACTTATGACACGGCGGGTCGCAAAAAGGAGATCCAGCGCCCCAACGGCCAGGTAATCACCAATGTCAGCTTCGATGAAATGAACCGTGTGCTGCAACAAAATGTAACCCAGGCTCCCGATCCAACCGCCATCACCAAATACACCTATTACGTGCCTGGGGAAGGCCCGGTCGGTTTGCTTCACACCATTCAGGACCCCCGCCTAGTCGCCACGAACAGCAGCGAGAAATATGAATACTTGTATGATGGGATGGGACGCAAGACCTGGGTGCGGTATCCGATCGATTCTCACGGGGTTCGAACTGCTGAGGGATTCACTTACGATGATCTGAGTCGGCTCGAGACATTTAGGAATCGCAGGGGGAATACACAGACCTTCACCTACGATGCACTCAACCGGATGACCGGATTCAGTTGGGATGATACGCCACGCACTTCGAGCGTCAGTTTTACCTATGATGCCGCCTCGCGCCTGACCGAGATTGACAACGCCAACGCGACCATTTCCCGTTCCTATTACAATGATAACCTGCTGCACATGGAGACGCAGAGCCTGAGCGCCATCGGCGGAGTTAACAACAGAAACGTGATCTATACTTACGACGCGGACGGGAACCGGGCAAGTCTCGGAATGCCCGGCTACACGTTCGATTACCTCTACACTAGTCGCAATCAGGTGAGATTTATCAATAACGACGCCACTGGCCTCACCCAGGCCTATTACGAGTACGATCCGAGGGGCAACGTCACCCTGCGGACACTCGGCAACGGGACCCACAGCGAGTATCCGAATTATGACCAGTATGATCGGGTAGGGTGGGTGGTGCATTACTTGAACGGCACCAGTCGCTCATTCAACTACGGCTATGATGATCAGAGCAACAACCGCCTGTGGGTCCGACGGCTGGGAACTCCGCAGGGGGACATCGGCGACGTGTTCAGTTATGATGATGCGGATCAGGTGAGCGGGGTGCAGCTGAATGTCGCAACTCCGCAGAGCACGCCACCGCCTTCGCGCTCGATCATCTACGACGCAAACGGAAATCGGGCCACGTTTCGTCCCTATGGCCCGACGGATTACTATTACATTAATAACAATAGCTTGAACCAGTACAACAGGCGCAATAATGTAAACGCCTCTTACGACTACAATGGGAATTTGACCAACGGCTTCGACGGCTCGACCTACACGTATGATGCCCAAAACCGGTTGCTCACTGGGGCCCAGAACGGTCTGACCATGAGCTTCAAATACGACGGCTTAAACCGGCAAGTGAGCCGGACAGTGAGCGGCGTGAGCACTTACAGTCTGTGGGATGGCTGGAATTTAGTGGAGGAATACACGAATAACCCCTTGGTGATACAGGCCAGGTATCTTTACGGCCCCACCGGCCTGGTAAAGGAACTCCAGAATAACCGTTATTATTACCAGGACGGCAGCGGCAGCACCTCGCATTTGGCCGACAACACCGGGCATTTGCGCGAATGGTATCGTTATGATCTCGACGGCACACCAATCTTCTACGATGCTAACGACAATGAACTCTCAGCTACCAACTATTCTGTGCGCCATCTTTTCACTGGCCAGCAATGGTATAGCGACATTGGCCTGTATGATCTGCGCAACCGCTTTTACTCACCCGACATCGGCCGCTTCCTCCAGCCAGACCCAATCGGATTCGCCGGCGATGCGACGAATCTTTACCGGTATTCTGGCAACAACCCGGTGACCTCGTCTGATCCAATGGGTTTGGACGCGGTGCCGCATGCCGGCGGTTACTATACGTATGTCGCCAACTGGCGCTATGTGGCCGGGCTTGCTGCATCAGGGTCATACATCGTAAATGCTGGAGGAACGTGGATACAATGTGCTGGTGCCGCGCGATATCTAGGAGGCGGTTACATGAAGGGCGTTTACTATCTTATGCCTATAGTGGAAACTTGGTATCAGGGAGCTTCCATTAGCAGATATACTACACCAGGCACAATACTGGTGAAGAACTGGTCTGCAGACGGCAGCTACCCGAACCGCAGTGTAGATTGGTATAAAGAAAAGGGTCTGCCCCTTAGCTTGGTTAACCACACAGCCGTCTTCGGCTATATAGATAGCCAAGGCAAAGCACATCTGTACGCTCAGAATCCCGGGGCGATTCACGAAGAAGTTGTTCCACCCGACGAAGTGTCGCAGTGGAGTGAAGTTAGGGTTCGTCAATCTGATGGACCATACGGGACACCATCGGACAGATCAGTTGCAAACGGAAGTGGTGCATCTAGCAACGCTGGAATCATCTGGCGTGTACCCGCGATCATTGGCGGCGTGTTTTACCCCTTTGGTTTCGGTAACAGATCGCCAAATCTTAATTTTGCAGAAGGAACAGCGAGAACTATGCAAGGAGCTTTTAGCTGGAGTATGAACGATGCGTTTCTAACCGGTGTCCTGAACTGGGGCGACGTCGGCAGAGATATGTACGCCAACGCTATCGGCGCCATGGAGCCCGGTTCGGGGGAGCCGCGCGCGTCGGCGAAGTTACGGTGACGGGGATTCATTCCATGTGACGCAGTGCTGTATGAGAAACTCCGTATTAGCAACAAGATTGTCAGTTATGCGAATGCGCACGCAGTGGTGCAAAACTTATGATCTTCACGTCGGAGGGCACGGCAAGAAAGGGTCACAAGTATTATGCAAACGGCATTTTCGTTCATAACGCTGGCCAAAACGATGCGCAGAATGATTTATATCTTGCCTTCAGTTCTCTCCATGGCAAATCCAGTTGCGGCAATTTCATCGAATTCGCCGCCAAATTTCACTTTGATCGTTCCTGCCTCGTTCGATACATCCGTGACTGTAAAACATTATCGGAAGGGACAACTTATCTTCGATTCTCCACCGTTCCGGATCGTCACATTGTTCCCGATGACGGAGTATCGCGGCTGGTCGCGGCCGCGGCATGCTGACTGCCCTTGGATAGTACGTGTTTACGCCACACGCAATCCTAAGGTAACCGCCGCCTATGCCAAAGCACGCGACGGCTTTCAGGCGGATTTGGATGAAGGACGAGAGTTTCTTGGGCTAGGCAACTCATCTCACGTCTTCGCGCGCTTCGAGCGAAAGCATTTTCGCTGGGGGGATGCTGTATCATTCCTCAAGACAAGCTACCAAGAAACCCCAGACAGCGGATTCTATGTGCCTGATAACAGCCATGTGACATACGAGGTGTGGGGAGTCACACAAGATCAGCAATATACGGTTGTGGCATCTGTTTGTGTGAGCCATCCAAAGCTCGCTGATTGGCCAAAAGTGCGAGTCGTCAAGGATATGGAAGCCTTGAAACAGGATCGAGACTATCAGCTTATCGAAGAATGCTCTCCCAATCAATTCCAGCCAAGTCTTAGTGCTTTCGACCGCGTTCTGGATTCACTAGAAATCCGACACGCATCGGGAGGAAAACCGGAGTAAACAGCAAGGGCAGCCTCCGAATGAGCAGACAGAACTGCAAGGTCTAAAACCTTCGGGTGCGAAGGCCAGCGTATGGGTGGCTATACGTACTATGCTAGCGATATTTTGGTACAGACGTTTCGTCGACTTCAGGGGAAGCGAATGAGATTTCATAGGCGATCCGTGGAGGGAATTTAACAATACCTGTTTTTGAAGCTGGAGTGTGAATTACCGTTTGTTCTCATGGGCATTGGTGGTTCTGTCGGCTTACCTCATCTCCTTATCCAGTCGGGCAGCGGAGTACTGCCTGCGCCCAGGCAAGAAAGATGGCATGCCAGCCAACACTGTTGTTTGTTGCTCGACGCCAGGCGGCTGGCAGGGTTGGAAGGACGATCCGCGCTACCCGGATCGCATCAAACGATTGGATCCATACAGCAAGGTGTTTTTCAACAGGTTGGTCTCGTTCCATCAACCGAATTGCAAGCAAGGGCCAGAATGCCCATATCTGTCGCTAAAAATTACGGCCCGTGACTCGCGGGGCCAGCCTGACGTTGAGGCAGGACTTCGCGACTTTCTTGAGGAATCGGAGCAACCCCAAGACCTCAGCCACGCGGCCCTCCGTGCGTCGTCGTAAACCGCTTTGGCACTTTTGATACTGAGAATTCTGGCGTCCTGACGATCTGGCGAATCCGCTGTCCGTCTGGACGCCAGCATCTCGTGACGCCGCTCGCTCAGCGTGACGCGCTGGTGACAATTGACCTTGGGGCGCCCGACATCAAAGACATCGTACCCAAACTCGATAGCATCAAGGAGCTGGCGCGATCAGTGAGGATTACTGATGCAAGCCTGGCACTCCCGGACATAGTTGAGATTAACGTCGATCATCTTTCAGACGCAGCGCTTAAACAGCAACTGCTGCAGCTCACGCCTGTGGGAACACCCATGGAGAAAGTTTATGAGGTTTTAGATTGGCGCCTCTGGTCCAAAGAGAGTCCAAGGATTGGCATGCCTGGGAAGCTGCATTGGGCCAATGGTGATCTGTACATACAAATAGGTAGTTACCCTAACTCCGGCCCTTTTGCGACGTTGGTAGAGGCGTTTTGGAGATCTGATAAACAGCACAAATTGCGCAATGGCGAGATTCGACGGCAAGTTATAGAATACAAATTCAAGCATGCTCTACCGGTGAAATAAAAAGGCCGATGGGAATTAGAAATTAGGGTCAGTCCTCACTATTGACACAGGCTGATGGCTGGGATAACCCCTTGGCGATGGCGCGCCAGCTGCGAATTCAATACGACGATGCTATTTATCACTTGATGAGCCGCGGCGATCGGCGGGAGGAGATTTTTCGGAATTATCTAGATCGAAAGAGCTTTCTCCAGACCTTGGGGGCTGCGTGTCAAAAGACTGGCTGTCAGGTGCACGCCTCCTGTTTGATGAGCAATCATTTTCATTTGGTGGTGGAGACGCCGCGCGCAAATCTGGTCGAGGGAATGAAATGGCTGCTGGGGATACCCCGGCGCTTAGAAATGGGATCGTGGACACACGTCTCCAACCTTCTTCATCAATAAGGTGAGCTCGTGTCAAAAGTGAGGACTGACCCCATCTCTTCCATCCGTGGCTTATCTCTTTCTCGTTAGATGACGAAGTCGATTTCTCAGGGTTGGAGGCGGGTAACCCTGGTCGCGATGATCGTCGGGGGATTGCTGACAATCGCTCCTCTTTTCGGCCCATTTGGGACGACCTTGGCTTATTTGCGCGACTTCATCGCTGAGCGGCCACAGTCGATGCGAGGACCAGACCTCTCATTTTTTGTTGAGCTGCTGACTCTGCTGCTTTGTCCTGTCGGGCTGCTCGTCTTTACGATATCCCTCGTTTTCTTTGTCCGAACTGACAGGCGAACCGGGCCGCGTCCCGATGTGTAGCTATGGTGTAGTCCGTTCGTCCAGCTTGCAGCCACGCGCGCTCGTTTGCCCCGGCCCTTATCGTGACCGGACCCAAGCCATTTAACCAGTCGATGAAGCCAACTGCTGGGCGGTGGGCTTTACTGATTGTTCAGGACCGTTTGCGGTGCAGGTTTGCTCACTTCAAGCTTGGCGGTCACTTTCTGCAAGCCCGTGGCAAGCGCTTGAATTTGCCTTTGCTGCTGCGTAACCGTGCCTTCCAATTCCGCGATCCTCTTCTGCTGCTTGTGGAGTTCATTGAGCATGCTTTGGGGACTAGGTAGAGTCACCTTGTTTCCATTGGCATCGACGGCCCCCGTCCCTACCTTTCCATCGGCATCGACGAACACAAAGGCGGGGTTGTCCGAAATCACCGCACCATAAATGTTGCCGATATAACAGCTGTCATTTACCTCGCCGAAAACGGTGGAGACACCAGGCACGCCAGCGCCAATTGCAATAATGTTACTGCCGGTGGTAATGCCAGTTCCGGCGCTGGCGCCCAGAGTTACGTTAGAATTACCTGTGCAGTTAAAGAGCGCCCCATCACCGATAGCTGTGTTACCGGAGCCCGACACGTTGCTGAAGAGGGCGAGATCGCCGAACGCGTTATTCGCACTACCGTCTACATTAGACTCGAGCGCCTCATGACCAAGGGCGTTATTGAAGTCACCGCTCGTATTGTCAAGGAGCGCGAAAAAACCGACGGCGTTGTTATTGACACCGTCCACGTTGTTAAAGAGAGCAAACGCTCCATTGGCCGTGTTGCCGCTACCACTGGTATTGCTTAAAAGCGCCCCGGCACCAGTGGCAGTATTTTCGTCGGCGGTGTTGCTGAGTAGCGCATCGAAGCCGACAGCCGTGTTGCGAAAGCCCGAAGCAGGCCAGCGCGACCAGGAATACTGGAGTTGCTCTTTCTAGCTGAATCAGTGTGTGTGCATGGGATATTTCCTTTCTGTTTACTTCACGCGATGGGATTGTGCCTCTTTTGGTCTCCACGCTACAATGACAAAGTGATACTGAACGTCGCAATGATGCGGGCGACGTTCACGATTGCAGTCGCGTTTCTTTGCAGTACGGCCGCAGCACCATCGCCGCCTGTCACCGTCGTTTCGCCGTCTGAATGTCGAGAGAATCACGGCAAGATGCGACCGGCGATAAGCCGGGGATTGTAGTTTGTGAAGCACCAGCAAAACAACAATGGTGCGAGATTCGTCAGACGGTTTTTAGTTGAACGCGAACACGATTTCCCCTGCACATTCAATCTACGAGAAAACTCACCCTCAGCCAAACTCCGGTCATCACCGTGATCGGCAAAGCGTTTTGGGACATCGGCCATGCTCCAAAGATCAATCGAACCGATTATGCAGTTTGGGAAATCCATCCCGCGATAAAAATAGTCTTCAATGACTGAACCAGGTTTGGTACGGTTGCACTTCGCGCTGCCATGTTATCCAAAAGGTCCGGTCAGCTTCGACGCGTTCTGGGCATCGGCTTTGGTCTCGCTGTGAGCGTCGGCGGTACGATCGGCGTTGGGATTCTTCGTACACCGGGTCTAGTCGCAGGACAGCTCCACTCGCCATCCATGATTCTTTCCCTGTGGATTGCTGCAGGACTCTACATGCTGCTCGGTGCGAGTTGTCTGATTGAGCTGGGCGTGATGCTGCCACAAGCCGGCGGGTATTACGTTTATGTGCGCCGTGCTTTCGGCAGTACGGCGGGATTTGCCGTGGGGTGGACTGACTGGCTCATGTACTGCTCGATCCTGGCATATGTGTCGATCGCCATCGCCGAGTTCATGGCCGTTATACGGCCGATACCCAGCGATGCCATTCGATTCGTGGCCGTTTCAATCCTTGTTGCTATTGTGGCCCTGCAGTGGCTCGGAATCCGCGTCAGCAGTCAGTTTCAAGAAGTGACCACCTCACTGAAATGCATCGCGTTTCTGGCTCTCGTTGCCATGTGTCTCATCGTGCCCGCGCGTGCAGACGTCTCGTCAGGCATGGCCTCATCGTTGACATTCAGCGGATTGATCATTGCATTGCAGGCGATTGTCATTACATACGGCGGCTGGCAAAGCCCTTTGTATTTCATCGAGGAAGATCGCGATCCATCGCGCAATCTTCCGCGAACAATGATCGGCGGTGTCTTGTCGGTGATGGGGATTTACCTGCTGGTCAACATAGCGCTGCTAAAGGTGCTGCCTATGTCTAAGCTTTCTGGCGCAACGCTACCTGCGGCCGACGCCGCGCGGATTATCAGCGGCGCGCACGGCCGGGATCTTATTACAATACTGTCAGTGATCTCGCTCGTGCCCCTGTTAAATGCGGTCATGATGATGGGCACGCGCGTCGTCTTCGCGATGGGGCGTGACCGGCTGTTCTGGTCGCGCACCTCGACAGTGAACGCCGGTGGCACACCGGACACTGCTACGCTTTTAACTACCGCAATCGCTGTCGGGCTTATTGTAACCGGCACATTTCAGCGGCTGGCCGCGATGACGTCATTCTTTTTAGTGGCCAACTACTCCCTCTGTTGCCTCGCCCTGTTTGTGCTACGACGCCGAGAACCTGAGTTACAACGGCCATATCGGGCTTGGGGGTACCCTTGGTCGGTGTGGGTAGTCGTGGTCGGTGGTGTGATCTTTTTGGTTGCGATGCTGTTTGGAGACTCCTTCAACGGACTTGCGGCGCTTGGGCTGCTCGCGGTCGGTTTAATCGGACGCGCCGTGCTCACGTGCCGCGCTACTCGTCCCTAAGGCACAGAGCTTGATTGCACCATTCGGTATTGGAATTCGGCCTGCAAGAAGGAGCTAGAACACGACTATCAAACAGGATATTCCGCAACGAAAGTTTCTCCCAAAGATATCGCGTGCCTCTCACCCATCCCGACGCCGCATATTAGCGGGCGATTTCAGGGTGCTCAGCGATTGCGCATTCCTATAGCAGGTACCCGGGCTACCAGTGTCCGTTCATCTCTATTCTGCCGCCTTTTTGAAGGGCGGCAGGCTTAGAAACGAATTATTGGCAGTGGCCGGGGCCAGTCACGCCTTCGTTGTAGGCAGTAAGAGCCTGAACCAATGTGCTTGTCGCACCTGGTGCGAGGAACCCGCTGCCAACTGGCGGAACTACCAAGCTTCCAATCAACGCGTCAGCATCGGAGATCGCCTGAGCAATATCCGTTGAATCTGCGCCGTTGGCGATATTCAGCTTGGCCGCGATTAATTGGTGGGCCAACGTTAGCAGGCCGTTGCCTTGGGCTGGCGTGTTGAAAATCGACAACAGCTGGAGGTCGGTATAGGTGACGTTGCCGAGTGTAGCGCTGGTCACAGGCCATAGATTTTGGTTATTGCCAACAGGAATCGGACCATGTGTAGCCCAAAAGCCTTGCGTATAAGTACAGCCGCCGTCACCGACACAAGGTTCGGTTGAGCAGGTTGTAGTGGTTGAAAATGCGCTACGATTATATATCGAGTTCGCGTGTGCGAATGCTCGGAATGAGTATTGTGTATTGCACTCCAACGGGACTTGGGAGCAGTTCTGTGAACTTGCCCCGCACGCGTCGAACAGGACATCGCCTACCTCGATTGTGATGGTTGCGTAGGGAGCAAGGTTGTAATTGCTGCACCAAGGGACACCACTGAATGATGCCTTACAAAACCCGTCCTCCGGCCAGACGCCACCCAACGCTTGAAGATCAGCAGTTTTCATCCAGTGAAGTGAGAAACCAGCCGGCGCGCCTGTCGCACCCGCTTGAACCTGCACGGTGATAGATGATGGGGTTGAACTAAAGCAACTCACCGTCGGGGTTGACAGCGTTGGTTTAGGTGTGGGCGCCGGTCTAGCCAGCGCAATCGTGCTCATGGCTATTAGCGCCGCGAGCATTGTCATTGTTTTTATCATTTATTGCTTACCTATTGTTTCTGGTTGTTGGGTTGTGATTGCTAGACAGCCGCTGCGGCGGTCCAGGAGAAATTTGCTTTGGAATTTTGGGGGGCTATTTCTCACCCTCTTCTCCGAGAACTGCCGCGGGAAGTTCCCGAAAAGAGTCAAATAGTTCTGGAACCCAAACCTCGCACTAGCCAATGCCGGCCTTGGCTACGAGTGGGCTTTGCGGTCGTTCAGCCATGGTAGCTACAGAAGATTCGGGCGCTGCAGGAGCCAGTGCCCAAAAGTTCCGTGGGAGCATCAGAATCGCGTTAGAATGCATTTCTTGGCGTCTGTTCAAAGCTGTTTTCGGGAACTTCGTTCCGCCATTTCCGTAGAAGGAGGTGACAAATGAAACCACCCTCCAGCCGGAGCGGTAATCTGCTGCGCAGGCAACTGCAAAAACCGAATCAAAAAAGAAAGGCGCCGATTAAAACGAAACGCGCACGTTTTGATACCTTGGTCGCTCGTTATTATTGCGCCGTTTACAGCTTCGCGTCTCGAGTGACTGATGATCCTCTGGAAGCAGTTTTGTTAACGCATGACGCATTCAATAGCGCCCGAAGGCAACTGCGGGCTCGCCGTAATGAGGTTGAGCGTGTGACAATCCTTTTTAACGCTGTAATCCGGGCAGGTCTTACCGCCGCTTGAACAGAACTCCCCGTTCACCTCGATTGGAGGGAATATGGGTCGCCTGGTTCTGAACTGTGGTGAAGCTGATCTTGTAACCCATGAGTTAGTTGGTGACGTTATCATGATTGGCCGTGCTCCATTGAACCACATAGCGTTGACCATCCGACAGTATCAGCGCAACACGCAATACTCGCGAGAGTCGGCGACTCCTATCGCCTGAAGGATTTACATTCAACAAACGGACACAGGTCAATGGAGTGTCTATTACTGACACTGAGTTGAAAGATGGCGACAAAATTTGTTTTAGTTCCGCCATTTATCATCTGATGAGCCGGGGCGACCCGCGCTAGGAAATTTTTCGGGATGCTCTGGATCGGAAGAGTTTCCTGCAGACCTTAGGCGGTGCCTGCAAAAAGACCGGCTGGCAAATACACGCCTACTGCTTAATGAGCAATCATTTTCATCTGGTAGTGGAAACACCGCAGGCAAATCTGGTAGAGGGGATGAAATGGCTGCTGGGGATGCCCCAGCGCTTAGAAATGGCACCGTGGACACACGTCTGCAGCCTTCTTCATCAATAAGGTAAGCTTTGTGTCAAAAGTGAGGACTGAGCCCATCTCCCATCTCGGATTGACCCCATCTTCTCATCTTCCCATCTTCGGACACGATTCCCTCTGCACACTCAATCCACGAGAAAACTAACGATCAACGGAGCGCCAGTCGTCACCGGTAAAGCATTTTGGGACATCGGCTACGCGCCCACAGATGGATCGAATCGGAGAAAGAGACTTCCCGATTACGCCGTTTGGGAAATTCATCCGGCAATGAAACTGACCGTTCAGTGATTCGCCGCCTAAGCACCGTTAGACTTAAAGCAGGCGAGCAGGTCAAAGCGTCGTGCAAAATTCTACAGCCGCTCACATGATGCAATGATTCGCGTCTACGATGACGCTGGCAATGTGATCGATCCTGTCGGCTTATTTAGTGGCCGCAGTCAAAGCAATATCCGCCGCATTTCGGGCGTACGTCACCTGTTTGCGTTCTCGCACCATCGACATGAGCCGTTCTTTGATGGCGGCGGAAGCTTTCGCCGAGCGCAAGCTAAGCGCGAATGATTCATGTAATTCGCAACATTGGGTGACGAAATCTTCCGCCTTTTTGCCGGACTTTTTGCGCTCTCTCTCAAATTCTTCCAATTCCTCAGGCTCCAATGCGCCAATGACATAGAGTCGCGATTGGTTTTGAAATTCCTCAAAGTTCATCTTTCAGCTCCTTCAGACTGTCATGGATTTTTTGAGCCCCAATTCCAAGCCGCACCTTAACGGTGCCTAACTAATGGGTATTCGTTTTTGCAGCGATTTTCGCGCTGGCCCACACCCCGAAAAAGTGTAACTAAGATCGCTGATCAGTCATTTTCATCATCGCAGCAACGTCTTTTCAACTAACAATGCGAAATCAGCGTCCTCAGGTGGCAAGGGATAGCCGTGGTCTTGTCGCCACCGCTCGGCAGCGTCAAGATAATCCTTGCCCTCTTCTGGATTAATATTAGGAGCGTGTTTGACGTGCTTCAAAAAAGGCAGCCAATCTTTTTCTGGTACGTATCCCGGAGATATTCCCTCAAATGGATGATCGTATCCAGCCTCTTGAATTAGATGGCAAACGTCGGCAACTTCCTTATTAGATTCCAATCTGTGTCCCTCTGCACGCGATAGTGCGTGAAAGGACAGTAAGACCGAATGGTGTTGTTTTAGGATCGCAGCGCTCCGCTCAAAGCAGCCCTGGATTGCTTTGGCGCGTTCCTCCTTCTTCGCGTCGGTTAGCGCATCTACCTTCCGTCGAACCTGCATATAAATTGGATAGGGAGAAACGAACCAGCGACCGAGAAATACGCTCGCTCCAGCTAGTAACGGAACCATACCCAGAACAAACGCGTTCATTCGATCGGAGATATGGTCGTGAAACCATCGTGGGGAAAACCAAATTAGAACCGCCAGCGTCGCTCCAATAACGAGAGACACCGACCCGCAAACTGCACCTGTCCCTTTTGATGCCCATTTACATCTTTCTGTGAGGTAAGTGAGAAAGCTTCGCATTCTAAAAATGTGGCGTCTTTAATCTTGCGCCAATTTGCATGTGACACAAGAAAGCACGTTTACGAGTTGGACACACGTCTCCGACCTTCTTCATCAATAAGGTGAGCTTTGTGTCAAAAGTGAGGACTGATCCCATCTCCTATCTCCCTTTCCCAGTACCGCTTCACGCTGGGCGTTTACTGATTGTTCTCGGCCACTTGCGGTATAGGTCTGCTCAATTCGACTTTCGCGTTCACTTTGTCGATCTTCGCGTCCTGCGCTTTCAGTTGTTCATTCATTGCCGCAAGTGCAGCTTCCAGTCTCTGCACCTTCTGATGCTCTTTGAGGAACTCATTGAGCAACATCGCGTTTACCTGGTCGTAGCGCACAGTGTAAATGTCGCCGTTCTTGTTGCGCACACCCAGATCGAGATTCACCCCACTTCTACGGCAATCAAACCCGCAAATTGTCTTGACGCGCTGACGAGATCTGTTCAAACTCGACATCGCTAAACAGATCTGAATCAGGCGGAGGGCATTCCCGCTAGGTTCTTCGCCCCTTCCGGACCCGCAATCTCACAGTCAAGCCAAGCGGGGAAAGAAAGGAAGGACCAGATGAATCCATTCATTCAGTTCAACAAAGCAACTTCACTGCTTTTCATTTCACTCGTGCTCGCTTGCTTCGTCTTTTTGCAGAGAGCGCAAGCGGTTAGTCCGGTACCCGATGGAGGCTACCCTGGAGGCAACACGGCGGAAGGGCAAAACGCCTTTTTGAGTCGTACCACCGGGATATACAACACGGCAATCGGAATATATTCGCTTCTAAGCCTCACCGACGGCAGCTTTTGCACCGCTGTCGGCGCAGGGGCGCTCCTTAGCAACACCGCAGCCGAGATAATACGGCAGTGGGTGCCGGCGCGCTTTTAAGCAACACTACCGGTCCCGGCAACACGGCAAATGGAGCGTTTGCGCTTTTCAACAGCACGACCGGCAGCTTTAACACAGCGGTCGGGGATAACGCGCTCTTTAGTAACAGCAGGGGCGAGGAAAATACGGCTGTGGGACACAACGCGCTCTTTTCTAATGCAGGCCCCCCGGCGATAGAAGGCACATTGGGATCCTTTAATTGCGCGTTTGGAAGTCTTGCGCTGTTTAGCAATACCACCGGACTCGGGAGCAGTGCGTTCGGTTACAGCGCACTTGTAGCTAACGACACTGGCCAACTGAATGCTGCCATCGGTGGTAGAGCACTTTTTAGCAACGTTAGCGGCAGCTTCAACACCGCCACTGGTATTGATGCCCTTTCGAACAGCACTGGCGACTCCAACACCGCATTGGGCTACCAAGCCGGAAACAACGTCACCACTGCCAGTAACGTTATTTGTATCGGCGCAGACGTCGGCGGCGCGGACGTGAGTGACAGCTGCTATATCGGCAACATCTTCGATGCAACCGCTGTTCTGGGAAGCGCAGTGTTCGTCAGTTCAGACAACAAGCTCGGTACGATTACTTCCTCTAAACGCTTTAAGGAAGAAATTAGCCCGATGGACAAAGCGAGCGAAGCTCTCTTTTCACTTAAACCAGTCACCTTCCGCTATAAAAAGGAGGTCGATCCGGCGGGCACGTCGCAGCTGGGCCTTGTGGCCGAGGATGTGGAAAAGGTGAGTCCCGCGCTGGTAGTCCGGGACAAAGAAGGAAAACCGTACAGCATCCGCTACAATCAGGTAAACGCGATGTTGCTTAATGAGTTTCTCAAAGAACATCGCAAGAATGAGAAACAGGAAGCGACCATCGCGCGCCAGCAAAGGCAAATTGAAGCACTTACTGCGGGCCTTCAGAAAGTGAACGCACAGCTAAAACTGAGTCAGCCTGCACCACAAACAGCCCTCAATAATCACTAAACCACGCGAAGCAGCCTTATTTCCGGATTAAGTCAAGGAGGAGTAAGACCCGCCCGGATTACAGCGGTTAAAAGGATTATCACAACCGCAACCTCATCGTGACCACTCCGCAGGAGCTTGCGAGTGCTCTTGAATGCGTCGTGTGTTAACAAAACTGCCTCCAGAGGATCGTCGGTCAGTCGAGAAGCCAAGCTGCAAACGGCGGGATAATGACGAGCGACCAAAGTACTAAAATGTGGGCGTTTCGTTCTAATGCGCGGCTTTCTTTCCTTATTCGGCTCTTGCCTCTGGCCGCGCAGCACATCGCTGCCCCGGCTGGAGGGTATTTTCATTCGTCACTCTCGTTCTACGGAAAATGCCGAACGAAGTTCTCGGACAAAGTCAGGACTTGTAGGGGCGAAGAGGCGTTAGGTCTCAAATTTTACCATGCCCCTTCGCCAAAATGGCGAACACGGCATTCTTGCCACAGGACGATCCGTCTGGTCTTGCGACCGGACGGATTCGTCGGATTAGCAAACTGACGCGGTGAAGCCCGCTTGTAACGCTACGGTGCGGGGCAGGGTCCAGGGCCGGGAGTGGTGTCAAAGAAGCCCGATACGGTACCAGAGAATTCGGATGAGGTAGTCGTACCCGTCGTGTTGACAACGACAACGAAATCCGAATTTGCAGGAACGGTAAACGAGTACGTTGCGTTCGGAATCGTTGTGCCCAAACCAACTACTCCGCTATCGCCAAGATAATTCTGGCAAAGATTTGCAGGATTATAGCTGTTGAGATACGCGGCGCTCTCGATGTCGCCTGGGCCGCCAAGCGCAGCGTTAATCGTCACAGTGAAGCACGCAGGCGCGCCGGCATCGTTTCTAAAGTTATACGTCTTATAAAACTTCGTTCCGGCAAATCCACCACCTGGACAGCCTTTGCCACCGCATCCACTCGGCTGGCCATCGCGACCGAGTCTGTCGCTTTGCGTCAAATCAGATGTTGTCAGTGTGCTAGGCGGAATGAACTGATTAGCGCCGCCCGTGCAGGTCGGGATGGCAAACGTGACCACCTTGTTGCCACTAGCATAACTGAGGTTCAAACTAAACTCGATGTTCGTGCCACAAACGAACGAATCCGATGTCTGAATCTGGAATGGCGTAGTGTTAACCCCACTTGCGTCAATCGCCAGGTCGGGATAACTCGAACTCCCCTGCGTTACCATTACGCCAGGAGTGGTTGTGGTCAGCGTTCCCGAGATCCTACGCTCGTCTGCGCATCCGTTGTTCTCAAGAGCCACGTTCAGATTAACGCACTCGTTACTGTTAATGACGCCGTTATGGTTACCTGACGAATCATCAATCGTGAAGCCATTCGATTCCAGGTTTGAGCCACCCCTCATCGAGAAGTTCTGAGTCACCGTTCCGCCGCTCGTGATGACAACGTTCGCCGAGGCAGGCGACGCAGTTGTGCAGTTTCGATCGGGGTCTGCGGCCATGGCAATGTAACTACCGGGGGGCACTAAAATCGAATAAACGCCGTTGGCGTTAGTCGTGCCGGCGTATTCATTGTTTAGAGTAACCAACACGCCGGAAAGTGGCGCTCTGCTCGGTAACGAAATCACCGTGCCTGTTAGGGTTCCCCACGCGGGTGCCGACACGCAAGATGCGAACTTGTAAGTGGCAACGCGTGTTGCCCAATTAAACTCGCCATTGGTAGGAAGGTATTCGTTTGTATAAAAGAAGGTGCACTGATCAACCGGATTGAGTGTCATCGCGCTGTAATCGCCCCAACGATTTCCACCTGCGATCTGCACGCCGGTTCCCGCTATCATTGTCGCCTCTGCGCCCATCGTGTTCGGAGGGTCGGTACTCAGCCGGCCGTTGACGTAAATACCCGGAACGATAGAAAGGCTGGACTTGCTATAGCCGAGCGCAATGTTCTGGTCCTTGTCCATAGCGATCGATCCCATCCATCGGTACGCGTTGTCCGGGTCAAAGGTGCCAGCCTGAAAAAGCGTAGGAGTCGTACTTGAGCTTCCGGCGTTTCTGAATTCGTACCATCGGATCGCGCCATGTCCGGGCTGGCTTGCACTGCCCTTCACGGTAATGTTGCCGACAAGAGATTCCTGCACAGGACTGCCGCCGAAGTTCCGGTACGGTAGGCGATACATAAGGTGGAAGTAAAGATTATCGAGGTAGTCAGCAGCCGTAGCTGGTGAAGGTTCCGGGACGCAATTAAAATCCGCGTTTGAAGGGCTCCCGACACAAGGCGGAACGCTCCAAGTCGCGGCGATCTTAGTCTCGGTTAGTGTGATTCTGGGTGTGTTTCCCCACGTCACTGCGACTCTGGTAGAATCGAGGTTCCTGTTTGAGACAGGATCAGGCCCGATCACAAACGCCGCTTCACCTGCGGGCGGTGGCGTAAGACTATCAAGATCCGACGGCAGAAATCCGTACTGCGCTCGGCCGTTATACTTCCTTAGGTCGGCTTGAACCTGCCGCGCCGGTAGACCTTGCAGCATTTTATCGCGTTCGAAGACAAAGATTCTTCCAGCGAGATAACTCGTGCCGGCGGCGTTGAAAACGTGGCCAGTCATATAGTAGCCATCCGGCCAGACCCCGATCTTCGGATAATCAACGAAATTCGCCGAGTCTGTGACAAAGTCGTACAAATAGTACGATCCCAAAGCATCGCCGGTAGCGGAAACGGCGACACACTGATGCGAGAAGTCAGGGCTGGCGCCAACCACGAACTGAGAGAGAATCCAGCGTCCGCTGAGGATGTCGTACGCAACTACCGGATCACCGTCGTTATGCGTAGCACACGCGCCGCCGAGCGGCTGAAACAGAGTGTTGCCCGCTACAGGTCCATAAAGCAGCCTACCGCTCTTGTCCCATATGGCAAAGCTGGTGTTGTTCCACTGGACGTACTGTATCGCGCCGACGCGACCATTTGTGTCCGGCGGGTTGCTGCTCGGGACAAAACCGGGGATGCCAACTCCCACGCCCTCGAAACTGACCCCCGCGGGACTTGGCGCCGAGATGACGGCTCCTTGAAAAGTTTGCGCCGCACGATCAACTCCCGTCAGATCGGTAGGAGGCTGCGGACGGATCGGCTCCCGCTCGATCCGAACAGGTGCCAGGAGCGGCGGGATTGCCGGCAGGTTCCTCAAAGGAAGCGTACGAACGCTGTTTACGGGACGCAGATCCTTCCTAGGACCCGTATACGCCGGGCTAGTGGTGCTCTGCGCTGCTGCTGCTTGGGTCGGGTCTCCTGATCGCTTGGACGTAGGTGCGCCGCCCCCGCGGCTTCGCACTCCCGGAGCAGCGAACTTCTGCGAATTTAGATCCACGCCAAAGGTTGAAGCCAAACGGCCAAACCAGCCGCGATTGTCCATTTGCGACTTGCTATCGTCGAGCGGCGTAAGCCCAAACGCGAACAGCGCAAGGACTACACTACCTATTGTTAGTAAAAAGCCGATTAAAATTCGCGGAACAAAGAATGCGGAACGAGTGGAGCGGTTTCTTTTCATATGGTTCTAAAGGCTGACGCGCCTTCTGCGCGCTAAATGTGGTTTGTATATTATGGAGTTTGTGTGTTTCTGATTTCGGAACTAGCGCGAGAGTGCTCGTCAGTAGCATTCCACAAATTTTTCGTCAATAGTTTTTTTGCAAAATCAGCAAAAACCTTAGGGAAAACTTCAATCTGTAGGCCTTCAAAAAGTGAGCGCACAGCTCGAAGTGAGCGAGCCCGCTGCGCAAGACCGAATGGGCTAGCACCCTGGGCGCTGCGTGCCAAATGGCTGGCTGGCAGGTTCACGCCTACTGTTTGATGTAAGCAAGCCATTAAGGAGCGCACAACCTCGGGCCTCTATTTGCAGCTCTTACCGTGAAGGCCAGTATTCGCCAGGATGCGAAACGCAGCACGTAGCGTGCGTGCTGCGTTTCCAATACGCGCGTACCCCCCGGCACTTAATCCTCCGTGATAATGCCAAAGAGGCCATGTTCTTCGTCGGCGATCCCAGCTGTGAAGAAGACGCCGTCGCCCAACGGGAGAAGATCCCATAGGCCTTCAAATTGGAGTGGCGTGCCGTCGGCCCGCATGAGCGTTTCGATAAAAGCGCCCGTGACCGGATCGTAATTGTTGATAAGGCCGTCACCAAAATTGCCGACCCAGAGTTCGTCCCCTTCTACGAGTGCAAGTCCCCAGGGCGAATTAAGGTTGCCGTTTGAGATCAGGCGCCTGAGGAAATTGCCGCTCGTATCGAACACGTTCACAAAGCCGTGGCCTGGACCCGGAACGTCATCCTCCTTCGCGTGATCCTGGAGCGCGTAAGTTACGAAAATCTCGCCATTGAAATTCCGGATACCGAACGGCGCGTAACCCGCGGGAAGATTCGGGTCGACGAAGCCATTTGGGTTAACCTGATGAAAATTTTCATCATAGGTTTCCACCTTGCCCGTGTGGAAATCTGTTACGTATAAAAAATTGTGACCGTTGGCCATGCCGAGTGTTGCGCCTTTGTAAATGGCGCTGTTGCGGCCACGGTTCCTGCCGTTATCGACAGCGATAATGGCATTCGTCTGATCCAGCGTCGGGTTCCAACCTGAGATAGAACCATCTTCACTCACAAAAATGAAAAAGGCAGGTGCCGAGTTTCCATTTTTTGTCACTTGGAAGAACTCTGTGTTGTTAAAGACGATTCCAGTGGGATTTCCTCCTTCTCTGTTTCGCGCGGCCGTCGGGATCGTCACGACCAGCGAACGGGCTGTGCCATCCTGATTGTAGAGTGTTGAAACACCGGTGCCGTTGTCGCTGACCCAAATGACTCCGTTGGCGGAGGCTGCCATTCCCCACGGATTGACAAGGTTTTCGTCAACGTGTTGCGCAACGCCAGGGATGTCGGATTGAAAGTTTGTCCATGAATACGTGTCCGCGCGCGCAGACGCGGCCGTTAGTATTGCTACTGCAAATAGGAGCAGAGCGGTTTTGATGTAAGCATAAGTTGTTTTCATAGGTTTAATGATTGTTTTCGTAGGGAGAATCGCACTGGTCCGTTCCCGGTGGCGCATTGGAAAAGTAACGCGGTTGTTACTTTTGTAGCTTCTCGGCGTTGTACGGCGGGCGCCTCGCCTGCCAAGCCGCGCCTTGCGATTCATCCGCCTAAAGACCTCCGGCAAGCGATGCGCTTGTCCTACAAAAGCTAACCTAGCGGATGTTATAACCTACGTGGCGGACGGTGTGAATTAGCGACGGATCGCCGATTTTTTTTCGCAGCCGTCCAATGAAAACTTCAACGAGCTTTGTGTCGTATTCGTGCGCGTGTTCCCAAACGCGTTCGCACAGCTCCGTGCGCGTGAACACACGGCCGGGCTCGCGCATCAGTACTTTCAGCAACGTCAGCTCTCGGGGAGAAAGTTCGATTCGTTTCGCGCCGCGATGGACATCGTGAGTAGCCAGATCGAACGTGAGATCACCGACGCGCAGGGACAGGGTCGGTTCTTCAGGATAACGACGCCCGAGTGCGCGCACGCGCGCCACCAGCTCCTGCATGGCGAATGGTTTGGGCAAGTAATCGTCAGCGCCGAGCTGCAATCCGGTTACTCGATCATCGACTGCGCCACGCGCGGTAAGCAGCAACACGCGACTGGCTAGATGTTGCGCACGCAGACGTCGCAACACCTCGAAGCCATCGATTCCAGGCAAGCGGATATCGAGCACGATCAGGTCGTAAGGCGTCCTCCTTATTTCATCCAATGCGGCTTCGCCATTGTGAACCCTCTTCGGATCATGGCCGGCCTCAGTCAACGCCGAAGCGATTTGGCGCGCCACTGGAACTTCATCTTCGACAATCAGGATACGCATGGATTCTTGAAAGAGAGTGGATAATTAGAAACGCACCGTAAATTGTGCAGCCAGCAAATGATTGTCATTACCAGGTCCGGTCGTCTCATGTTGGAAACCATATTGCAACTTTAGCTGCGTGTGTGATGTGAAACGATAGGCTGCAGCGATATCGATTCGGGCAAGGTCTTGACTCCAGCGAAGGCTTCCGCCGTAGGGATTACTGACATTCCCAAAGAGTTGTTGGTTCCAGCGAATCGCGCCAGAGAATTGCGGTGTAAATTTGTATTTCGCTTCGACGTAATACGCGAAGGTATCCGCATTTCCCACGCGCGGCACTTCGAAGCGCGCTTCATAAAATTCGGCCCATACTTGCAGATGTCGCCAGGCAAAGCTGGCGTCCTGCCCGAGAACGAATTCCCGATAATCGCCGATATCGCGCCCGGGCGGCAGCGTAGGTTCGGCTTCGCGCCGAAAGTATGGGCCCTCGCTTGCTGACAAACCAAAGTTCCATGCCTCGTTAGGCCGGAAACCGACGCGCGTGCTGAAAGTCGGAGGCTCGAAACCGCTCTCTGTAACGTTCCAGGATTCCGGACGCGAGGAGAGCGACGCATTCTTCATTTCCACGGCGTAATCAAATCGATCCAGCCGGCCGGAAACAGAAATGCCACTCGCGTAACTGGGTCCCCAGATCACCGGGTTGAACGCATATTTTTCGTAGTAGTAGGGCCCGTAGATGAAATCGAACACTGAAACCGGGGCGGATTTGTCCCGAATTGGCGTGACGTTTTCATAAACCAGCGGCGCGTTGATGAATGGATTCTCCCAGGAGAGATGACGCGGAACCCAATTGCCCACGACCGTGGCGAACTTACCGATTTGCACCGTCAAGCGACCATCAGCCCAAGGCGTGGCGCGCAGCGCATATTCGTCGAGCCGAACCTGAGCGCCGTTATCGCTCGGGTCAAAGCCGCGATCGAGCCGCGATTGTGCAAAGAAATAAATCTGCGAGCCGACTTGCGCGTCGAGAAAGAGTGTCAAACGAGGATTGAAAAGAGTGTCGATGCTGCTGTTGATAAGGCCGGGCGCCGGCTGCTCGAAGTTATAGATTTCCAAGTCGAGAGTTCCGCTCAACCGTGCGCGCAGATTATCTTGAAATGCTGAGACCGTAAGCGCGGTGTCGAGCTGGTCGAAAAAATCATCGGTATCGAAGGCGCACGCTGTGCAGGCAAAAACGCATAGGCTGAAAGCGCTTAATTTCATGCAACTGCATTGACACCGTCCGCAGCGAGAAAGCGCACTTCAAATTCGGTCCAATCGTTTTCGGAGCGAACCAGGCGCAAATCCCCGCCGTGCAACCGCGCCAGTTCGCGGGCCAAATTCAACCCGATCCCGTGACCCGATGTGGCCGAGGGAGTGGAGTCATGGTGAAACCGCTCGAAGATGTTTTCACCACGTGGAATCGTGCGACCGGTATTGCCAATAGTCAGCACAACGTCCCCGGCATTGCAGTGTGCACTGACTCGGATCTGCCCGCCGGGTCGATTGTACTTTCGCGCGTTCTCCAGGAGATTTTGCACAATGAGTGAAGTGTACCGCTTTTCTCCGGCCACAAACAGACCGGCAGGAAATTCCTTCTCGATTTTCACATCAGGCGAATCTGGAAGAGCGCTAAGATCATCAAGCCACTCATCGACGAGCCGACTAAGATCCACGGGCCTGGATGCAATTTGAAGATGTCCTGCATCCATGCGCGACAAAAGGAGCAAGTCGTCGATCACGCCAGTCAAACGATGCGTCTGATGGAGCAAGCCGGAAAGCTGCTCATAAACGTCCGGCTTGAATTCTTCACGCGCTAACAGCGCTTCCAGACCAACACGAAGGACCGTGACCGGGCTTTTTAACTGATGGGAAGCGTCGGCGGAATATCGTGTCGATCTTTCCAATTCCTGCGCGGTCGACGCAAGCGCAGCTTCGGCGCGTTTCCGTTGCGCGCGATTTTCCTCCGAATCCAGCGCCAGTTTTTGTACCGGCGCCGAGAACCTGAGAGCGACCAGATGGCTTGCGACGAAACCGCCCAGCAAGAGCAGTGCGCCTGCGCCGCCGATCTGCCAGCGAAGCCGATGAAGCTGAGCGATCGAATAGGCGAGGGGATAAACGCAAATTTCGTAGGCGGCGGGAAACAGCGAACCAGGATTAAGCCGCTTATAAAACAAGAGCTGAGGCGCGCCATCAACGTTGACACGAAAGTTATCTTGCTCGCGATCGGAATTCGCGACCGCATTGGTTATTTTTTCACTAAGAGTCGCCTGCGTAGATTTCGGAAATGATGGCAAATGCAGTTGACCATTCACCCAGACGCCGCTTTTCATTCCCACGTCGGCGTGTTTCTCCCCAAGCTCAAGCGGTTCGAACCCGATGACGAGCGCTGAAATGACGTCGCCCGTATCGGTCGAAAAGATTGGCACAGCTATTACTTCATCAAGAGTTCCGCCGTCCGCGTCGGCAGTTTCCTGGATGTACCCGATTTGCTGCGTGTCGGGTAGTTTGTTCAAAGTCAGTTGCGCTTCCGTTTTCGCATCCAGCTCTCCCACGTCGTAGGGGTTTGGCGGCTTAATGACAGCGCCTTTGCTGTCGAGAAAGCGATAAAATCTTGCATGGAGCCATTGTGCAGCCTGCTCCGGCGGAGGCTCGCCTTCCATTAGGTCGCGCAACTCATCCTTGGCGCTTGGATATAATAGGTCGAGTGCATTGTCCTCGATGGCCGCGTGGATTCGCGGCTTGGCCGCGAGCGCGTCGCAGCGATCTGCCAGCGCAGCGTGACGTAGCTCCTCGATTTTATGCAGAGAAGAAAGTTCGGCTTGAAAATTCTCCTGCAAATTTCGTTCCGCATCGACTGTGACTTTGCGCTGCGCGAGATAAAAACCAAGAGCCGTCAGCGTTGCCACGATGATCATCATGGCGGTGAACAACCGAGTTCGAAAGCTTGCTACGCCTTCGTTTCTCGCTTGAACCGCGGAGCTCATGGGAAGTCAACGTGCAGTGTTTCGCCGTTCTTTAACTCCACCGCCTTTTCTCGCGTAGTCCTGCTGTCGATCCACGCCTTGAGTGTGTAGTGGCCCGCCGGGAGTCCGCTCAATCGAAAGTGCCCGTCCGTATCTGTCATCACAAAGTACGGAGTATTCAGAACGAGAATCAATCCGCGCATGTGTTCGTGAATGTCGCACCGCAGTGTAACCAGACCCGGTTTATCGAAAACTTGCGTCGGGATCGGTCGCTCGTCCGGCCGATACCGTCCAAGGTCAAATCGCTTGGCCGGCGAGTAGGAAAAGATGTTGTGATAAGTGTCATCAAGATTTGGGAATTCCACCTTGGTTCCGACCCGCACCGGGAGAAGCGCTGGAATGAAGGTCAAATCCTTTTGCGCGACTTTTTTCGTCGGCAGTGAAGCGGGTTGCGGGAGAACACCATCGAGATAAACTACCGCCAACGGCGGTTGGGTGGAAAGTACGCCGCCTTTGGTGACGATCTCGTATCTTTTAGCCTGAACGGGGGCCGAATGCGATTTCGGAAGTTCTACGCGTCCTTCGACGACAGCGCTCGCCAAAAGCGCAACGGGCATGATGGAAAATACTGCGTTAAACCACAGTAGCCCGCGCAAGCGCATTTTGCTACCCAGTTTAGCAGCGTTTCACTGGCCGGAAAGTGTTTGCAGAATCGTGAACCTCCGCGCGATTGGCCTGTTGCGTTTTAGGCTTGGCGGCCGCCATTGCCGGCAGAGTGAAGAAAATCGTCGCGATCAGGCTCCAGAAAATCCCAATGGTACACGAAATACCAAGACCCGTGAGCGCCGGGTTTCGTGCAAGGGCGAGTGAGCCGAAACCGCTCACTGCGGTCAAGCCCGCGAGCAAGACGGGCTTCAGCACGCCGGCAACATCGTGCTCAATCTCGCGCGTCTTTTGCCAGACCAGCACAACATATATTCCGTAGTCTACGCCGATTGCCAGGACAAGACGGAACGAGAGCACATTGAGAAGATTCAAATCGATGTGGAGGAGCTTCATTGAAGCAATCATTGCTCCAATCCCGAACGCAAGTGTGATGACTTGGATCATCCACAAACGAAGATTTCGATACAAAAGGGCCAACAACGAGATGTCGAAGATCGCCATCAGCGCGCTGATGATCAGGAGTTGATGATGCGACCACGGCAGGAGATCGGCGAGCGCATAGCTCCAGCCTGAGAGAATCATGGGGACCCCGGGTACTCGCAGGTCGCGTTCCAGATCTTTGCTTTGGGCGTGGGTTGAGATCGGTTGGTTGGTTGTAACGAATCCGGTGGTCAATGCCGGGTCATGGCCAAAGTAGCGATCAACCAGGAACCACCAGCTGGATGATTTGGGCAACTGGGCCCGCCAGTTTGGCAGGGGTACGCTGGGATTGGTTAGGCGTTGTAAGTCGTCAAGCAGCATGAACGCTGGCGTGAACGAATCGTGGCTGAATCCTTCACCATCCAGAGTTTGCTCCAGTGTTTCGCGTGCCGCTGGGAAATTTACCGCGCTCAACTGTCGTCGATTTGTCTGCATCCAATTTGGTGAAGGACAAAGCGCGGCGGGAGTGGAGAAGCCCTTGATCTTTCCGGCCGCCTGGAGCTCTCGCCAATGGGCTAGAATTTTCTGCCAATAATCGTGCAGGTCCTGCGGATTCGCCGCGCGCACAATTGCCAACACGGGCTCCCAGCGCACCGGCATTTTATGCATGATTGTCTCAAGCGCCTGATTTGCGCGAATGTTCTTTGGTTGCAGCGAACGGGCGCTGGCTTCGAAATGAAGCGCCGGAATTGGCGAAAAGCCGATCGCAGTCAGGGCTAACAAAACCACACTTGAGAAAATCAGCATCGGCGCGGGCTTTCGCACAGTCCAGCGTACATACTTTCTTACACTCTCGAAAAGCCAATCATGACGAATTGCCGCCTGTCGCTCGCGAACAAATAGAAATACAATCGAACACATAAAGAGGCCGGCTACGAAAATGCCGATGGCAATCAGCACGCCCAACTGCGAGAAGGCCATCGAGCCACTTAGCACGAGGGCAAGAAAACCGACTGCCGTCGTGAGTGCACCGAAAAAAACCGCGCGTCCCAGTTTTGCTATCGATGTCGCGATTGCTTGACGATGGGGTTCTCCATCCGAGCGCGCCTGGTGATAGCGCCCGATGGTGAGTATCGCGAAGTCGACTCCCAGCCCGACGAGAATCGCGCAAAATCCGACGCTGATCATGCTGAGCCGCCCGAAAAGGATTTGCCCGAGAGTTAGAGCAACCAGGCAGGAGAGGAGAAGGCAAAGAGCCATACCCAGTAGCGGAAGCCATCGACGAAAACCTACAAAGAAAATTGTGCCGACCAGCAGAACCGAGCCAAGCAACGTCGCCAGAACGTCGTAGCGCATGCTCAGTGAAATCTCCGATACAAAGGCCGAGCGCCCGGTCACCAGAACCTGCAATTGGCTGCCATTCCATCCTTCGGCGGCGATTGCACGAAACTTGTTTACTTCGCGCATCAAACGCTGGCATTCGAAGGCACTGATGGACTGCTGGTTCGTTACCGCCAGGGAAACGCGCATCGTGCGATCTGGCGACGCGAGCGGTTGTTCCTGCTCAATGATGGTGCTTTCTGCAAGAGGTTTCAGGGCCGGCGCAATCAGACCGAGAGGATCGAACGAAAGCTCGAACTCCGGGCGCGGCGAGCCCGCCTCGATCTGTTGGCGCAAGCGATGAAGGCGATCGCGAATTTTCTCCGGTTGCAGGACCGACATGGTCTCGCGGAAAACACTCGGTTCCAGATTGAGAAGTAGGGGCACCGCAATTGATTGAAGGTCGCGAATTCCGTCAGGCGTGGCCATCGGCGAACCGGTGAGCACGCGTGTGCACCAGGGCTGCTGACGCAATCTTTCGGCGAACACTGGCGCGAACTCCTCGAGTTTATCTACGTCCTTCGGCTCGCACAGGAGCGCGAACGTGAGCTCCCGCGTTTGTTCAAAATCGCGATCGTAAATTTTGAGACCTTGCACCGACGAAAATTTGCCGGGCAAAACGTTGAAGATTTCAGAATCAAGTTGTAACGACGTAACAAGAATTGCGATACAACCGATGGTCAGCAAAACCACGCCGCACCACACCAGCGCGCGTCGCTGGGTTATGGTTCGGGCGATGAAATCACTGCTGCGCATGAACGAAGCATCATTGAACACGAATCAGCGCCGGGATGCCAATGCCGTAGTCGAGACTTATTTTGGCAACGCGTTGAGGACAACGCGTTCCACCTTTTGTTCGCTTGGTGGATCGGCTTCGCCTGAAGAGGATGGCGAAGGAACCGCCGAAGGCGCAGGCCCTGAGTTCTGACAGCGGCGCTCTTAAAACCGGAATACGAACGTCTCGTTGCCGGGCACGTATCGCAGGGTGTTTCGGTCCGGCGCGTGAAGGAATTGATCTCGTAACCCGAGCCAGCCGCGCAATTGCAACGGGGCTTGTGCTACAGGGCCCGACCATCCTTGGCGGGCAAATGCTCCTTTAACTTCAGCGAAGTTCGCATCCTGCCGCAGCGAAAGCAGCGTTATTCCCGGGCCTTTCGTGACCGTTAATTCGAAGTCACCGGCTCTAGAAAATCGAACGAGCACCTCACCAATGAGCGTTGTGCTCGGTGTGCGATACATAAGCTGACCGCTTTTGGTCTGCCATCCAGCGATTGGCTCGGAAAATTCATGGCGCGAAACGGTTGCGCAACTTATTACACAAAACAGGACGATCGAGAGAAAGGGCGCAGATCCTGTAGTCACGGCCCTACGGGCCGTAATCGAACTCATGACACAACCCCAGCCGTCTCGGCAGGCACTGGCGGTTGTTTATTCTTCGGCACGAGCGATAGGCGTGGCGAAAACGCAAAAAACTTCTGGGCGTACACGAAAAAGTAGAACAGCCACATTCGCCATTTAATCGCAAAGCTTTTGCCTTCATTGCCGGCGAGCACGGCATTTACTGCGGCGGCGATCTGCATCCTATCCGTAGGATTCAGGAAGACCTCGAGAAATTCCTTGCTGCGCTGGTACCACGCCGTCACGAAGGTTAGGTAAATATCCATGATCCGGTTCACGCTGCGGGAATATTTTGCGAAGAGTCGGGGTCGCTTCGATTCGTCGCGCAAAACCTCGTCCAATGTGTCGGCCGCTCTTTCAGCAGACATAATCGCCAAAAAAACGCCGCTGCTAAATACCGGATCGATAAACCCAGCAGCGTCACCGGCCAGTAGCCAGCGCTCGCCGGAAAGCCGGGTGTTCCGGTAGGAATAATCGCCGGCGGAATAAACTGGCGATACGCGAACGGCGTTCTTCATTCGTTCGCTCACCAATGGCTGCTCCGCGATGAATTTTTCGAGGGCCGCATGAGGCGCGAGCTTTGTTCCCCGAAAAGTGGCCGTGTCCATTACAACTCCGACGCTGGTCCGGGCATCCGTCAGTGGGATCATCCAGAACCAGCGATCGAGCCCGCGCACCATGCGGATGAGTGTCGCATCGCGACCCGGAAGACGATCGATATTTTCATAGTGAGCGAACACTGAAAACTTTTGCAGATGGTCGTAAGCCTTCTTGAGATTGAAAAAACTGCCGAGCATGGTTTGTCTTCCACTGCAATCGAGCAGATAGCGCGCTTCGATTGTCGATCTGGTGCCCCTGGAGTTCTCAATTTCGATCTTCACGCGATCGGCGACGAACTCGACGGCCTTCACTTCGGTTTCCTCAAGGACTTCCGCGCCATTCTCCCTCGAATGATCGAGCAATAACTTATCGAAATCCGAACGCGTTACTTGATAGGCACGGTCGCGCTGCGATCGAAAACCGTCCTTAAAGTAAAACTTTATGCCTCTGGTCCCGCACGCTGCCATGATCTCGCCGCCAAACTTTGGTAGAAATGTGCGGTCCAGCTTTTCGCGCACTCCGAGGCGATCGAACGTTTGAATGCTGAAAGGCAGGAGCGATTCGCCAATATGGAACCGCGGGAATTTTTCGCGCTCAAACACGATCACCTGTCGGCCTGCTTGAGCGAGTAAGGTGGCCGCGGTGCTGCCAGCCGGCCCGCCTCCAATGATTGCGACATCGTACATCCCGGCACTCATCGTCGTTTGATGATAGCAAATTATCCAGATTTTGGTAGGAACACCCGGCTGGACTCTCCAGCGCTGGAGCGCGGCGCGCCTACCGATTTGTGCTAACGTGTGCGCCAGAAGATGAAGTTGATCGATCGATTTATTAGCCGCGAGCTGATCGTGAACGTGTTGTTTGCCATCGCGGTGCTGAGCCTAGTGCTGGTGGTTGGAAATATTTTTCGCAAGCTTCTTCCTTTGCTGGTGAATCACGACGTGCCAATGGAATACCTGATCACCTTCATCGCTTATGTGTTGCCGTTCTCACTCATTTTCACGATTCCCTGGGGATTGTTGACCGCGATCCTGCTCGTGTTCGGACGGCTTTCCGCAGACAATGAATTGATCGCGCTCCGCGCGAACGGTGTGAGCGTTCCCCGTGTGTGCATTTCGCTTTGGGGCGTCGCGCTGATGTGCACAGTGATCTGTCTCTGGCTTAATGTACAGGTTGCGCCGGCAGCACAGGAGAAATTGCGAAGCACGATCTTTGATCTCGCAACGCGCAATCCGATGGCTCTATTTGGCAGCGATCAGGTGATCGATCAGTTTCCAGGGCGCAAGATTTATGTTGGGAAAAAAGAAGGTAATAAGCTCGAGAACATCACTGTGTTCGAGTTGAACCAGAACTCGCTACCGGTGAAGGTGACTTACGCGCGCACCGGGATGCTCGAAGCCGATTTGGCGAACAAGCAGATTCTCATGCACCTCTATCAGGCGCGTTACCAGGAACGCGACCAAAAGGACCCATCTAACCTGCGTAAGATACGCGACGGAATCAATATGGTGGAAGGCACACTGCCCATTAGTCTCGAGGAGCTTTACGAGAAAGAGAAAAAGCGACCAAGCCGTTCCGCATTGTCGATCGAGCAACTGCTCGAGCAACTGAAGAGCGAGAACCAGCGCGAACGCAGCGCCAGCCGCACCGAAATCAACAAACGCTTTTCATTTCCGTTTGCCTGTGTTGCATTCGCGATAATCGGAGTGCCGCTTGGTGTCACGGCGCATCGTCGCGAGACCTCGATCGGGTTCGCCATGGGTTTGATCGTAGCCACGACGTATTTTCTCTTTGTCATCATTGGCGATACGTTGCGTGGAAATCCGCATGCGCATCCGGAACTGCTCGTCTGGTTTCCCAATGTTCTATTCATCATACTTGGTGTGCTCTTGTTCCGCCGCCTGGCCCGGCAATAAGTCTGTTCCCGCGGTGTAGCTAGTGGGAATATTGTCGACCCGGAATAAGTCTGGGCTCACATCGTACGACCGTTGACTTGCCGGGTAGCATTGGCGGTCGGAACCGTCTCATGATCGAGCGCCTATTCAAACTGTCTGAGAACAACACCAATGTGCGCACGGAGGTGTTAGCCGGCATGACGACGTTTCTCACGATGGCTTACATCATCTTCGTTCAGCCGGCCGTGCTATCAGGGAAAATGTTTGGCATGGATACGGGCATGGATTTTGGCGCGGTTACGACGGCGACGTGTCTTTCTGGAGCGTTGGCGACGGCGATCATGGCGGTCTATGCGCGTTATCCCATCGCTCAGGCACCAGGGATGGGTGAAAATTTCCTTTTTGTTTTTGCGGCGCTCCCGGCAGCGACCGCAGCTGGGTTCACCAACGGATGGCAGGTTGCGCTTGGTGTCGTCTTTGTTTCCGGTGTGTTATTTCTAGTTCTCTCGCTGATTGGATTACGAGAGCTGATTTTCAATTCCGTCAGTCCTAGCATGAAGAATGGGATCGCCGCGGGGATGGGGCTTTTCATTGCGTTTATCGGATTGCAGCAGGCCGGGATCATTATCAAAGACCCGGCCTCAGCGGTGAAATTGAACACGCATTTCACATCTCCGGATTCGATTGTGTTCTTGCTTGGTTTGTTGACGACGGCGGTCTTGCATGCGCGCCGCGTGCGTGGCTCGATCCTCTGGGGCATTATCGTCGCCACAGCATTGGCCTGTGTGCTCAAGGTTGCGTTGCCGCAAATGCCCTCCGCCATTTCGGCCACGCAGGATGTTACTCAGTCCATGCTCAACACGCGCTTCGAATTCGCAAACACATTGATTGCTTTGCCGCCGTCACTCGGCCTCACATTTATGAAAATGGACGTCGCGCACGCACTGACGGCTAAGATGCTGCCGCTTATTTTTGTCTTTCTATTCATGCTCACTTTCGATGCCATTGGCACGTTGATTGGCGTGTGCGAGCAAGCCGGTTTCATGCGGGACAACAAGTTGCCTCGCGCAAAGCAAGCGATGGTTTCCGATGCGATCGGAACGGTAGCGGGCGCCGCGCTGGGTACGAGCACGGTCACGAGTTTCATCGAAAGCGCTGCCGGCGTGGAAGCAGGTGGGCGGACGGGACTGACCGGCCTGGTCGTCGCTGCGCTCTTCTTGTTTGCGCTGTTTTTTAGTCCGCTAATTGCAATGATTGGAGGCTATCCTCCCATCACAGCGCCGGCACTTACGATTGTTGGCGCCATGATGATGCAGAACGTGACCAAGATTGAATGGAAAGATTATACCGAATCCATTCCGGCATTCCTGATCATCATTGGCATTCCGCTGTCGTATTCAATTGCCGATGGTCTGGCGCTTGGCTTTATCAGCTATGCCATCATTAAAGCTTTCAGCGGTCGTGGCCGCGAAATTAGTTGGCTGACTTACACGCTCGCCATTGTACTGGTGTTGTATTTCGTTTTTGTGCGGAGCCAAATGGCCTAGCGCAATCAGGCTTCCTCCGGCTCCGGTCCCAGTGAGAGGGAAGGCGGCCTGGCCGAATGAGCCGCCCGACGTTGGAAAACTGGCATGCGTGTTGAAAGTGTGTTCCATAGATAAACAGCCACGCAGGCGAGCACTACGCCCGATGCGTATGGTCGAAGGTGCTTGAGCAGATCAATCGCCGGCAGCGTCGCTTCGAGTTTCTTATCGATCAGCATCACATGCACAATCATCGCTGTGCTCGCAGCCGAGATGATGAAATGAATGATGCTCAATCTGAGACTGACTCCCAACGCGAGGGTGCTAACCAACGCGCCCCACACGAGGTATCGCTCATGCATCTGTCCCAGCAGCGCAAACATCAGCAGCCACGGAGCGGCGATCCCAATCAGGACGCGAGGATCGCGATCGCGAACCTGTCGCGCGGCCCCGTACGCGCATGCTGTAAGTGCGCCAAGGTAGAGCAGCCGCAGGGTCCATTGCAGCGTGAGATGGAAATCCAGAAATCCAAAATGAACGGACCAGAACGGATCCTTCAATGACCAGCCAAGCTTGGAGAGAAGTGACGGAAGGTTGTAACAGGAACTGATGACAAGGTAGGGGTAATGCTCGCTGCCATACAGAAAACCGACTTGCAACCACGCGAAGCTTCCACCAGTGAAGCCGCCGATCACAAATGCGGCGCATCCGGTGATCCCACTGATCCACGCACTTCGATGTGGCAATTTGCGTTGCAGAAGGAATAACGAGCCAGAGGCGGTGACAGCCACAAGTGCGATCCAGGCTGCCGACGTGCGTAGAAGCCACGGCGCCGCGATCAATGCCGCCGTCGCAGTGAACCCTGCGAGCACACGCAGCAAGCGGGTCCATCGTTTTTGCCACAACGGCCAAAGAACAAAAAATGGTGCCACGAATAACAGTTGTCCCTTGAACATTGCGCCTGCAGCCAACAGACAACCACATAAGAACCAGCGATTCTTCAGCGCCGCGAGCGCAGCGAACAGATAAAATGGCAGAATCCATACGTCCCATTGCGGCCAGCCGTGCGCGTCGAGAATCATAGACGGCTCGAGCCATGCCACGCTCGCCGCTGCCAGACCACAAATCGAAGCGCGATGTTGCAGTGATAAGCTACGAAACAACGGCCACGGCGTTGTGCGTGAACAGCGCTGCACGCATAAGCGAACGAGGGAGAAAATTGCTACTGCCGAAAGCAGTTCGCATAGGAGATTGATCTTTAATAATGGGTTCACCAGCTTGGGGTGCCCGTCATCGACACCCGGGAATTGATTGCGCACCTGCCTTGCCCAGATTGCCATGACCAGAAGTCGCAGCGGCGGATAGTCGAGACCATAATCCTTCTTGTACGCCTTATGCTTCACCTGGTCGTAGAGGGCGAAATAACCGCGGCAGAATCCTCCCAATGAATTAGCAGAAGCTTCGTCGGGCGATAGCCGACGCGCTTCTTTCAGGACCTCGCTGCCCCAGTAAAAAGCGTTGACGATGTCGTGCTGATAACGCACGTGCCGCGTTGTCTCGCCAGTCCAGCGGCGTAGCTGAACCCCGCCGAGCAAAAGCGCGACGATCAGAAACGCAACCAGAGCGCGCCGGGCAAATTTGCTGGCAAACAATTGTTCAAAGGATGTGCGAATGGCCATCGGGTATCCGAAATAAAGACAGAATTCGTTTCGACAGGTTACAACAAGTTGTGTTCGAAATGCGTTCTCCCGATTCGAAGAAAGCTTCAACGACAGCCGTATGAAGCCGCTAGTTCGTCACTGAAAATTTGGCTCCAGCGGTAGGATTCGAACCTACGACCAATCGGTTAACAGCCGACCGCTCTACCACTGAGCTACGCTGGATCTTTTCTCTCGCGGTTGCGGAGCGTATATCTTGCCTGCGCGATCCATATGGGCAAGTGCTTCCTTGCGCACAAAAATTTGCCGCTGGAAACAGCGGCTGCAGCAGAATCGTTCGTTACGAAAATTTGGTTGCGGGGATTTGAACCCGCGGTCCCGCAGGCGCGGGATTATGAGCCGAACCGGGACACGCCAATCATTCTATAAAATGCATCGCCTCCTTTTTGCCTTTTGAGCAAAAGTTCCAGTTTCCGAGCATCTGAGAGATTCATCTCTCCACTCTGCCATAACAATGTCCATGGTCCCTTCCCACGAGTCCATCTGGAATCACCTACATTGTGCTGATTGACTCTCCGGCTGACATCATCAGATAAGCCAATGTAAAATTTTCCCTCGCGGTTCTGAATGACGTAAACGCGATGAGCCACCGCGGTTGGTAGAGATTTGGTTGCGGGGGCGGGATTTGAACCCGCGGCCTTCAGGTTATGAGCCTGACGAGCTACCAGGCTGCTCCACCCCGCGAAACTAAAATAGTTACCTGATCGCTACTGTGCAAATCGAAAAACTAATTCTACTGAATTAAAACGGCCGCGTTGGCATCGCCATACGAACGATTCCTACCTGTCTTAGGCTGGAGATATTTGAACCAAGAGAAACGTGCTTCGAAGAAACTCTCGTAACCGTTCGGGTCGAAACGGCAGTCTTCGTTACGGGCATCAAATGGGCATCCGGGCATTCTTTGAACGACTGTTCGCGAGCAAATCTGCCCGGCGTACATTGCTTGCGCTGCTGATCGTCGCGCTTTTTCTCGGCGGAGTTCAGCTACGCCGCTGGATCGGAGAAAGCACAAGACACGTTCGTTATCAGCACGACATCGTAAACGCTTTTTACTGGGGCAGCGAGACCACGAAAGAGGCGCGTCGAATATCGCCCGACGAAGCTTCTGCAAATTCATTGACGGGATTCTGCCGCGGTTACCTGGCACTCTACGATCGGGTGAAGCGCAAGGC
>JBKPDP010000045.1:0-32899 GCA_046727935.1 Verrucomicrobiota bacterium | reverse complement strand
GTGCGCGGAGTTAGCTCCGTCCTCAGCGGCGGTGTCGTGACTCTTGCTCCGGGCCTGCCGCCCTATGGCTTGTGGAAATCCACAGATGGCGGAGCAACCTTCACCCTGTTGAACTACCAGGATGTTTGCCTAAACCCAAATCTGCCTGCGGACGCTGGGATTATTCAGTCCAGCTTTGGGTCCACGCGGGGTGTTAATCGCGTAGAGTTTGACCCAAGCACATCGAGTACGATCTACGCGGCCGCATTTCCACAAAACAACGCCATCCCGCTCAATACTAAAGGAGGCGTCTGGCGTTCGACTGACGAGGGCGCGAATTGGAGGCAGATCAAGAGCGCACGCAATCCCGCGTTCAACACCGATCGCGCTGAGTTCGCTGTCACCAGGCTGGCCAACGGCAACACACGTATGTACGTGGGCGTGGGTAACTCAAGCGACGTGCCGCCGAATCGGGCGCGGTTTTACCGGAGCGATAACGTGGCGATTGGCCCGCCTCATTTCACAGATCTGACGACCGCGCAAAACATCGGCTACTGCGGCCAGGGTGGCCCTCCTTTTACGGGTGCCCAATGCTGGTACGACAACGTAGTTTACTCGCCACCGGGAAGGCCCGATGTAGTGTACCTTGGCGGCGCGTACTCGTACGCCACATACGGCTTTAGCACCAATGGCCGCGCGTTTCTGCGCTCATCGGATGCTGGCGCGTCGTTCACTGATATGACGTGGGATGCAACAACAAATCCGACTCCGCCGGACACCTGCTGCCAGCCGAATTCTATCGCACCGAACGGTATGCATCCCGATAGTCACGCGATTGTACAAGTCCCAGGCACGAACATCACGTTTTTCGGTAGCGACGGCGGGATTGTGCGCTCAAGCGCGGGTTTCGCCAATATCTCCTCACAGTGCACGACTGAACGCGGGCTGACCGGCACCGACCTGGCACTCTGTCAGCAGTTGTTGTCTGCTGTACCGACGCGGCTCTTTACAACGTACAATGACGGACTCTCAACACTGCAATTTCAAAGTGTCTCGGTTAACCCATCCAACGCGAACAGCCTGATGGGGGGAACGCAAGATAACGGCACGTTGGAGAAACCAGCCGGTTCGATAACGAACTGGCCGCAGAGAATCTACGGCGACGGCGGCCAGTCGGGCTTCAATGCGGCCAATCCCGCGCTACGGTTCAACTCGTTCTTTTTGAATTTCCACGATGTGAACTTCCGTAATGGCGATCCATTGAAGTGGGTCATCGCGAGTGGTCCAATCGTAGCCAGCGGTGAAGGCTCGCAGTTTTACTCTCCCATCGTCGCCGATCCTGTTAGTGCTGGAACAATTTTCCAAGGTTCCCTAAGCGTCTGGCGGACTCAGGATTGGGCAGGCAATCGGGCGTACCTCGAAGCTAACTGCCCCGAGTTTACCACCTCAGGCGCTGACCCGAAGTGCGGTGACTTCGTCCAGATCGGCCCCGCTGGCGCAACAGATCTGACAGCAAGTGCTGCAGATTATCGAGGGACGACGCGGGCCGGCGGGAACGTGGCGGCTCTTTCTCGCGCCCGTTCTGACACGGCAACATTGTGGGCGGCAACGACAACAGGACGCGTGTTTATCTCGAAAAATGCCGATACTGCGAACACCAACGTCACGTACACGCGGCTGGACTCGCTTGCGGCGAACAGTCCGGGTCGCTTCGTCAGCGGCATCGCTGTCGATCCCGCGAACCCGAACCATGCCTGGCTCACATATTCAAGCTACAGCGCATTGACGCCGTCGACGCCGGGCCACGTATTTTCTGTAACCTATAACCAAGGTGCTGGCACGGCCACGTGGACAAATCTCGACGGGATGGGAGGGCCGGCCTTCCCAGACTTTCCCGCGACGGGGATCGCCTTTGATTCTGTCACCGGTGATCTCTATGTTTCCAACGACTGGGGCGTTCTGAGGCTGCCGAACGGCTCGACGAGCTGGGAAGTCGCAGGCACTGGCCTGCCTATGGTCGAGGTTGTAGGTCTTACAATCGCGCCCAGTGCGCGCAAGCTCTATGCCGCCACGCACGGGCGCAGCGCTTGGTTGCTGACATTGCCGTAAGCTGGGTTATTCTTTGGGCGGGATAGTCAAAAGCTATCCCGCCCATTTTTTTGCAGTGATGGCATCTGTTCTCAAGTACCTAATTTTCGCCTGCTTTGTTTTGCTGCTCGCCGGCAAAATATCGGTTGGCGCCGCGCCGCCGGGATTCGTAGAAGGACATTTGAAGATTCTTTCATCGAAGGAAGTTGAGCTTGCCGATGGAACGCCGGCTTCTGCTATCGCTGAGAACTACGCCGAATTTCCGCTGATCATCCTGAGCCAGGACGAGAAAAAAGAAATCGCGCGGATTACTGCGGATGAAAATGGCAACTACCACATTGCGTTGCCAGCGGGCAATTATATTTTGGATATCCAAGGGCGCGCACGCGGGCATCTCCGTGCCAAACCTCAACCATTCACGGTCATTTCGAATCAGACTGTGCGCGTAGATATGGATATCGATACCGGCATTCGCTGAGTCGCCTTAGCTCATAACATTCCATAGGGATTGGACTTCTTCGCTTGTGCGATGAAAACTTCGCAACGCGATTGACAAACGGTCCTGGTTGGGATTCAATATTGCGCGTTAGTTTCCTTCCTCGCCAGCCACTCTCTCGGCGAGGTGTTGTTCGGAAATTGGCACATTCAATCAGCAGTTGCATAACAATCCCCATCCATGGCGGGACATAGTAAGTGGTCGAAGGTCAAGCGTTTTAAAGGCGCGATCGACGCGAAACGCGGCAAGATCTTCAGCAAATTATCAAAAGAGATCACCATCGCGGCAAAGCGGGGCGGGGGCGATCCGACTGGCAACCCGCGTCTGCGCAGCGCGATCCAGGCTGCGCGCGCGCAGAGTATGCCGAACGATAACATTGAACGCGCGATCAAACGCGGCACCGGCGAGGATAAAGATGGGCAACAATTCGACGAGATCGTTTACGAAGGTTACGCGCCAGGCGGAGTGGCCATTATTGTCGAAACGGCAACGGATAATAAGAACCGCACAGGGGCGGAGATTCGAAGCATTTTCAGCCAGCATAATGGCAATCTCGCTTCAACGGGAAGCGTTTCGTACATGTTCCACAGAAAAGGCCAAATCACAGTTCCGCGGTCAAGTATCGATGAGGATCGACTATTGGAGGTTGCTCTGGAGGCTGGCGCCGAAGAGTTGACAACCGACGACGATCAGTATGTTATCATCACTTCCCACGATCAGCTATACGCGGTAGCTGAGGCGCTCAAGAATGCGGGCGTAACCACCGATGGGCAAAAGTTTACATTCATTCCCGATACGACTGTTGCGGTGCCCGACGAAGCCGCGGCGCGCCAGGTGCTCCGCTTATGTGATGCGCTTGAGGACGACGACGACGTGCAAAACGTCTATTCAAATCTAGATATTCCCGACGAATTGCTGGCCAGGTTGCCGGCCTGAAAACTATTGCTTGCAGGAGACGTGTTAAGGCGCTGCCGCGCCCAAGGATTTTAGCTTATGAACGAAGAAAACGAAAACCAACCTGTGCCGACTGAGTCCGCCTTGCCCGAACAACGTCATCATCGCCCCCGCCGCCGTTTCCCGCGAAAGCGTTACCGGGACCGGGGCGATCGGTTTAGGCGCGATGAATCAGAAGAGTCGCCAAATTCTTCGTCAACCAATGCCGATCCGGCCGGCGCGGCTACGGATGTCGAGACCCTTGATCGAGTTGCCTCAGGTGGACGCGAGGGAACAGAGGCTGTTGCCGAGGGTGGCGAACAAGTTCAGACTGAGCCGGAATTCGGCGAAGGTATCATCGAAATCTCGGGCAAAGGTTTCGGGTTCTTGCGTGATGCGAAGCGCAACTTCGTGCAAACGCCGCAGGATATTTTTGTAACCCCCGAAATTGTTCGTCGTTTCGGCTTGCGCGATGGGATGTGGATTTACGGTGAAACCCGGCGCGGCAGCCGCGGCCCGCAATTGGTCAAGCTGCTGACAATCAATGGCGAGGAGCCACCAAAATATCAGGGTCTCACGCCATTTGAGGAGTTGACTACGATCAATCCGAACAAACGAATCAAACTCGAGACGGTGCCGGACCGTACCACGACGCGGATCATGGATTTGATGACGCCGCTGGGAATGGGGCAGCGCGGTTTGATTGTCGCGCCGCCGCGCACCGGCAAGACAACGCTGCTGCATCACATCGCTGACGCAGTAGCAAAAAATCATCCGGAGGTCATTCTGATCATCCTCCTTGTCGATGAGCGCCCGGAAGAGGTGACCGATTTCCGACGTTCGCATCCGACAGCAGAACTGATGGCCAGCTCCAATGATGCCGACATCAAAAGTCACACACGCATTTCGCAACTGGCCATCGAGCGCGCGAAACGCCTCGTCGAAGCAGGAAAACATGTATTTATCCTTCTCGACTCCATCACCCGCACCGCTCGCGCATTTAACAATGCGATGTCCGGCGGTGGTCGCACGATGAGCGGCGGTATCGATGCGCGCGCGATGGAAATTCCGCGCAAAATCTTCGCAGCCGCGCGTAATACCGAGGAAGCCGGTTCTCTCACGATTGTCGCTACGGCGCTGATCGAGACCGGCAGCCGCATGGACGAACTGATCTTTCAGGAATTTAAAGGCACCGGAAACATGGAAATGGTGCTCGACCGGAAAATCAGCGACCAGCGGATTTATCCGGCAGTGGATATTTTCCTATCTGGCACACGACGGGAAGAGTTGCTGCTGCAACCATGGGAACTGGAGAAAATCAATCTCATTCGGCGCGGCCTGGCCGGACACAAACCAGAGGAAGCAATTCAGCGACTCTTGATGTTTGTGAAAAAATTCCCGACCAACGCTGAAATGCTCAAGGGCATTCCGGGCTGATTTAGTAGGTGCGATTTGAAATTTGCGAACGAGATGTCGCAATGAAATCGCAAATCGGCGACTCTGACCAGAAGTCACAAGCACGCGAAAACGTTCGGTATCGTCAGTCGAAAATTTTCGAGTGGGAAGTTCTTCCTCCCGGAGATCGATCCGCCAGGCGCCGGACGATCGCCTCTGTTGAACCACTTTTCCGGTGGCTTGCACTCATCATGGATAATTTCGTGCGCTTTCCCGGAACGAAAGCCCGCTTCGGACTCGATCCGATTATCGGTCTGCTTCCCGGAATCGGTGATGTCACTTCCGCAATAATTTCGGCACTGGCACTCATTCACGCAGCACGATGCGGTCTTCCGAAAATTCTGCTCGCGCGCCTGGCAATGAACATCTTAATCAACGAGCTGGTCGGGATCATACCGGGTCTAGGCGATGCGTTTTCATTCTGGTTCAAGTCGAACGTGCGAAACTATGAACTGCTCCGGCAGTACTCGGCGGCGCCTACGCGGTCGAGAAGAGGTGATTGGATTTTTGTAATCGCAGTTCTCGGTCTGCTGTTTGTCATTGTTTGCGCGGGATTGATCGTGAGTGTCTTGGTATTGGAGGCGATTGGCCGGTTCGTCCTTGGTCGATAAATCGACCTAATCAGGCGCGTCCCTAAGGTGTTTGTAAAGCGCATGAATCGCTTCGCGAGCATCGACATAAACGCGGCGGAAAGCGTCAAATTCGTGGTAGCCAAGACGGAGGGCAAACTTTCGTTGTTCCTCTGGATCGCTCGGAAGCGTTGAAACGCCTCTGTTATCGTAGCGCCGCAGCACAAGTTCGCATCGGCGCAGCAGCGCGTAAGAATTTTTGAGCTTGGCAACATCCGCGCTGGTCAGGTGTCCCTGCTCGTGTAGCCGATCGACGGCGCGCTCCCGGTTTTGTTCCCAGATGTTTCGGCGCATCTGCAATGCTTGAACGAGAAACTCCGCTTCTATGATGCCGCCGTTTCCGGTCTTTAAATCGAGAAAATCCGATCCGCTTCCGCGCTCACGCCGAATGCGCTCGAGCATGTCATCAATTCTAATCAGAAGATCCGAATCCTGGCTGGCACGACCCCATGCGCGTTTAGCAATCTCCATGAATTCGTTTTGTAACGGTCCACTGACGGTGCGCGCGCGAGTGAGCGCCTGCAACTCCCAAGGTTGTGCGCGGCTTGCGTAGTACGATTCGTAAGTCTCAAGCGAGCAGACAAGCGGGCCTTTTTCTCCTTCAGGGCGCAGCCTTGCATCCAGCGGCCAAATATTTCCCTCTGCAGTTGGCTGCGCCATGGCGCTCATAAGATTCTGCGCCGCGCGAACGTCCTCGCCCACGAACAAAACGTCCAGGTCCGCGCCGTAGCTGATCTCGCGTCCGCCAAATTTTCCGAGCGCGATGATGGTCAATTGCTCGCTTGCAATGAGTTTCGTCACAAAAACCAGACAGGCTTCGGCAACATCGGAAAGCTCGGCAAAAGTCGCCACTGGTTGGATAAGTCCCAGGACATCGCGCAGGATGACGCGCAACAGTTGCCTTTGCCGGTAGGCGCGTATCGGGTCGAGATTGTTTGCATCTGCGCCTAACGAATCGAGTCGCCTTAAATTTTCTGCTACCGATCGCGGTTCACCAAACGTTGGATCTCGAGTGATGTCTTCCAGAAGCTGCGGACGGCGAACCAAAAGCTCGCTGGCAAAGCGGCTGGCATCGAAGGTTTTTACAACCAGCTCCAGCAATCGAGGATTTGCGACCAGAAGCTCAAAGAACAGACTGCGCAAACCGTAACCTTCCACGAGGCGAACGAATTGATTCAGCGTCGCATCCGGGTCTGCGGTCTTTGCAAGCCACCCTAGTAAGGCCGGACGTAGCTTGCGAAAGATCTGGCGTGTTCGTGGCGCGATATGGAAACTGGCAGCGCCCTGAACGAGATCGGAAAGCGCCTTGGCTGTTCGTTTCTGATCGCTAAAAATTTCAAGGTCGTCCGCCTTGGGCACTCTGGCCGGGCTCGTGGATGTTCCTGAAACGATCCGTTGAAAAATCGGACGAACAGCGCGCATTCTTTCTTGCAGCGCTGCCGTGAAATCTTCACTAGATGAGAACCGGAGGCTGAGTGCGAGGCGTCGCAGAGCTTCCGGGTCTTTAGGAACAATGTGCGTTTGCTGTTCCCCCTCTATTTGCAAACGATGTTCTACCCGGCGAAGAAACCGGTATGTGTTGTCGCAAGTCAGCACTTCCTCGCGCGGAAGGAGGTCCAATTGACGAAGCGCTCGCAGCGCTTTGAGCATACTTGGTTCCTGCAGGAACGGATGACGCGCTCCATGGATAAGCTGCAACGTCTGTACGATGAATTCGATTTCGCGAATACCACCGCGTCCAAGTTTTACGTCGCGCTCAAGCTTGTCCGCACCGACTATGTCGCGCTCGATGCGCCGCTTGATATTGGCGATTTCATCCAGCAAATCGGGCGACGTGCTTTTGGGGTAAATAAAAGGCTGGTGTTGCCGCAAAAATTCGTAAGCCGGCTCGCGACTGCCGCCGATTCCGCGCGCCTTGATCAGCGCAAGACGTTCCCAAGTTTCGCCGAAGCCGGAATAATAATTTTCCATGCTCTCAAGCGACCGGGCCAATGGCCCTGCCGAGCCTTCCGGTCGCAGACGCAGATCGACTCGGAAAAGTGAGCCGGCCCCGTGCCTGGTTGAAAATGTTTCGAGGATTCGCTTTCCCAGCCGATTGAAGAATTCGTGATAGGAAACGTGTGCGGTGAGCTGGCCTTCCTCACTGTAGAGAAAAAGAAGATCAACGTCTGAGCTGTGATTCAGCTCGCCGCCGCCAAGCTTACCTAGCGCCAGAATGGCAAACTCAGCCTTGGGCGAACCATAACGTTGCCGCAATTCCGCGTTCCAATGTTCGAACACATTGCGGATACAAATTTCCGCCACCTGCGAAAGCTCGCCGGTGGTTTCTTCCAGCGATGCGACGTTTGCAAGCTCGCGAACGGCGATGCGCGTCATCTCACGGCCCTTCCAAAAACGAAGGGCAGAAAAACCTTGGTCTGCGATTGAGTTGCCAGCCGATCTGCGTAGGTAGCCCAGCATTTCCGCATAGCTGCGAGGCGCGCAGCAGATTTGCGGCTGGCAAAGCCACAGAAGGCTATCAGGGTCCTGCGTCAGGCGCGTCGCATAGATGTTGGAGACCGCAAGAAGATGAAGCAGGGCCGCTTCGCCGAGCGGAAATTGTTCGACGACGTCGCCGAGGGGCTGGGCGGTTTCCGGCCAATGTTCGCAAAGATGAATCAGGACGGTTTCGACTTGCGCCGGGTTAAGCGAAGCAGCCGCTTTTTCGCGAATCCAATGATCATTACGAGCCATCGTCCGCAAAGATCATTCGAATTTGCTTAAAGACTAGTTGAGGCAGCGCGCTAAAACTGCAGCTGCGTTGGCGGATAAAATTTTACCTCGCACATGTGACCTAAAACTGTCCAGGCGCCATCACGGCGAAGGGCGAGGAGCCAACACGCGAAGCGCTCTCTCCCGAATTTGGAAATCAACAGGGCAATTGCCAGCCAGTTCGCCATCGAGCTCCAGGGGAACATCCTGCTCGCTCGTTATGCACAGCTGCCCAGTCCGAAAATATTCGATTTCCGGAACCCTAATATCGGAGCTGAATACAACGTCCTGGAGATATTTGATGATTTCGAGATAGCCGAGCCGTTTGAAGACGACTACATCAAACAGACCATCATCGATGATGGCGTGTTTAAAAAATGGGAAGGGTCCTCCGTAAAGGCGCCCATTTCCAATGAGAACAAACGATCCCTCTTCCACAGAAGTATGCTCCGACTCGATAAACAGCTTCGGCGGTTGCCGTGCTGCGATCTGCGCTGCGGAGATAAGATAGCTGAGCGGACCGAAACTGCGTTTGAAAGCGAGGCTCGTCTCTTTGACTACCTGCGCGTCCAGCCCCACGCCGGCAAGCTGGACAAAATATTTCCCGTTCGCGCTCGGCAGATCGACCAGACGAACGTTTGTGTCTTCGATGATGTCCCAGCAGCGTTGGAGATTGTATAATGGCAAGCCAAGCTCCATTGCGAAAACATTCACACTGCCGATTGGGAGCACGCCCAAGGTGGCGCCGCTGCCGGCGAGTCCATTTGCTACCTGGCTGACTGTTCCGTCGCCGCCCGCAGCGACGATCCGTGTAAATCCCTCCTCGAGCGCGCGCCTGGCCAGCGCTTCTGCTTCGCCAGAATGCGACGTAACGCGGACGGGGCAATCGCCAGCAAGTGATTCGACGCGCTCCTGCCAGCTCCGAACGTGTTCCGGGCTGCCTGCGGTTGGATTGAGAATGACAATCGTATCGGTCACATGGAAAAGTAGCAGAGGGCTTTCGCCTTTTCTTCAAACTCGGACTGCGTAACGTCTCACGGTGAAAAGATTGCGCCGGGTTTCATTGATTGCTCTAGGCGTGGTGATCGCGCTTGGCGCGATTCTCTTGACCGGCGTGAACCTGTATGTGCAATCGCAGGGTACACACGCGAAGATTCAACAGGAACTGAGCCGACGCCTCGGCACCACGCTGGGAATTCGCAGCATGAGCGTGACGCCTTGGGGGGGACTGGAGCTAAGCGGTATCACAATAGCGCAAACTTCGGCAGTTGGTCCGAGGCATTTCCTCGAAGCAAAAACATTTCGGCTGCGCGTTCGCTTCCTCTCTCTTTTTTCGCGGCGTTTGGTGATCAAAGAAGTCGCGCTCATTAATCCAAACGTAGTTTGGCCACAAGACGTGGGAGGAAAATGGAAGTTACCCAGCTCACAAAGGATACAAACGGCGGCTCCAACTGTGTCCCAGCCGGAAGTAGAAAGCGAATCCGCTCAAACGTCTCAAACGCAGGCCGCTTCTGCGGTCGCCGTTACTCCGGCGAATCTTCCTTCTCCGCCTCCGGCGACCGTCATCAATCAACCTCCGAAACAGCAACCGAGGCTGGCGATGCCTCCGGAGGTCCGACGTGTCAGTATTCGAAATGGAAACTTCAGTTTTCTCGATCACGCCGGCAGGCTGCTGGCGAGTTTTAGCGGAGTGGACTTTGGCACGAGTATCCGCAGCGCTCTGGCACTTCATGGCAATGCGAAGGTGGCAAGGATCTCGTTGCAGGACCGTTTTTTTCTGGAGCAACTGCGCTCCCCGCTCCGCTACGAGCCCGATGTGCTGGAGCTTTCCAAGATTTCCGCGCGCGCCGGTAACGGCGAGATCAACGGCTATTTTGCCATGCAACCGGAAGCGGAGGATTCTCCGTTCACCACGAGCGTAAAGTTTCGCGATGTGCTGGCCGATCAGATTATCGCGAACGCGGGCGGCCCCAAAGGAATGGTCCAAGGCAAATTGGAGGGAAGTTTCCAGGCTTCTGGGAAAACCGCCGACCCGGAGGCGCTCGTGGGAAGTGGCGAAATTTCCCTGCACGACGGGCGAGTCCAGCAATACAGCTTGCTCGTGTTGTTGGGGGAGCTTCTTCAGATCGAAGAACTAAGAGAGCTTCATCTTGAGCAAGCGGAGGCGAGATATCATGTGACTCCAGGCTTGGTCACCATCGACGAACTGATTTTGCGCTCCCCGAATATTCGTCTGACGGCGTCGGGAACAGTTGCGTTCAACGGCAATCTGAAACTCGATTCTCAGCTGGCGATCAACGACAAAATTCGTGGCCAGCTTTTCAAAGCGATTCGCCAGAATTTTCAGCCGATCGACGAACCGGGCTATTCTGCGATCGATTTTCAGGTTGGCGGCACGATCGATCGACCCAGTACAAACTTGATGGACAGACTGGTCGGCCGCGGTCTCAGTAGTATGATCAACAGTTTCTTTGGCGGCGGAAAGCGAGCAAAGAAGAAAAAGAAACAGATCGAAGAAGCTACGCCCGCAACGCCTGAGCGTAGCGATACGGACAGGGCGATGCCTGCCGCGCCATCAACTTCTGCTTCGCCGCAGGAGGCAGTGCCGGAGGCTACTGCAACGCCATCGCCCGCCCCGTCGCCATGAGGGTGATCGCCGGCAGCGCCGGCGGAATCCGCCTGGCAGTTCCGAAGCACGGTGTGCGGCCAACGATGGACCGTGTCAAAGCTGCTATCTTTTCGAGTTTGGGCGAGGCCGTGGTCGGCGCGCGCGTCTTGGATCTTTTCGCAGGAAGCGGCGCGTTTGGAATTGAAGCGCTCAGCCGCGGCGCGTCTTCTGTTGCTTTTGTCGAGGCAGATCGCCAATCGGCGGAGATCATCGGGAGCAATCTCGCCAAAACAAAGCTGCAAGGACGTGTTCGCCAGCAGGATGTCTTCGATTTCGTCCGGCACGCTTCCAGCGCAGAAAAGTTTGACATCATCTTTGCCGATCCGCCGTACGAAAAAACAGAGGACGGCGAACGCTTCACCGAAAAACTGCTGGCAAACGAAACGTTGTCTCAATTACTGAACGCAGATGGCGTTTTCGTTTTGGAGAAGCGGCCCAGAGAAGTTGTTCCCGAAACGAAGCTGTGGTGCATCACCCGGCAGAAAACATACGGCGCGACCGAGGTACTCTTCCTTTCGCACCGGCTACGACCAGCCTAACATTTAGCTACAGATGAGCTGCCGACGTTGTTCGGGATAATGACGAAGCTCGAATGACGAATGACGAAAGAAGCCCGAATAAGGAAAATTACGAAACGGGAAGCGGAGAGCTCGATTCAGCATTCGGGATTTCGTCATTCCTTCATGCTTCGTCATTCGTCATTCGTCATTTTTTCGGGAATCTGTGTCCATCTGTGGCGTAAAGAATGATTCGTTTCATCTACAATTTGTTTTGGCCAATCGGGCTGTTGTTCTTTCTGCCGGGCTATGTCGTGAAGATGATTCGTCGCGGCGGTTACCGCGAAAAGTTCGGACAGCGCCTTGGAATCTACGATCGCGAAGTCCGGGCCCGTTTGTCGAAGCACAAATCGACCTGGCTGCATGCGGTAAGCGTGGGGGAAGTAAATATCGCGTTGAAACTGGCCAATGCATTACGCGCGCTCGAACCGGATTTGCACTGCGTTTTGACCACGACCACCACAACCGGTTTCGCTCTGGCAAACAAAAACGCTCCGCCCTGGATCGAGATCATGTATACACCCCTCGATTACTGGCCTATCACGTGCCGCGCGTTTTCTGTGATCAGGCCGGCGAGAATCCTGCTGGTCGAAGCCGAAGTTTGGCCAAACCTCGTTGCATTTGCGCGCGAATGCCGAATTCCCACGGTGCTGGTGAACGCGCGCTTGTCACCGAGATCCGAGAGAAGATTTCAGCGGTTCCGATTTTTCGTCGCGCCAACATTTCGATTGTTGGACCTGGTTTGCGCGCAGGAACCGGAAGACGTCGATCGATGGGCGGCGTTAGGCATTGCGCGCGATCGGATTCGCGCGGTTGGAAGTATCAAATACGATCCCGATGGGCATGATCAAACTTCAGAAGCGCAAAGAAACGCGCAACCGGCCAGCTTCAGCAAAGTTGATAGAGAGCGCCCAATACTGTTTGGCGGCAGCACGCATCGGGGCGAAGAGGAAATTCTGGCTACAATCTTTCTGCGCTTGCGTCAGCAATTTCCGTCATTGCGGTTGTTCATCGCGCCGCGGCACGTCGAACGGCTTCGCGAAATCCGCGCGCAATTTGCTGCATTGCCGATGCGCGTTGCGCTGGCAAGCGAACTGGCGATTGATCGCGAGTCAGATGCGGATTGTATTGTTCTCGATACGACAGGTGAGCTTCAGCGCTGGTATACTATCGCTACTATTGTGTTCATGGGGAAAAGCCTGACCGCGCATGGGGGGCAAAATCCAGTCGAGCCGATTATGGCGGGCAAACCAGTCGTGTTTGGTCCACACATGGAAAATTTTGCTACGCTCGCGAAGGCGCTCGTGTTGAAGAAAGGTGCGATCCAGGTTCGCGATATCGATTCACTTGAACGAACAATCGTCGGGCTTTTGCGCGATAGCGAAGCGCGCCAACGCCTCGTTCAAAGCGCGCACGAAGTTTTGAGCAAGCATCACGGCGCAACCGCACGGGCAGCAGCGTTGATACACGAACTTAGTTCCGGTCTGTAGCCACGGCGCTGTGCGCTGTCTCAACCGCGCTAATCCCGAAGCTTGAAAACAGGTCGGCAATTTGCCTTGCGTAAAAGAACCGCAATTCTGATATTGCCCGGCTTTTGTGACCCTATCGTCTAGAGGCCTAGGACACCGCCCTTTCACGGCGGTAACACGGGTTCGAATCCCGTTAGGGTCGCAGTGGTTGATGCTCGCGATCACCGGCGCGCTGCTCGTGTCGGTGGCGATGCTCGTGGATCTAATCCCGGTGGTGGATCAGAATTTTTTCTTTTCAACTAATGACCCAGGAATCCAGCAGACCAAAAAGATCGAGCGACGTTTTCCGTCGCAGCCAGAAGTGATTCTGGCAGTCTCGTCGCGCGATATTTCTTCGCCGCGATATCTGGAGCGAATTCAAAAACTCACGCAGCGCGTCCACACCATCGGTGGAGTGAGTGCGGTCAAGAGCCTGGCCGAAGGCCCCAAAAGTTTTGAAGACGCGCTCAAGAGCCCGTTTTGGAGCCGGCTGCTGATCGCCCACGACCGAAAGTCCAGCAACGTCATTATTTTCATGAAAGGCAGGCACACTGAAAAGCCGATCCAGCGACTCGAGCAGATCGTGCATGAACTCGACGCTCGTGATTTTCGGATTCACATTGCCGGTCCGCCTTACGTGGTGGAAATGCTCCGGCGCAGCCTGGCGCACGATTTCCGTTACTTCAGTCTCACAGCAGTCGTGTTATTTGGCCTAACGATGGCGGCGTTGTTCCGGTCGCTTCGGCTGTTTGTAGGAATGCTCTGCACATGCACGAGCGCGGTCTTGTTGACCCTGCTCCTGCAATCGATGCTCGGGCACAAGATCGGTATCCTGACGGTGAACCTCGGCACGATCGTGTTCGTCATTGCGTTGTCGCACCTGGTTTACATGACATTTAACTGGCAGACGCTCGCCGATCGCGCCCACCGGATCGGCAAGGAAACTCCGAATCTCGCAGCAGACGCGCGTCGGATGACTTTGCCGCCTTCGTTCTGGTCGATGGTGTGCGCCTCGTTAGGCTTTGCCAGTTTGCTGATTGTTCAGGCGAAGCCGCTGCGCGAGCTGGGATTTGGGGGCGTGCTCGGCACAGTGGTCGCGTTCGTTTGCGCGTATCTAATGTATCCGGCGTTTCTGCGTTGGGCCGTGCCGCGCAAAAGCAAAATTGTAGAGGCGGAACCTACGCACGCGTTTTGGGCGCGCCGCTTTGCCCTGCTCTCGTTAGGCGTCATTCTCCTCGGCGCAGGCTTGGGATTAGGTCTGCTCAACGTCAACACCGACCCGAGTCTTCTCGATTATTTCAAACCGCACCAGGAATTGCGCGATGGATTGGAATTCGTGGATCGCACTGGCGGCTGCAACCCCCTCACGCTCGTCATCTCCGCGACAAACGGCAGCAGACTGAATACCGACGACGCTTACAAGAAGATGTGGACGTTGCACGGCGCACTGCAGAACGAAAAAGACGTCGGGACAGTGATTTCGCTGCCGACTCTTCTGGCCGAAGGTGATCGCACGCCGTTTTCGTTTCTCATCAGTTACGAAAAGATGATGGAAATCATGGAACAACCAAAGTATGCGCGCGTGGCCAAAAGTTTTGTGACGGAGGACCGCACGGAGGCGGTTTTCATGCTCCGAATGATCGAGGCGCGCCGGATGAAGTACCGTGTCGATGTCGTGAACGATCTACGTGCTGTCTGCCGCAAGTACGGATTCAAGGCAGATCTCGTCGGCGGCATTTACTACTTGCAAGGCCGACTAGCTAGGCTGGTCGCTGAAAGCCTCGTCACTGGCTTGTTCTGGTTAAATCTGTTGTTCGTTGTGATTGCGTGGGTTGTGGCACGATCGGTCCGCGGCGCGTTGGCAATGATCGTGAGCCTGACACTGGTGCCGCTATCGATGCTCGGCGGTATTGGCTGGTTCCATCTGCCCGTGGACATTATTTCGGCGCCGGCCACAAACGTCTGCATCGGCATTGCGATCGACTCGATGATTCACCTCGTCTTCGGTGTTCGCCGCGCGGAACGCAACGGTAAGAAAGGGTGGGACGCCTGGGTGGCGGCACGCGAAGAACAATGGCGCGGGATTGTTTATTCAGATGTGATCATCGCCGCCGGCTTCGCCATTTTCGTGTTGTCGGATTTTCCACCAACGCAGCGCTTCGGCTTGGTCGTCCTTGCTGGTTGTATAATTGACATCCTGGCAAATCTATTCGTATTACCGCTGCTTGGTGGTGCGCCGTTGAAAAAGCGTGTTTGAGGACGCCGCTAGGATGAATAATTTGAAGCCGATGCAAGCCGCGTTTTATCAGTCTGAATCTGAGCAGCCCCATCCGGGGCGGGCGCGGGCGATCATCAAAGCGCATCCGGAAGTCCGGCAACTAATGGTGCGCAATCCGTGGACGGCGTTCATCGCCATTTCAATCGTAGTCATGCAAACGGCCATCGCATTCGGAATGGGAAGACTGGGGTTCGGTTATTGGTGGCTCAGTCTTCTCATCGCCTATTGCGTCGGCGCGTTCGCGAATCATGCCAATTACGTGATCATTCACGATGCCACCCACAACCTGATTTTCCGGAACAAAAGCTGGAACAAAATGGTGGCCATCATCGCCGATCTTCCCAATCTCACGCCCGGTGCGATGGGTTTTCGTGTTTATCATTTGAAGCACCATTCACATCAGGGCGATTACGAATACGACGCGGACCTGGCGAACCACTGGGAGGCCCGACTGGTCGGCAATAAATGGTATCGCAAGGCGATCTGGCTCATGCTCTTTCCGTTTTTTCAGGTGACCCGTCCCCCGCGACTGAAGGCGATCAAAATGTGGGATCGCTGGTTCTTCATGAATTTCGCGTGTGCCGTGACCTACGATGCAGCGGTCATTTATTTTTGCGGTTGGCCGGGATTTCTATATCTCGTATTCGCGTTTTTCTTCTCGATTGGATTGCATCCGGTGGGAGCTCGCTGGATTCAGGAACACTACACCTACGATTTCGACCAGGAAACGTTCAGCTATTACGGACCAATCAATCGCGTCGCGCTGAATATGGGTTACCACAACGAGCACCACGATCTGCCCTCCATCCCGTGGAACAATCTCCCCAAATTGCGCGCGATGGCGCCGGAGTTTTACGGCAACCTGAAGTATCACTCATCGTGGAGCCGGCTGCTGTTCCAGTTCGTCTTTGACCAGCGATACAGCCTCTATTCCCGGGTTGAACGAATGAAAGAAAAAACAGACTCTCAACGGGCCCCGGACAGGACAGCTAATCAAGTTGGCAGTCTTGATCTGAGTGCGAGGCCCATTAGTCTTTAACAATGGCGGAGCGATTGTACATCTCGAACAAGAACGAAACAGTGCGCATGTTCGAGAGCGATTTCATGGAGTTTTTTTCGCGGGTGCATCCGGCGACTCCATTGGTGCTGTATCTGCCGGTCATTGGCTACATGCTTTACGTCTCGCTGTGGCAACGCCAATTATCGATTCTGGCGGTGGCGGCGCTGTTTTCGCTCGGCGTTTTGCTCTGGACGCTGCTCGAGTACCTCATTCATCGATACATATTCCATTACGAACCGAAGACCCGCGTGGGAAAACGACTGCATTACATCATTCATGGCGTTCATCACGATTATCCCAACGATGCGCGACGGCTCGTTATGCCGCCAAGTATAAGCGTCCCGCTCGCGTTCCTTTTCTATGGTCTGTTCCTTCTGATTTTCGGGAGCGTTACCCCGACCGTCTTTGCCGGGTTGGTTTTCGGTTACGTCTGCTATGACATGCTCCATTACGCGACGCACCATTTCGCCATGAAACGCGGCATGTGGCTTTGGCTGAAGCAGTATCATCTCCGCCATCATTTCAAGGATGATCATGTCGGATACGGCATCAGCTCGCCGCTGTGGGATTACGTTTTCCGCACGACGCGAAAGTAACGCCCCAATTCGAGGGACTCACCTGCGAGGATGATGCCATAAAGGCCGGGGCCGCCATTGCAGTAAAATCTTGTCGTGAAATCCGAAACCCGCTAGATTGGCTGCCCCGACACGGAACTTCGTTGTTTGCGAATGCAGCAAAGAACTTCGTAAGGAATCTGGTGAAGCACAAAAAATCTCAATTTTGCTGGGAAGCACCGTCCGTGGAGACAGGAGCGGCCGAAAGGTGTACGGCTCGATGAACCAAGACCCGGCAAAACTTAGTCTGAGCAATTTTCTGGCGGGCGAAAGCAACGACCCGCTGCAAGCTCCTGCGAGCTTTACAAACTGGATGCGCGTCGGCGCGTGGGCAGTTGAACTGTATGAGCCTGAGCTCCTCGCCACCGCAGATGCGCGCACGCTGATTAGTTACGGTGGTAAACCGCGGCCGGTGATTAATCTCTGCTCGTATAATTATCTCGGCCTCGCCAATCACCCTGAAGTGCTGGCCGCCGCGCACGAGGCGCTCCGCACGCATGGACTAGGAGCCTGCGGATCGCCGATGCTTTCCGGAATGACCGATCTGCATCGCGAACTCGAACGGCGCGTCGCAAAATTTCTCGGACGCGAGGACGCGATGCTCTTCAACAGCGGATTTGGGGGCGCACTGGGCACAATCTCCGGGCTGCTTCGCAAGACGGACGTGGCCCTTCTGGACAACCGCTCTCATCTCAGCCTTCGGGATGGAGCAGTGCTTTCCAGATGCCACACTGAAAAATTTGAGCACAACGACCCAGCTTCGCTCGATACCGCTTTGACCCGTCAAAAGGGCCGGCGTCAACTTGTCATTGTGGAAGGCATTTATTCGATGGACGGCGACTTCGGCAACCTGCCGGAACTAATCGCTGTGGCAGAGTCTCACGGCGCGAGCGTGTTCATTGACGAAGCCCACTCCATGCTGGGATGTGGCGAGCATGGTCGTGGGGCAGCTGAGAAGTTTGGCGTGGAAGACCGGGTTCCCCTCGTTTACGGGACGTTCTCAAAAGCGTTCGGAGCGCTGGGTGGCTTTGTTGCCGGTTCGAAGGAGACGCTGCAATATCTGCGCTTTTACGCGCACCCGTACGTCTACTCGTGTGCGCTACCGCCTGTGGTGATTGCGGCAATTCTAAAAGCGCTGGAACTCGGCACGAGTCAGCCGGAACTGCGGACGCAACTGTGGGAAAACGCTGATTATTTCCACATGCAACTTCGAGGCCTTGGACTCGATACGGGAGCATCGACGACCTATGTGATGCCCATTGTCATTGGTGATCGAGAGCGCATGTATCGGCTCGGCCATGAACTTCGGCGGCGTGGTCTTTGGGTTGCCCCGGTGGATTATCCGGCTGTGCCGCAGCATCGAATCTGTTTCCGTGCCTGCGTGACAGCCAAACATACGCGCGCGGACTTGGACGAAGCCCTGAACATTCTCGCGGACACGCTCGTTCCTGCGGCACTGCGGAGCGCGTGAGTTGGCGATCACGCTGAGTTTGATGCCCGACCACTCAGAGGTACTCCATTCTCGCGTCCAAGCCACTTACAAGGCACGCGAGGTAGAGGGAGTTCTCGACCTGTATTTTTACAGGCCAATAGGATTTCGGCTGGCTGAATGTTTCGCACAGCTCAAGATGACTCCGGCGGCTGTTAGCTGGCTAGCCGGGTTGTGCGGCGTCGTTGCGGGGCACCTATATTATTATCGTGATTTGCGCATGAACATCGTCGGCATGGTGCTCCATGTTTGCTCAAATACACTCGACAACGCGGATGGTCAGCTTGCGCGTTTGACGCGCCGGGAAAGCCGCGAAGGTCGTATTATCGACAGCATTGCAGACCATCTGGTGTTCGTGAGTATCTACGTGCATTTGACTCTCCGTTATCTGGTTGAAGGCTCATCGCCAGCGATCTGTTTTCTCGCGCTTGCCGCCGGGATCAGTCACGCGTTGCAAGGCGCAGCGGCTGACTATTACCGCAGCACCTATCTTTACATTGTAACCGCTGGAGCACGGACCGGAATAGATTGCTCCTCTGAATTGCGATCGGATTATCGAAAGCTCAGTTGGCGTAAGAGACCGTGGGACAAGCTTCTGCTCGCGCTGTATCTGAATTTCACCCGGCAACAGGAAATCCTTGCGCCGCATCTGAAGACGCTGCGCGATACAGCGAGCGAATCGTTCCACGGACAAATCCCGGGTTGGTTAAAGGAGCGTTATCGAAATCTGGCGAGTCCGATGTTTAGGTGGTGGAGTTTATTGATGACCAACAGCCGAATGTTGATTTTGTTTGCTCTCCTGTTCGTCGGCCAGCCAGTTTATTATTTCTGGTTCGAGCTTATCCCGCTGAATTTGCTGTTTGCCTGTCTAAATATCCGCCAGGAAAAAATGGCACAATCGTTGCAGGAACTAGCGGTGACGCAGCGAAATTCGGTCTAGTTGAGGGCGTTCCGGATTCGTGTCGAAGATCGAAGTTTCAGAGGTCAGCTCGCGCCGGGAGCGCACCGCATTTATCAAATTTCAGTGGCGAATTTACGCGAATGATCCTGCCTGGGTGCCGCCGTTAATAATCGAACGCAAAGCGTTCCTCGATCATAAGCGCCATCCGTTTTACAGACACGGCGATGCCGCGTTATTTCTGGCGTGGAAAAACGGCCAAATCGTTGGCCGAATCATGGCCAGCGATGATCCGAACTACAATTCGTTGCACCGATCGAATGTCGGTTGTTTCGGCCTCTTCGAGTGCATTGACGATCGTGATGTAGCTGCGGCGCTCTTTGAAGGCGGAACCAATTGGCTTCGTAAGAAAGGGCGAACTGAGATGATGGGGCCCATCGATTATTCAACCAATTACGTATGTGGCCTGTTGATCGATGGATTCCAGTTTCCGCCAACCATCTTGACCGCACATAATCCGCCGTACTACCGGGAGCTGATCGAGAGCTGCGGTTTTACAAAAGCAAAGGATTGGTACGCGTGGTGGTTCGCCGAACCAGTCAGGGCAGCAGTCCGTTTGCGACGACTGGCCGAACGTTTCCGGAAGCGCTGGCCGGTAGTTATCCGACCTGGAAATCTCAAGAATATTCGCGAGGAAAGCCGGCGCCTTCGCGAAATTTACAATCAAGCGTGGGAAAAGAATTGGGGGTTCGTGCCATTCACAGAAGCGGAGATCGAGTTCATGACGCACGAGCTCAAGCAGCTCGTCATTCCGGAGTTCGCACTCATTGCGGAAATTGGCGACGAGCCGGCGGGCTTCATCCTGTGTGTGCCCGACATCAACGTCGCCCTTCGCCATATCAATGGCCGGCTTACCACTTTTGGGTTGCCAATCGGTCTTGTAAAACTTCTTTACCACAAGAGCCGGACGCGAACCGCGCGGCTCATCGCGCTTGGCGTGATTGAAAAATATCGCCGTGCCGGCATTGCCGAAATGCTCGTGTTGCGGATCGTCGAAGACGCGATGATCAAACGCGGGTTCACGGGAGAGCTGAGTCTCACGCTTGAAGACAATTTCACGATTAATCGTTTTCTCGAAACCATCGGAGCGCAGCGCTACAAAACCTATCGAATTTTCAAAAGGGCACTGATCTAATGAGCAAACCCCAAGATGGTTTCGTTTCACGGTTTTTGAACCGCCCGATTTCGCGCCGCATAACGCGTATTCTGCTGAAGTTCCCGGTTCATCCCAATGCGTGGACGATCGCGATCTTTGTCTTGCCGCTAATCGCAGCTGTATTCTTACTGCGCGGGAACTACGTCAGTGTCGTCATCGGGGCGGCCATTTTTCAAGCGTTCAGTATTCTTGACGGTTGCGACGGCGAAATCGCGCGCGCTAAAAATTTGGAATCAAAGCTCGGGGAACGTTTGGATTACTTTTGCGATTTTATGGCAAGCCTTCTCTACGTTCTCGCACTCGGGTTGGGGCTTCATCGTTCGAGTGAAGGAATTACCTGCGCCGCTCTGATTACGGCTAATGAGTGGCTCCTACGAGCTGGCAGGAGCAAAATTTCGGCTGTTTCTTCAACGTTGCACCAATCGTATTACGCCAGACACCACGGGATGATCGGGCATTCGGGTTTGCTCAATCTGGGCGAACGATTTGTGTGGTGGCTTTTTCAGCTGACCAAACGAGACATTGCCATATTTGTTTTTCTAGTGCTTGCGTTACTTGGCCTGGCTGACTGGATTCTCCACCTTTGGACGACTGTCGCCGGGGCGAGCCTGCTTATCAGCGGCATCGCGGCGATTAGGTCTGGCAATGGCCGTGGTGGCATCGTGACGCGCGAGCCGCGATCGTAGTTGCGGTCAGTCGCCTGGAGTATTGCGGCGATGCTCCATCTTACTTTACTGAACTGAGGATGCGTTTGGTCATCACTTTCTCGGCATACTGCAACATCTGCGGAGTATCTACGTCCTGCCACCAGCTTTCGCCTATGTCTGTGGCACGAACCTTATTATCGATGGCCATCAACCGAACTCCATCAGCGAGACTACAATCCCCAATGCTTTCGGGACTGCGGGACTTCGCTCGCTCGAGATAATCAAAGATTTCAAGTGGGCAAACAAACAGGCCGGTATCGATCGCGTCGTAGTCACGGAGATTTTTGCCGATGGTGTCGATTCGGTCACCATGGGTTTGCACCTTCATCGCGTCTTCCAAATCGAAAATGGAATTGAGTTTCCTGTCCACAGCCACGTTGAGGAAATCAGGCTCCGACGACTGAATGAGAAGATCGACAATCGCATTGTCGAAAAGATGATCGCTCATCGTGAGGAGAAACGGCCTGGCGACGTGATCGGCCGCTGCAAGCAGCGAAATGCCATTTTGTTTTTGCCAATCATGGTTCTCGATAAATGACGCATTAAGGCCTGAAGAAATTAACTGTTTCATTTGTGCAATCACGCGCTTGCTTTCGTAGCCAACCACGAAGTTGAGGGTTTTGATTCCTGCGCCGATTAGCATATCCAAAGTGTACGAAATTAGCGGGCGGCCAAGCACTGGGATGAATGGCTTCAGAAAAGTTTTATCCGCACCGCGCAGACGCGAGCCTTTACCAGCCATCAAAACCACCGCTTCGGAGACAGCAGTCATATTCCGTAATACCTTTTCAATCCCCACAGACGCATACGCTGCGGAAGAAATCTGAAAATCAGAGGCGCAATCTTTGATTGAAACGCATCGCCGACCGTTATCCGTGGCGGTGGACGAACAGCGTTAACTAATTTTAGAACATGCCGCGCAACGAGATCCGGCGTTGGCGCGTTTTTCATGGTGCGCTCGACGACTTCCCAAGCCCTCTCGACTTTTGTGTCGTAGCGCCGATCGGCCTTGGTGCTCTTCGTCACGCTCTCGTTGAAGCCCGTGCAAATATCGCCGGGCTGAAGATCGACAAGGTAAACGCGGGAATGAGCCAACTCGAGCTGCATTGACATGGTGAAGGATGCCAGGGCCGCTTTCGCGGCGTTGTAACCCGCCATGAACGGGACTGGAAGCCGGGAAGCTAGCGAAGTGACGTTAATGATCAAACCTTCTCCACGTGCCTGCATGCGGTGTAGCGCGAGCTGCATCAGCTGGATTTGGCCAAAAACGAGAATTTGAAACTGACTCACGATCGTTTCTGTGGAAAGAAGCTCGGCTGGCCCAAAATGACCGGCGCCTGCATTGTTGATCAAAACGTCGAAGTAGTCCGCTTTGGTGACCGCAGCATTAAATGCCTCTTCGATGGAAAGCGGATCGGCCAAATCGAGACGGACCGGATGCCATCGCGGCATTTTTGGGATGCGTTCCAAATTGCGCGATGTGCCCCAGACTTCGTGACCTTGCGCCACCAGTAATTTGGCAATGGCGAGACCGATGCCGGAGCTCGCACCGGTGATCAAAACTTTTTTCACGATGTGGAAAATGGTTACGCGTCGCGCGCCGCATTGCGTGTTGCTACGACATTGATTCCTATTTTAACTATCGGTTCCATGCAAGAATGTCCTGCGCAGGAATATCAGTATCGTGCGAGTCATGTTAGAGACTCGTCGGACTCTAAGATGCCGATCTTGTCCCAATGTTGCCGCTGATTTCGGTTGTTCTTATCATCATCTTGAGTGCGCTGGGACTTAAGCGTGTGCTTCCTGTTATTAGAAAGCATCGGCGACAAGTCCGCTTTATCCGTGAAACTTTGGCAAACGGCAAGGAATCAGACGGTCCGCGTGTTATTGCTTCACTTTCGACCGTGCCCGACCGGATCGGCAATCTAGGGCCGACGATTCGCTCCCTTCTCAAGCAAACGTGGCCGCCAGATGAGATTGTGCTGGCCATTCCGGAATCTTCGGTTCGCGAGCGGCGGCCTTATATCGTGCCGAAATACATTTCCCGCTTGCCGCGCGTGCGTGTTTTGCGTTGCTGCGAGGATTGGGGGCCGGGAACGAAGTTTATCGCCGCTATCCAAGACGAGCTGGCAGCGGGGCGGGAAAATACGTTGATCATGGTGGTCGACGACGATCGGCTTTATCCGTGCGATGCGCTTGAAACTTATCTTTACTACAGCAAGCAATTGCCCAATGCGGCCCTTTGCTTTCGCGGCGCCGCCATGCCTTCCACCTTAGATTGGGACGATGCCAAAATGATTTACGCGAAGGACCTTCGCGAGCCGCACCCCGTAGCCGTTATCACCGGGTGCGGAAGTTACCTTGTGCGGGCACGGTTCTTTGACCGATCGCTCTGGGATTATTCAGGAGCCCCACCCGTGGCGTTTTACATCGATGACATTTGGATCAGCGGTTGGCTCAGCCGCCGCGGCGTGAAAAGATATGTTGTTCCCGCGTCAGCCATGATGCGCAGTGTGCGTCGGCAGCGACGGACTGTCTCCCTAAACAAGATCCACGGTCGTCAGAAACTTAACAATGAAGTGATCGCGTTTTTTCGCGACGCTTGGGATGTCTTCGCTTCGCACTAAGGATGTTCGTCCTTGCGATGGATATGGTGTCGCCACCACTGAACACCGAAGACTGCCAGGAAGACCGCAGCGCTGGTGACCTGCCCGACAATTCCACTCAGCAATACACGGCAGACAATGGCGGGAACCAGCGCGATTCCTGCGGCGACCAGCGGTGGGCGAATGTCGCTCCACGAATCTTTCCAGCGAAACACCCACCGCAGTGTCACGTAGCGTAGCGTTCCTTGGACGAGATAGGCCAGAAGAATCCCGAACGCCGCACCCATTACACCGAACCGTGGAATCAACCAGAGAAGCCCGCCGGCAGCGACGGCGCATGTGATCGACGAATGCAGAAGGTTCAAATGCGGCCGTTGCACCATGATTACGGTTTCGCCCAACGCGACAAACGCATTGATAGCGCTCGCGAGGGCGACGATGCCGAGCCAAACGCCACCTTGCCGAAATGCCGGACCGTAGATAAGCAGAATTGTGCCGCCCGCGAGAGACATCACCGCTACAAGCGGCAGCAAAATCCACAGCATCCATTGAGCAAGACGAGCGTAAGTCGCGGCCGCCGTTTCGTGATCGCCCGTCGCAGTCATACCTGCGACAACCGGCGCGAAAATAGGGTTGAAAGCCTGATTAACTTTCCGCAGGCCGTTCGCGGTGCCGATAACTGCACTGTAAACACCGACAGTTGCAAGGGTCACACCGGGCGCGCGCCCAGCGAAGTAGCCGAGCATGATGAGGTCCAACCGGGCGATAAACGCGTTAATCAGTTGATAAATGCTGATGGGAGCAGCATACCCGAGCAATGCCCGTGCTTCGCCCAGGGTCGATACACTATGTGCCTGCGAGGGAATATGGCGAAACAGCGTGGAGGCAAGCGCGACTGCGATAAGTCCTGATGCTGCCGTCCCGATGATTGCCGCCACTTCCGGTGAGGACTCTTTGAAGCCAACGGCGACTGCAAGCAGGAACGCTAGTGTCGTCGCAATTGGCTCCGTCATCCCGCGCGAGTAGATATCGTGCTGCATCACCTTCATTCCCCGCGAAACAGCCGTACTAATGCGATACAAGGCCAGACCGGGCATCGCGCAGAGAACCAGTGCGAGCGCCGAAACCATTTGTGGCTGTACGTGAAGATGATTGTTAAAAAACCGGAGCGCTACAATCACAATGCCAGCAGTGACAATGGACTGCGCGACCCCCAGCACTACGGCGACTCGAAACAGCGCACGGCTTCGCGCTCGGTCACCGATCGCTTCCGAACGCGCGATGAATGTAGTGATCGCATTGTCCAGGCCAAGAACACCGATCTTGCTAATGATGTCAGTAGTCGACCAGGCTACGGAAAATATGCCGAGCGCTGCCGGTCCCAGCAGCCGCGCGACGAGAAATGTGAAGATACCACGGAAATTCGACGCCAACATCGCGATCGTGTTCAAGAACGCGCCGCGTTTTAGCTCGACTCCGGTTTTGTCTACGCGCGCTGGCGCATCCGCTGCGGGCGGCGGAACATCCAGCGCAATTTCCGCTGTGCTCGCTGACGCCTCGCGAAGCCGGGCAGGGGCCGGGGCGCCTTCGACATTATACATCACGAGAAAGAGAGCCTTGATTCATTTTTCGCCGGAAATATCCTCGATGCAGGGCGCACCCAGACACCATTCGCGCTGATATCGCCTCGACGCTACAATTGACTGCTCGGATCGCCAAAATTTTTTCGCAACGATTGACTATCTTAGGAAGGGACGGGGGATGGATCTCCCTGTAGGCATTTCAACTTTGCAACGCACCGATCGCTGGATTGGTGCGCCGCTCTGCGCCGTCTTAACTATTCTAAGAAGGATCTTTGAATCCAGGGGGCCGCCGGGGCCGCGCCAAGTTCGGCGCATCCTCTTCGTCAAGTTCGCGGAGCAAGGCTCTACCGTTCTCGCTTATCCTGCAATTCGTCGTGCGATCGATATGGTCGGACGTGAAAACGTTTACTTCGTCGTATTCGAAGACAACCGCTTCGTTCTCGACGCAATGGACGTCATTCCCGAGGAAAATGTGATAACGATCGCGACGCACAGCCCTTTCGGACTCGCTGTTAGTGCATTGCGAGCAGTGCATCGAGTCCGGAAAATCCGCATCGACGCAGTCGTTGATATGGAATTTCTGACACGCTTCTCAGCGATGCTGACGTTCACAACCGGCGCCAAAACGCGCGTGGGTTTTCATACTTTTTTTGGCGATGGACCGTACCGCGGCGACTTAATGACGCATCGACTTTTGTACAATCCTCATCTTCACACCAGCGAGATGTTCGAAGCCATGGTTGAAGCGTTGACCCGCGATCCTGCGGTGCTCCCAACGTTCGACTTTACTCCTTCTGCGAACCAAGCGTTCGCAAGGTTTGAGCCTTCCCTGTCCGAAGTTGCTGAAATAGATGCTCTGCTGCAACGCGAAAATCCTCGCATCGGTTCTGCGCCACTTATCCTGCTCAACCCGAACGCAAGCGACTTGCTACCCTTGAGGCGGTGGCCCGCGCCACGTTATGTCGAACTCGCGCGACGGCTCCTCGAACGTTATCCAGACTTGTTTATCGGATTTACCGGTTCCCCGGCAGAAGCCAGTCCGAATAACCGGCTTGCAGATGAGGTCGGTTCAAGCCGGGTCATCCCACTTGCCGGAAAGACGACTCTGCGCCAAGTGCTCGTGCTTTACACTCGCAGTGAGATTTTGGTGACGAATGACAGTGGCCCGGCTCATTTTGCCTCCATGACGCCGATTCGCGTCGTCACCTTGTTCGGACCGGAAACGCCTGCTTTGTTTGCCGCGCGCTCGCCAAACTCGACCGCCCTCTGGGCCGGCATCGCATGCAGCCCGTGCGTGAATGCTTATAACAATCGGCAATCGGTCTGCCGCGACAATCTTTGCATGCAAGCAATCACAGTTGATGATGTTTTTGAAAAAGTTACGCGCATTTACGATTCTCTTAAGAGGCGGACACAGGAAAATTAATTTGCACAATGATGGGGGTGCCGCCTCATAGTTCGCGACGATTTCGCTTAGCTGCGCTTGGACTTATCCTGCTCGCGATCGCGATTCGCCTCCCATCCCTTGCACATCCGCGGGCAATCGACAGCGAAGCGATGTATTCCGTCGTCGCAAACGAGATCGTCGACGGAGGTCGACCTTACGTTGACGCGGTAGAGCGCAAGCCGCCACTTCTCTTCTGGACGTACGCGGCAATATTCAAAATAGCAGGCAAGTTCAATTGGAACGCGCTTCATATGGTGGCGCTCCTGTGGATCCTAGCTGCAATGGCCGGCCTCTATCTGGTCAGTTGCGAATTGTTCGATTGTAAAACCGGTTTGATTGCTGCGCTCTTCTACACCGTTTTTCAACCCTGGTGGACGTGGAAGAATCTCACATTCGATGGCGAGATGCTGATGAATCTCCCTATCGTCTGGGCGTGCGCGATCGCGTTCCGTCGCAGCTCATCGCGACTGCGACCCGAACTCTTGGCGGCTGGCGCACTCTTGGGCGCGGCTTTTCTGCTGAAACAGCCAGCCGCGATAGCCGCAATCCCGCTCGGTATCTACCTACTGCTCCCGAGTTACCGAGCCAGTCGCAGCCTGACGCGAATCAGTTCGATCATTCAAGGAACTATACTCACTCTAGGATTTTCCGCCTCCCTTGGTCTTGTAACGATTGTGCTTTGGAGGCAAGGCATTCTTCGTGACGCGTTCTACTGGACAATTGCCGATCATGACGTTCCGCATGTCTTCTGGCGGAAAGGAATAGTGAATTCGCTGACGTTCCTCGGCGCCTGTTTGCCTTTAGTAATCGGGGCAATAATGGCGTGTCGGGATAAGGGTGATATTTGGGCTGGAAGGACGGCAGAGCGAATAGCGCTCTTCGGATTGCTTGCCGCCTCCGCGATTGGCGCCGCAGCAGGCGCCCGATTCTACCCTCATTACTATGTGCAATTGATTCCTCCGCTGGCACTGCTCGCGGCGCCGTATTACGCGCGACTTTGGTCGCAGACGACCCAGCCCTCTCACTGGCTACTGCGACCGAAGGTGACCTACGCGTGGTTGGCTCTAACGGTTGTCATCTTCTCGATCAAGCACTGGACGGGCCTGGCTCCGCAGCGCATCCCGTCTGAGGCGGGACGATATTTGTCCACGCATTCGGCGCCTGACGATAAAATTTTCGTCTGGGGTCAGACTCCAGAAATCTATCTGGACGCTCGCCGACGTCCTGCCTCTCGTTACATCACAACGTTTCCGCTCACGGGTTATATTTTTGGCGGACCTATCCCAGGTTTCGATACGCGCAGCCGGATCTTGCCCGGCGCCTGGAACAACCTCGAGCAAGATTTTGCCAGGCATCCACCCACCTACATTATTGATGTCCAGGACCCAAACGCCGCGCAGTACCCAGTGAAGGATTTTCCAATTCTCGCCAAACTTTTGAAGGACCGGTACCAGCCTGTAGGGTACACTGTTGAAGGCGTGATTTATCGGATGCGCTAGGTTTGCAGCCTTCGCTTCGTCCATTTGGATACAGGGGAAACCTGGCCCGAATGAATTGCGTCGTCGGTAACTAGCCCCTAGACTGAATCTTTCGGATCAATCGCATGAAGCTTCTCGACAAAATCGGCCGCGAATTTTCCGGCTATAACATTTTGGAATCGGGGAAGCGCCTCATCGGCCGCAAACCGCTGCAATGCAGCCTCTACGTGACGGACCGCTGTAATCTGGATTGTGCCTATTGCACCGAGTACGACAACAGCCGACCGCATCCGAGCCTTGAGGATTTAAAGAAATGGATACGGAAAATCCGTGAGCTTGGCACCATGCGGATTGCTCTCGTTGGTGGCGAGCCGCTAGTGCACCCCGATATTGTCGAAGTCGTTCGCTACTGTCGCGAACTTGGCTTTGCCACAAGCCTGACCACCAACGGTTTCCTCCTGACGCCTAAGCTCGTCGCGGAACTGGAAGATGCCGGCTTGCAGGTCATGCAGATCAGCGTTGATCGAATGACGCCCAGCCCAATTACAAAGAAGTCCTTCAAGACGATCTTGCCGAAACTTGATTATTTTCGTGATTCAAAAATCAGTCTCCATATCACCGGAGTGATTTGTGCCGATACCTTGCCCGAATCGCGGGCCGTGCTCGAGACGGGTTTGTCTCGCGGAATTCCCACCGAGGTTCGCCTGGTGCATGCGGACCCATTGAACCGGTTTCGCGTCGATCGCGGGCCGCGCGAAGAGCTCGAGCGCTTCATCGATTCGATGATTGAACGAAAACGCCGGGGCGAAAAGATTCATACCAGCGAGGCGATCCTTAAATACCAGCGCAGTCTCCTCCGGGGCGAGCACGTCGAGTGGACCTGTATCGCCGGCTACAAATTATTTTTCGTCTCCGCCCAGGGAAAATTCTGGATTTGCAGCATGGTGCACACAGACAAGCACATCATGGACGTCACCTTGGATGACCTCTACGCAAACTACCGCAAAAAGTCGTGCCAGGAAGGCTGCGGTGTTTATTGCGCAGTGAGTGCTTCGCTTCTCGTGGAAAAGCCGATCACGGTGCTTGGCAAGGAAATCGTGGCGCGCGCCAAGCGCGTACCCTCGATATTCCACACTTCTTCAAATCCGCATACCGGCGATCCGACGCCCCGGGGCGTTACAAATCCAGATGGAGCGGACGAGATGAACGGCAGCACTAATGGCAGCCCAGCCGCAGGTTAGCACGTAACTTTGCGGGAAACCGCCTAGCAAAAAGCCGCACGCCAATATCCAAATGTAAACGTTTCTCCGTGCTGCGATCAGCCGAAAAGCACGGTCGAACGGCGCAACGTCATCCAGCAGGCGGCCTTTCACCATCTTGGCCCGGCGCTTTGCGAATTCATCCAGGAGGTGCGAGGCGATGAGCAAAGCGAGAAAATAGAACGCGTTCGGGACTTGACCGCTTCGCCACAAATGAAAAGCGATGGTCACCCACCACGAATTCTCGATCAGGTAATCGAGATGATGTTCCCCCTTGCCACGCTCGGTCGTTTCAACCTTTACACGCGACTGCTTCCCGTCCAATCCATCGACGATGCCAAATATGAGAGCAGTAATAATTCCGAGCCCGACGCGGCCAAGTGCGAAGGCCACGGTCGCGCTGCATCCGATGATGAATCCTGCAATCGTAATTTGGTTTGGAGTGATTCGCGTTTTACAAAGAAGTGAGATCAGTCCGGTTTCGATCGGTGCGTGGAGATAAGCCGGAAGGTCGAGCGTTCCCTTTTGAGCGGAATCGAGAATGATCCGCTCAGCTAGCCGGCGGTTCTGCTCAGGCTGCGCGGGAAAACAGACTGGCCGCAGGTGCCGACGCATGGTGACGATGTAATCGTCTTCCTCTGCCGCGTCGACGATATCGATCTTGCCAGTTTCGATCCTGTTCTTGACCTCTTGAAAGAGCGGTGCGGTGGCCGGAAACCCAGAAAGAAAATTTCTCGTGAGCAACGCTGGACCGCAGGGGTTTCGAATTAACGTTCGGGCGAATTCAGGCGGGTTTGAATCGATAAGCGCACTGGACGAATGCTTTGCACACAGGGAAGCAAGCAAACGTAAGTCGCAATACATATTTCCCGGAACTACTAAGAAGCGCTCCGACGGGGTTTGTTCCAAAAGCAGTTGCGCAGTCACGGGTCCAATTGCGCAGGGGACAAGATGGGCAATTATTTTTTTGCGCGCCCATGAAGGCTTCGCTAATTCAGCCCCGACGATTTCCGGTGTGGTCGAAAAAACAATTGCGCGGCGAAATCCGAGTCGCTGCAGAATCCGGAGCAAACGTTCCAGTACGTTGACACCGCACAATTCGATCAATGCTGCAGGTGCATCCGCGGTTATGATTGGCAGAATGTTCTCCATCGCCCCCGAGATTAACGGCGGATACGGCTGGCTGCTAATTGTCTGCCCGTCTGCCTGCGCCTGGTGACGCTCACGGGCTGCTTCGACGGCAGCGCGCTCGTTCACTTTTGTTCTATTTGTGAACGATCATGGCGCTGATTCGAAAAGCGAGCTCCGCGTCCCGCGTGGGTGGCTGGCAATTATGCGGCCGTCTTTCATTTCGTGAACCCAATCGCAGGCTTCGGCAATGACCGGATTGTGGGTTGCCAGAAGCAAAGCTTTCCGGCCTTCTTGCACGATGTTTTGCAGCAGTTCAAAAGCGCGCTCGGAGTTCGCAGTGTCGAGGTTGCCTGTCGGTTCGTCTGCCAGGATGACTCGCGGATCGTTGGCCAGTGCGCGCGCGATGGCTACACGTTGTTGTTCGCCCCCGGAAAGGTGTCGGCTGGGTCTTCGCAATTTGTCGCCCAAGCCAACCGCTTCCAGCAGGCCCGCAGCGCGTTCGCGCATCTCATTATCGGAAAGGAGCCCCAGCTTGCGCATCGGAATCATCACGTTCTCCTGCGCGGTGAAATCTTCCATCAGGAAGTGGAATTGAAAAATGAAGCCGATGAACTTGCTCCGTCTTTTCGCAAGCTCGTCATCGCTCAGTTGGGACACTGGCTCTGATTCGATTGAAACGCGGCCGGCGTCGGGAAGATCAAGTAGACCCAGAATATAAAGCAATGAGCTTTTGCCGCATCCCGAAGGGCCAACAACCGCGTGAACACCGCCGGGCTCAATATCGAGTGATACGCCCCTAAGGGCATGCACACGTTCCTCCTCTACGCCTAAATAGCGCTCTATCCCTTCGCAGCTGAGGCATGTTTCCGAGTTCATCTGGAACCTCGAATCGTAACGACTGGCGGCAATTCAGCAGCGCGGCGCGCGGGGACATAACTCGCGATGAACACGGCGAGGATCGCGAGCAACGTTGCGAATACGTAGTGCCTCCAATCCCATGTCACCAAGAAGTAATTCGTGTACAGCAACCCGCGGAGCCGAATCGGAATGTGCGATACACCCCAGGTCATTAACGCACCGAGCAAACAACCGAGCACTGAACCCGCCGCAGCGATCAGCGCGCCCTGCCACAAAAAAATGGAAGAAATGTCTATGCGCCGGTAACCCATGGAACGCAAAATCGCGATCTCCTTTATTTTGGCGAGCACCGACATGGTGAGCACATTAAAGATGCCGAAGCCAGCCAGCAGGATAATGAGAGAAGTAGTAATCGCCACGGACATTCGCAGGGTCAGGAAAAGTTGCAGTGTGCTCTCTTCGCGGTCCTGCCAACTCGTTGCGCCATGCTGAAACAGTGCCTCAAAATGTTGCGCCAACGCAGGCGCGCGATCGGGATCGCGCAGTTTGTAGATGATCATTGAGGCGCCGGATGGTTGCTGCAGGAGGGCCTGTGCAATCCGGGCATGTACATAAACCCGGGTTGAATCAATCGAGCCGATTCCGGCGCGAGCGATCGCCGCAACGCTAAATCGCCAGTACTCGCCATTGGGGGCCAGCAATTGCACGGTGTCGCCGATGCCAACCTGAAGCAGGTCTTCTGCTAGGCGCGAACCGATGATGATTGAGCTGGTGTTGTTTCGAAAATCATCGTAGTTCCCCGCAGTTAGCTTGTGGAGAATGTCTGTCGTCTGCGCGTGTAATGCTGGATCGATTCCGAAAAGGTCGACTGTGGCATTTTCAAATCCGGCACGTGCGCTCACCGTTCCGCGCAGAATCGGCGAACAAGAAACGACATTGGAGAATTGTCTGCTTACCCGCATGATTTCATTAGCGTTAGTGATGCCTTCAAAATAAAGACGGCGACCTGTCCGCTCCTTGAAACCTCTTGCTGAAACCATCAGTGGCTCGTAGCGCGGCCGAAAACGTGCTCTAACAACCAGCGCGCCATTGCTGCCGATGGTTGAGTCAATGAAATAGCTCGAGAAGCCCTGGGTCTGCGCCTGTGTGCAGATGAAGATTGCGACGCCAAAGACGACGCCGCTCAAGCTCAACAGCAACGCCCGCTTGCG
>JBKPDP010000044.1:0-78490 GCA_046727935.1 Verrucomicrobiota bacterium | reverse complement strand
TGTCCGGCATCATCGGAACGATACAGGCCGCCTTCCTTCGCCTCGATGATCGCATAAACGCGGTTGGAATCGGCACCGGAAACAGCGATACCGATTTTGCCCAGGATTCCGTCGGGGAGGCCATTGCCCTCGAGATGTTTCCAGGTAACGCCATTATCTTCAGATCGGTAGAGCCCACTCCCTGGCCCGCCGCTGGAAAAAAACCACGGCTGCCGTCGCGCCTGCCACAGCGAAGCGAAAACAATGTTCGGATTGTGCGGATCGAAAACGACATCGATGCCGCCGGTGTTTTCGTCTTTGGACAAAACTTTCGTCCATGTTTTCCCACCGTCGGCGGTCCGAAAAATTCCGCGCTCTGTGTTTGGACCAAACGCATGACCAAGCGCCGCCACCAGGGCGACGTTCTCATCTCTTGGGTCAACGATTAGTGCGCCGATTTGACGGCTGTCTTTTAACCCAACGTTTTCCCATGTCTTGCCGCCATCGATGGATTTGAAGACTCCAGTGCCATAGGTCGTATTGCCGCGGATAGCCGCTTCTCCCGTGCCCGCGTAGATCACATTGTGATCCGATGGCGAGATAGCGATCGCTCCGATCGATGAAATAGGTTGTTTGTCGAAGAGAGGAGTCCAGTTCGCGCCGCCATCAATCGTTTTCCAGATCCCACCCGCAACTGCACCAAAATAAAAAGTGTCCGGCTCGCCCGGCACGCCTTCTATTGTTAAGGCGCGCCCGCCGCGAAACGGTCCAATCTGTCGCCACTGCATTCCTCTGAACAATTTTTCATCAATGGCTCCCGGCGGGGTCGCAGTAGGCGATGCAGCGGGTTGAGCAGAAGATGAAAAGAAGAATACAGAAGCAGCGAAAATGGTTTGACCTAGCCAAAGAGAACGGCAACGAGGTGTAATCATCCGCCTAAAGTGAAAAGCCTGCGACTTCGTTCAACTGGAATCGCACGCGCGAACGCAGCGACGCAGCTACGCAACGTTTCGCAACGCTCTGGGAATCTCTTTAAGCGTTAATCGCAGCCATTCTAGTGGCCGGCGCTTCCAACGCAGTTCCACCCGGTTCGCCGCCCCCAAAATGCCGTGCAGCGTAATATGAGCCAATCACCAACACTGCCGCAACAAACTGAGCAACGAGTGTTTCCACGGTAGGGAATAGTGCAAACCAGAGTCCCATCCAGGGCGGCATGTAGTTTTTTAGGGAGGTGATTTCAGTCGTGGAAATCCAATGCGCCAGCTGCATTTCCTGTGCTTGCTCGCCGACCATTACCAGCAACACGACTCCGAGAAGAATCCCGGTAGTAATCAGCATTTTCCGATACGGCAGACGTTGCTGAAGGACGAAGGTCAGTACCGCTACCATTCCTGTCAGAAGAATGCCCAGCAGCGCGCCTTTCAGCACCACGGCGCCGCCCAAGCGCAGATGATAGCTTTGTAAAAAAAGCACCACTTCGAATCCTTCCCGATATAGGGAAGTGAATCCGAGCAGGATCAATCCGTACCAGAGACGCCACTGGGAGATCTCGGCGGTGCGTGCATTTTCGAGTAACGTCTTGCGCCGGCGATTATGGGCGCGAATCCAGCCGCCCCAATAGATCTTATGAAAGAACCAGTTCATGATGACGAGCAGCACGATGACTGCGAGCAACCCGGTAGCGGCTTGCAAATCGAGCGCCGACATATTGTCGCTGAGCGAACCCACAATGCGCACTGCGATTATCCATGTGATCAAACTCGCGATAAACGCAAGGCCCGCGCCGAGCGCGACTGGCCGGCGATGACCGCGTTTGGCGCCTGTCATGCTCGCAGTGATCGCTGCCAGGACCAGGATGCATTCCAATCCCTCGCGAAAGACAAGAATCCCGATGTCCAGAAACGCCACAGTCGGGCTGGTGTTCGGGCGTGTCGGATCAGGGGCGCCGTGTGCTGTAACTCCCTGCCACACAAGCATCGCCACTACGCAAAGCGCAGCTACAACGATGCCGATGCGCAAAGCAGGCTTCATTTCGCCTCAAAGTCTATCACATGCCAACGCGGCTGCTGCCGATTGATTGCTTTTTTTTAGCGGCTGATTGCGGCGCGTCATCGGTTTCAGCCAATCATTTGCCCTTAATCCATCGGTGACTTAGCCTCAGCGCCGCATGCCGGAATATGTTCTGGGTCACGATTTGAAAGGCGAGGGGAAGCGACTCGCATTGATGTCGGAATTACTCGATCCCATGCATCGCCGTTATCTTCAATCGCTCGATGTCGTTAAATCAGGCGCAAGGACACTGGAAGTTGGTTGCGGCAACGGCTCAATTTCCGCGTGGCTCGCAAGGGAGGTCGCTCCCAATGGGCAAGCCGTAGCTGTCGATCTCGATCTCTCTCTCGTTGATGTGCATTTGCCGAATTTGGAGCTACGCAAGAGTGATATCATGGCGGGGCCAGTTGAGCCTGGTGGCTTCGATCTCGTCACTGCTCGTGCGGTGCTTCACCACATTGGCGACGCCGAAAGAGCAATCGCGAATCTCATTGCAAGCTTGCGGCCCGGAGGCGCCATCCTATTGATTGAGCCGGATTTCCTTCCGGTAACTATCGCCGAGCCGCCGGAAGCGCGTGCGTTCTGGAGTGGCTGGCTTGCATGGTCACGTGACCGAGGAATCGATTATCAAATCGGTCGTACTCTGGCGCCCAGATTGGCGGCCTTGGGTCTGGAGCAAATCGGTGGCACCGCCGAGACCGCAATCTACAACGGTACCAGTTTGTGGGCCGATTATTGGACCCAGACAGTCAAAGAACTTCGCAAGGATTTGATGACTTCTGACAAGCTTGGCAACGCACTGGTGGAGACCTTCCTCGGGTATTGCGCCGATCCTGCTTGGTGGACGCAAACGATCGCCTTCACTGCAGTTCACGGTTACGCCCCTGTTCAGGAGTAAATTGATTCGCCTGGCCTGCCGTGTCGCTGAGTATATGGTCAAGTTCATCGAAATGCCTCCTGCGGGCGCGGTTGTGATTTGCGGCGAAACGAGTAATTTCCGGCGGTGCAACGAGCCCGGGGTTTTACGTTGATCGAGATTGCTCTCGCCATCTTCATACTGCTGTTATTGCTTGTGCTGGCAGTGCCTAGCTTTAGCGGCGTGATAGCAAACAGGCGGCTGAAGCAATCGCTGGATGAGTTCAATAATCTTGTGCGTCAGGCGCAGGAGCGAAGCGTCACCGAGCGTCGCCCTTACCTGATCGTTTGGGGCAAGAACAATGTCGTGGTGCGGCCGGAAGTATTTGCAGAAGATGAAGAAGCCAAAGCAAAAGCTGAGTTTCGTCTTAGCCGGGGGAGCGCGCTGAGACTCTCATTGCCGGTAGCATTGGCGGAAAAATATCCGGCTGAATGGATTTTCTGGCCATCGGGAACCTGCGAACCGGCGACCGTCCGCTACCAAGGCCCCGCTGGTTCATGGACGGCGAATTATTTGCCACTAACGGGGCGGCCCGAAATCACGAGTTATGCGGTCCGATAACGGAAGCCAGATCCGAAATTTTCATCGCGCCTTTGCGCTGTACGAGGTTCTGCTTGGGATCACGATTTTCGCGTTGGGCGTTATCGCGCTTGGACACGCGGTCGAGAATTGTCTCAACGCAAGCACGATCAACGTCGAAGAAGGCGTCGTGCGGCAGATTTTATCCAATCGCATGGCAGAAATTCAGGTCGCGCAAGGCGTTCCCGATGATTCCAAGGAATTCAAGGTTAACAGCAATTACGGAGCAATAAAGGTCGTCCAGAAAAGCGTGCCAGCTGAATTGACCGAACCCGATAACACGCTGGTTAATGGGATCTATCTTGTGACGTTAACTGCACAATGGCAGCGAGGCAGTATCCCGCAATCAAAGCAGATCACGTTTTATGTTTACCGGCCGCAGACTTAAAATTCGAGACTGGAGATTGCCGCCTTCGCCGGGCTGTGGCGTGGCGGGCGAAATTCGAAATTCTCGGCGCGGTTTCACATTGCTCGAGATCATGCTCGCGGTAGGGATCCTTGGGCTGATGTCGGTGGCGATTTTCCGCTTTGTGCAATCGAACATGACGGCGCTGCGTTTGTCATCGGATACAGCCGCCATGGATTCGCAGTATGACGGGCTACGCGATCTTTTGACAACGGAATGGCAAAGCTTGAGCCCTCCGCGCGGCAGGATGACCGGAGAGCCGTTGAAAGTAAACGATCGCGAGCGCGACGTGCTATCTTGGAATTGTAGTGCCGGGCCTGGACTCCTTACTCGCTATGCGGCGGGCGAGTTTACAGTCGCGCTGCGATTACAACCGGAAAGCGAAAAGAGTGACCGGCTCGACCTCGGTTTGTTGCGAAAACCGAAGGATGATTCTGATGTCGGAGAGACACACGAGACCTGGGTGCCCTTGATCAAAAACGTGAACAGTCTCCAGATGAGTTATTTCAATCCTCGGGCGAACGCTTGGGTGGATCGATGGCCAGGCGGGCTGCCTTCCCTTGTGAAGATAACCGTGGGACGCAACGATGCTGCCGTGCCGTGGGAAGCAATTATTCCGCTTACCCGAACGCCGTTTAAGAACCAATGAAGAAGTCTTCTTTGAATTTGAAGCTGCGCAGCGGTGCGGCGCTGATGCTTGCGCTTTGGGCGCTGTTCTTGCTCAGCGCAATGGTCATTTCATGGGCGCTGGACATTAATTCGCGCCTTGTGGTTTCTGGCAATGCAGGCCGCGTTTTGGACGCCCAAGCGATGGCATCTTCGGGCGCTGATGTTGCGCTGGCGGAAGTTGCATTGCGCCCAAACACCGCGCCGAGCTCGCCAAACCTGCACAGACAAATGGGTAACCAGCAAGGTTACGACGTCCAAATGATTGGTGAGTGCGGCCGTCTGAATTTGAACTTCCTTACTCAAGGGGAGGATCCAACGAAGCTGGAAATTTTGCGCCAATATCTCAGCCTCAAAGGGGTAGAGCTGAATGACATCGATACCATGATAGATTCTTTGCTCGATTGGGTGTCGCCAGGACAAGGTATTCATCACTTAAATGCGTGTCCGGAGACCGATGATTATCAGCCAGCGCACGCGCCGCTGAGTTCTGTGGAGGATCTCAAGAAAATCTGTGGGTGGGCTGAATTCACTTCCAAGCCGGGTTGGGATGAAGATTTTACGGTTGTAACCGGCTGTGGCTGCATCGACCTTGCATGGGCCTCTCGTGATGTGCTTCGCGCTTTGGGTCTTGGAGACGATATGGTCGACCGCTTCCTGCAATTGCGGCGTGGCCAGGATGGAATCGATGGAACAGCGGATGATTTTCAATTCGGCGCAACTACTGCAGGATCACGAACAATTGGCAGCAGCTGCGGGTCATTACCATCAGATGTTCAAACCGCGCTTGGTCTTAAGCAGGACCAAATTCAGAAGAGCGGCATCGGCAATCTGATGGGATTTAATCTTTCGCTCTTCCGCGTTGTAAGCGCCGGAAAATCAGGCGACGTTACGCGCTCCGTGCAGATGATAATATCACAAGCGGGCGTAGGCCGTCCTCAAGTGATGAGTTGGAAGGAGCTTTGATATCGAGCCGGGAATGCCATCCATTTTCATAATTCCAACAGCGCACGGATGGAATTTCCTGCGTTCAGGCACGGGCGCGTCGTCGCTCGAAGCTACTGCGGGCAGGGCTGAGCAGAACGGCTCGTGGAACGTGCGCAAGCTACAGACGCTGGGGGAAGCTGTGCCGCTGCTTTCGGCAACCGATGAGTTTGTTCTCGGCTTGCCTGTTGCTGCCGTGCTCGCCCAACGATTTCGCCTCCCGAGCGTCGATCCGGCAGAGTTTCCAGAGATGATTCGGATCCAGGTCGAGAAGGTGTTGCCGTTTTCAGCCGAGGAGGTGACCACCGACTTTGAAGTGATCGAGCAAAACGAAAATGAAAGCGTGATTTCGGCCGTGGCGATTAGAAATGAACAGCTTGCCGAGATCGCTGCTCCGTTGCTCGATCGCGGTTTGATCCCGCGGCAGGTCACCGTTTATGCCGCGCAGCGCGCCAGCACTTACGCGCCCAAGGGAAATGCCCTTCTTATTTATCTCGAAGGCGAGACGCTGGTTTACGCCATGACAGAAAACGGAAAACTGAGCCTTGCGCGAGTGTTTGAAAATGGCAACGGGGAACAACTGCAACTTGAGTTACCACAATTGCGAATGAGTGCCGAGCTGCAAGGCATCAATGCTTCCTTTCCAAATGTGTTGTTGGATGAAAGTTGCTACCAGATGCGGGACACCGTGCAGGGAATCCTGGCCAGCCCCACTGAGATAGTAGGGGTCGAGCTGCCACCCGCCACAGTTAAACTGAATCTGCTGCCCGAAAGCTGGCGCCGCCGCCGCTCACAATTGATCAGGCAGACAGAATGGCGAAAGCGACTCGTGTGGATAGGCGGCGCTTATGTTGCGCTTCTCTTTCTTTTGCTCGCGTATCTGGGCTTGCTCCGATTTCAAATAGGAAGCCTTGACCGGCGCATTGCACACGACGCCCCTGAGACGCAGTTCGTCCGCGCGACGGAAGCGAACTGGAAGGCACTCGCACCGGCGATCGATGCGCGTTATTACCCGGTCGAAATTCTGCTGCATCTTTTTGAAAGTCTGCCATCCGGCGATGTGCGCATTACCGCGTACAACCAGTCGGCGCGGCAGATTTCCGTGGATGGCGAAGCGAATACAGCTGCTCTCGCTTATCAGTTCATCGAAAAGATAAAGAAGAATCCGGACCTGCGAGTCTTTCAACTTGATATGGCTGCGCCTCGCATTCTGCCAAACGACCATGCACAGTTCCGATTGGAGGGGAAACCAAAATGATGCCGGCCTGGTACCAGCGGATGAATCCCCGCGAGCGTGTTCTGGCATGGGTAGCAGCCGGAACGGTGTTTGCATTACTGAACCTTTTCATCTTGGACTGGATTTTCGGGGCACTCACCAGGGCACAAAAGGAAATCGGAGCGCGCAGGGCAGCGTTAGCCGAACAAAATCTTTACGTGAAAGAACGAGACCTCTGGACGAAACGCGACGAATGGATCCGGCAACATCAGCCAACTCTCAAGAATCCGGCAGAAGCCTCCGCGCTGCTGGACCAGTTAAAGGAAGTGGCCGGCAAATATAATATTTTGGTCGAGAATCCCGCGATTGGTTCCGGCGAGACAACACCGTACCATCAGGCGGTTTTTGCTTCCATTGAAACAAAGAGTCCGTGGCCGCCACTGGTTCATTTTCTTTATGACGTGCAGCGACCGGACGCTTTCATCGTGTTCGAAAGTGTTAATCTGGCAATTGATGGCAGCGATCCCACTATGATGCGCGGCAAATTTAAAATCGCCCGCTGGTTTGCTCCGGCGCAACGAACGAAGTAATAATACGCTAGTCGATTTATGAAATATTCACTTACGCTACTAATATCAGTCGCCACTCTGCTCGGAGTGATCTGCGCGCAGGCGGAGGATGTTCTGCCACCGCAGTTCAGCTACGATCGTTACTCAAAGATGGTGGATAATTCCCCGTTCGCCATTGCAACGGCAGTGGCAGCGCCTGCGGCCACGCCCGATTTTGCAAAAGACCTTTACGTCGCCAACGCCGCGCGTTCACCCGAGGGCGATATGGTAACGCTCGCTTCGAGTTCCGATCACAATTTCAAGAAATATCTTACCACCAAAGTGCCAGTGGACGGCTATAGCATCGCTAACATTGAATGGTCGGAGCGTGTAGGTGCGACGAAGGTGACCATTAGCAAGGACGGAAACTTTGCGACAATCACCTTTAACCAGGCGCTCCTGCAGCAATCTGCTCCGAATGCGGCGGTAGCTTCAAGAATGCTGAACCCATCCGCGCCGAACATTCCTGTCCCTAATGGGGCCACGCCAAAGCTACCTGCCGGGTTGCCTCCGGAAATGCAACAATTGGTTCCGCCTACGCGAGAGGTTAGATCCCCCCATAGCCGGGGTTTAATTCAACGGAACCCCAGGGGAGCCTCGAAGCCGCCTGGAGCCAAGAACTAGAGCCAGTGGACTTGAGGATCGACTAACCGCCGCCCCAATCGTCGTCCGCAGTGTCAGCCTGCCGATCGGGCCCGGCAGAATACAGATCATAACCGCTTGGGCTTTTGAGGCCCGGACAGCGATAAATGTAATCGTTTCCCCAAGGATCTTTTGGGAGCTCCCTGAATAACTGGTACCACCGGGCGGGTCTCGGGTCCTTGTCTGGCTGAGTCACAAGCGCTTGCAGGCCTTGCTCGGTTGTTGGATAAAAGCCGTTCATGCTTTCATACAGCTGCAGTTGTGTTTTGATCGCCTGGACGTCAGCTTGAACTCGCATGGTTTTCGCGATGGCAGTCGTATTGCCGAGTTTTGAAATCGCCACTCCCAATATGATCACGATAATGCTCACCACGAGCATGATCTCGAGTAGCGTGAACCCCTGTTGTTTTCTTTCTATTTTCATCTCAATAAGGGAGTAACCCCTCCCATTCTGTGCGCGGTAACACTACCTTGCTCTGTAAGAATTTCTAGTGCCCGGTGCGCAATAGATAATCCGACTTATCCCAGATGTACTTTAGCTGAATCTGCGTGGCGCGGATTGCCGAAGACCCGTGGTCAGTGCCGTTGACAACGACCAAATCGTTTGCGCCCACTCTCAAACTCGCGGCTGGCACAATTTTCTGAGCGCGCAGCCATCCTGTGTAGTTGAAATGCATCTGAGTAGAAAGCGGTTGGACTTCGCCGCGGTAAGCCGGATCGGCTAGGTCCGGCAGCGTCAGGGAAGCCGGCCCTATGTCCTGGCCATTGAGATAAATTTCAGGCGGAGAATCGATGCACGGATTGGCAATTTCGAAAGTCAACAGTGCCGTCAGCGGTTGCGCTTCGATTGGAAATTGAAACGCAGCGCTCTCTTGGGTTTGTCCGTTAATCTGGATTGCGTCTGACGCGAGGGTTGCCGTAACGGTTCCAAAATTCTCAACGTCGTCAGGGGGCGCGTGCAGTGTCGGCGCTGATGAGAACGGTTCGGGAATCACATCGCGATGTTCTGCGTTCACGGGATGCACTACTTCGCTGCTAGTCATCCAATCGAGATACGCTGCTCTCACCGTTTTTCCGTCGCCGGGCACTTCGATATCGATGGAGGAAGCGCCAGTCATTGGAATGAGCACCGAATCTGAGCTAGGCAGATTCATCCCCACACCAAGCCTGCCGGAGTGCAAGACGTGCGTGCCAGACTCGTCCCAGGCGATTAGTTCAGGTTGCTGATCTGGCTTGTCGTCGAAGAACAGGCGGAAAAAAAGAACGTGATAATCAGGGCTTGGTTGCGTGACGCGAATGCGAAAGACGCTCTTGTACATTGGAGCGCCTTCTGTCGTCTCAGCGGGCAGGAGAGTCAACGCTTCAACCCAGGCGGGAGCGTTCTGCATTTTCGAATTTTGAGGCGCGTTTTGCCGCAGATCGAGCCAGGCGCTTTCTGGAACCGACTGCTCTGTCGTATCGCTTGGAGGGGGCAACGCATCGCTTAACGCTTCCTGTGCGCATACGCGGCAAATCAGGGCGAAGAATATCGCAAAGACGGCGCGAACTACCATTGAGCGGGCGAGATTATTCGAGCACAGGCTCGATTGCAAGCTTTCAGTTTCAATGCCCCCGGAATTGCAGGCTGTGCGTCATCTCGAATACAGCCGACAGAATGCTGAACACGACTAGACCAACGAGAGCGGCGATCACCACGATGATAACCGGCGGAATCAGTTGCGAGATCACGCCAACCGTCCGGTCGAGTTCGCGCTCATAAACATCTGCAATGGCCTGCATGGTTTCGGCGAAGTGTCCTGTTTGTTCTCCCACCGCCATCATGTCCGTGAATAAATCAGGAAATAGTTTTTGCGCTTGCAAGGCAGCAGAGAGTGTCGCGCCATCGATGACCGCCTTGCGCACCTCGCCCATTTTGAGTTCGAGGAATCGGTTCCCGGCGATTTCAGTTACCAGATCGAGTGCACGGAGCAGAGGTATTCCGTTTTCGATCAAGGTTCCCAAGGTGCGCGAAAATTGCGCGTAGTAACGATGTCGAATGACCCTCCCGTATCCGGGAATCAGCAGCCGGAAACGATCCCAACCAATGCGCCCTTCATCGGTACGAACAAGTGCGCGAAAACCGATAACTGCGCTAATTCCTATCAGCAGGCCGACCCACCAATACCCCGTAATCGCATGATGAATCTGCAGCAGAATCCGCGTGGGCAATGGAAGCGCGCCGCCAGTTTGTGCCATGAATCCGGTCAACTGCGGCACCATGAAAGTGATAAAAATTGTAATGAGAACAGCGCCAGCCAACGCGAGAAATGCAGGATAAATCAGCGCCTGTTGTACACGGTCTCGCAGTTCTTTCGCCTGCGTCAAATGTTTGACGACCCGCAGTAGAATCTGCGGCAGCGCTCCGCTCGCCTCGCCAGCGGCCACCAGGTTTACGTAAAGCGGAGGGAAGATTCGCGGCATCTCACTCAATGCCTGCGAGAAACTGCGGCCATCGATCAGCGCCTGATGCAGTGCGTGCGTCATCTGTTGGACGCGTGGCTGCTTCAAACGTTTTTCCAAAACAGACAGCCCTTCGTCGAGCGTCATCCCCGCTTGCAGCAGATGGGCAAGCTGCTCGGTGAAAACGAGCAATTGACCGTGCGGGATTTTCAGATTCTGCGTGGGAGGCGCCGGCGCCGCGCCATCTCGTTGTGCCGCTTTGGCCTCGGGCGCTACTAATTCTATCCGAACGGGAATGCATTTTTGCAGTTCAATTTGTCGGATCGCGACTGCCCGATCTGCGCAATCGAGTACGCCCTCAACCAAACTGCCCTGCGCGTCGCGGGCACGGTATGCAAACTGTGGCATCGGCGTGGAAAATTAATCGGAAACCGCAGATCGCAAACTAGAATCTGGCATCGCCAAGTTGGATGGTTAAAAAGTCACAACGTTAAAAAGGTTCCTTCGATCGATGTAACGTTTTAACGAATCACGAGTCACGTGGGCTTGCCCTAATTACCGTGATCGCGCAAAAATTTTACTTGCCATGTCCCCTGATTTTGCTAAGAGCGGCGGGCATGAAGTGTGCAGCAGTGTTCATATTCGTCTCCGCTGCGTTGGCATTGCAAGCGTTCGCGGTTTTGCGACCGGTCTTTCCGGCAAAACCGGCACCACCGTTTAGCGGCGAAGTGATTACCATCGGGGACGATTCGATTCGGTATCCTGCCGGGAAGGTCCCCGCTACAGCGTAGGGGTAGGAATTGTACCCGGTGGCGACGCGGGCGTAATTGCAAGTCATGGAGTGCGCAACCTACAAAGTTGCGCCACGACGATGAGAACGCTGCGCGAATGCCGGCTTTACGGCATCATTGACCTCGGTTACGTCGAGGTTGGCGATTGCAATCGCATCGCCGAGCAAATGATCACCGGTGGTGTCGATTTAATTCAGCTTCGCGGAAAAGGAAAATCGATCGACGAGCTGGTCAATCTCGCCTCGGAGATCCATGAAATCACTGCCCGATCTGGCACACCGCTGATTGTGAATGATCACGCCGAGATCGCGGCGCGAGTTCCCCTCGAAGGCGTGCATGTCGGGCAGGACGACGATTCAATCTTTGTCGCACGCCAAAAAGCTGGAAGAGATTTGATCATTGGTAAATCGACGCACAGCCTGGCCCAGGCGCACACGGCGCAGGGCGAAGGCGCTAATTACATCGGATTTGGTCCGATCTTCGCCACGCCAACCAAACCGGATTACAAACCAATCGGGCTCGGGGACGTCAGGCAAGTCCATCGCGACGTCGGCATCCCTATCTTCTGTATTGGCGGGGTCAACATCGACAATCTTCAACAGGTGATCGATACCGGAGCGAAGCGCGTCGTCATGGTTTCGGCCTTGCTCAAGGCGCACAGCATTGTTGATTACGCGCGCTGCGCAACCGACATGCTTGCCTAGCAAGATCATTAACTACTGACCACTGCTTTTTAACTTTGTAACCTTTTTAACTATTTAACTCTCATCATGTCCGTTCTCGTCGTTGGCTCGATTGCAATCGACACAGTGAAAACCCCGGTAGAGGAACATTCCGATTTGTTAGGCGGATCGGCTTCCTACGCTGCGCTGGGCGCAAGTTTTTTTTCACCGGTTCGATTGGTCGGAATCGTAGGCAACGACTTTCCTGAATCTGAGTTTCAGTTTTGGAAATCACGCAAGATCGACAGCGAAGGCGTGCAGCGCGCGAATGGCAAAACTTTCCGCTGGTCGGGTGAATATTCGTGGGACTTAAATACGCGCGAGACGCGCTCCATCGCGCTGAATGTCTTTGAAGATTTCAAACCAGTGTTACCGGCGTCGTATCGTGAAACCGATTTTGTTTTGCTGGCCAACATTGCACCGTCGTTGCAAACGCATGTGCTCGACCAGATGAAGCGCCCTCGTTTCGTCGTCGCTGACACGATGGATCTTTGGATCGAAACAGCGAGAACAGACTTGGATGCCCTGCTTCGCCGCGTTGACCTGCTCATCTTAAACGATAGCGAAGCGAGGGAGATAACCAAAGAGACAAGTCTCATCAAGGCGGGGCGTAGCATTCGAAAAATGGGGCCGCATTACGTCGCGATAAAAAAAGGTGAGCACGGCGCCCTGCTTTTTGGCGAAGGCGATCAATTTTTCAGCTGCGGCGCATATCCGCTCGAAGACATTCACGATCCAACCGGGGCAGGGGATACATTTGCTGGCGGTATGGCGGGCTATCTCGCTGGCACCGTCAAAAAAGTGCACTTTAATGACTTACGGAGAGCGATGATTTACGGCAGCGTGCTGGCGAGTTTCTGCGTGGAAGCGTTCAGTCTGCAGCGTTTGCGCACCCTCTCGATGGAGGAAATTGCAAAGCGCTACGAGACATTCAAGCTAATGAGCCAATTCGAGGTGCCGGCGGGATAACAATGCGCGAACCCGAGTATCGCAGATTGCTGCGTCGCGCATTAATCATGTCGGTTTTATGCGTTGCTGCGGTGTTGGTGTGTTACTTCTGGATTGATCGTCCCGTGGCGTTCTTTGTCTATCGCCACCATATCAACACGATCCAGGTTTTTCGATGGCTCACTTATCCGCCGCCGGAAGTTCAGAATTGGTCGGCTCTGGTCTTGACGATCTTAATGGTTCGACGGGCCTGGGGACCATTTCTGCGCTGGCAGAAGGTGCTGCTCGTCGCGTGTCTCAGCTTAATCGTTGCCGATGATTTCCGCATCTCGTTAGGTGATGTTTGCGGTCGCTATTGGCCGGAGACTTGGACCCATGATAATCCATCGCTCATTGGCACGGGTACGTACGGTTTCCATCCGTTTCACCGTGGTGATGACATCGGCAGCTTTCCGTCAGGTCACGCTTGCAGAATCCTGGGGTTCGCCACGGTGTGGGGAATCGCGATGCCCCATAGTCGAATCATAGTGACGGCTCTGTGTGCTCCGATGCTCGTGAGCCTCGTAGCAATGAATTATCATTTTGTCAGCGACGTCATTGGCGGGAGCGTTTTAGGCGCGATCGTCGCCACGTACGCGTCGCATTTGGCGCGGCTCGAGATATCGTGATTGTGTTGCCGCTCCGTTTCGTTAGAACTGTACTCGTTGCCGCCGCTATTCTTTGGCCTGCGGTTGTCAATCTTGGCGCACGCGACGATTGGACTGTCCTTGAGAATTGCCACTTCATCCTCAATCCGGCCGACGATGGAGATAGTTTTCACGTCAGCGTCGGGAGCAAGGAATACATCTTTCGCCTTTATATGGTCGACGCGCCGGAAACGGACGCGCTAACACCAGGGCGCTTGGTTGAACAGGCGAAATATTTTGGGATCACTGTGCCACAAGCGATTGAAGTGGGAGAAGCAGCGAAAGAGTTTACGCGGGAGAAATTGTCGGAACCGTTCACTGTGTTTACGCGCATGTCGGATGCGATGGGCCGCAGCAAGCTCGAGCGGTTTTATGGGTTTGTGCAAACCAAAGATGGTGATCTGGGCGAGCAGTTAGTTCGCAACGGACTCGCGCGGACCTATGGATTCAAAGCAGTGCCGCCTGGATTTAAGAATTCGCGGCCGGAGGTGGAGAAACTTCAACAATTCGAGGACGAAGCAAAGCAGGAGAAGATCGGAGGGTGGGGAGTTAATGCCGGACGACTAAGTGTACGTGCGCAACGGCCAGCGCCTTTTAGCGTTTTCGTTGCCGACAAAAAGGTTCAGCCAGGCGCGACGCCTCTGGCGAATACGTTCTCCCGGGCTTCTGCAACGCCAGCATCAAGTCCTTGGACTCCTGCCATCAAGTCAGTTGAGCCTAAGAAGCCGCATGCGAAAGAAAAAATCGAGCTCGGCAAGATCGACATCAACAGCGCGACGGAAAAGGAATTGAGAATGATTCCCGGCATCGGACCGGTCATGGCTGCTCGAATTATTGCCGCACGGCCGTTCCGCAGCGCAGACGACTTGAAAAAGGTAAATGGAATTGGCGATAAAAAATACGCCAAGATCCGTCCGTATTTTCAGTAGCGATTTCGATCACGAGCAAGAGGGGAAGAGCGCGCCCGTGGGGATTCGAACCTCAAACCTTCTGATCCGTAGTCAGATGCTCTATCCAGTTGAGCTACGGGCGCCCGAGAAGAGCAGCTAATTTGCGGAGGAAGAGCGCGGCGGTCAAATAATGCGAAAAAAATGAAAAATTTTTCAGGCCGCTTTCGAGGCCAGAGACGATTTGCTCACGCAGGGTTATGGAGTCGATCGCGCGAAAATCATCCACCCTACGATCCACCTGCCTGCTTCGCTACGCGAAGCATTGCGGGCAGGAATCCACCCAAGCGGAACGCTCCGCCCACACGTCACCAAACAATAAGCCCACGGCTGTTCATTCGCGAAACAGCCTAACCGGAGAACAATATGAACAAGAAAAATAACCGTTCTGAACGTGATCGCACCATCACGCGCCGAAAATTCCTTGGCACAACCGCTGCTGGAAGCGCGGCGCTATTAGCCGGAGGGCTTACTTCACTGGTTTCACGGTCTGCTTCGGCCTTAGAGAACCGTGATTTTGTTGAGCGAACGATACCTGAGCTCCAAGAAAAGATGGCATCAGGTGAGTTCACCAGTGCGCAGTTGGTGAGGGCTTACCTGGAACGTATCGAGTCGATGAATCCGTTGCTCCACTCGGTGATCCAAACAAATCCAAGCGCGGTATGCATCGCCCAGCAACTCGATGATGAGCGACGAATGGGACACGTTCGCGGTCCGCTCCATGGGATTCCCGTTTTGGTCAAGGACAACATCGCGACCGCCCCTGAGGTTTGCGGGGGGAATGAGACCATGATGCAAACGACGGCAGGGTCGCTGGCGTTAGTCGGTAGCCGTGTGCCGGGCGACGCATTCATCATTAGCCGGCTGCGCAATGCTGGCGCGGTGATTCTTGGCAAAGCGAATCTGGGCGAATGGGCAAATTTTCGGGACGATGAGGCTGAGACCTATCCTCTAGCAGTCGGTTGGAGTGCGCGCGGGGGAAACACAATAAACCCATACAACTTGAGCTACACGTCATGGGGATCGAGTTCTGGTTCCGCAAATGGCGTCGCCGCGAATTTGTGCTCAGTCGCAGTCGGCACGGAGACAGACGGATCGATCACTGGACCATCCGCCGTCGAGGACATCGTCGGTTTGAAGCCGACTCTTGGCCTTGTTTCGCAACAAGGGATAATTCCAATTTCCCATCAACAGGACACCGCTGGGCCAATGGGACGCAGCGTCACCGATGTTGCAATTCTTCTCAACGTATTGCGGACGCCCTTCGGTCGCGTAGCTGGTCAGCCCCTGCCCGATGATTATACGCGTTTCCTGCGGCGCGGCGCACTGCAAGGCGCGCGGATTGGACGCGACGTCCGCTATTTCGACTACAGTTACTACGGCAGCGGCATTCCGGGCGATTTCTCGACGGTAGGGTATGCAGAGCACGCATTGGAGGCGATGAAAGACCTGGGTGCAACGATCGTCGCCTGTGATACGGGTGACGTATTCGAATACACCGACGACGAGTTCACTGCGCTGCTGTATGAATTTAAAGTGCAAATCGCGCAGTATCTCGCAACCCTGAGCAATACAAATATGCGAACGTTGGCTGATTTGATCGCGTTCAACACAGTACATTGCAAGCAAGAGCTGGTTTACTACGATCAGGACGTTTTCTTAGCAGCGGAACAGACGAGCGGTTATCCCACCAATCCTCTATATGTCAACGCGCGAACACACGCCCAGTATCTAGCCCGTTTTGGAATCGACCATGCACTGGCCGCGCAAAACCTGGATGCGATCGTCGCACCGCATCTAACGAACTCAACCGGTCCGGCGGTCGCTGGGTACCCAAACTTGTCGCTTCCTGTAGGTATTCGCCCTAGCGGCAAACCCGCGGGAATGCTCATGTACAGCGGCTTCCTGCAAGAACCAAAATTGATTGGTTTCGCTTACGATCTGGAGCAGGAGCAGAAGGTGCGGAGAAAGCCGGACTTCCTCGGTTCAGTGATCCCGGTGCCGAACGGCCACTTTTGCGATGGCCAACAACAGGGGCAGTCTGAGGCGTTCCCTGGCACAGCGACCATGCCGCCTCACGGCCGCATCTTTTAAAGATCGCGACGCTTCAGGCTTGAGCGTGCGAGCAGAATGACCATTCTGCTCGCGTGACCGTTTTTCTTGGGTGCGGTTTTGCCGCAAAATATCGCGAAGGCGGTGGGAATTTCTCCGTTCCCCTGCAATGGATGCTTGGGCTGCGGCGATTAAAGCTCGACGCTATCTGGCTGGAGCTGTTGCCGGCGACACATGATCCGATCGCCGATCGCGCCAGAATCGCCAGTTTCCAAAGAAGATTGCGTGAGCATGGCTTGGGCGGCCGATATTGCTTGCTGTATCAGAAACCCGCAGCTGATACGCACGATCTAAGCGAGATTCGTTGCATCGGAATGTCGAAACGAGCGCTGCTCGATCGACTCGCCGGCCCAAACGCGCTGCTCAACCTCAGTTACTCGGTTCACCTGCCATTTCTTTTGCAATTTGAGCGACGCATCTTTTGCGATCTCGATCCGAGCGAAATTTTTTACTGGATGACCAAAATGGAGCTGGGCCAGTCGTCTCACGACGAATTTTGGACGATCGGTCTGAACGTAAGCGGAAGCGATTGCCACTTACCTAAATCATCTCTGCGCTGGAAAACATTTTATCCGCTCGCTGACACGAGACTCCTGCAAAGCCAGCCGCGCCCGAGGGTGCCAAAATTCACGACTATCGGACAATGGTACTGGAGCGGCGCGGTAGAAGTGGCGGGAGAATTCCCCGACTTGTCAAAAAGGGTTACGTTCGAGCCTTATCTCGGTCTGCCAGTGCGCGTGCCGGCGGCGCAGTTCGAACTGGCGATGAATATCAGGCCGGATGATCCGGAGCGCGCGCGTTTGCAACAGCTCGGCTGGCACGTAGTCGATCCGCACCGAGTTGCGCGCACTCCGCACGCGTACCGTCGATACATGGCGAGCGCCCTTGCAGAGTTTACGGCCATCAAGGGTGTGGATGTAGCCTGGCAAACCGGCTGGTTAAGCGATCGGGCCGCGGCGTTTCTTGCACTCGGGCGGCCGGTGATCACGGAAGACACGGGTGCAACAAGATATCTTCCACCTGACAGCGGATTTCGTTTCATCCGTAACATCGATGAAGCGGAAACGGCGGTGAAAGAAGTGTTGCGTGATTGGCCGCAACTATCGAAACAGGCGCGAGCGTGCGCCGTGGAGGTTTTCGATTCCGCGAAAAATCTGAGGAGAATTCTGGACCTTTAGGAAATTTATCTGATAGACAAGACGCCCCACTGGCACCACACGCAGGATGCCTGTTCTACCGCAAAAAATGCCGCTCGTTTTGGCGTTGCAAAACGATTTTCGAGTGTTACTCGTTGTCCCGTTATGGCTGACCTCATCAAACAAGGCGAGCTCAAGGAGCGAATGAAAAAAATCCCGGAATGGGAATTGGAGAAGAAGCACATCGAACGTACGTTTGAGTTCGATGATTTTGCCGATGCGATTGATTTCGTAAACGCGGTGGCCGAAGTGGCCGAGGAAGAGGAACACCATCCCGACATCGACATTCGTTACAATAAAGTGCGTTTGGTTCTTTCGACGCACAGCAAAGGCGGCTTGACCGAGCTTGATTTTGGTCTCGCCGAACGAATCGATACTCTGGCCGAATAGGAAGGTACGGACGGCGCGCTGCGCTGACTGCTGAAAGCCATTGAGAAGCGAGCCAGCCCTATCGAGGATTCGGCAAGCGGCCTTCGTCGGCATCGATAAAATGGAATGCTGTCTGAATGTCCGATCTGTCGGTCATGCCTGCTTCCCTTTTGCGGCGCTCTAATATTTCGGAAACTTCGTCGTTCCAGCCGCGCTTACGCATGAATTCGTCCCAAACGTAAATGTCGTTTTCATCCGGCCTGCGCCCGTGATCGAAACACCATTGCAGAATTTCTTCGTCCGTGCCGCCGCGTTTCACGCGCTCGACTAATTGGTCGTAATTGATCCCGAGAAAGTTCGCACATTTTTCGTCGAATCCTTTTCCAAGGTTCGCATGATAGTCTGGAGGCAATTCGCCTTTGGCATGCAACCGGATTTTATCCAGCATCCGACCGAAATAAAAAAGACCACCCACTTTTTCCCTCGGACTGCGGAGAGCAACTGTGGCCATGCAAAAAGCTTGGGGCTTTTTCCCGCCTGGTTCAAGAGCAGGTCGCATGTCAGAAATCAGAAGTCGGATCTAGAGTCGTCGAAAATACTTAGCGATTTAGCGATTCAGTGATTTAATGATTTCAATTCGTTAAATCACTAAATTGTTGCAATGGATCGGATCGTTGGGATCGAAACCGAATACGGCTGCCTTTTGAGCGAAGAAGAGCCGCATGTTAATTCCGAGCTCTGGCCGGCCAAGGTAAAAAACCATCTTTTCCGAAATGCCGACGCTGGCTCTATTGATCTGCATTACCGCGACTACGAAGAGCCACCGGGCAACGGAGGTTTTCTTCTCAACGGCGGGCGTCTTTATCTTGATATGGGACACATCGAGTATGCATCGCCAGAATGTCTGCACCTGCACGACCTAGTGGCCTACGAATTGGCCGGAGATGACCTGCTGCAATCGTCATTGATTGCTCTGGGCGCGCAGGATCGCGTCTCGTTTATCAAGAATAATGTCGATCACCACACCGGCGCCACGTTTGGCTGTCATGAGAATTATCTGATGAAACGCGAGGCGCAATTCACGCCCCCGATTCTCGGAACGCTGCTTACTTTTCTGGCGACCCGGCAAATCTTTACTGGCGCCGGCCGCGTCGGTCAGTCCAATCCACTCGCGTTTGATTTCGAGCCGCCGCAGCCGGAGTCGCAGGTCACTTTCCAGCTTAGCCAGCGCGCTGATCATATCGTGAACGACATCTACCAATGGGTTCAATTCAATCGCGCCATCATTAACGCGCGTGACGAGCCGCTCGCCGATTACCGAAAATATCGGCGGCTCCATTTGCTGATCGGTGATTCAAACATGAGTCCCTACGCGACAGCGTTAAAAATCGGGACAACCGCCTGCGTTTTATCATTGCTCGAGGATGGCCATTTACCGCGAAATCTGGTTCTGGCCGATGCCGTGCAAAGCACGCGCGATATATCGCGGGACCCAACTCAGCAATGGATTGTTCATCTTGAGAATGGCAAAACCATCGGAGCACTCGATGTGCAGTGGGAGTTTCATCATCTGGCACAAAAGCACCTGCGCAATAGCAGCGCGGAAACTAACTGGTTACTGGAAAACTGGGGCTTTGTTCTTGAAGCAATTCGAAATAACCATCAAGCGCTCATTGGCGGGGTGGATTGGATTACGAAGAAATGGTTGCTGGAAGCGTTCATTGAATCTGAAGGATTGAGTTGGGACGATCCCTGGCTGCAAAGCATCGACCTCGAATATCACAACATCGATCCGCTTCGCGGATTGTTCTTTGCTGTTAATCCGGGAAAGCGAATTGCGGAGTGGAACAACAATGTCCGGCGGCCCAGCGCTACGCATGTTCCTCCTGCTAACACGCGAGCATCAGGTCGTGCTCGGGCAGTGGCTTTTTTTCAGAAGTGCAATTCCCCCTACGTTATCAACTGGGATTCCATCGCGTGTGATAACCGCGATTTTCTCGTGATGGGTGACCCGTTCCAGACTTATAATGACGAAGTGGAACGGTTTTTAGCCAAATCACGCACAGCCAACATCGCTATTGATAGTGGCGATAATTGAACGCTGCGGGCAGACGCGCATGGCAAAAGCGCGGCCACGCGCGGCGCCTTTTAATTTAGCCGATGCAGCGCGGAAATACCGTAATTCTCCTGGAGGTCTTGCGCCTCGGCGGCAACTTGTGCCGCGTCGAGCTCGATCTGCTTTGGGTCTTCTTCGGTCTCGATTTTGATGAAACCCTCGATCGGTTGTTTTACCGCTTCGGCAAGCTCGTCTAACGATTTGATTTCCTTGCCGTTCACCTTCGTTACCGTCAAATAGGCCAGCTCATCGTAGCCAATAGTGCTGTTAGCAGGAAGGACTTGGCTGAGAATTACAACGCGCCGATTTCTGTCAGGAAAGAGCTCGGACTGGAAATGGTCGACGTAAACCAAACGTTGGGGGGCTTCTCTTTGCCAGTTCGGGCCCCATTCTTTGAGATATTGGCGGGAAAGCTCCTGAAAAATCAGACCGCCCAGAACATAATAACGCGGCGGCTGATCGAGATTGTAAGGTGGGCTGACATAGTCCTTCGCCTCGCGGTGCTCGAGCGTGATATTTAACTGCATTGGTTTGCCGTTACGCTGAATTCGAAAAGGAACAACATCGCCAGCGTAGGCGTGGGCGGTTAGCAAATTTGTGAATTCGATTTTGCCATAAAGCGGGTCCACGTAGTTGCCGTTTTGATCGATTTCATTGTTCGCGACTGCAGTCACGATGTCCCCGACCTGGAGCCGCGCTTTCATTGCCGGCGTACCTGGCTCCACGTTCGTCACATAAACTCCGCCCGCGTCCTTCCCTTTTTCTCCGGCGAACTCACGCAGCGCGGGATCGCGTGTTGGAAAAAATGAGAAACCAGCGGAGGGAAACCCCCGATAATTCTGTCTTTCAGCATCCTTTAAAAAGTGCGTAATGACAGGCGCAGGGATTGCATCCAGTAGCTGTGAGCGCGAATCGTAGCGGAGTAGCAAGCCGGCCAGCTTGTTCTTCTTAACAAGTGGCACCGTGTAACTGTTCTCCCGATACTGCATCGGGATGCTGATGCGGTACGTGAGGAATTGCCCAACATCGATCGGATACGGCATCATTTGGACTGTTGTCACCAAGCCTTCCGTCGCAAGCAACGCACCGGTCGGTTCCAGCTGCCACGCGGCCAGCCGGTCGCCCACCACCGTGTCAGGCGCGATTTCGAGCGGAGTGATTCCATCGAGAAATGTTTTTTCGGCTGGTTGAAGCAGCGCGAGATCGGCTTCGTAATCAATCACCTCGACAGTGGCCGCGGTCTTTTCGCCAGATTCCGCGCGTTCGAGCTCTACGTAATTTTGGTTTGCAACCAGATCCGCCGTCACTAGGACACGGCCTTTAGACAAAACTGCGCCGAGCGCGCGCTTTGAAAACGGCGCCTTCTTCTGCCATGGCCGAAAATAATCATAGGACTGTCCGGTTACATTTACCCGGACCAGGGCCAGTTGCTTTTGCTTTGTCAGTGGCGAAGGGACAGAGGATTCCTTTTTTGCCAGCGCCCCACTGACTGCTACAAGGACGATTCCAAAAGTGATAAGAGAATGCCTGATCATCTTCAGATTTTATTCGCCTGTTCCGTTCCTTTTGGTGCCGGTTGTTCCTCAAGATTTTGCTCCTTCATTACGTTGTAGCGCGTCTTGATTCGTTCGCGTGCAGCTTCTACCTGACTTCGATTAAGGACTAGCGGAGGTCCGTCGCCAATCATTCGAATCACCAGCCGCTCCGGCGATTCGGCGAAAGCGTTCGCTAATTCATCCAGAGTCCGAATTTTCTTGCCATTTACTTCATCGACTATGCCGCCGCGGTAGGGGGCCAGATAGGTGTTTGTCGGATCTGGCAAGATGTTGGTCAGCACAATGACATCGGGATGCTGAAGATAAAGCTGGTCGAGAACGAAGTATTCGAAGAAATGACGGACCCGCAGGTCGGCTGTCCGATTTGCCTCCAGCATGTCCAGGTTCAACGGTTGAAAGAGCAGACCGCCGTAAAGGACGTAACGCGGCCGCACATCGTAGCTATGGCCCTGGATCGAGTACGGCCACGGCTTATACAATTTGATTGTCACCGTCATCGGCTGCTTGTTGCGCGAGATATCCAACCTGACCGAATCGCCCTTGAATTTTCGTTCGACCACTTCTTCGAACTGGGCGCGCTCGGCATCGAGTTCGACATTCGCATCGCTGGCAATGGGATGACCGTCGATGGCAAGAAGGACGTCACCCGGATAAAGGATGCCATCCGATGGCCCGGCCGCGACCACAGAGCTCACTAGGACGCCATGATCGTCATCTCTTAATCCGAGAAACCGCCGTTGAGCGGGATTCTGTAGTTTCGCATAGGTAATTGCGAGATCGGGATACTCGTCATAATGCCCATTGTTGATGTCTTGCAGAAACCGCTTTATCACAGGCGTGGGAATCATGTAGGCCACTCCCTGGGCGACGTCACCGCTGTAACCCTGAAAGGCAACTCCGACCACTTTGCCGTCTTGCATTACCGGGCCACCGCTGTTTCCCGGGTTAATCTGCGCGCTGATCTGGATCGCCAGATGCTGATCGACCGATGAATGCGTATAGAGCTGGAAATCGATCCTCGACACGATCCCGGTGGTGACCGACATCCGCTCGCCTCCGATTGGATAACCGTACGCCGAGACAGTGGATTCCAGCGTAGGAATTCCGCCAAATTGTAATGGCAGCATATTTTTGAAAAAATCAGGAGCCGGCACAGTGATCACTGCCAGGTCGCAATCATTCGCTACGAATTGCACTTTCGCCGGATATTTATTGGGATCGCCGTCGCGCTCCACGGTCACATAACGGCTGTTTGCAACCACGTGCGCGTTTGTCATGATGCGATTGCTGCTTATGACGAAACCGGCCCCCACGCCGCGCTCAAGCGCTCCGGCATTCCAAGGCGCTTTGTAATCCGGTTCTACTGAAGTCGCCGTAATTCTGACCAGACTTTTTTGAACCGGACCGTTTGGCTTTGGCGGCGCAATCGGAACCGGAACGGGAACTACTTCTTGTGCAGGCGGGCTCGATCTCCATGGACCTGGCCGCTCAGGAGCCTGTGGCTCCATTGGGGGACGACCTGGTGTGCTTTGCTGCGCGTCCAAAACCGGTCCAAGCAGCAAGGTGGCGTAAATTAAAACAAGGATACGCTTCATAAGCGGAAACGCTGCAAACTTAAACTGCGTAGTCGAAAATCAAGATTCGAATTTGCATTAGCAAGTGGCCTTTTCGGACACAACTGACACGATACACGCTTTCTACGTTCAAATCTCTGATTAACGAAAAAGAGTTTGCCCGCTCGGCTCAAATCCCAGCGCGGTCGAGAATTGATTTCAGCATTGTTTCGGCCTCAAAGACTTCCCGAGCCAGGGCGTAAGCGGCCCGGGAGTGTTTCACGTAATCAGCGTTGATCCGTTTCACCGCGTCGGCGATTTCATCGAGCGTTCGGAAAGATAAAAGGCCTAGTTCGCCGCCGTAGAATTTCGTAAAACCGGTTTCCTGAGTGACGACCGGGCGCCCTGCTGCAAGATAACACGCGCTCCTGTCGCTGAACCACCCGGTGTTTAAGCGCACGTATTGATCCTTGGCCACAGTGAACTCGCCTTTGGAGCGCTGGACGTAATCCCGATATAGCCAGTAATCAACGCTCATTTGCAGCGGCGAAGTCAGTCGCCAGCCGTTGCGCTCGAATTTTGCGCGGGTCGCAGCATGCTCGATGTTTGTTGCCAGCTCAAATGGTTCGCCCGCTTTTTTCGGCGCGGCGATGAAGCGCAAAAATTCCCGCGATTTGCTCCAGAGATATTTCTTGCCGCGCCACGTGATGTCTTTCAGACCACTGGTGGACCAATTAGCCACGGAGGTGAATACGGCCGCGCGGGCAGGGGAGCGCCTTGTTCTCCAGAGATCAGTCACCACGGGTTGCCGTGTAGGCAGCCATTTCAATCCGTGGATGGGGACGGGAAAACTTTTCGTACCGATGTTTTCGCCAAAAGTAAAGAGGGCATGATGTCGCCCTAGGTAGCGCCTGGTCGATTTCACGCCCTTGTCGATCTTGATTTGTTCGACGCCGGGATCGCTTTCGACGTAAAGAATGCGATCGGAAACGAGCAGGTCGTCGTTAAACTCCTGTGCGCCGCAGATGTTCAGGAGTGCGTCCGCTTCGCGATAAAGCTGTCGAATTCTTTTTAATGGCAGGCCAGCAGCGGGGGTGCCCGGCAAATAACGCGCGCAAAAGGCCCAGCGATTTCTGAATTCGAATTCTCGCGACAATCGATTCAGGAGCCGCGCCGTGTAGTCAAATTCGCTAGTAATTTCAAACGTCTCCGGGTTGTAGGGAATGCGGGCTGAATCTTCGATGTAATAGACGTCGTGACCGAGGCGTTGCAGTCCAACGATGTAATGGATGTGCTGCCAGATCACGCCCGCGATGGGCATTGAACCCATGAAGCCCATGACGACGATGCGCTTGCGTTTCATGAGGAAGAAAAGGGACAACGCTCAACGTCCAAGCTTCTGAATCGAGCGTTGAGCGTTGAAAGTTGGGCGTTGAGCGTTAAAACAAATCATTCTTTAAACCGTCTCACTACCACCGCCGGATTCCCAGCAACCACTGTGTTGGGTTCAACGCTCTTAGTGACCACTGATCCCGCGGCTACAACCGAATTTTCGCCGACGGTCACGCCTTTCAAAATCACGGCGTTCATACCAATCCAGACATTGTCTGCAATTCTCACAGGCGCGGTCTTCAATTTGGGACGTGCGGGCCGATTCTTGAAATAGGGCGCGAGGGCCTGCGCGTCGATGAGGCGCTGGGCCGGCTCCAGCGGATGAAAATCCGAATCCGCGATGCCGACATTCCAGGAAACCAGGCAATACGACCCAATCTCGATCTTTTCATCCGCCATGATCAGCGCGCCATTGAGAAGCGTGAAATCACCGATCGTGCATTGACCGTTCTCGCCGACAGAAAACGAACAGCCCGCATAACACGAAACATGGTTGCCGATAATGACGGCGCCCGGTTTTTTGCTCCGAAGCTTTCGGAAGATTTGAGCGCTCTCGCAATAAAATCCCTCGCCGAAGTCAATATTCGCTGGGATCGGATCCGGCCACCAATCGCCTTCGACGTGTCGATCTTCTCTAACGTTACTCAATGCGCCACCTCATGTCGGGAATTTTCCTGACGCATATAGTTTCGCGTAAATGCCGCCGCGTGCGATCAGCTCCGGGCCGCGCCCTTTTTCGACGACGCGCCCGTGTTCAAGCACAATGATTTGATCGAGACCATGGATCGTCGCCAGGCGATGGGTCGCAATTAAAGTTGTCCGGCCACGCATTAATTCCTGGATGGTTTCCATGATCGCCGCTTCGGTTGTGGGATCCAGCGCCGATGTGGGTTCGTCCAGCAGCAAAATAGGCGCGTTCTTCAAGAATGCGCGGGCAATGCCGATTCGCTGGCGCTGGCCAACGCTCAAGTGCCCGCCCCGTTCGCCTACAGGACTGGCATAGCCATCAGGCATCTGCCGAATAAACTCGTCTGCCTGTGCCCGGCGCGCCGCCTCGATAATTTCTGCTTCTGTCGCGTCGGGCCGGCCATAGGCGATGTTTTCTCGCACCGTTGTAGAGAAGAGTAACGTGTCCTGTAAGACGATTGCGATCTGCGCACGTAAACTTTTTTTTGTGATCTCGCGCACGTCACGGTCATCAAGCATGACGAAACCCGTGGAAGGATCATAAAATCGCGGCACCAAACTCATCAACGTGCTTTTGCCTGCGCCGGTGCCGCCCACAAGGCCGACGATCTGGTTTGGCTCGATGCGCAGATCGATGTCACGCAAGACGGGTCGATCGCCTGCATAACCGAAATTTACGGAGTGAAATGCGATTGCCCCTTTGGCAGCAGAAATCGCAACGGCATTCGGCGAATCGCGCACATCATCCTCCCGGTCCAACACCTCGAAGCAGCGTTTTGCGCCGGCGGTGGCGCCTTCCATAGCCCAGGCGGTGTAGGTGAGGGACTCAAGTGGTTGATAAAGCATCAGCAAATAAGCGCTGAAGACTAGTAGTGATCCGAGGGTGAGCGTGCCGGCAAGAACGTGCAGCGAGCCGATGTAATACATCGCGGCTGTGCCAACTACCATCAATGTGCTGATCACCAGCGCGCTGTTTACGTTTGTCAAAGTGAGCCGCAGATTAGCTTGCAGACTTTGCCGGGCTTGCTGCTGGAATTGGCGCACTTCAAACTCCTCGCGCCCAAATGCGTGGACCATTCGAATCGAGCTCAGACCTTCCTGCGCCTGGGCGAGGACGGCGCTCTCCTGTTCCTGAATGGAGGTTGATTCCCGGCGAATCCGATGCGCGAAAAGATATATTGACCCAACGACTAAAGGGACGATTGCAAGGGAAACCATGGTGAGCTGCCAATCCAGCCGCAACATGATGATGAACGTTCCAATCAACGTGATGACCGACGCAAAGATGTTAGTGAACCCTTTGTTGTAGATCGTCTGGATCGATTGCGAATCGTACGCGACGCGAAAGCTGGAATCGCTCGAACGGCGCGCATCGTGGAATTTGAGCGAGAGAGATTGCAAATATGAATAGAGGTCAGTGCGCAATTTGAGCAATGCCTGCAGACCGATTTTCACAAAGAGATAGTTTGTGATCCAATTCATCATTCCCCAAAAGAGCTGGATCAGGATCAGGGCAAGACAGAGCAGCGGGATCCAGGTACGCCAGTCGCTGCGCACGGTCGGGCCTGGACGAAGGAAATCGTCCACGATCAGCTTAAACGGCCAGGGTTTGAGCAGGTTCAAGCCAACGGCGACGAGCGACAGAAACAATCCGAGGATCGTTTGCCCGAGAAACGGTCTGTAGTAACGGAGAACGCGCCGGTAGATCGACATGTGATTTTCAGATTGCAGATTTCAGGTTTTAGACTGAACTAGGGCGAATTTATTGCGCATTGATATCGAGAGGTTGCTCCAGACCTTCGCATAAAGCTACGGCTTGGCAGGCGACTCCGCTCGGAATCACAATATGCATCATCTTCTGCAAATCTGGTTCGGCTGGGTTCAGGAATGGGGTTATCCTGGCATCATCCTGCTCATGGCAATGGAAAGCTCCATCTTTCCCGTGCCGAGTGAGATTGTCATTCCGCCGGCGGCGTTTCTTGCCACTCAGGGGAGATTCAATGTGTGGGGAGTGATCGCCGCGGGCACGTTTGGTTCGTGGCTGGGGGCGAGCGTGACTTATTGGGTCTCACGTTGGCTGGGGCGCATCGTGATCGTGAAATGGGGCCGCCTTTTTATGATCAGCGAAGCAAAATTAATGCGGGCCGAGCAGTGGCTGCATCGTTACGAGGCGGGCGGGATCTTTTTTGCACGACTGCTGCCAGTGATCCGGCATCTCATCTCAATTCCCGCGGGTATGGTTCGAATGAACTTCACGACTTTCAGTGTAATGACGGTTGTCGGCTCGGCTCTCTGGTGCGGGGTGCTGGCCTGGTTTGGACAGACGGCGATCACGCCCGAGATGTTGCGCGATCCGGCGGGGATGGCGCTGGCATTGAAAGCGAAATCACATCTCATCGTCGCGGCGGTGCTAGTGTTGTGCGTTCTGTATTTTGTGGTGATGCGGCTGACTAAGCCGAGTTCCGGTGCGTAAGCAAGATGTGAAGCTGTGTCCCGCGCGCGCCAGAAGTAGGTTTCGACATTCGGATTTCGAATTTTTCCGATAGGGTGCGGCCGTAGTCACCGACGAAGCGCGCCGTTTGAGCGAAGCGCGGATCACAGTGCGCACACGATTTTGTGTTTGAAAATTGAACAAAAGTGTCGGCGAGCGGTCAGTCATTAAGTGCATAAGGGATGAATAACTGCATAGGGCTTATGGATGAGATATTCACAAATGGAAATGGTATTGGAATTGCTTCCCGGAATGGAGGCAATCGTATGAAAAGAAATCGGCAAATTCTAAAGCCACGAAAGTTTTCTGGCCTGTCGTTGGGTGATCTTATCCTGGCAGTCAGTTCGTGTGCGAGCAGCAGCAGAGAAACGGTCGCGACCGTCGCAGACCTTTTCGCCAGCGGCCGGGTGCGCCTGCAAGACAACGGGCGCTTCTTGCGCGTCCGGGTTTGTTAGGCCGAACAGGCGGCCGCCTTCGAGCCTCCGCTACGGTCATTTCGTCGCTGGAGCGACTTTTCATTAACACCTCGCTTCAATGAGGTGCTCAAAGCGCATCAGCCGTGAAACCGCTTCAACGGTTTGTCGCCGTAGATCATCTAGAAAACCGCTAAAGTGCGGTGTTAATGGAAACAAAACGCTTTTCCCTCAACCAAGCCGCTTTTATGTTGCGCGGGTGATTGATCGTTATTCCCGGCCGGAGATGAGCAAAATCTGGTCGGACGAGCGCAAATTTCAGATCTGGCTGGATATTGAGGTTCTCGCCTGCGAGGCGATGGCAGAGCTTGGCCAGATTCCGAAGCAGGACGCAGCGGAAATTCGGAAGCGGGCGCGCTTTTCAATTCCCGAAATCCTCGAGATCGAAAAGCGAACGAACCACGACGTCATAGCCTTTCTTGAAAACGTCGCCAGCTCAGTAGGACCTGCAGCACGCTGGATTCACCAGGGGCTGACATCGTCGGATATTTTGGATACGACGCTGGCCGTGCAGTTAACCGAGTCGTGCGACATCCTTTTGGCCGACCTGAAATCGCTGCGGACCGCGATCGCGAGCCAGGCGCAGCGGTTCAAAATGACGCCCATGATTGGGCGCAGCCACGGTGTACATGCCGAGCCAATCACATTCGGCCTCAAGCTCGCACTCATGTACGACGAATTCGGGCGTGCCGAGGAACGCCTCATGCAAACGCGCGAGCGTATTCGAGTTGGCAAAATAAGCGGCGCCGTAGGCACTCACGCTCATATGGATCCAAAAATCGAGCGAGCAGTATGTGAGAAGCTTGGATTAAAACCTGCCACACTTTCGACGCAGATCGTTCAGCGTGACCGGCATGCGGAATTTATGACGACCCTCGCCGTCATCGCTTCCAGCATCGACCGTTGGGCGACCGAATTTCGTCATCTCCAGCGGACTGAAGTGCTCGAAGTGGAAGAATTTTTCGGCGAAGGGCAAAAAGGCAGTTCGGCCATGCCGCACAAGCGCAACCCAATTACCAGCGAACGGTTGAGCGGTCTTGCGCGCGTCGTCCGCGGCAATGCAATCGTTGCGTTGGAAAATGTCGCGCTCTGGCACGAGCGCGATATCAGTCACTCGAGTGCGGAGCGAATTATTCTGCCCGACTCCTGCATCCTGCTCGACTACATGCTGGCGAAGCTGCGGGATATCGTCGAAAAGCTCCAGGTTTATCCCGAACGAATGCAGCAAAATCTCGCCCTGACCAAAGGTTTGTATTTCAGCCAGTCGATATTGCTGGCTCTCACCCGCGCGGGTGCCGAACGGAAAACTGCATATGAAGCGGTGCAACGCGCAGCGATGAAAACCTGGCAAGGCGAGGGGATATTTGCCGAAAATGCAAAGCGCGAACCAGAAATCACCGCGAGGCTTTCAGCGTCGGAAATCGATCGTCTTTGCTCGCTCGACATTCATTTCAAACACGTTGATGCGACGTTCAAGGCTCTCGGCTTGGAGTAACCTGCGGCCGGCAAAGTGAAAATCGACATCTTTGTTATTGCTGGCTCGCTTTGCTGCTTGCTTTGTCAATGCGCGCGAAACGATCAGAAGGAAGCAGAGCGCTACATTGTCGAAAGCGAACGCCAATGGGCGGAATCAGTAGCCACTAGCGATCCAAGCGTAGTCGAACGGATTCTTGCGGATGATTTCCTAGGCGTGGATCCGAAAGGGAGGCTTTACAATAAAGCGAAAATGATCGCCGATACGCGAAATGCGTCGCAATATTTCGTTTCCAATCGCCTTAATGAGGTCAAAGTCAGGTTTTACGGCGATACCGCGATTGCGCAAGGTGACGAATCTTGGGAACGACGCACTGGTGAGCGTGGACGCTTTGTATGGACCGATACTTGGATTCGGCGAAATGGACGCTGGCGCATCGTAGCAGCCGAGGATCTGATTGCGCCCGAATCTGCCCGGTAACAGTCCTCATTCGTATCGCAATGCTTCAATCGGATCTAGGTTGGCTGCTCGATATGCTGGGTAGAGACCGAAGGCGATCCCGATTGCCGAGCAGACGAGCAGACCTGCAATTGCCCACCCGTACGGGAAAATCAGGTCCACTTTAAGCCATGCTGCCAGCAGATCGCCGGCGACGATTCCGAGAAGAATTCCGAGAACCCCGCCGGCTTCCGAGATGAAGACTGCCTCGGTCAAAAATTGCCGCAAGATATCGCGGCTACGGGCGCCGATCGATTTGCGGACGCCGATTTCCTTTGTGCGTTCGGTCACGCTCACCAGCATGATGTTCATGATGCCGATTCCTGCCGCGACTAGGGCGATGAGACTGATGACGAATGCGCCCACTCGCACATATCCGGCCACGTTTACGAACGCGCTCTTGAGCGAATCGTTGCTGTAAATTTCGAAATCGTTTGGCTGGTCAGGGCGCAAACCGCGCGCGATACGCATGGCGCCGATTCCGCGATCGAAGGTGCGATTGTAAGTATCTTGTGTGAACGCTTGCGTCGCGATGTTGACGGTGCGTTTCGCTTCGCCGTAGTCCTCAAAGAAGCGCGTAATTGGCAGGATGCAAAGGTCGTCCTGGCTTTGGCCGAAGGCGGTCCCTTTTTCCGCGAGCACGCCGATGATTGTGTACGTGTGTCCGCTGACGCGAACTACTTTGCCGATCGGCGTTTCGTGCGGAAACAGTCTTTTTTCGACCATTTTTCCAACAACAATCACGCGCCGCGAAAGATCGACATCCTCGCCGGTCAAATTCCGGCCGTAACCGAGCGTGTAAGCGTTCGCGGTGAGAAAACTTCTATTCGTTCCGACAATGAGAAGACTCGGCGTTGTCTTTACGCCGTTGTAAACCGCCTGGCCTTTCACTTCGTAACCAAAACTCTTGAGGCAAATCTCGCGCGCCTCGCCTTCCATTAATCGGTAATAATGCAGCGCCTGTTTGTAGGTGATGTTGTGCCGGTTGCGAAATTTCTCCTGCACGTCGCCGCTCGCGCTAACATTGGCCGGATATTTGGCGAATTGAAAGATGTTGGAACCGAGAAAGCTGATGCCGTTCTCAATCGAGTATTGCAATGCGCCGATCGCGGTCATCACTGAGATCACCGAGAACACGCCGATGGTGATGCCGAGCATTGTCAGCGCCGAACGGAGTTTATTCGCACCGAGAGACGACCACGCCATTTTGATGATCTCGCTAAATAACATTTCGATTTTTACTCGTATCTGAGCGCTGTCACTGGATCGAGGCGCGACGCTGTCCAGGCCGGCGCGAATCCCGAGAACAAGCCGGTCAATATTGAAACGATCATGCTGACGAGCACCAGGCCGACCGAGAAATGAATTGGAAAAGAGGGGAAAGCTTTGCCGATCCCGAAGCACATTAGATAGGCAAACGCGAGTCCGATAAACCCGCCGAGGAGACAAAGCGCTGTCGATTCGATCAAGAATTGCAGCAGGATCGTTCGCCGCCGCGCGCCGAGCGCTTTTCGTGTTCCGATTTCTTTCGTGCGCTCTTTCACGCTGACAAACGTGATGTTCATAATGCCGATCGCGCCGACGAAAAGCGACAGGCCGGTGATAAACAGCCCGGCAATCGCAATTGAGTTCTTCACTGGGTCGAGCGTGCTTTTGAAGGCCTGTTGCTCGTTGATCGAGAAATCGTCCTTTTTTTCTGGTGGCAATCCGCGTACACGCCGCATCAAACCGGTGAGCTCGTTCTTGGCATCGACGAGTCTGGTTTTGTCTTTCACTTTCACGCGTACATCCGATTCGCTTTTGGCCGAAAAATATTTATTAAACGCGCGGAGCGGCACCGCCACCATCGAATCCCAACTGAACAATCCGAGAAACGTGCCTTGTCGCGTGTTTACGCCAATGACTTTGAACAACTGACCATTGATCAGCACGGATTTATCAATCGGACTTTCGGAAGGAAAAAGCGCATCGGCAACGTCATAGCCGATCACGACAACGTTCGCACCGCCACGCGATTCGAGTTCGTTGAAGAATCGCCCAGCCGTACAATCAATTGTCGATGTGACGATGAAATCCGACGTCGTCCCAAGAACGAAGACGTTGTCCACCTGGTTGCCGCCATATTTAACAGATCGCATCAAATTCGACGTCGGCACCGCCACAACCAGATTCGAGTTCGGGGTTGCCGCGATCATCCGGTTCAACGTCTCGGCGTATTCGGTTTTGATTTTTTTGCGATCGCGATAGTTCCACCAGTCGTCCACCGGCTTCCACGGCCATTGGGTAACGTAGAGAACGTCATCGCCGAGCACGGCCATACTTTTATCGAAACCTATGGATATCCCATTCACCGCCGTGCCCATCAACGTCACGGCGATAATGCCGATTATGACCCCAAGTGCCGTGAGCGTTGAGCGCGTCAGGTTCGAGCGCATTTGCGCGGCGGCGATTTTCCAACTCTCGCTCAGCTCGTAGAGAAAACGTTTCATGTCGAACTCATCTCGCAACCGGCATGTCAAGCTCCGCAATAAATCCCGCGTGGTCCGACTCGACGACTCCGTCGCGCAGATGCACGGTACGACGCGCGTGCGCGGCGATGTCTCGTTCGTGCGTCACGAGGATAATTGTGTTGCCGCGCTGATATAAATCCTCGAACAACTGCATGATTTCTTCTCCCGTCTTGGAATCGAGATTACCAGTCGGTTCGTCGGCCAGAATAATCGACGGACCGTTGACGAGCGCGCGTGCAATGGCCACACGCTGACGCTGACCGCCGGAAAGCTCATTGGGTTTGTGGTGAATGCGATCGTCCAGGCCGACATCTGCCAGCACTTGGGTCGCGCGTGCTTCGCGCCGTTCGGGTTCGATGCCGGCGTAAATGAGCGGCAGTTCGACATTACGCAACGATGTCGATCGTGGCAGCAGGTTGAACGTTTGGAACACGAAACCAATCTCGCGATTGCGAACGGCCGCGAGCTCGTCGTCATCCATTTCGGCAACATTTTTGCCGTTAAACTCATAGCGCCCGGAAGTCGGCGTATCGAGACAACCAAGCATGTTCATGAGGGTCGATTTGCCGCTGCCGCTTGGCCCCATGATGGCGATGTATTCATTGCGGCGAATCTGCAACGTCACACCGCGCAGGGCGCGCACGACTTCCTCGCCCATGACATAGTCCTTGGTAATGTTTTCGATGTCGATCACGACCGGCCCGAGCGGTCTGATTGAATTTCGAGTCTCCATCGCAACGTCGACAGTCGCTCGTCAGGATTACTTCATTCCTTCTTTGTCGAGAGTGACCTTTGCGCCATCCTTCAATTTCCGGCTGATCGCGCTATAAGTCCCCGAGATTACTTCGTCGCCAGGCTGAATGCCGCTTTTGATTTCAGTGTAGGTGTCGTCAGAAATCCCAGTCGTGACTTTCACCACTTGCGCCTTGCTGCCTCTTTTTAGAAACACGACCTTGGCCAGTTTCTCGCGTTCTTCTTTCTGCGCCGCCTTCTCTGCGCGCTCGTTGACGAACTCCGCATTGTTGTCGCCTTTGTCGCGACCCGCCGCCTTCTGCTTTTTCTTTTCGATTTCCTCTGGACTCAAATTGCTGTCGCCGGTGCGAATGGTCACGGCCTGCATTGGCACGGCTACGACATCCTTCACTTCGTTGGTTTGGATGTCCGCGGTACAACTCAGCGCGGGCTTCAGTAGGACATCGTGGTCTTCAATCCGGATTTTCACCTCAAAATTGGTGACCTCTTCCTGGGTGCCGGCGCCGGTTGTCTTTCCGGTGTTACCGATTTGATAAACCGTGCCGTGAAATTTCCGATCGCCATAAGCGTCGATTTTTATTTCGGCCTTATCGTCCACCTTCACATTTACAACATCGTTTTCGTTTACATCGACCCGCGCCTCCATGTGGCCGAGGTCGGCCACGCGCATCACTTCAGTGCCAGCGAATTGTCCCGTGGCTACAAGACGTTCGCCCAATTTGCTGTTAAGAATTGTGACCGTGCCGTCGATGGGCGAGTAGATCGTCGTCTTCGACAATTGATCGCGCGCCTGACTAGAGCCGGCCTCGGCGCGCTCGATTTCATGGAGCGAACTTTCGTAGGTGTTTTTGGCCACGTCATAAGCTGCCTGCGCTGCATTGTATTCTTGCTCTGAGATCAGCTTTTTGTTGAACAAGTCTTCGGCCCGCTTGAGGTCGTGTTCAGTTTTCATCATCGTCGCCTTCTGCTGCAGATTGGTTGCCTTTGCCGTGCTGATCGCCGCCTCTTGCTGCTCGAGAAGCGCCTTATATGAGTCAGGCTTAATTTTCACCAGCAGGTCGCCCTTTTTGACCCGCACGCCGTCCTCGACGGGCAATTCAATAATTTCGCCAGCAACTTCGGGCGAAATCTTCACTTCCACTTCGGGCTGTATTTTTCCAGTAGCAGAAACAGTTTGAACGATCGTCTTGCGAATCGCCGTCTCCGTTGTGACCGGAATGGGCTTCTCGCGCTTGCTCCACATGACCGACGCGATGACGCAGAGAACGACCAAGCCCATCGCTCCGTAAATGATTTGCTTTTTGCGCCGGGTACGGCGCTGTTTTGTAGTCAAAGGCGCGGGCGCACGTGTGCTTACCTGTTGGTGCATTGAAGGAGCGGTTCTCGGGGTGAAAGCGTCAGAATTAGTCGCTTGTTTGACTCTTGCAAACGAAATCCCGTTCATAACAATCCTAAGATGCGCTGAGGAACGGTTTCGGATTCAATCAATTGCCGCCTCCCTGAATGAGGTCGCTCTTGTCCGCGAATCAGATGGATTGCTCCGTTGGCGAGACCGAATTCGGTGAATCGCCCATGTCGCGTGCTCCGCGATTAACGGCTCGGGATCGGCTGTGGCGCGCTCAAGTGCGGGCAAATCGGACGAATTTCCAACATTGCCCAGTGCGACACAGACATTACGCAAGAAGCCGCGTCGTTTGATCCGTCTAATCGGCGAATTTCTAAAAAGCGCGCGGAATGCATCCTCGCTCAAACTGAGATAATCGCGCAATGCTATGCCCACTGTTGAGGGACGCGCACAGAAAGCGGCCTCGTGCGATATGTGGGCAAAACGGTTCCATGGGCAGGCGTCAAGACAATCGTCGCAACCAAAAATTCTGTCTCCGATAAGTGGCCGAAGATCCAGCGGGATAGAACCTTTGAGTTCAATTGTCAGATAAGAAATGCAGCGGCGCGCATCCAAGCGATGCGGCGCCGTGATTGCACCGGTGGGACAGGCTTTGATACAACGCTCGCACGTTCCGCAGCGATCTGGCACAGGCTTATCCGGTGGCAATTCGAGAGTCGTCAAAACCTCTGCGAGAAAAAACCAGGTCCCGAGTTGTTTGTCGATTAGCATCGTGCTTTTGCCGTGCCAGCCGATGCCGGCCTGCGCCGCCTGATCGCGTTCCAAAACTGGCCCGGTATCGACATAACATTTCTGTTGCCCGCCGAACTCGCGAAGAAACTCGTCGATCTTATCGAGCTTTCGCTCGATCAGGCCGTGATAGTCATCGCCCCAAGCATATCGCGCGATTCTCCCAGTCTTTGCTGTCGCCACGGTCCTCTGCGGCGCGCTTCCTTGGAAATAATTCAGCGTCAAAACGACGATTGACTTGGCGTCAGGCAAAATCTTGTGCGGGTCACAGCGCTTTTCTTCCCCGCGCTCCATGTAACTCATTTCGCCATGGGCTTCGTTACGCAGCCAATTCCGAAACTCGTTTGCGTGCAGCGGAGAGCTGCAGGCCGCGACGCGACACGAGACAAAACCAATCTCGCGCGCAAATGACACCAGTCGTGTCTTCAGTTCCACCCGCGAGATTTCGCGATCGATTGGATATATAGTTGTCTCAGTCATTACGCTGCAGCCGGCGCTGATCTACGACAATACCTTTTGAACTTACTCAAAATTGCTACCGCGACTTCTTCATCTGTAAGCACCGATGTATCGACGCGGATATCGGCAACCTTCGCATAAAGTGGCAGGCGCGTTTGTAACATTTGCATGAACGCCTTCCTGGGATGTTTGCGTTGCAGTAGCGGCCGATTGCCGGCTCGTGAAGCTCGTTTGAAAAGCGTTTCTTCGTCCGCCTCCAGCCATACTACTGCGCCAATGCGTTTCAAAAGTTCGAGGTTCTCTTCACGTAATACAATTCCGCCTCCAGTCACGATGATCGAGCGCTGGTCAAGGGATACCCTCCGGAGAGCTTCCGTTTCCGCTTCCCGGAACTTATCCTCGCCGTGTGTCGAGAAAATTTCTGAGATCCGCATTCCGAATCTTGAGCTCACCATTTCATCCGTATCACAGCGCTTAAAACCGGTGCGCTGCTGCAAGCAACGCCCAACCGCGGATTTGCCTGCGCCCATCATGCCGATGAGAACGATTGATTCGCTGCGGCGATTCATTACTGCAATATCTCATTAACACCTAGCTTCAGCTAGGTGCGGTGCATGCAATGGCTTAAACAAGCCGTTTAAACGGCTTTTGTGCAACAGCGCTCATCGCCCACCCCGCTGAAGCGGGGTGTTAGGAAGATATTCAGTGAGGCTTGGCGTTTCACAGAAACCCCCTACAATTTGCCCATGCCTGAATCGAAGCCGTTGGTTGCTGTTATCATGGGCAGCAAATCAGACTGGGAGACGATGCGTCACGCCGTCGAGACGCTTGGTGAGCTGGACGTGCCTAACGAGGCGCACGTTCTCTCTGCGCATCGAACGCCGGACGCGACGGCTGAGTTCGCGCGCAATGCAGCAGCGCGCGGGCTGCGCGTCGTCATCGCTGGTGCAGGGGGCGCGGCACATTTGGCCGGAGTGATCGCGGCTCATACCTGGCTCCCGGTTTTAGGAGTGCCAATTCAATCGAAGTTGCAAGGACTCGATTCGCTTCTTTCAACTGCGCAAATGCCCGGCGGTATTCCCGTGGGCACGCTGGCCATCGGCGAAGCCGGCGCCAAAAACGCTGCGCTCCTTGCAGCCGCCATTCTCGCCACTTCTAACGAAGCGATTCGGAAGAAATTGGAAGCATTTCGCAAGAAACAGTCCGAAGCGGTTCTGTCGGCCAAGCTGCCAAGGTGAAAACCGAAACTGTAGCGGCGATCTATGATCGCCGTCGGCGGTCGCAGACCGCCGCTACAGAGCGCGCAATTGAACTGCTACGCAAAGGCGAAATCGTCGCACTGCCCACCGAAACGGTTTACGGTCTTGCCGCCAACACCCTCGACCCAATCGCGGTAGCGAAAATTTTCGAGGCGAAAGACCGGCCGCGTTTCGATCCGTTGATTGTTCATTTGCCTGACGAACAATGGTTGGAGCGCCTGGTGAAGATCGATAATCGATCTTGCACGCAGATCAAAAAACTGATCGCGCAATTCTGGCCTGGGCCCCTCACGCTCGTCTTGGATCGACAACCGATTGTTCCAGAGATCGTGACCGCCGGGCTCGACACAGTCGCTGTGCGAATGAGTTCACATCCGGTTTTTACTGAAATCATTTCAGCGTTTGGAAAACCGCTCGCCGCGCCAAGCGCAAATCGGTTCGGTCGGATCAGCCCCACGACTGCTCAGCATGTTCTTGACGAGCTAAGCGGACGCATCCCGCTAATTATTGACGCCGGCCCGACCACGCACGGCATCGAATCGACCATTATTGCCGTCCGCGGAACTAAGATCGACATCCTGCGCCGCGGGCCAATCACTGCGGAGCAGCTCTCCGAATTTGGCGAGATTCATGTTGCTTTCGGAGGCGGAAAAATCTCCGCTCCTGGCCAATTGCGGACGCATTACGCTCCGAAAACACCATTGCGCTTGATCGATGACGCCGAAACGTTCATGCCAAAACAAAAGCAGCGTGTCGGGTTGCTCGCTTGGGATCCTGCATCGAGTAAGGGGGATCCCGGGATCGTCCAGCGGCAGCGTCAAGACCGCCGCTCCCGTAGGTTCGTCGCAGTCCGTTACTTAAGCCAATCTCAAGACCTTCGCGAAGCCGCTGTGAATCTGTTTCGCTATCTGCGCGAGTTGGATGCGCGCGAAGATCTCGATCTTATCGTTGCAGAACGAGTTCCTGATCAGGGACTCGGCGCGGCGATTCTCGATCGTTTGGAGCGCGCGTCACACGACTCTGATATTCGAGACACGCGTGAATGAATCCTTTGAAAAGCGGGTGCGGTTTGTTCGGCTTGCTTTGGAATTCCGGGTGATATTGGCAACCAACGAAATAAGGATGCTCACGAAGCTCGATCAGCTCAGCCAGCGTTCCGTCCGGTGATGTGCCAGAAATGACGAAGCCTTTTTCACTCATCTGGTCGCGATATTTCATGTTGAATTCGTATCGGTGGCGGTGGCGCTCCATCACTTCGGTGCTGCCATAAATTTTTTCCGCGAGTGTGCCTTTGACAATTTTCGTTGGCCATGTGCCCAGGCGCATGCTGGCGCCCATGTTCTTGACGCCTCGCTGTTCTTCCAGCAATGAGATCACCGGTTCTTTTGTGTTTTTCTCAAACTCGGTACTGTTGGCGTCTTTGATGCCGCAGGCGTTTCGCGCAAAGTCGATCGTTGCCACCTGCATCCCGAGGCAAAGCCCGAGGTATGGAATCTTGTGCTCCCGCGCGAAACGCGCGGCCTTGATTTTTCCTTCAACGCCGCGAAGGCCAAAACCGCCAGGAATCAAAACACCGGACACATCTTTTAACTGGCCATTAACGCTGTCTTGCAACGATTCAGCGTCGATCAGTTCAAGATCGATTCCGCAATCTTCGCTCGCAGCCGCGTGCGTGAGCGACTCGTAAATACTTTTGTAGGCGTCCCGAACATCGAAGTATTTTCCGATAACAGCAATTCTGACTCGTTTCGCGGGGCTGATGACACGCTTTACAAAATTTTTCCATCCTGCGAGGTCGGGCTGCCGGGTTTTCAAGGCCAAAAGGTCGCACACCAACTGGTCCAAACCTTCCGCGTGAAGCGTCAACGGCACTTCGTAAATCGTATGCGCCACGTCGCGCTCTTCGATTACCGCTTTTTCCGCAACGCTGCAGAACATTGAGAGCTTTCGCCGAAGATCGAGGTCGAGCATTCGCTCAGTGCGGCAAATCAAAACCTGGGGTTGCAAGCCGATTTCGCGCAGCTTGGCAACGCTTTGCTGGGTCGGTTTCGTTTTCAGTTCGTGCGCCGCTCTGATGTAGGGAACCAGTGTGACGTGCATGTGCACGACATTTTGCGTTCCGACTTCGAGGATGAATTGACGAATTGCTTCCAAAAACGGCAGCCCTTCAATATCACCCGTTGTGCCCCCGATCTCCGTGATGACCACGTCGTATTTGCTTTCGTCTGAAATTTCACGGATGCGTTCCTTAATCACATCGGTGACGTGCGGAATCACCTGCACGGTTTTACCGAGGTAATCGCCGCGTCGTTCCTTCAAAATCACCGACTCGTACACCTGACCGCTGGTGAGATTGTTGTGTCGCGAGAGAACGCAATTCGTGAAGCGCTCGTAATGGCCAAGATCGAGATCGGTTTCCGCGCCGTCATCCAGCACATAGACTTCGCCGTGCTGGAATGGATTCATCGTGCCCGGATCGACGTTCAGATAAGGATCGAATTTTTGGAGAACAACGCGTAGACCGCGCGCTTCGAGGAGTGTTCCCAGCGATGCTGCCGTCAGTCCCTTGCCCAGGGAACTAATCACACCGCCGGTGACGAAAATGTATTTCACAGGAGGGTTCTTCGTTTTGCGCGGGCAAGCCTTTGCTCCAGCGTCTTTGCGTCTTCTGGCGTGTCGATACCAGGCGATCCCGTCGCAGTAATGAGCACATGAACCTTTACACCATTTTCCAGTGCTCGCAATTGCTCGAGTGACTCAGCATGTTCCAGCGGACTTGGTTTCCATCTCACAAATTGGAGCAGCGTCTCGCGCCGGAATCCGTAAATACCCTGGTGACGGAGAAACAAAGAGCGATGGCTGCCCAGCCGCCGAGAAGACACAACGGCTGACACGCCGTCGTTCTTTAGAGCTGGAATTGGCGCACGAGAAAAATAAAGAGCGTTGCCGCGAAGATCGCGAACGACTTTCACTTGGTGCGGAGAAGAAGCGTCGGCCGGGTTCTCGAATCGGTGCGCAGCGGTAACGATGCCCACGTTGCGATCCGACCTCAATTTTTCGACAAGCTTGTCGATTAAACGGGGATCGATCAGCGGTTCGTCGCCTTGAATATTAATTACGTACGCGAACTGTTTTGTTTTCCTCGCCACTTCAGCGACCCGATTTGTGCCGCTGCGGTGCTTCGGCGACGTCAGCGCGACCTCTGCCCCCCAATCAAATGCCGCCGAGGCGATGCGCACATCGTCCGTAGCAATGACAACCAAATCCAGACTTTTAGCGCGGAGGCAGCGTTCCCAGACATGTTTCAGAAGCGGCTTTCCAGCAATGGGATGTAGTGGTTTTCCAGGAAATCGTGTAGAATTCCACCGGGCCGGTATAATTCCAACCGCTTTACTCATTGCTGACGAACCGCCCCGCAAGTAAACGCACCGTCATCTCGAGCCGCGAAGAGGGCGAGAGACCTCACATTCGCTGATGAATCATCCAAACAAACGCTCGTACGCCATGCCCGAGAGTGTGGGGTCCCTCGCTTCGCTCGGGATGACATGGTAATCATGACAGCTGAGCTAAAATGATCTTTGCCGCGGCGGGGAAGTCTTTGGCAACCCAATCCGCAGCGGTCCCACCTATGTCGCCGTCGAATCCGGTTTGAACTCGGATTGTGCGTACGCCAGCGTTGCGGCCGCACTCGACATCGATCTCCTTGTCACCGATAAAAAAAGAACGGGCCAGATCGATTTCGTGTTCCTGCTTGGCTTGCAAGATCATTCCGGGCGATGGCTTGCGGTGACTGGAGGCCTGACCAGGCACGTCGGGGCAAAAATATGTTGCATCAATCAAATCATCACCTAGTTGGCGCGAAACTTCCGATTCAACGCAACGATATTGGTCAATGGTAAACAGGCCGCGACCGATGCCGCTTTGGTTCGTAATAATAATGAGTTTGAATCGCTTTGATTTTAGACGCCGCAATGCTTGAGGAACGCCAGGAAAAACCTTCACTTGTCTTGGGTGGGAACAATAATCTGCATCCTCGATGATTGTGCCGTCGCGATCGATAAAGACGGCAGCTGACAATTCATTAGCCACCTTCGGAATCCTCCCGAAAACTCGCCATCAGTTCGTCTCGTGTCACGGTTGCTGTGCCAAGCTTGCTTACGACCACGGCGCTCCCGTGATTGGCGATTTCCGCCGCTTCGGTCGGAGTCGCTCCGCAGGCGAGACCGAGAGTGAAAAGAGCGATGGCCGTGTCGCCGGCGCCCGAGACATCGAAAACCTCCCTTGCCTTGGTGGGAATATAATGTGGCGTGTCTTTCTCTTGAAAAAGCATCATGCCGTGTTCTCCGAGAGTGATGAGGACGTTTTCTGTTTCCCATTTTCTAAGCAGTCTTTCGCCGACTCGCCTCAGATCCGTATCCCGGGACGGGGCGGTATCCGAATCCTGACTTGGAATGCCCGCAGCGAGAAAAGCTTCGGTGCGGTTCGGCTTGATTACCGTCAGGCCGCGCCATTCGACCAAATGCCGGGGATTGGGATCGGCCGCAACGATCTTACCGGCCGAGCGCGCAGCGCCCGCGATTTGCGAAACCAGCTGGGTCGACAAAAAACCTTTGCCGTAGTCTTCGAAAATGATTGCGTCGGTCTCTGGAATGTTCTTTCGGACTGCGGTAACGACCTCATCAATTTGGCGCGCCGATGGCCCGATAAACTGTTCGCGATCGACTCGAACAACTTGTTGATGACGCGCAATGATGCGCGTTTTAACGATGGTATGAAACGTCGCCTCTTCAACCGCATTGGAGGTGTCGATCTTTTGTTCGGACAATAACTCACGGAGTTGCTGGCCGCTGCGATCCTTGCCCAGCAAACCGATGATCGCGACGCGCTCCACGAACTCGCGCAAGTTGCGCGCGACGTTGGCAGCTCCCCCGGGATAAAATGATTCTCCCGTCACCTCAACGACCGGGACCGGCGCCTCCGGCGAGATGCGGCCGACTTTTCCCCAGACAAATTCGTCCAGCATCAGATCGCCAATTACTGTGATCCGCCTGGAAGATGCGCGGTCGAGAATCTGCTGTAGCCGGCTCAGATCCATAGGGAAAGCAGGCAGCGGAGGCGCAGACGTGATGGGGTGTTTCGGGTAAGGCGATTCAAAATGTTTTGAGCAGCGATTTGTGTACGGCAGCGGTTCTGCTTAAGATTCGCTTCATTAAATGCTGAATACGAACCCGAAATCAATATTCGAAGCTCCCAATGATTCCGTTTACTAGACATTTGAAGTTAACTCTAGCTCTGGTCTGTGGTCTTACCCTGTACGCACATGGCGCGCAGGCCCCACAGCACATCAATATTAAACAATTATCCATGACTGTGGAAGACGTTGTCGTGCCGTTGCCGAATGAAATTTTCGGAGCACTGAACAAGCTGGGTGCGGTCAACTGGAAAGAACACGTCCGCAGTGACAAGGGGCCGAACTTCACCGAGCGACCGCGTATTGCGCTCCTGCTGGGGACGGTGATCGCCGATGGGTTTATCGCGGTGCAAGCGGAAGACGCTCCGACAGTAAAGGAGATTGGCCAACGCGTCCTGGCACTGGCGAAGGGGATTGGCGTAGGGAATTCAATCACGCCACATGCGAAGGCGATCATCGAGGCGGCCGACAAGCGTAATTGGGAAAATGTGCGGCAGGAACTGGATCGCACCCAAAACAGTGTGCAGCAGGCAATGAACGAAGTGCACGATGAAAAATTATCGCAGCTCGTTAGTCTGGGTGGGTGGCTGAGGGGCACGGAAGTGTTGACTTCGGTGGTGAAGCAACATTTCTCCGCCGACGGCGCCGAGCTGCTGCATCAGCCCGATCTCCTGGCTTATTTTCAGACAAGGCTGCAGGCAATGCCCGAGTTTAACCTCCCAATCATTCACCAAATTCAAGACGCTCTGGTCGAAGTGAAGCCTCTTATTGACGTCGGCGGCGCGCACATTCCTGCCGAATCAGTTAAGAAGGTCAATGAGATCACGACGCGGCTCGGCCACGGTATTGTCACGAGAGATTAGGAAGCTTTCGATGAACGGTTTCGCAAAGGTTCTTTTTCGGACGAGCCCCCTGCTGGCGGCCGTCGTTCTAATGCAGCGCGCGACCTTCGCCTCGGTGGATGACGCACAGTCGTTTGCTCTTCAAGCGGCAGAACCATACGTAAAACAAGGATTTCAAGTCCGGGAGGATTACTGGGGAGGGGACCTTGGTTCTGGAGAAAAAAAGGCGGTGCGGCAGCAGTTATTCAAAGGGAACGAATATTGGTTCTGGCTGGGAACAGAAGTCGATCGGGCAAAGGTGTCCGTTCATGTTTATGATTCGGACGGAAAACTGGCGGAAGAACCAGACAGCTGGGAGAAAGGCCACTTTGCGGCTGCCCACATCGTTCCAAAGACTACGGGCAGTTACTTTATCATCGTCAGCGTCGAGGAATCGCCAGAGGAACGCACGCATTGGGCGCTGGTGTATGGTTTCCGGTAGGGTAGGGTTAGTGGCATTGGCTTTTAGTCAATACTCGATACGCAAAGATGCCGATGCCGCGAATTGACGATGATTGAAACGCGTACCCTGGAGTTTGAGAGCCCGCGCACTTTGCAGTTGCTTTACGCCAATGACATCAGACTTTTGAAGAACCTCGAAGACTCGCTCGGTGTGAAAGTGACTACGCGCGAAGGCTGGGTGAAGCTGGAAGGGGACCCGAACCGCGTCGATAAAGCGCAGCACGTGTTTGAGCAACTCGAAAAAGCGCGCCAGCAGGGCGTGGACATTCAAAAGCACGAATTTAATTATGCGCTTAAGGCCGTGACCGAAGAACGCGATGAGAATCTGGGCGACGTTGTCTCCACCAAAATCACCACCTCGTTGCGCAAACCTCCAATTGTAGCGCGAAGCACAAACCAGCGGGCGTACGTTGAGGCAATTCAAAAGCACGACGTCGTTTTTGGAATTGGACCGGCTGGTACGGGAAAAACTTTCCTCGCGGTCGCCATGGCGGTCGCGGCACTCAAGAAAGACCAGGTAGCCCGCATTATCTTGACACGGCCGGCGGTGGAAGCTGGGGAAGCATTGGGTTTTCTCCCGGGTGACCTTGAACAAAAGATCACGCCATACCTGCGTCCGCTTTACGACGCCCTGCGTGAGATGTTAGAAACAGAGGAAATGGAGCGGGCGATTGCGCGGCAGACCATCGAGGTGGCTCCGCTGGCGTACATGCGCGGCCGCACTTTGAATAATGCTTTTGTCATTCTGGATGAAGCGCAAAACACAACAACCGAGCAGATGTTCATGTTACTGACGCGAATCGGTTTGAATTCCAAATGCGTGGTGACCGGTGACGTCACGCAGATTGATCTGCCGGGGAACAAACGTTCCGGGGTGGTGGAAGCATTGCAAGCATTAAAAAATGTTCCCGGGATTGCCACTGTGTACTTTACAGAGCGCGACGTTGTGCGGCATGAATTGGTACGCGCCATTATTGGCGCCTACCAGCAGCACCGATCGCCTGCACCGGCGTCCCGCAAGTAAAAGCGATATGTTCGATTTTCTGAAACGCGGAAAACTCATCAGACGTGGTCTCGCTTCCCGGAAGCTGCGGCGCCGGCGGGCACGTAGCGAACTACGGAGCAACCTGGAATACTCGCCCTACACCAAGGTGGTGATTTTTGCCGTCTTTGCCGGCGGCCTGGCGTTTCTCGTCTTTAGCGGTCAGCAACCGGAGCCGACTAAGAATTTTATTATTGCGCTGCTGGTCCTGGCCACGGCGATTACTCAACTGTGGATCAATCAGCCGAAGAGCTTCTCGCGAAGCTCGCGCATTCTTCTCATTTTTGGCGTCATTCTGGTGCAACTGGCCGTTACCAAACTGCTGCTCGTGCTTTGTAACAGCGGTAATTACCGATTTTTAAAGCCGGAGATGGCGGGGTTGATCACGCCCTATGCTTTCGCGCCGCTTGTGCTGAGCGTGTTGTTGGGTCGCCACCACGGGCTTTACGCCGCATTTTTTGTAAGTCTCTGGAGTAGCATGTTGTTTGGTCCCATTGACGCGCCGCTGCTGATAACGAGTCTGATCAGCGGATTCACAGCGGTCTCCCTGACGCTACAAGTACGGCGCCGCAGCAAATTGATCCGTGCCGGACTCTGCGTGGGGTTAGCCATATGGTTACTTTCGCTGACGTTTGGTTTGATTGGGCCGATCAATTGGTTTTATCCGACGGCCAATGATTGGGGCATGATCGGGCTGCAAAGTGCGCTCGCAATCGGCAATGGGATTCTAACTGCAACTTTGGTTGGCGGCGCGCTCCCGATTCTTGAAAATCTCTTTCAAATCACAACGGACATTTCCTGGCTGGAAGCGTCCGATCTCAATCATCCGCTGTTGCGCCGCATGACCATCGAAGCCCCTGGGACTTATCATCACAGTTTGGTCGTGGCCAATCTCGCGGAAGCCGCGGCCGAAGCCATCGGGGCAAACGCCACGCTTTGCCGTGTGTGTTCTTATTTTCACGATGTCGGCAAATTGGTGAAGCCGGAATACTTCACTGAGAATATGAGCTTCGGGCGCAACCCGCACGATGACCTCGCGCCGACGATGAGCGCCTTGATCATCATCGCGCACGTTAAGGAAGGCGTCGATCTCGCTCTCAAATACAAACTCAATCAACGCATCATCGATATCATCCAGGAGCATCACGGCACGTCGGTCGTCCGCTATTTTTATCAACGCGCCCTTCAACAGCATGAGGACGCACGCGCCGGCGGGAAAATTATGAAGCTGCGCGAGGACGATATTCCACAGGTGAAGGAAGAGAGTTTTCGTTACAGCGGACCGAAACCGCAGACAAAAGAAAGCGCCATCGTTAGCCTGGCCGACACAATTGAAAGCGCCTCGCGCAGTCTGGAGAAACCGACTCCGCAAAAAATCGAAACGCTCGTCAACGAGTTGATTGAAGAACGCATTAGTGACCGGCAACTGGATGACTGCGACCTGACTCTTGGTGAATTGAAAATTATTGCAGAGCGTTTCCGGTTTACGCTCTTAATGATGTTGCATAGCCGGATCGCTTATCCGAAGCCGGGCTCAAAAACAACGACCATCATTCCGGGCGACGAAGCTTTGCGTCCAGACGTTATGGCTGCCACGCGGAAACCCGAAACCGCGCCGCCCGTCTCAGCAGCATAGAACTTCGTAGAGCCGAACCGCTGGGCGCGGCGCCGAATCTCTACCTTGACGGCACTCGCGGGGATATTAAGAAACGTAATCCGCGATGCGCCCGTCTGGCAATCGCACTGGCCCTTTCGCCCTCGGGTTTTTTGCGAACATCTCTTGCAACACTTCATTGCAACGTTGGATATGCTGCGCCAGAACATTCTCGTCAGACTTGTCCCAGAATTCGGCTTCGTCTTCGATCTTGAGCCCCTCAAGGAAAAACTGAATACGTCTGAAAAGTTCCACAATTGTGATGTGGGTCTCCACGCCCGCAAACTGGGTCTTCACGAATTCCTGCACATAGTAGTCTTTATCGAACTCGAAACGAAGCGGATCACAGGCGGGATGGGGCCATATTTGTACGCCAAATGTGGGTCCTGAATAATCCAATGGTTTCTCGTTGCGAACGCGTTTGAGTTCAGCGTCCGACTCTGCGATCTCTTCGCACTTCCAATCGTGAGTCGCCGCGAACTCGCGCAATTCGTCGATGAGAAGTGAGTATGCTATCGCGCCTTTGACCCTTCCCTCGAAATGGATTGTGACCCCCATCTGCTCGAATTCACAATTCAGGCGGGCGGGCGCGTGGTTCGCGGTCTTTTGAGCCGACGGCGCTCGGGACAGTAACGAAGGGTCCACCCTCCAAAGGCGTGACCTTCGTAAAGGCGACATCGGGCATTTCGCTCGGGAGTCCTTCGAGAGGGAAATCTTTTCGCAGCGGGAAGAACGGATAGCCGTCCCACATTAAAATGCGGCGGAGATCCGGATGACCGTTGAATTTGATTCCCATCATGTCGTAAATCTCGCGTTCGTGCCAATTCGCCGTTGGCCAAATGTCGGAAATGGTATCCACCGCGCTGCTTTCTTCCGGAACTTTTAACTTCAGGCGCAGATGGACTGAGTCAGGCATTGAATAAAGATGATAGAGGATTTCGAAACGCGGCTCTTCTCCGAAGTTGTCGATGCTGGTGATGTCGAGCAAATAGTCGAATGAAAGTTTATCGCGGCAAAAAGCTGCAATCTCGCGGAGATCGCCGGCTGAAATCGTGCAAGTGGTTTCGCCACGGAATTCACTCTTGTTCTGAATTTTTGAGCCAAAGACCCCCTCTATCGAATTGAGGACTTCGGGCAGGGTCATGCGATTAGGCCTCGCGATGTTCCATTCTCATGCGAGCGCTTCCTCAAGTTTTTCTGCCAGTTCGGGTTTCTGATTTCTGAACGAACGCTCCCGCGAAATTTTCTCCTGTAATTTCATCAAACCGGCCAGCAATGCCTCTGGACGGGGCGGGCAACCAGAGATGTAAACATCGACCGGAAGAAGCTGATCGATTCCCTGCAAGACGGCGTAAGAACGATACATGCCGCCGGTGGATGCGCATGCACCCATGGCAATTACCCATTTTGGCTCTGGCATCTGTTCATAAATTCGCTTTACTGCCAGCGCCATCTTGTAGGTAACAGTACCGGCCACAATCATCACATCACATTGCCGCGGCGAAAAACGCATCACCTCGGCGCCGAATCGCGCGATATCGAAGCGCGATGCAGCCGCGGCCATCAGCTCGATCGCGCAACAGGCCAAGCCCATCGGCATCGGCCAAAGCGAGTTTTTGCGCACCCAGTTGAGCGCAGCATCGAAGCGCGTAAAAATCACGTTCCCTTCGATCTTCGAGTCGTATGCTGTCGCGCGTTTCTCTCGCATAACTAAAGGTTAAAATGTGGCTCGTAACGCGCAAGCTGATTTCCGAAACTCAAGATCGACAATCTTATTTTAGGTAGAGGGGATTGACCTCAATCGTCCGCTCGCTGATTATCATCACCCGTGAAGGGCGGGCGGTTCAGGTGAACTGCCTCTGCCTGACAGACATGACACAAACCACACGCACTCACCTCGACGATCTCGAGAACCAAAGCATCTTTATTTTTCGCGAGGCATATCATGCCTTCAAGAACATCGCCATGCCGTGGTCGATGGGTAAAGACTCGAACGTTCTCGTCTGGCTTGCGCGCAAAGCCTTCTTCGGGCGCGTTCCTTTTCCCGTTCTGCACATCGACACGACCTACGAGTTTCCAGAGATGCTGGAGTTTCGCGAATGGGCAACCAAGCATCACAACCTTAATCTCGTCGTTAAAATCAACACCGAAGCGCGTGCGCGCGGGATTGGTTACGAGACGCACGATCCGATAACGGTTACGCATGAGTTAAAGACGGTGGCGTTGCAGCAGGCGCTCGCCGAGTACAAATGGGACGCGCTTATCACCGGCATTCGACGCGATGAAGATCCAACTCGCGCAAAGGAGAGGTATTTTTCGCCGCGCAACGCGCAGTTTGAATGGGATTACAAAGATCAGCCGCCCGAATTTTGGGGTCAGTTCGTAACGACAGCTTCAAAAGGCGAACATGTTCGGGTGCAACCATTGCTCGATTGGACCGAGGTGGATATTTGGCGCTACATCCAGCGGGAAAGCATTCCTATTCCGAAAATGTATTTTGCACGTAATGGGAAACGATTTCGCTCGCTGGGGTGCAGCCCGATCACGCAGCCGATCGAGAGCACTGCCTCCACAATCGATGAGATCATTGGCGAGCTTGAAGCCACCAAAACAACCGAGCGCGCAGGCCGGGCGCAGGATCATTACGAGCGGAATGCGATGCAGAAGCTCCGAGCCAAAGGATTTCTATGATCGCAGAAGAAAACGCTCAAGGCTCAACGTCCAAGGCTCAACGTCCAACTTCAGACATCGAGCCGAAGCTCCGCGTGGTTTTCGTCGGTCACGTTGACCATGGAAAGTCCACGCTGATTGGGCGCATTTTGCATGACACCGGTTCTCTTCCCGAAGGCAAGATCGAGCAAATAAAAAACGCGTGCGCAGCCGAGGGGATGGGATTTGAATTCGCCTTTTTGCTCGACGCCCTTCTTGAGGAGCAGAAGCAAAACGTTACGATCGATACGACCGAAATTCCTTTCCGAACGCCGCGACGCCAATACGCCATTATCGATGCCCCGGGGCATAAGGAATTTTTGAAGAACATGATCACCGGCGCGTCAAGAGCCGACGCAGCCATCCTTGTGATCAGCGCGGACGAAGGAGTGCGCGAACAAAGCCGACGTCACGCCTATCTGCTAAGCATGCTTGGCGTCAAGCATCTCATTATCGTCGTAAACAAGATGGATCTCGTGGATTACTCTGAGAAAAGATTTCGCCAGATCGAAGAAGAATACTGGAGATTTCTTCGCGGACTTGGGTTAGACGCACGAACATTCATTCCGGCTTCGGCCAAAGAGGGTGAGAACGTTGCACACGCGAGTATGAAGATGAAATGGTACTGCGCTTCGAGCGTCCTTGAAGCGCTCGACCTGCTGGAGCCGCAGAAACGGGATGTGGATCTTCCCCTGCGCTTTTGTGTTCAGGACATTTATCGGTTCGACAAACGCCGGATTATCGGGGGCCGGATCGAGACCGGAACATTGAGGGTGGGGGACCAACTGGTATTTTCTCCGGCAAACAAATCATCGGTAGTCGCGACCGTTGAGCATTGGAACGGGCCGGCAAACAGCCCGGCCCTGGCGGGGGACTCGATTGGAGTGACGCTCAGCGAGCAGATTTTCGTCGAGCGCGGTTATGTCGCCTCACACGAAAACGAAACGCCGATCGAAACGAATCGCTTTCATGCCGATCTCTTCTGGATTGTGCGCGAGCCGCTGCGAGTTGGCCATTTTTACGACCTGCGTTTGGCAACGCAGGAGGTGAAATGTCAGATCGTGTCGATCGAACAAGTGATGGATTCTTCGACTCTGGAGCCCAAGAGCGATGGTCGCCAGCAATTAGAGCGAAACGAGATTGGCAGACTTACGATTCAAACCCGCGGACCACTCGTCATCGACAACCATGACCGCATTCCGAATCTTGGACGGTTTGTTATCATCGACGACGGGCAAATCTGTGGCGGCGGAACGATTTTCGGCGGCGTCTACACGGACCGCACTGTTACAAAAAGCAAAAATATCTTTTGGACCGAAGGTAAAATTACCGCCCGCGAACGGGCGATACGGACCGGGCATCGGGGAGCAGTGATCTGGTTAACCGGGCTTTCAGGTGCCGGAAAATCGACGATTGCACAATCCTTGGACCGCGACCTGTTCCATCGCGGCATACACACCTATGTGCTCGACGGTGACAACATTCGGCATGGGTTGAACTCAAATCTCGGGTTCTCGCCAGACGACCGGGTGGAAAACATCCGGCGGGTAAGCGAAGTCGCCAAACTCATGGCGGACGCCGGCACTGTGGTGATCACTGCGTTCATTTCCCCTTATCGGATGGATCGTCGCCGCGCGCGCGAGATTGCGCTGGAGGGTAATGCGGAGTTTATCGAAGTGTTCGTTGACGCGCCGCTGGAAGTTTGCGAAGCGCGTGATCCGAAGAATCTCTACAAGAAAGCGCGGGCTGGCCAGATCCATGAGTTTACCGGTATTGACGCACCCTACGAAGCACCGGAGGACCCGGAGATTGTCGTACATACGCATCAACAGACCGTCGATGAATCTGTTGCGACCATTCTTGAACAGTTGTTGCCGCGTTTGAGAGAGTACGACACGAACGACTGACCCACGCGGTAATCGTGTCTCTTACGATTCGTGACGCCAAATTGAGTGATGCACCGGAGCTTGCGGCTCTGATGTGTGAACTCGGCTACGCGACAAGCAATGTCGAAATGCATTCACGGTTACGAGCTATCCTAAGCAATGCGGGCTACCGCACGATTGTTGCCGAACTCGACAATAAGCTTTGCGGGATGATTGGCACGCTGGCGCACGCCAGCCACGAACACGCCGATCCTTCCGGAAAAATTATTGCTCTTGTTGTTTCAAAGAGACAGCGACGAAGTCGCGTTGGCCGTGCGCTCGTCGCCGCCGCCGAAAAAGATTTCGCAAAAAGAGGCGTTACCCGGGTAACTCTTACAACAAGGTTCGAACGCGAGGCTGCCCACCAATTTTACGAAGCGCTCGGTTATTCGAAAACCGGTTTCCGCTTCGCAAAAAATCTTCCACTAACGGGGTAGATATTCTTATTGATTATTGAGCACGATTTGCGGCGGCAGACTTACTCACTTCGAGCTGTGCGCTCACCTTTTCCAAGCCAGCAGCGAGCGCTTGGATTTGTTTCCGCTGCTCCGCCAGCTTGCGTTCAAATTCCTTTTGTTGTTGCGCCAAGCCTGCGTGTAATGCTTCTACTTTTTGATGCTCTTTGAGAAACTCATTGAGCAACATCGCATTCACGGCGTCGTAGCGCACGGCGTAAGGGTTGCCGTCGGCATCGTAAATCACAAGATCCGGATTGACCTCGGCAACTTCTTCGGCGATCAAGCCAAATTGTGGCGAGTTGTCCTTGTGCATCTTGTAGCGAAAACTCACCGGTTTGAGCGCCAGGATGGTTTCGCTGGCTTTGTCCATGGGTTTAATCTCGGTCTTGTATCGGCGCGAGGAGCTGGCCGTGCCAAGCTGGCCCTGATTTGACACAACCACCGGCAGCGTGGTGCCGCTTTGCGTAGTTACGCCATAAATATTGTCGATCCAAGTGGTGTCACTCACATTTAGACCGCTATGACCGATGGCAATAACGTTGAAGGCGTCGGTCACGTTAGAGCCCGCATCAACCCCTACGGCGATGCAGTCGCCGATGTTAGTAGCATCAGATAGCGCACCCTCACCGACGGCTGTGTTGCAGCAGCCCGCGTTGTTGCTAGCGAGCGCGCCTGCACCAACGGCTGTGTTTTGGACGCCAGTTGTGTTGGTCAAAAGTGCTTGATAACCAGTAGCCGTGTTGCTCACGCCCTTGGTGTTGTTCAACAGCGCAGTATAACCAGTGGCCGTGTTGTTGTCGCCATTGTTTATGAAGAGTGCTCTTACGCCAGCGGCCGTGTTGCTCGCGCCGGTGGTGTTCACTCGGAGCGCCCCAGCACCCGTGGCCGTGTTGCCGTCGCCGGTGGTGTTACTGAAGAGGGCGCCAGCACCGGTGGCTGTGTTGTTGCCGCCGGTACTGTTGCTAAAGAGAGCAAACGTTCCATTGGCCGTGTTGAATTCGCCTGTGGCGTTGCTTAAAAGCGCGCCAGCGCCAGTGGCCGTATTTTGATCGGCGGTATTGAAAAGGAGTGTCCCAGCGCCAATGGCCGTTTTGAAGTCGCCTTCGATCAAGGCCCTGAGTGAAAACAAACCAACCGCTGTATTGTAAGTCCCTGTGGTGAGACTAAAAAGCGCGCTTTGCCCTTCTGCGGTATTGCCTCCGGCATAGCCTCCGTCCGGCGGGGGACTGACAGCTTCCGCTTTCGGCCCGGCAGCCAGATAGAGGGACATGAATGTAATGAGAACTGATTGCATTGTTTTCATGGCCTGAAGTTTCGCAGGAATCGGGTGCATTTGTCGATCAAAAGCCCGCGACCACTCAAACGAAGATTCATCCAGCGAGCGATCAGAACGAATTGTTTAGCGTCATTAGTTGAATGCTGCAGGAAAGAAATGGATCATTCCTAACTCTGATACGATTCACGAAATCCAAATTGTCTTGGTGTTTGTAAACTCCCGAATTCCGGCGGCGCCGAGTTCGCGTCCAAAACCGGAACGCTTCACGCCGCCGAACGGCAAACGTGGATCGGAGGCGACCATCGCGTTGATGAAAACCATTCCGGTTTCCAAGTCAGACGTGAAGAGCTCTTGTTCCTCGGGATTATTTGTCCACGCGCTGGCAGCGAGACCGAGTAAGGTGTCGTTTGCCATCTCGATCGCACGAGCTGCATCGCTGACGCGGAAAATGGATGCGACCGGGCCAAAAACTTCTTCGCGATACGCGGGCGATTCTCTAGGCACATCAACGAGGACAGTTGGCTCATAGAAAAATCCGGGGCCGTGAATCCGATTTCCGCCGGTCAATAATTTTGCGCCCGCTGCAATCGATTTTTGAACCTGATCATGCACGCCTTGCAGAATTTGTTCCGTTGCGAGGGGGCCAATTTCAGTAGCCGGATCCATGGGATCGCCAACTTTCAACGCGCGCATTCTGTCCACGAACTGGTCAAGAAACTCGTCATAAATTTCGTCTGCGACGAAGAGTCGCTTTGCCGCGATGCACGATTGTCCGGTGTTGATGGTGCGGGCTTTGACCGCAGTGCTTAGCGCGCTTTCGAAATCCGCGCTCGGCATCACAATGAATGCGTCGCTGCCCCCGAGTTCGAGCACACTTTTCTTGATCTGACGTGCAGCCGTGCTTGCCACCGCGCTTCCAGCTTTTTCGCTGCCCGTTAACGTCACGGCTTTCACACGCGGATCGACAATTATCTTTTCGACCTGCTCTGGTTCGATGAGGAGCGTTTGGAAAACGCCGTCATCGAATCCCGCGCGGCAAAGGATTTGTTCAATGGTAAGCGCGCAATGCGGCACATTCGAGGCATGCTTCAGCAAAGCGACATTGCCAGCCATTAGCGCCGGCGTGGCAAATCGAAACACCTGCCAGAACGGAAAATTCCATGGCATGATGGCGAGGACCGGTCCCAGCGGTTCATAATGGACATAACTACGGGCCGCGTCTGTTTGTGCCGCTTCATCCTCGAGAAATCGCTCCGCGTTGTCTGCATAAAATCGACAGGCGCGCGCACATTTCTCGACTTCTTCTACAGATGCCCGAAACAACTTCCCCATTTCGAGTGTGATGATCTCGGCGAGTCTTTCTTTTTCCTGCAACAACAGCTCAGCCGTGGCATCCATAAGTTCCGAGCGCTGGCTAAACGCAGTTCGCCGATATTTCTTGGATCCGCTTTCGGCGTGCTTCAGACGTTTCTCGATTTCTCCATCGTCGAAGGGAGAAAACTCCTTCATCTTCTCGCCGGTAGCCGGATTGATCGATGCAATTGGCATGTCAGTACCTTACATTGCATTTGCAGTTAATGGAGGGCGAACTCCGTGACTCGCAGACCGTTGATCCAGATCCTCGGCTCCACCATTGGCCCCAAACGGCTTGCTTAAAAGCGGCGCAGCACTTCAAGACGCGAGCGTGTAACTTGAACTCGATATAACGGCTACGCTTTGGAGTGCGGCATTGTTGTTCTGCCGCATTGGATATTTCTCAGCAGTAGGCGCGGTAGCAACAGCTCTGCGAGGAGTTCGGGTATTCCAGCGTCGAGGAAGTTAAAAACGCGGAGGGGGTGAGATTCGAACTCACGAGGCCTTTCGGCCTTCCGGTTTTCAAGACCGGCGCAATCAACCGCTCTGCCACCCCTCCGGGAAGAAATACAGTCGGCGAAGAGTGTGCCATTGCTGGAGCAGCGGGCAAGGACATCTGTAGAGGACGCTGTTAACGTCCCTGTGGGAAGCCGGCGCCTTCCCGTATACAAGAATTTGGTTCGACATGGAAATATGTTCATGTGAACTTAACCGATGGCTAAAAAGTTTCGACCTATCGTTGCAGAGACGCCGCAAAGCCGCGCGCCCATTCGCGGACGTGGCGCGTCATGGAGTCCGGCGAACCGCTTCGAAAAGCTGCATGTCGATTTGAAGGATCCCGATGCTGTCGATGTTGATCCTGGAACGGAAGAGCGGCCGCGGTGCGGAACGCAATATTTCCGCGACGGGACGAAATCTGTCATCACTCGTAACAACAGTCCAGATGTCGGCTTTGAGACAAGCCTGAATCCGTATCGAGGTTGCGAGCACGGCTGCATTTATTGTTATGCGCGACCAACACACGAATATCTCGGTCTTTCCGCAGGGCTCGATTTCGAAAGCAAGATCATGGTGAAAACAAATGCCCCGGCGTTATTGCGCACCGAATTAGAATCGCCGCGTTGGCAGCCGCAGGCGCTGGTGATGAGCGGCGTGACCGATCCATATCAACCGATCGAGCGAAAACTGCGTATTACGCGCGGCTGCCTTGAAGTGCTCGCCAAATTTCGCAACCCGGTGGCGATCATCACAAAGAATCGTCTGGTTACACGCGACGTCGATCTTTTACGCGACCTGGCGACGCACAATGCGGCGGCTGTAAATATTTCCATTACTTCGCTGGACTCGGATTTGCAGCACGTGCTGGAGCCACGTACGTCTTCACCACAGGCACGTCTTGAGGCTATCCAGCAACTACGCGGGGCCGGAATTCCAATTGGCGTGATGGTTGCACCGATCATCCCAGGGCTCACCGATCATGAGGTTCCGAACATCCTCGACGCCTGCGCAAAAGCGGGTGCCCAATTTGCAGCATATACAATTGTCCGCCTGCCGTGGGCGGTCGCGCCGTTATTTGAACACTGGCTCGAGGAACACTTTCCGGACCGCAAAGAGAAGGTGCTGGGGCGCATCCGCGATTTGCGAGGAAACCGGCTAAACAATTCCCAGTGGCACAGGCGTATGACCGGGGAAGGCATCTTCGCCGAGCAGATCGCTTCGATGTTTGCCATCTCTTGTAGGCGAAACCGAATGTGCGCGCGTCCGAAACTGTCCTGCGCGTCATTTCAAAGACCGACGACGCAGCTAGGCCTTTTCGGTTGAAATAATCCGTCGTCTTTGGCAGCAACTCGGTGCAGCCGCATTCCTTGTTGTGAACGAAATAATAGGGCGGCCACTGCGAGTTGCACGAGGGTGCGGAGAGGCGGTTTAGTGGAGGCCGTGCTAATTCATCAACACCACGCTAGGTTAAGTCCCCGTTTAATTCCTAGCTCCTCCCCTCGCAGTGCGTTGCACCGTTTGGCGAGGATTTTCTGTGAGTACATCCGCGAGCACCTCGATTGTTAAATCATCGAGAACACAGGTTAGCTGCACAGGTAACTTTGGTTTTCCCTCACGTCCTTTTCCTCGATTTCCGCTCCCAAAGCGCAAGTTCATTTCGTAACGCTCTCTTGCTTCTTTGTTTTGACGCATCAAACCGTACTCGTGCTCCATGACGGCGAAACAGGCCGCATCTATCGAGGGAGATTTGCGGCTTCCACTTCGCCCGATAATGCCCGTCCAGATCACCGGCGGCTGAATGAACCCGCGCTTCAACAGAATTGAACGCGAATTGCCGATCGCGCTACCGAGTGCGCTCAAGAGTGGCAACAGGATAAAGGCGACGTCAACGTTTTTGCTCTCCGCGGCTGCATGGATGTATGTCCAGAGACCGGACATTACAGTGCGGCGGCTCGCAACATCGTCGAACAAATGAATGTGTCGCGCTCTATGCACGTTTACGAAGTGCGACCATGTAAGGCGCTGCACTCAAGGCGGTAAACGAACGGTTGAAAGTGTTCCGGCCCGGGTCATTGCGAGCGTTCAATGTCATTTGTCATTGCGATGTGGAGCGTTACCGCGTTGCGTCACAGTCTGGCGCTACCGGGGCCGGTGGAAACAATCCTTTTTTCATGTCGCTACTCCCCGCTTTCCAACGCCAATACTTCGGCTCGCCCTCGCACGCACGCGTGGAAGATCTTTGCGAAACTCCCCGTCTTCCCATCCACAATCTCCGACGCCGGGACATTTCGCGGCGAAATTCAAGATCCCTCGCCCATGTAGCAAGCGCAAAAATCAGAAATCCCATGTCAAGAAATTGGCTGTCTTTACGCAGAATATACGCAAGTTCATCCGGCCGAACATTGGTTAAACCTGTGATGAGTCGGTCGTTGAGTACCTCGTAACAAGAAATCGGGCGACTTTCTTTCGCAAGGAGCTGCGCGAAGTGTGTTTGTACTCGGTTCCATTCCGAAAACGGCAACTTGAAATGTTTGCGCATACCGTACACACCTGGCCCTATCAAAAAAACGTCCCGATTAGAGCCCAGCGCGTTGGCAATGGCTCGCGCTTCGCAGAGGATGATCTTTGTCCCGAACGTTTGAATTGCTCGTGAACGGATTTCCTCTGCAGTTAATGGTTCATCGCTTTGTTCCAGAATATCTGTGGCGACATCGGTGGCACTCAGTCGACGTAGCCGGATAACAGGGCTCTGCGGATCGTCAAATTCTACTAGCGTCCGCCGGACGCGGCGGAGCATTCCGAGAAAATTTCCGACTTTCAGTCGGTTGTAACGTTGTTTTTGAGACGTGAGTTTCCGATAAGCGTCAGCAACGGCGATACAGCCATTGGCGTTGCACGCGAGTTTTGCCAAATCAAGGTCGAGCCTACGGATCGAACTCTCGATTCCTCCCACTCCGTCATGCTGGTTGGGCCAGCAGGGAACGTCTTCGTCAAGGGCTCCTATTAGCCGCACTTGTGCTTTTGGCGATAATTGGAGTGTGCTGTGAGATCCACCTACCCACTGCCCTAGCAATGCGGGAGTCAGTGGGCAAACGTTAGAAAAACAGCGTCGCTTCACCGTTTCGAGAAGCCGTGGCACCCGTGGCCCCCAAGTTTTCTTCAGGGTACTGAGGGTCTTTTCCAGGATTTGGTGGACCCGTGCGCGCGTGAGCGCATGCTGCTGTCCAATTTCTTCAAGGGTTGACGGGGGGACATCTTCTCCTCCGATTCTGGCAAGGAGCAAGTGTTTGTCACGAGGCGATAGCTTCGCCATTCCTTCCTCAAGCAACCTTAACAATTCCGTCGGTCGCGCGGACTCTTCGATCTGTGCCTCATCAAATTCCCCAGAGATTGCACGCTCAATGAGTTGCCCAATTTCCACAATGGTGCGCCAGCCACAATTCTTACATCGAAGCAATTCGAATGCACTCCGGCCATTCAGATCCCCTAGTGCTCGAAGTCCGATCGATCGAACAAGATTTGTCAAACGGCTGGTTATTGGCAATTCAGCGAATTGCAACTGAGAAATCGACTCTGGAACGACGAAGCTTACACCGTTACCGTTTCCAGGAACAAGAGATCTAGCCTCGGATTCGCGCGTCTGCTCTACCCTAGAGTGTGCTTGGCGTACCAGCGCATCCAGTTCGTGTAACGTTTTGTATCCGCAATTTCTCTGCCAGGCGAAATCGTCCAGCTTGCGTCCGTGGAGATCGCCGAGCACGCGGATATTCGCTCTGCGCAGAACACCGGCGAGCCGCACGGAAATCGTCATACCCGCGACTGCCTGGCCGCGGAGATCCGCCGGAATTTGGATAGGCTTAAAAAAGGAATTGAAGCACACCATTTTGGAAAAAATTGGAAAAAATGCGGAGCCGCACCGACACAGCAATGGCGTTCATGGGAATGTTAAGAGTACCAAGTCTTTCTCCGGAAACTGCTGGGGCAAAGTCGCGAAAAATTTCAAATCTTTTCAGACACGACTGCGCGGATTATGCGGGTTTTCCACTCCGGCGAGCGCAGGCTGCCAGCCTGCAGTCGTCCGCAGCTTGCCGACAACACGTTCGCGTCGCGAGCCACTAAGGGCTGGCCGAAGGCGTGGATGTAGGAGAGCTCGACATGTCTCTTTACTTCGACTGACCAAGCTATGACGGCATATGCGATCGCAACTTTGTAAACGTTGCGCCGGCTGAGCCGGCGAAACCGTCAGGCTAGGAGCAAGCGGTTGATTTGATTGACAAGGCTCGAACAGCTGGGGAGCCGTTGAACTAGCCATAGAACTGAGCAAACGTCAAGAATCCTTACGTTTTTCAATTACGAATTGTAATATCCTTCGCCCGTCGTTGTTATGATCAATACCATTCAAACTACTAGCGGAATCGTCGGAATACTTTACGATCCGTGCCAGAGGCAGCAAAAAGTCGAGAGGTAATATATCATGACGTAACCTCATAATAGCTAGATACTTGAAATATTTATTTAATAACACTTTACATCTTGGCACTTAGTCTGCTGTCATCAATGTAAGACGAAAGATCCCTATGAAAGTAAACGTAATTTCTACAAAAAGATTGGCGGTTCTGGCGGGCGGTCTGCTCAGTTGCAGCTTCTTTTGCCAGCAAGCTCAAGCCACTCCGATTAACGGGACCATCAATTTCAGCGGCTCTGTGACTCTGAGCAAGAATCCCGCTATGATGACATCCTCGCTCGTCTTCACCGGTCCTGCGTTCACTACTCTTGCGACCGGTGACTACGCTTCAGTTACCCCTGGCACAAGCACAAACGGCTCGTTCACTAACTTCACATTCAATGACATTTCTCTTGCGATTACCAGCCCGGCCACGCCGTTTGTGGAATGGAGTTTTGTCTTCGGCGGGAAAACCTATCAATTCCTGCTGGATAGCCCGCTAAGCTCAGGCAACGTAACATTAGGGCACGGGGGCCCAAACCCAAGCCCCTGGTCCTTCGCCGTGTCCGGCACTGGGACTGCAACAGCTACTGGGTTCGATGATACATTCGGCACGTTTACCTTGAGTGGAACTGGCACCGGGGCACATTTAACGTTTGCAGGTTCATTCTCGGCTCTCGGTGTGACCGTTCCTGACGGCGGTGCAACTGTCGCTCTGCTGGGCATTGCTCTGGTGGGCGTGGAAGTGCTGCGCAGGAAACTTAAGGCTCCTTAAAAAACCAATTCAGAAACCAATCAACAGAAAGCATCATTAATGAAAGCACTAAAGTACACAGTATTAATCGCTGCTTTGGCATCAGGACTCGCGCTAACGGCCAAGGCTGATTTAATCCTATCCCCTTTCGGCGACATCCCGAAGAACGGTACCGGCATTGGTGGCGGGAATTCCAACAACCTGGTGAATAACTTCTTCCGCTTGCAAAACTACATCGCGGCGCATCCGACGTTTGGCAGCCTCGGTACCCCCACCTTTGATGGCGCTGAAAGAGTCTCAACCCCTCTCGACGAGCCAGTCGATCTCACGGGCTTCTGCTACGCGGTTGTCCACTATGGCGTCGGCCCGGGTGGAGTTCCCGGTTCGGGGGGAGGAATCGCGTTCTTCCAGATCACGAACAATTTAGACACATTTCCGCAGACCGGCTCTGGCCCGAATGGGTTCGGCGGGATCTCCAGCGTCGATCTCTTCCCGTGCACGCCCACCGGTGTTCCGGATGGCGGCCCGACTGTGATGTTGCTCGGCGCGGCTCTTACCGGACTTGGTTTGGTGCGTCGCTACCTGAAGCACTAAGAGAGAAAGCGTCTTAAACTACAAGAGCGTGTTTCGCCCACTGTTCGACGATTTCCGTGCTCGGTTTGGCTTCGCTCGGCTTGGCTGCGTCGCAAATTCAGCTGCTAAGACCGAATCGCAACAACGATCCGGCGCGCAGCTAGAGAACAGGGCACCCTTTCGGTGAAAATCAGAGGCTACATGGCTCGCTTGGTTGTGGATTGCGACGGACTTGATGTAATAACGCATGAGTTAGTTGGCGACGTTGTTACGATTGGCCGTTCTTCATCGAACGACGTAGTCATTGACGATCCGACAGTGTCAGCCCAGCACGCTGCGTTGACGAAATCGGAGAGCGGGTACCGCGTCAAAGACTTGGGGTCAACAAACGGGACACAGATCAATGGCGTTTCTATTACTGACGCTGAGTTGAAGGATGGCGCTGAAGTTCGATTTGGTTATGTCACGGGAATTTTCCAGGATGAGACCGCAATCGTCGATCAGACCAGGCTGCAAGTTCACGGTGAGCAGGACCGCCCCGCGCAGATTCGAGTTCCAGAAACGCAGTCAATTTTTCATCCGTGCCCCCAATGAAGCCTTGACTGTTGCCGCGGTGCGCGTCCGCAAGGAAGATTGTGCGCCCGCTACAATCCACGACTGATACACAGGCCCAATTCCACCCGGCTTTCCTGAGATTGTCAGCGATTATTTCCCAGTATGTGTGCGCTTACGCGGTGCGTGACGCTCTCCAATAGCTCGTTTTGTTTTGATGGAACTTTCTTGAGTCGGTTAAGCCCGTGGTTCAGCGTGAACGGGAAATTAAATCCAGACGATGGCAATCACCGCTGGGCCGACAAGGATCAGAAACGCGACAATTCGGCTGACTTCGTTCAGTGGCGCTTTCCTTTCGGGTATTCGACCTCCGCCTCGCCGGGGCGCAGTACGGGAGATTTGATTGGCCCTTTTGCCAGCGCCATCTGGAGCGGCAGCTCGATTTTGTAATCGTTAGCTTCAATGGCATTCACTGCTGCGCGCAGCGCGTGGCGGACTATATCGTTCTCGCTCAAATCGAGCTTGGTTGCGGCTTGGGCTAAGCGCCCTTTCAGTTTCGGGTCGAGGCGGACGGTTACCGCGTCGGTCTTTGCGATCTTCACATTTACTTCTACGGGGATTGAACCAGATAGTTCCCGTCTGGCGCAGAAAAGTTAAGAAGAATGCTTGACGCTACGAAACGTTTCGCAAATAATAGCAACACATGGGTTCGAGACCTAACAAAGTAAATAGCGTGACAATCCCGGCCGACATGCTGGAGATAATCGCTGCGACAAATCATCTTGCTATTTCGGACGTGGTTTGGCTGTTTCTCGTACCAGCGCTGCCGGAACGGGAATGGAAATTGGGAACTTTGGAACTTTCTCCCGCCAGCTCGCGTCGATTTGCCTATAAAAACAGAACGCTGCCTCGCTAGGACTCGAACTGCCACTGGTTCAAAAATCACGAGGTATTCCGACGGTTGTAAGGTCCGACCATTCGGGAGTACCCCAGAATTTTATTGGGTTTTGAGGAGTACAGCGCCCAATTTCGAATGAGATTTTCGCGGAGTAGGATTAAGATAATCTTCTTGCGGTAGAATTACTCCCGCCCGGCACACCGGTCACCCCTGGGGCAGTTGGGGGCACAATCGCAGTACGTTTTGCAGCGTGCATCGAAAGTCCCTCGTCGATGCGGCATCGGAGATACGAGGGACGCCGAACCAACGAAATAATGCATCCAAAGCAGTAGCTTCAGCAAGCTTCCCTTCACGCCGGAAGCGCATGATGTTGATGTCGTCGGCAATATCCTGCGCCTCACAGTCGTAAAGAGTGCTTTGGGAGGGCTACTTCCAACCTCTGGTTTTGGTGTAGGATAGGATAATACTGAGAATTGATGCTGTCCGGCAGCGGTTGCATCGGCGTTATTCGCCAGAATTGCTTAACGTCATCTGGCGCATACTCACGGCTCTTTGAACTCGCCTGTTTGCTCGTGCGTCTCACATAAGGCTCAGGTATTCAGAGCGGAAATGTTATAGCTAGGCGTCAGCATCAATCGGACAATTCTACATGAAGAAGTCCGGGCCACGGTGGTCAAAGCTGCGGAAGTGAATGAGGAACTGCGATATTTGTGCCGCGCATTGGCCGCGGCTTAGACCTCTCACTCCTGCTCATGCTCTCGCAAAACAGGCCGGGCCCTTTTCCAACCGCCACGGCCGCTAGCGAGCCATCTTTCCTTGAAGATCAAGAGCAAAGGTCAACGCAGGACGCTTGGGAAATGGCCCGAACAGAGAAATTTTGCTTGCCATGACAATTGATTCTGATATCAAGGACGGCGGCGCTTCGCGAGGATCGATAAGCCCCAATTATGAAAATCTCGGAAAAAATCCTTCTGTTTATCCTTATTATGAGCGGCTTTTCGGCCCTGCGTTGCGGGGCTACGGTTTACCATTCCAACGGGTCGGAGACGAGTGCGCAGGCTTTGCATAACGCCGCGCACGACGGCGACACGATTACGCTGCCGGCCGGGGCGTTTGGACAAATGCAACCGGCTGCCGCGCCCTCCACGTATTATTTTTAAGTAACCTTTGTGAAAACAACGTCGCTTCCGCCGTGTCGGGAAGCGGAAAGTCGCGATGAATTATTTGCCTCGACCCGTTGGACGATGATCCTCAAAGCGGGCGTTTCCGGGGCGACTTCCGCTCAGGCACTCAGTGCGCTCTCGGAACTGTGCCAGATTTATTGGCGTCCGCTGTACGTTTTCTTGCGGAAGCAAGGATATGGACGCGAGGATGCGCAGGATTTGACGCAGGGCTTTTTCGCCCACTTGATCGAAAACCGCGGTTATGCGCACGCCGATCGGGAAAAAGGGCGGTTCCGTTCTTTTCTCCTCGGTGCGCTGAAGCATTTTATCGCGGATGCTCGCGATCGCGAACACGCATTGAAACGCGGCGGCGGAATGATTTTAGCGCAGTTGGACGACCAGGCGGAGACGCAAATTGCGCGAGGAGCGAAATGGCAGGCCGATGAAGTTTACGATCGCGAATGGGCGACGTGCCTTGTGCGGCAAGCGCTGGGTCGTCTTGCGCAGGAGTGCGCGCTCGCTGGCAAAGCGGAGCTTTTTGGCTACTTGATGCCGCGTCTTGCGGCGACGGAAGAGTCAGCAGTGCCATACGAAGAGATGGCGCGGCGGTCACGTCTAACTGTCGGTACTTTGCGCCGCGAGCTAGCCCGATTGCGCGCGCGGTATCGGGCAATTCTGCGTGAAGAAGTTCGCGGCACGGTCCGCGAAGCCGCCGAGGTGGATGACGAACTGCGGTATTTGTGTCAAGCGCTGGCCGCAGCTTAGATGAGAAAGCGGAAACAACTGAGAACACCCCTGCTTTGTTTCCAATACTGGCGCTCGTCTCCTTTGGACTCTTGCCAAAAGCGGAGGGTCAGTCCGCCGCCGGATGGCGATTATCCTGGGTGCAACACCGCAGAGGGAACCTCAGCGCGATCCCGGCTACAGCTGTGCCGACATTTTGTTCTCGACAAGCTGGCAAAATTCTTTTAAAACTCGACACCAGTTGGTCTGAGTCGGGACGGATGACCTTTTCCCAGGGGGGCCCTTCGCCCCCTGCAGATCCGCAATCAGTACATCAACCTGTAATGGCGGGAAAGAGAAACGACCATATTATGAAATCAGCAGTCCGGCTTAAAACAGCAATTCCACTGAGTCACATCACACTGGCGCTCGTGCTCCAGAGAAAAAGGTAAGCTAGGCACATGCAACCTGCTGCTCCAGAAATCTCGACCTGCCCGGATTGCGGCGGCGCGCTCGAGAAAACATCAAGCGGCGGACTGGCCTGCATGCTTTGTTTATTGCGGGTTGGGATCGGCGGCGAAGCTGATGTGCCGCAGCATTCAAACTTGAACGCTTTCGAAGGTGACGCGCATTTTGGAGTTTACGAGATTGAGCGCCGGGAGGACGGAAGTCTTTACGAGCTTGGGCATGGGGCGATGGGCGTGACGTATCGCGCCATCGATACGACGCTCCAGCGCAAGGTGGCGTTGAAGATCATTACGATCGGAATCGCCGGGCGAAGCACTGAGGCCCGTGAGCGTTTTGTGCGTGAAGCTCGCGCAGCAGCTGCGCTGCGACACGAGAACATTGCCACCGTGTTCCAATTCGGAATTCGCGAGCAGACAGGACAATGCTTTTACGCGATGGAATTGATCGAAGGCGAGACGCTGGAGGAACGTGTTCGTCGCACGGGGCCGCTCGACGTCTGCACCACGATCGAGATTGCGCAGCAAGTCACCTCTGCATTGGCCGCAGCGGAAAAGCGCGGCTTGATTCATCGCGATCTAAAGCCGGCAAATTTAATGCTCGTGCACGCCGACGAGTCTGAAGTGGTAGGGCGCGATCGCCGGACGCGCCTGAAAGCGACGGGCCCCCCGCAACACGGGCCGCCTACAGTCAAAATAATCGACTTCGGTTTGGCCAAAGCACTTAACGCGCCGGTTGATCCGATGAGACTGACTTGGGGCGGCTTCGTGGGGACGCCGGCATTCGCCAGTCCGGAGCAATTTGAAAATACAACCCTTGATGTGCGCTCCGATATCTACTCGTTAGGCGTAACGCTGTGGTTCGCGCTCACAGGAAAAACTCCAGTTGGAGGCCATAGCGTCGAGGAGATTCGCCGCGCTCAACAATTCAGTGCCCTTCCCACTGAACAACTCAAAGCAGCGCGTGTCCCTTCCCACCTGAGATCGCTGCTCAAGTCCATGCTCGCATTCGAGCCGGCGGCGCGGCCCGGCACACGCGAATTGGCAGTGCGACTGCAACGTTGTGCTGCACAGGCAAGCGGCGTGGGACGCACCCGCGTCGCGCTCGCAGCCGCCGCCATCCTGATTCTCGGCGCGTCTGCATTTTTCGTTTTTCATTCGCCGCGCACCCATCCGACAGATGCCGGATCAACTGTCAATCCCACGGTGCTGGAGAAAAGCATCGCCGTGCTTCCGTTTGAAAATCTGGGCTATGTTCAAAGGCGGCAGGGGCGCTGGGAAGAATCCCAACCAGACCTGGAACGCGCCGTTGAGCTCAACCCGCGCGACCTCGACACGCCTCAGCAGATCGCGATCAGCTACGATCTTTTCCAGCGTTATCCTGAAGAGAATTTTGTGTTGGACCGTGCGTTACCCATCCAGCCGAATTATGTGGAGACCAGAGTGGTTCGCCCCTTTGTGGACCTGGATTGGAAAGCCGACACTCGGCCCCTGCATCAGCTGGTTGATGAAATTCGCGCGAGGAAGCTCTCCCCAAGCCGAAGTCCTTCGTTTTCTTCGTTGCGATCGGTTAAAAAAGCGCCGGCGCGGAGCGCCTGGCAGTCACGCCCTAAGCGATTCGTGTTATCCGTGCAATCCGTCGCGAAGTTTATTTCCTGGCGAGCGAAGCCACGATCTTTGCGAAACGAGGGTCGCCACGCGACAGGTCCCACCACGGCGGAAGTTTCAATTCGCCACAGTCGAAGTCGCTCTGGGAATGGACAGCAAAGTCGCTCCTGGTGGGGTGACCGCCAACTTCTTCGCGACGAACGACAGTGACTTTTTGGAATAAATTGCTGTACGGTTGGGTCGCCAAGCATCCGGATTTTGTGAAGAAGAATTGAGGTGATCGGTTGAATGCGATTACAATGGATTTGGGAAACGTGGACCCTTACAGACGACCCCAAATCGTTTGATTGTCGTAGTCGTGAAGATCTAGGATTTTTGTGCCGCGGTTTGAAATGAACGCTATCAGATCGCGCCGTCGCTTCGATGATCTTGTTGCTAAACTCGTGTTTGGCAGCTTCCTGTTCGGATGCGTGGATTCCGTTTCGAAAAGCATAGCGAGGAACATTCGCACGCCCCCGAGCCCACGTTCGACGGCTTTCAAGCATCAGTCTGTTGATCTAGCCGAGTCGGTGAACCCCTACTGCACGAAAGTTTGGGATCTCGGTAATCCTGCGCGTGAACGAACTGGAACCAACGGCTACGACACTACGGGCCAGCAGTGTTGCTGCGCCGCAAGAGACGTGCCCGCCCTGCGGATTCGGAGCCCCGTACAAGAGACGCGGCGTTTATTCATATCGGGAACTTCCTTCCATCGTTACCGTAGAACCAGATGGATTGCAATCGGTGTAAAAACGGTTCCTCAGCAGAGGACAACGTCACGGAAGGCAAAGTTTTCATGCTGGATTGGAGGTAAGAATGGCTCGCCTGATTCTGAATTGGGAAGGAGTTGATCTCCTAACGCACGAGTTGGTTGATGACGTTGTCATGATTGGCCGTGCTCCATCGAACCAGATAGTGATTGATCATTTGGCGGTATCAGCGCAGCACGCCGTGCTTCTGAGGGTGAGCGCCTCGTATTGGCTAAAGGATTTAAATTCCACGAATAGGACACAGATCAATGGCGTCCTTGTCACTGAGGCTGAGCTAAACGATGGCGACAAAATCCAATTTGGTTCCGTCAAAGCGGTTTTTGCAGGATGTTCCCGCAAACGGTGGTCAACCTGTGCGATTAGAAACTTCTGGACGAGTTCCACAACAACACCAGAAACCAGCGCGGCAGCCGAAGGGAATGCTAAGGGAAAAATGGGTTTCAATGATTCAAGCAAAGAAAAACTTGAGCAGATTGACAATGACGCCATGCGGCGTGGAATGACGCACCACCAGCTCATGCAAGATGGGATAGAGGAGTTTTACACGCGCAAGGCTATCGGCGAATCATTGCTCGGCCACTTAGACAAAGAAATGGGAACGTGCGTGCGGGCGACACATCGCTCCGCAATCGATTTTTGGGTCAGGCACATCAGAGACTTGAAGGACCGCTGATGTTAAGAGTCCAGGGCGTCCATGTTTACGAAATCCGCCCGCGTAAAGATGATTGCGGCGTTGATCTGATTTCTGATGCGCTGCCATTCGCTCGGCTGTGGTACGATGGGTCGAATGCGGTCAGCAATTCAATCGGCTACGCAAGGTTTTTCCCTATGAAAGACGCTGTTTCGTAGGTGGCAGCGCGTACGGGAGTCGAAAATAACAGCGCTCTCCTGCTACCATAGGAAATCCCCTGGTAAAGATTGCATATTCGTGCACCGTGTGACATAATTCTGTCATCAATTGTCATACAAAATGAAAATCATTAAAGAAGGCAACGCGAGCGTCAAAATCTACGAAGGCGAATCCGGCGGCTATGCGCTTTTTACCGTGGTCCACTATCACAACGGCAAAAGGATCCGCGAGAACTTCCGCAAACTTCCCGATGCGAAGAGCCGCGCACATGAGATTGCGATCTCAATCGAAAAAGGGCGCCGCGATGTTTTGTCGTTAACAAATGTGGACCGTGAAAACTATCTGGCGGCAGTGAGCGCACTCGAACCGCTCGGGATTCCCCTTCACGCGGCGGTGCAAGATTACATCGCGCTCAAAAGCAAGAATGACATCGTGCCGAAGCGCGTACGTGAAGTTGTAGAGGAACTCCTGGCGCGAAAAGAAGCAGAAGGCAAGAGCAAGCGCTACGTCCAGACACTAAAAAGTTATCTGATTCGATTCGCCGATGCGTTTCAAACGAACATCGGCAGCGTGACCACCGCGACGATCGTGCATTGGCTCGATAGCCTGAAGCTCTCCCCGCGCTGACGCAACAACGCGAGAGAAGCTATTGTGTCGCTCTTTCATTTTGCCCGGCGACGTGGCTATCTGCCTAAAGGGCAAACTACGGAAGCGGACGACGTTGAAACGGTGCGCGATCACGATGGCGAAATTGCAGTTTTGAAGCCGACTCAATTGGCGTTGCTCTTAAATAAAGCCAATCCGATGCATCAACTTTTTTTTGCACTCGGCGCATTCACCGGGATTCGATCTGCTGAACTTCTCCGGGTCGAATGGAGCGAAGTAAATTTCGAAAAGGGGCACATCGAAGTGAAGGCACGCAAATCCAAAACGGCAACGAGGCGCTTGGTTCCGATTCAACCCAATCTCATGCTTTGGTTGGCTCCCTACCGCGGAAGCACCGGCAAGCTCTTTAGAAGCCGTCGTACCGTCGATGCCGCCATTGCCTTCGCGAAAGAGCAGGGGATCGAGTGGAGCAGCAATATCTTGCGACACAGTTACGCGACATATCGATTGTCGATCATGCCCGACGCGGCGCGTGTGGCGCTCGAGATGGGCAACAGCCCTGCGAAACTGTTCACCAACTACCGCGAGTTGGACAGAGAAAATCACGCGCCAGCGTGGTTCGCGATTGCGCCTAAGCGAGCGGCAAATGTGGTTCGCGCGGCTTTCGCCGCGTAGGCATCTACGTCAATTCGCGCAAGCGTTGCAAACGACGGCGACTGTTGCTCCCACCGCAACCGCAACGCCAACAGCCACAGCGACCCCAACAGCGACGCCGCTAGCCACGCCGACTCCAAGTCCATCGCCCAACCCTACGCCAACGCCATCAGCGACGGCAACAGCAACGCCCACGCCGACGGCACACGGACATCATCACAACGCCAAAGCCGCGTGCTCGGCCGCGCGATCGCTAGTCAGTCCTCCTCAACTTTTCGAATATCTCGTCGCCGTTATTCCTGTAAAACTCCGCCAGCCTTTCGAGGAAATACTCGGTTCCCATAAGTTCTATCATGAGGAACACCGGCTGCTCAAAATCGTGCCGAAGGACTTCAAGAGGCGGCGCCTGAATCTGCCCCGTTTTCACTTGGCGATGCCATTTCAAAAGGTAATTGATAAAGGTCAACGGATGCCATGTCGGCGCGTCGTTGCTGTCACCTTCTAAAGCCTTGCGTTCCTTGGTTGGGACATAATCCCAAAGGAATTTACGCTTGCTGTTATCATCCAAATTCGCGGAATTCCGCGAATCGATCCAGCGCCGAATCCTTTCATCGTCAATCCACCAGATTTGTTTGCCGCCAGGATTGGCGCGATTGCCGTCGATTTTCTCCTGACGCGCAAGTCGGCAGATATGCTTGACGTGGTAGCCAGTCAGCTCCGCCAAGTCGCGCGCTTTTAAAATCTTCCGATTCATTAAAAAGGTAACATCGGCGGCTCGTTTCCCTCGTGGAAAGCCAAAAGGTAACACGCCAAGTTGACACCGTGCCTTAAGTATCATGAAACCGCAAGACGATACCGGCACAGGTGTGCAACTCTGGAACAAGCGCGAAGTAGCCCGCCGCACAGGGTATTCGGAGCGCCAAATTAACTATTGGATGGCACAAGGCAGATTGCCTTATGTGAAATTATCTCCGCGGACCATTCGATTCCTTCCGGCCGACATCGAGGCTTTCGTCCAACTGCACCGGATCGGCTAATGAAATCGCCGCAAAAAAGAGCGGCGCGACCCGCCAATGCCGCGCCAGAACCAACTCACTTGTTGCGCTTCAAATATCATTCAGTCGCGTTGCTGGCAAGACTTTTCGAAACGCCGTTTTGGTTTTTCGAGCAACGCCGGGCAAGGCTCGCAGATGAACTGGAAAGGCGGCGCTGGTGAAAAAGTCGAAGCCAAAGCGTGAGCACACTTTCCGGGAGTGTCGCGCCATCATGGAGGGCAAATTGCCGCAATGGTGCGCCGACATTATCAGTAACCCGCCGCCATCCGGCGAAGGATTTCATAGCTGGCTTTTTCGCGCGGCTAGAGCGCTCTGGAAATGCGATCGAACCGAAAATGATATGCGGCCGATCCTTGAGAACGCAGCTGCGTTATGCGGCCGTCACATCCCCGAGAGAGAGATTGACCAGGCGATCAAAAATTCGCAACGGGAGGGGTATTAAATCGAGAATGGATATTATGCGTGGCCGGCATTGAATTTGGAGAAGCGGAAAGAGTTAATTGCCAAAGGTAGTGGCCTAGATCTCTGGGAGCTATCCCCGGTTCGTCTGGATGATAACGAGTCGCACACGGAAGAAATCATCGACCTGCTCTTTCCCGGAGATCCACTCCTTTGCGCTGGGGAGTCGGAGTTTCGGTTCGCCACGCGTCCACGTAGCGATTGGCGCGGGCAACTTTCGGAGAAACAATTCATCGTTCCTAGCCCGATGTCCGCGATCACCGGGATAACGAAAGAGGGCAAGGAATCGGAGCATTCACTCGATAACACCGGTCCGCGCAGGTTCCTCGTAGTCGAACAAGACAAGGGGACTCTGGATGAGCAGTCGGCGGTGTTGCTAAATCTTGCCAGCAAAGCCCCGTTCGTGATGGCTGTCCATAGCGGAGGCAAATCAATTCACGGCTGGTTTTATTGCAGCGGATACCCGGAGGCTGCTTGGCGCCGATTCATGGATTACGCAGTGAGTCTCGGCGCCGATCCAGCGACTTGGCTCCGGTCGCAGTTCGTTCGGATGCCGGATGGGCGCCGGGACAATGGCCGGCGACAAACCGTCTATTTTTTCAATCCGGAGATGATCAAATGATGAGCGCGTTCGTAAGCGAATTAAACAAAGATTTTGGCGGAATTGAATCAAACGGCGGTGACGGTAAGTCGCGCGAAAAACAACTGCCGCCGATTGAAGATGCCGCGGAGTTAATATCGCGCGCGATCGTTTTACCGCCCGATGTCGTCAATGGTATTTTACACAAAGGCGGCAAGATGGTCCTCGGCGGCGCGTCGAAAAGTTTTAAGACCTGGCAATTGATCGACCTGGCAACCGCGGTTGCAACTGGCAACTCCTGGATGGGATGCGCCACGGTGAAAGGGCGAGTGCTATACGTTAACCTCGAGCTGCAACAGGGTTATTTCACAAAGCGTCTTAAGACGGTTGTCGAAGCTAAAGAAATTACACTCGAATCCGGCACGCTTGAAGTTTGGAATCTGCGAGGATTTGCGGCCGATTTAGCAATTTTGCTTCCGCAAATGTTGGCGGCGGCCGGCAAGGACAAATATTCGCTCATCATTATCGATCCCATCTACAAAGTTTTCGGGGGACACGAAGAAAATCCAACTCACCACGTTGCCGCCGTGATGAACAACCTGGAAATGCTCGCCGTCGAATCGGACGCTGCAGTTGCTTTCGGTGCGCATTTTTCTAAAGGCAACCAGGCCGCGAAAGAATCGATTGATCGATTAAGTGGCAGCGGCGTTTTTGCGCGGGATCCGGATTCGATCCTGATATTCACGAAACATGAGGAACACGATGCCCTGGTGGTTGAGGCGACGTTGCGCAATCATCCGCCTATCGAACCGTTTGTCGTTGAATGGGAATTCCCACTGATGAGACGGAACGACAACCTCGACCCTACCCGATTGAAACAACCAGGCGGCGCGCCTCGCAAGGTGACGCACGAGCAAATGCTCAAACTGCTCGATGGCAAAGACCTGAAGGTAAACGCTTGGCGCGAACGGGCCCAGGGTGATTTAGGAATTAGCGAGAGCACCTTCTGGAGGGTGAAACGCGAACTAATGCAACAGGATAAAATCATGGAGATCGCCGGGTTTTGGACGCGAATATCATGAGGTTACTGTCAGAACTGTCAGAACTGTCAGAACTAGGTTATGACACCTACTACTATTACTGTCACACCCCTTTAGGGGTGACAGTAGTAGTAGTGCGGGTTTTACAGGAGACTTACTGTCAGGAGGGTTTTGGCAGTAACCCGGGGGTCGGAAAACCGATGGGGACCAACGGCATCGGGCGGGTACGACAATGCCGATGGATCCCGGGAGACATCGGCGTTCGACGTGCACGGCAATGTGCGCCGGACCATTGATCCGAACGGCAGCATCGTCGGCAGCACGTTCGACCGTCTTGATCGTCTGCTCAGGCGCGAGGTAAAACCCGGACCTGGCGTCGCTTCCGACACCACGTCCGAGGCGTTCGCCTATGACGGCCTGTCGAGGGTGGTCCTCGCGGAGGACGACGACTCGCTCGTCGCGCGTGCGCACGACTCGATGGGCAATCGGATGACGGAACTGCTCGACGGTAAAACGACCGCCGCAGAGCACGACGGCCTCGGCCAGTCGCTCCGCCTGCGCTACCCAGGGGGCCGCACCGTCAGCATGACGTATGACCCGCTGGAGAGGCTGAAGACCATCGCGGACGAGGGGGGTCGGATTGCCCAGTACAACTACGTCGGACCGACACGCGTGGAGACGCGACGAGTGCCGGCTCTCTCCGGAGAGAGCCGCTATGGGTACGATGGGGACCGGCGGACGATCAGTATCCTGCACGCGACCGCGAGTGACCCACAGCTCGACCAGCGCCATTTCAGCTGGGACCGCTCCGACAACAAAACGGAGCACGCCGATCGGCGTCCGGGCGGGCTCCGCCACGCTTACGGTTACGACTCCGTCCGCCGCTTGGTGCGCAGCGAAGATTCCCGAGGCGGCTCCCTCGAGTACCAGATCGACGCTGCCGGCAACCGGACCGCGGTGCGCGGCGATCCGTGCGGATCCGACTACAGCATGGCGCCGACGCTCCCGGAGCCGGCCGACCGCCAGGTGAATCAGTATACGACCACGCCGTGTCGCGAGACGCGGCGCTACGACCGCAAGGGGAACCTGGTCCAAGTCGAGACGGGCAGCGCCAGCCGGAGTTATGCCTACGACTACCATGACCGCCTAGTCCGCGCGGTTGAAGGCCCTGCCGACCGCGTCTCGACCTACACCTACGACGCTCTCGGGCGCCGCATCCGGCGGACAGTTGAGGGCGTCACGACCCGCTACTTCTACGACGGCTGGCGCCTAGTCGAGGAGCAGGACGCGGCCGGACACACAGCCGCGAGCTATGTATACGGCGTCGGGCTCGACGAGCTCGTGACAATGCGGCGCGGTGCGGCGGACTTTTGGTACCACGCCGACGACCTCGGCAGCGTGCGGGCGCTCACGGACGGCGCCGGGCTGGCGGTCGAACGCTACGAGTACGGCGACTTCGGCCAGCCGAAGATTCTTGACGGCTCCGGCCGAGAGATCGGCCGCTCGACCGTGGGAAACCCGTACCTGTTCACCGGGCAACGCTACGACCCAGAGACCGGGCTCTACGCTTTCCGTACCCGTTACCTCGACCCCGCACCCGGGCGGTTCACCAGCCGGGACACGATTGGGATGTGGGGGGATGGCACCAACCTCGGCAACGGCCTCGCCTACGTCGGCAACAACCCGCACACGTTCGTCGACCCGACCGGGCGGGACCGTACCGACACTTTTATCTGCCCAACCGGACAGTGGATTTCCTACGAGACCGATTGCGGCTGGGCGAGCAGCAACTGCCCTTTAGTGGTCGGTCCAGGGTCCGACACGAGTGTGACCAAGTGCATGATCGGTAGCGTCGTGTGCACCGGCACGAAGGCGGCGAGCGATGCCTACTACGAGGTCAAGCACGCGCGCGACAACGCCTTTAACGGTGCCGGCTACAGCTGGCCGGTGCCGCAGACGACGTTGAGCCTCAACCTATGGTTCGACAACACCATCTCGTTCAACATGGCACTGTCCGCGAGCCAAGCGATGGACATCAACGAGACCCTCGGCGACGTCTACAACGACGAGGGCTTCACCGACGACGACCTCGAGATCTACTGCAGCTACGCTTCCGAGAACGATTCCGATTGCCAGGGCAATAATGCCTACACCGACTGGGAGGGTGACATCACGTTCTGCGACCCGGGATTCTGGAATTTTCCGACGATCGCCCGGCGGTCCGTCGTCCTCCTCCACGAGATGACCCACGCCTACGGCCAGACCGACGACAACTTCTACTACAAGCCAGACTTTGCATGGAAGAACGGCTGGTCCTTCTCAAAGGCGACGCGGATCGAGAACGCCGACACCTACGAGCAGTTCTACCTGCGCTTTGCAGGGGTCCAGAAGCCGTGTCCGGGTGTTGGCCTGCTCAGCGGGCTCTGCAATCTTTTCTTCTGATCCGATTCGCGAACAATCAATTACTCGCCATCACCGACATGCGCGATATGCGGATTATAACCCACGGTTTTGCCAATACGCCTGAGCAAGCCCATGAGGGCGAACTCTGGCAGTATGAGCTGAAGTTGGACGGGTATCGCACGATCGCAATCCAGCAGGATGGCGAGGTTAATTTGTTTTCCCGCAACGGAATGTCGTTCAGCTCCAAATTTCCATTGGTCGTCAAGATGCTCGAGATACTGCCAGTGAAACGCTTTATTGTTGACGGCGAGATTGTAGCTTTGGATGAGCGAGGGCGACCTTCGCGTTCAATGGCCCTGAGGCACCGTTTACGCCGGCTGAAACGCGGCCTGTCTTGCAGCTTGGCCCTGCGTTTTCCGAAATGCGCCGCCCTGCTTCCGACCCGTAAGCCGCTTTCTGTGCGCCGTTTCGATTTTGCCGACACACAGGAACAGAGCGCGCGCGAGCTCATGATTTTCTTGCCCGGCATTGGCGATGTGCTCGATGATTTTGAACTCAACGGCTTTATCGCCCGCGTGCGCGAGCGTCTCAATCACGTTGCCAGCCGTATCGTCAACACAGCATATGTGAGCGGCTGTAAAATTCAGCGTAGCCGATTGCGTGCGGGATTTCGGTGTACCACAGCCAGGCCGAACGGCAGCGCATCGCCGCTGGTGTTGGCAAAGACGCCATCCGCAGCCTCGATTTGCGCGTTCATGGCGTTGCGTTGCGATAGGAGCAGACGTGAGGTCCTTACGGCATGGCGAAAGCATAGACTTTGTTGCTGGCGGCGAAGTAAATCCGACCTCGCGCGACAATGCCGGCGTTCCACTTTCGTGTTCCGGTCATTAGCTCGTTCGGCCCGCCACCTGCGTAAATGATTGCGCCAGTATCGGCATTGTAGCCGTGCAAACGCTGGTCGCCCCCGGCGCCGACCACCCACACAATCGCATTGTTTGTCCCATCAGTAGTTGTAACCCAGGGCGAGCCCTGACCGTTCTGGCTAACGGTCCACGCAGGAATTATCCTAGGCGGATTGGTGGCAGTGATTTTATAAGCCGACACAGCGCTGCTCCCGTTACGAAAGACAAAATATGTCCCTTGGCTGGTACGGTAAGTGGCAGCCGATTGACCTCTCACGGAATTGGCAACATTCGCCCAGGCTACCGGCGCCCTGATACCGCCAAGGTTGTTACGGTTGAGCAAATATGCCTTGCCATCTTTGCCCAATGCGAGCGCCAGCTGCGAAGGCGTCGCGCCGGATACATTGATGAGGACTGGACCGCACCCGCCGAGATCGATGTCACCGTTATCGAGCGAGAGCCAGTTAGTAGGTGCCCAGTAGTTGGTGGGAGAGCCACTAAAGACCGGCCCAGCTTGCAAACGAACAATTGCTTCACCACCGCCCCAGTTGCCTCCAGTGTTGAACGTGTTTCCGGTGACCACGAACATGTTGGTGCCATCACTGGCAACACCGCCATGTCCCCAAATCCCACCACCAATCGCTGTGGTCGCCCAGGCTCTCACACTGAAAGGACTGTTAATTGGCACGCCGGCAACCCAGCCGTGAAACGTGCCGCAATCGCCGTAGTGTCCGGAATAGGGCACGTAAACCACGCCATTGACCAGCCCGAGTGCGGCGCGTTGGTTCTGGATCGACGAAGTAAAAGTTAGGCCGTTGTACCTGGCTCTGGCGTTCACGTCCACCGGCCAGCCGGCGTTGGTCGCGCCGGTGTCCACATTCAACGAAAAAATGAAATGCTTCTTGGTCGGGCCATTGATCATGGCATCGAAGAACAATGATCTAGAAGCAAGATGGACAACGGGCGTGCCAGTAATGCCGAGCGGACTGATGTTGCCGCAGGGCAGACCTGAAGTGACGGCTGCACCGACGTTCCGTTGCCAAATTACAGTACCACTAACGGCGTCGAGCGCGTAAACGTTATTGGATTCAGTTGCGACAATAACTTTCGCCCGGCCGCCCGGCCCATCTTCGACGTAAAGGGGTTGGGCATAAACGTTGCCTGAAATCGCGCCATTGAAGTTCGGGTCGCGCCTCACATTAGCAGCAGCGGATCGCGTGAAGGCCGAATCGATGTAGAGGCCATCGCGGGAAAGATGGTTGTGCTCCTGGGTAACGTTGACCTGCGCGTTCGTCGAAAGCACCGCACTCCACAAGCCAGCGACTACTAGGGAGAAAATGCGAATCAAAGGTTTCATTGAGGTCCGCAGTGGCAATGCCGGACCCGTTACCACAACGCGCTTAAGGAATATCGCATCTTGTTCCCGAAGAGGTTGCACCGAAGATATTGGCGAGGCGACGACTTATCAGAAATCGTCAAGTTTTGCGACAGGGAACATGTGCTACAGGTGAGCAAGCCCGCACCGCAAACGGTCCTCAACAATGAGTAAAGCTGCCTAGCACAAGCAGACGAGCTACTGACCCCGCGAACAAAATTGCGCTACGGTTCTTTGAAATCGCCAGTGTACTCGTGCGTTTCTATCACGTTGCCAGCGTCATCATAAACGCGAATCACAGCATTCTGTGAACGGCTGCGAAACTTTGCGTAGTCAATTGCACCTTGATTAGCCTGCTGGTCCTCGTCCGGCCGGTTGATCACATTTTGACCCACTGTTCCCGCCCGACCTTCGATTGGGCCCGTCTGCGTGGCAACGGCCGAAGGTCCAGATATTTTTGCAGCATTAGATGTTCGGCTAGAGGAGAGAGGCATGGGCGCGAGCAGCCAAATCTCATGCCAATCTTTTTTCGGAAAACGCTGTGTTCGGATATCCGGCCCATTGCAGAGAAGAGGCTTTAAGCTCGGTTCAAGCAGGCAGTAAGACCCGCCCGAATTACAGCATTTAGAAGGATTGTCACACGCTCGACCTCATCGCGGCGATTCCGGAGTTGCTTTCGGGTGCTATTGAATGCGTCGTGCGTTAATAAAACTGCTTCCAGAGGATCATCAGTCACTCGCGACGCGAAACTGTAAACGGCGCAATAATAACGAGCGACCAAGCTATCAAAACGTGCGCGTTCCGTTTTCATCGGCGGCTTTCTTTTTTGATTCGGTTTTTGCAGTTGTCCGCGCAGAACTTTATCGCTCCGGCTGAAGCGTGGTTTCATTTGTCACTTCCTTCTACGGAAACAACGGAACGAAGTTCCGAGACAAGAGCGATTCGATTTGCCGTAAGGGCGCGCGAATTTCCATTCGCATCCGTTACTAACTAGATGCAGAAAATGCCTGCGCGGCTCCGCTTCATCCAGACGGTGGTTGCCGCCTCTTGCCCAAAATGTGGCGGAACAATTTTGATCCAACCTAGGCGTAAATCCTAGAGCGAACTGAGTCTTTCTTTGAACCGGTGTATGGAGTGAATCTTTTCCGAAACAAATCGAGGGGTTCTAAAGTTATGATGGGTGCGATGACGGGTGTTGGCGGTGCGGATGAGACGGGTTTGGGCTCCCGTGCTTACATAAAACACCGGCCGAGGCAGTCACCGTGACCTCGGCTGCCCGTCATCGCGATCTCACTTTTTACCGGGTTCGTGTGCGAAAGGTCAATTAAAATCTCTTACGGCTCGCCAGCGGCTCACGCGAACGATGCGGCATTGGCGGTTCTAGCGCAAAAGGGTTTATTGAATGCTGCACCGAAAAAACCTTGTCGAAAATCGGCGCCAAACTTTCGATTCCGTCCAGAAGCGCATTCCACGCACAATTCCGCGCTGGCTCAGTCGCTCTAATCCATCTGGCCGTATC
>JBKPDP010000043.1:0-4248 GCA_046727935.1 Verrucomicrobiota bacterium | reverse complement strand
CTGAATCTTCCGAAGGACGTTCAAGGGGCCGTGATCGCACAAGTTGATGCCGACTCGCCTGCTGGAAAAGCTGGTTTACGCGAGGGAGACGTGATCCAGGAAGTGAACAAGCAGCCGGTTAAGAACGCGAAGGATCTGGTCGCCATCAGTAAGAAATTGAAGGCTAACGAAAAGATTCTGCTGCGCGTCTATACCCAGGGCCGCAGCGGCTACGTCGCGCTGGAGCCGAAATAGAGAACGGCCTGAGGGCTGGCCGCCTCCAGCGTTGATCGTCAATGCGCGCTGCTGGAGCCGGGCCGCCCTCGGCCCGCTTAATTCGAGCTTTGTCCCTTCCTATCGGCGCTCGAGAGCGGGTTTTCCTTGGCGTTCAAATGTCCAGAAGCACTCTCGCCTTCCAGCCGCCGTCCTGTTTCTCGACAGAGAAACCATGGAGCGTGACCGCTTTTACGTCAGCGCGCTGTTGATGACGCGTGTCGTCCAACCGTTCGCCGGCCACTTTCGCTTTCAAAAAATATGCTTCGTCTTTCTGATCAATTTGTGCCTCGCGGACTCGCAGTAAAAGACGCTTGGCGTCTTTGAAATAAATGAGTTCCTGCAAAAAATCGAAGAGCAACATTTCAATGTTATCGGTCGAGAGTTCGATTTGCCGCGTCTCACGGGCCTCGATTGCCTCGAGATTATCTATCATCACGTTCATCGTCGCGTCGGCCGCAGCTGTGAACAATTCCGGCAGGTCGCGTCCGGTCGCTTCAAACGCGATATCGGCGGTTCCTATGTCCTCGAGGTAATGAAAAGGCATGGAGAAAATGACAAAATCCGAATGACGAATGTCGAATCAAATCCGAATGACCAAACCCGAAAGGGCGCGACGATCGCTGCTCCCTCTCATTCTGGCTTCGACATTCCTTCGTCATTCGTAATTCGTGCTTCATCATTGTTAACGGTGCACTCATCGAGCGCGCGAACGATTGCCGGTTTTTGCTTGGTGACTTCTTTGCCGATGAAAACAAGTTGCGTCTCGCTGGCTTCAAACGGCTCCATCTCCCAGCGGCCGGCCACGAAATTGAAAAGCTGCGCGCCATCAAGGAAGCGTACGAAACCTTTTGCCCGAACCACGCTCGCGGGCAAGGCGTCCACGAAACGCTCGAAGCAATCGCGGGAGAATGTTTTGTCCGAGCTTAGTGTGAACGATTCGAAGTCTGGCTGATGTTCGTGCCGGGGTGGCGCGACTTTTTTCTCGCGCCCGATGCCGAACAAAAGTTGTGGATCGATCCGGCAACGCTCGGTGCGGACAATTGCCGCAGTCGGATTAATTTCACGTAGCTTGTTTTGGAGCGGCTCAATTTCCGCCGACGCCACAAGATCGATCTTATTCAAAAGTAAGATGTCCGCGCCTTCAATCTGCAGTCGCGTTGTGTGACCCAGCTCGGGAAAGCGAATCAGCATATCTGCATCGATTACTGAAACCACGCCATCGAGGCGGCATTGTGGTAGCGCTTCCTGGATGTTGAACACGAGCGCTTCAGGTTCGGCGAGCCCAGTGGTCTCGACGATGATAATTTCGGGCGCAACTTTCTCGATAATCTCGCTTACCGCTGCCTCGAATTCACCGAGCAAAGAGCAACAAACGCAGCCGCCGCCGAGCTCTGCGATCCGTACGTTTTTGCCTTCGATCACTTTCGTGTCGATGGCGATCTCGCCGAATTCATTCATCACGATGGCAATCTTCGCCGGGCGCGTAGCAAGGATGTGACGAAGCAATGTCGTTTTGCCGCTGCCCAGCGGGCCGGTCACTAACGTGATTGGTGTGCGCGGAGTCATGGCACAAAGTAATCAGTGATCGGTAAACGAGCGTGGCAAACTGATCACCAATCACTGTTCACTGATCACTAATCGCTCGTCATCCCTTCACATTCCCGATGGGCGTGAAACGCACGACCGGCTTGCTGATTCCCGCGAGCTCGGTCGCCGCGATCACTTCATCAATGTTCTTGTAGGCGGGCCCGGCTTCCTCGGCGAGGCCGGCCCATGACGTGCTGCGGACGTAAATACCCCGGGCCTCCAGATCGCGCTGGAGTTGTTTGCCATGCCATTGCTTGCGCGCCTTGGTACGGCTCATGGTGCGACCGCTTCCGTGCGCCGTGCTAAAAAATGTTTCTCCGCCTGATGCTGTGCCCACTAGCAGATAGGAGCCGGTTTCCATCGAGCCGCCAATGATCACCGGCTGGCCGATGTCCCGGTAGCGCGCAGCCACTTCGTCGTGGCCAGGACCGAACGCGCGGGTCGCGCCTTTACGGTGAACGAGCAATCTCTTTTCTTTTCCATCGACAATGTGGCGCTCAAGCTTCGCGGTGTTGTGCGCTACGTCGTAGATCATCCGCATGCCGAGGTCTTCGGCGCCACGCCCAAACACTTCGGAGAAAACTTCACGGATGCGATGAAGAATCACCTGCCGATTCGCAAATGACATATTCAGTCCGCATTTCATAGCAGCGAAATAATCGCGGCCTTCCGGCGATTCGAATGGCGCGCATGCAAGCTCGCGGTCCAAAATTTTTATTTGGTATTTCGATTCCATCACTTTCAGAAACGTCTGAAGATAATCGGTGGCAACCTGGTGCCCGAAACCGCGGCTCCCGCAGTGAAACATCACTACGACCTGGTTCGGAATCGTGATTCCGAATTTTTCAGCGAGGTCTTTGTCGCGCACGTCCTCTGGGTGCGCGACCTGCACTTCCAAATAGTGATTACCGCTGCCTAGCGTGCCGATCTGGTTGTAACCGCGGTCGATCGCGCGTTCGCTGATTTTCGATGCGTCGGCGCCTGGGATGCAGCCGTTCTCCTCCGTCAGTTCGAGATCTTCCTTCCAGCCGAAATCGTGTTCGATGCACCAGCGCGAACCTTGCTCGACGACGTCGCGAAAATCCTGACGCGATAATTTTAGAAATCCATGGCTGCCTACACCGGCTGGCACGCGTTGGAATAGAAGATCGACGATTTGTTTCAAACGCGGTTTCACATCATCCAGCGTGAGATTCGTAGTGACGAGGCGCATGCCGCAGTTGATGTCGAACCCGATGCCGCCGGGCGAGATGACGCCGCCTTCGTGCACGTCCATCGCCGCCACTCCGCCGATGGGGAAACCGTAACCGCTGTGCCCATCGGGCATGCACAGAGCGTAACGTGTGATGCCCGGCAAAGTCGCGACGTTACTGATCTGCTGATAAACCGCTTCGTCCATTTCGCGCATCAGCTTTTCCGTCGCGATTATCCGAGCCGGCACGCGCATACCTTCCTTGTAAGTCGCGGGCAATTCCCAAACCGTGTCTGAAATTTTTTGCAGACGATCAACGATGCCCATCGTACTTCCTAATTCTACTAGTTCTTCGCAAATACTCTTGCTGAGATTCCGATTTCAGACTAAAACCGTATCCACAATTTCTCGCGTTTGGGATGATCGCGCGAACCGCCAAAAATGTTAGAGCGCATGTTCATTGGGCTGCGGCGGTATTCGTTCTCTTGGTCTCACTCGCGATCCCGTTGCGCGCATTCTTCCGTGCGAGCGCTGGAGAAACGTCTCCGCGAACGCTAACATTTGCGGAACGCGTACGCTACCAGCGAGCTATTGAAGAAGTCTATTGGGGTCACCGCATGTGGCCCCGCGATCGCGGGGAGCGCCCTGATCCCAAGCCATCGCTGGATGCGGTGATGTCTCAGGCGCAGCTGGAAAACAAAGTAAGAGAGTATCTGCGCAAGTCGCAGGCACTGGAGAATCACTGGCAGCGGCCAATTACTGCCGAGCGGTTACAGGCAGAAATGGACCGTATGGCACAGAACACCAACCAGCCACAGGTGTTGAAGGAACTTTTTGATGCGCTCGGCAACGATCCTTTTGTTATCGCTGAGTGTCTCGCTCGTGCTCGATGAGTGACGCGGAAATGCTGCATGCTTGAAAAACTTCGTCTGCGACGGTTTGCACCGTGTGCTACGCTTGCGATGTCGAATGCACGCACAGGCGAAGAAATGCACCAGCCTCGATCACGCTTTGACAGCAGCGAAAGCAATGCCGCTACTGCGTCATTTTCCACCGCCACCAGAGCTTCTCTTGCAACTCGCGCGAGTCCAGCAGAGCCGGGCCCTTCCGCCGAAACTGCCGTCGCTCAGCCGGGTGGACGTCTTATTGTTTTGAGGGCCCCGAACTTTGGATGGAATTTGGCTCTCAATCTTAAGATCGATGGGAGAACGGCT
>JBKPDP010000042.1:0-12385 GCA_046727935.1 Verrucomicrobiota bacterium | reverse complement strand
ACCGCAGAGCGACGACGCTATCAAAGGGCTCGTCAGCACCGGGATGAAAACGCCGCCCGACGTTGGAGTTGGCATGCTCATCGCCGACATGTTCGGCGTAAATCGGACGCCGGCGCTGAAGAAGATTGAATGTCCAACGTTGATCATCGCCTCGGCGAAATCGTTCGAGTTATCCCGTCAACAGGCGGCCGTGGCGAAAATTCGGGGCGCGCGTTTCGAAAAGATTGAAGACACGGCGCATGCGGTATTCATCGATCAGCCGGACCGCTTTGCCGAAGTCTTGACGAGCTTTGTAGCCAAGTTGCCAACAGATTGTGCGCACGATTAGGCGCCATCCAGCGGAAATCGGCGCGCCGGGCGGTCGCGCCCTACCTTTCAGCTGCTAGTCCCTGGCATTTTTTTAAATCCAGTTTGCCTGAGGCAAGGACCGGGATTGCTTCAACGCGCTGGACGTGTTTGGGAATCCACAAGTTTGGCATACCCGCTTCCTGAAGTTTTTTGCGCAGCTCCGCGAGATCGATGTCTACCGCGCTTAGCAGAACCAGCGCCTCCCCTTTTGCCTCATCCTGCACGCCCATGATCGCCAGCGGACGTTCATCTCTTCCAGACAAACCGAGGAGATCGACAATTTTGCTTTCGATTGTTTCGTGCGGCACCATTTCGCCGCCGATCTTTGAAAAGCGCGAGAGCCGTCCTTCGATGTAAAGGAATCCGTCCTCGTCGAACCGACCGATATCGCCCGTTTTCAACCAGCCATCCCGAAGAACTTCCGCGGTTTGCTTGGGATCGTGCAGATAACCTTCGAAAATGTTCGGGCCACGCAGCCAAAGCATTCCGGTTTCGTACAGCGAAAGCTTTCGATCCGTTTCTGGTTCGCGAATTTCCGCGGCGATCCCGGGCGCCATTCTGCCAACCGATCCCAAACGACTGGACGGTTGCACTTGTTGGCCCGGCTTTTTTAATTCTGGCCCTGGCAAATTCACGCTCACCACCGGCGCAGTCTCAGTGAGTCCGTAGCCTTCGAAAACTTTTTTGTCGAAGCCTTTCTCAAAATGGCTGGCAAGGTCGAGCGGCAATTTTTCGGCGCCGGTGATAATGAGACGCAAGCTGCGAAGTTGCCGCGGCTCGGCCTTGCGCAAGTACATTCGCAGAAAAGTGGGCGTGACCAGGAGGAAGGTCAGTTTATATCGTTCAATCAGCTCCGCGCATTTTGCGGCGTCCAACGGACTTGGATAGGTGACGATGCGAACGCCTTCGATGAGCGGATACCAGAGTGTGACGGTGGACCCGAAGGTGTGAAAGAACGGCAGTGACGCAAGGATGGCGTCGCTTTTCGTTGCATCTAAGAGCGCCCGGAATTGGGAAACATTTCCGACGACGTTGCGGTGGCTGATCACAACGCCTTTTGGTTCTCCAGTGGTTCCGCTGGTAAACAGCAAGACTGCTTCCCTGTGGCCGCCTTCTTTTGGAATTTGCAATAGACGCAACAGCAAACGTGTTGGAGCCAAGACCGACACGATCCACCAGAAAACGATCTGGCGTTTAATACGCGGGATCAGTTCGTCCAGCTTCAGGACGTGTTCCGGCCACGGAAAATCTTTGAAACGTTCCATGAACGGCGTCGCTGAAATTGCGACCCGCAGGTTGGCGCGCTTGCAGCAAGTTTCATTCGCTGCGCGTCCCATCGTGAAATTAAGATCGACGGGGACCTTGTCCGCCAGCGTTACAGCCAGGTTCGCCAACATCGATCCCTTGCTGGCAGGCAAAACGATCGCGATGCGTTCGTCAGAGAATCCTTTCCGAAGATGACGACTCAATGCCGCCGCCGCGCCAAGCAATTTTGCCCGGCTCAGCTTGCTGTGATCGGTTCCGTCGATCACTGCTGTCGCGAAGCTTCTGCGCTTCAGGCCGCGCACGCATTCTTCGGCAAGGTGTCGATCTAATGATGGCCGGCGGCTGAAACAAAATTCACCGAGCTTAAGCAGTTCTTCTCGCACGGTCGCACTGTCGGCGGCCTCGGCTTTGAGGGGTTTGCCAAAGGCGATGGTCACAGGGTAGGGGATCCGCTTCGGAAATTTTGTGAAAAATCTTCCGCCCTGGAACGAGAAGATCGAGCCCCATAGTTGATCGAGCCAAACCGGAACGACCAGTGCGTTTGCGTGACGCGCAATCAATTCGTAGCCGCGCTGCAAGCGCAACAAGACCCCGGTACGTTCCAGCTGGCCTTCGGGAAAAAGACAGACGATTTCGCCGTCGGCGATTTTTTCCGCGGCCGCGCGAATGGCGGAATGCGAATGCCGCGAATCGATCGGAATGCAACCCACGAACTGCAAAAGGCGATGCAGGATCGGTTTGCGATAAAATTCCTGATCAATGATATAGCGAATCGGGTGCGGGCAGGCGAGTTGCAGCACAATCGCGTCCACCCACGTGATATGGTTAGGCAAAAGCAGAAATCCGCCTCGTGGCAAGTTTTCCAAGCCAAGCACCGTGACCCGATAAAAGCAGCGCACCAGCGGACGCCCAAAAAAATAGAGCACGCGTTCAGCGGCGGACATGGAAGGCATTGTTTATGATTTACAATCTGCACCGGGCAAACTGCAATCGGCAATTGCAATGGAACCTGCCGGGAAAAAACCGATGAGCGGCGCACGTAGCGCACTCTTTCTGCTCCTGGCCATCAATCTTTTCAATTATATCGACCGCCAAATTCTGGCGGCACTCGAGCCTGATATTCGCGCAAGTTTTTTTGCAGCCGACGACGTAAACGCCATGACGAAGACCGGTCTGCTCGGCGACGCGTTCTTTGTAACTTACATGGTCAGCGCGCCGATTCTCGGTTTGCTCGCCGATCGATTCTCCCGCTGGATCATCGTTGGTTCCGCTGTGATTTTGTGGAGTCTCGCCAGCGGCGGCTCCGGCCTCGCGGCAACATTCGCCATCCTTTTTGCAACTCGAATTTGCGTCGGAATCGGTGAAGGCGGCTACGGGCCCGCGGCGCCGACGATTTTGTCTGATCTTTTCCCGATTGAAACACGAGGTCGCATCATGGCGATTTTTTACGCAGCAATTCCAGTCGGCAGCGCGCTCGGCTACGTAATTGGTGGCCTGGTCGGTGCTCACCTCGGCTGGCGCTGGGCATTTTATCTAGTTGCTCCACCGGGTTTGTTGCTGGGCCTGCTGTGCTTCTGGCAACGCGACCCGCGCGTCACCGCAGATAATTCGGCACAGAAATCGGCGCGCCGCAGCATCCGTGACTACCTGGATCTGTTTCGCACACGGTCCTATCTCATCAACTGCATCGCGATGACACTGATGACCTTTGTGACCGGTGGTCTGGGTTTCTGGGTACCCGCGTATCTGCGTTATCGCAATCAAAGTCCGAGCGTAGGCATGACGATTTTTGGCTTGATCACTGTCGTCGCGGGCTTGGTCTCGACGCTTCTAGGAGGCGTTATCGCGGACAGATTACGCTCGCGTTTCGCTGGTTCCTACTTCTGGGTCTCTGGAATCGGGATGTTGATCGCGTGTCCCTTTTTCATTGTAGCGCTTTACATTGCGTTTCCCGCGGCATGGATCGCAATGTTTGTGGCGATCTTTTTCCTGTTTCTAAACACAGGTCCTTCCAACACGGCACTGGCCAACGTTTCGCTACCGGCCGTGCGCGCGACGGCGTTTGCAGCAAACATTTTCGTCGTCCACGCATTGGGGGACGTGCAGGCGTTCTGGCTGCTGGGTTACATCGGCGGTCATGCGAATATGCATGTGGCGTTTCTGTTTGTGTCCGGAATAATTCTCCTCTCCGGCCTGGTCTGGCTCTTTGGTGTGAAATATCTGCCCGCTGATACCGCCGCAGCAGCAGCAGCTCAACAATGACGCGCCGATTTTCTGATTGTAGTTCGGCGGCTTCTCAAGCGCAATCTACACAGACAATCGATTCCTTATTCTTGCTCTTGAGGTCCCTCTGGCGGTGACGCAGTCTCAGGCCTTTCTGGCTTCCTATGAGGCCGCGTTTGTGTCCCTTCCCTGGTTCTTTCACTGGGACTTGCTGCTTCGGGTGGAGCCTCACGGGTCGCCCGAGAGGGTTCTCTCTGGAGCTCAGCACCGCCGCTCGGGGATTCTGTTTCCTCTGGTCTGGCTCTCGTGCCTCGCTCTTCTCCGGCTCTGCTGCTTGGGGATTCTGTTTCCCCTGGTCTGGCTCGCATACCGCGCTCTTCTCTAGCCGGGGGACTCGCAGCGGCACCCTCACGTTCGCGCGGTGATGCCGTAGCATGAGGCCTTCCTGCTGTCGCACGCGGACTCGGCGATGCTCTGCCGGCTGGCGAAGCTGCCCCAGCAGGAGACCTGGTGCCGATAGGCGGAGTCGTAGCTGCAGGTGACGCGCCCCCGACTGGCGAAGCAGCCGTGCCGGGACTGCCGGTTGCTCCTCCGGCTACACTCGTTGTCGTCGTGCGGGAAACGCCAGCACCAATCTCCGCTCCCGGACTTACACCGTAATAGCTGTAAACATTGGTAATGTAATCGCTCCTGGAATATTCATCGATCTGCGCATAGTCGAACACAGGCGCGTTATAGATCCGGTCTCGATCCACGGTCACAGTGAGAACGCTAACGTCAGCCGTGGGAGAATAGACGGCCCATGGAACTGCAACCAATTTGCCACCGCCTGCAACACGTGCTCCACCGCTGGCCGAGAGAACAGTGTAAGCCATACAGCCTGTACCGGGGTCGATCACAACGTCTTTGATTACGCCGATTTCTTCGCCCTGCGCCGATTTCACTTTCGTGCCGACGAGCTTGCTAACTTGGACCGTGGTGCTTTGGGTTTGTGCTGAAGTAGGAACAATCGCCGCACCCAGAACGGCGAGGATTGCACCGAATAAGCATAATGTTTTCATAAGCGATGGGGATTGGGGTCAAGACGGACAGAGCCGCTAGAAAACAATCGCCGTCCGCCGTTGCCGCAGATGTGAAAACAGTAGCGGACCCATAAAAATGCGTTTCTTTCTTATGCCAATTTTGCGCTGCCTCGCCGCCTGCCTGCTGATAGTGCCTTGCGTTCATATGCGCGCGGATGGTGTTCCGGACGATTGTACGCAGCTCATGGTGGGAATCGCGCCCACGTGGAATTCAATGCGCGGCGAGCTGCGACTCTTTGAACGTGCGCGCGGCGGTGATTGGACAGCCGTCGCCGGACCGTTTCCGGTGTTGTTTGGCAAAAACGGAATCGCCTGGGGCACCGGGCTAGCCGGACAAAACGAGCCTGGCCTTCGGAAGAAAGAGCGCGACGGTCGCGCTCCTGCAGGCGTTTTCGAGATTGGCCAGGTTTTTGGTTACGAGTCGCACCTGCCTCCCGGCGGCGACTATCCATACCATCAAGTGACTGAGGCGGACGTTTGGAGCGATGACCCGCGTTCTCCTAACTACAACCGGCATATCGTAATTGATCCGAAGAATCCGCCAGATAATTACACACACGAAAAAATGCGTTCGGGTGATTTTGCTTATCACTGGCTCATTGAGATTCGCCACAATTCCGATCCACCAGTGCCCGACGCAGGGAGCGCGATTTTTTTTCATATTCGCCGCGGCGTAAATCGGCCGACCACCGGTTGCACGACAATGGCGCAGGAAAATCTTGTGAAACTGATTACCTGGCTGAGAGCGAAACGGCATCCTTGCTACGCACTATTGCCCGCTAACGAATACGATAAGAAGTGGCGTACCTGGAACCTGCCATCTCCGGACGCGTTTCGCAGCAGCGGTTCCCCAAGTTTGCCCCGTTGATTGCTGAAATTGTTCAGTTAGTTTCGCTTCATGCGAAGACGTCCCAATCCTGATTCGGAGGCGAACATTCGCCGCATCGACACAAAAACGCGCGCGAAGAAACAGACACATGGTTTTCAGGTCCACTTCCTTCGCGGAGATAAAATCGTAACCAAGATGTTTAGCGACAGCATCTATGGCGGCAAACAGAAGGCGAGACGTGCGGCGCGGAAATTCAAGCGAGCCGCTTTGCGCCGTTTGCCGCGGAGAAAGTTTGTCGGGTTTAAGTAAGCGCGCTGCGATTGCTGTTTTTTTGGCGATAGACTTTCCAACATTCGATAAACCCGGGCGCAAAGTCGTCCGGTCGCGCCGCGATCCAACCATCGATGACTGTCTCAGGAAAGAATGCGCCTGTTTCAATCTCTGTTCGATTTGGCGACAAGTTGCCAGCAACTTCGCCTCGATAAAGCCAGATGAACTCCTGGTCAGTTCGTTCTGAGGCAGGAAGTTTCGAAATTTTCTCAAGAGGAACAGTGATGCCCAATTCTTCTTCCAGCTCGCGCCGGGCTGTTTCGTCGTAGCTTTCCGCGGGGACAACGTGACCAGCAGCACTTGAGTCCCATCTCAGACGATGCCGATCTTTCCAGCGCGAGCGTTGCTGCAAATAAATTTCACCTGCTGGGTTAAAAATCAGAATGTGCGCGGCGCGGTGGCGCAAGTTATTCGCATGCACATAGGAGCGACTGGCATACCGCAAAATTCTGTCGTTTTTATCGACGACTGGAAAGCTCTCGCTGTTCGTTAGGCGCATATCGGGGCATAGTGGCGGCGCGATGAAATTCGCCAGGCCGATCCATTGAAGTAAGGAGAGCTCTTCAGCTCGAGCTTTGGAATCGATGTTGACGTGGCGCGCGAGAGCATCCCAGTCATCGACTCGCTCCCGAAGCAACTTTCTCAGTTGCTTTCTTCGCTGAGAAAAACCAAGGCGAATCAATTTTACGAGCAACTCTTCGTCGTGCGGAGGCAATTCCCGCGGGTGCCGCGGCAAGATTCGCACGAGTGCGGAATCAATCTCAGGTCGTGGGAAGAAGACGGTTGCCGGAACAGTGCGCAAATATTTTACGTGGTGACGCAACTGGATGCGCAATGTCAGAGCGCCGTAATCATGAGTAGACGGCTGTGCAGAAAGACGCATTGCCATCTCTTTTTGTAATGTAAACAACCACAGTGAGATAGGACTTGGATACGCAAGGAACTTCAAAAGCAGTGCGCTTGAGATGTTGTACGGAAGGTTGCCGAGCAACTTCACGCGTCGATGCGAAAACAGAACGCGTGCATCGAACTTAAGCGCGTCGACGTTCAGGATTTCCAGTCGCTCGTGATTGAAACGCTCGCGTAAGAAATTAGCAAGGCGCGCATCCTTTTCGATGGCAAGAACGCGCGCGCCTTTCTCCAGAAGAAGTTTTGTTAACGCTCCAAGGCCGGGCCCGATTTCCAGCACGTAATCGTCCTGAGTGATCTCCGCTTGATCGACAATCCATCGAGCAACGTTTTGGTCGTGCAGAAAATTTTGACCGAGAGTTTTGACCGGCGAGACGTGTATTTCTTGAAGCGTCGCCCGTATTTCGGAGAGCTTCATAAGGACGTTGTCGAATGTGCGGCGGGTCCGGCGAAAATCACCTCTTTGTTCACAAAATCCTGTGAACAAAATATGCAGGAACCAGGAATTTTATTCACAAGTTATTCACGGGGAGATATACGACGCATATCGCTGGTGTGATCAGTGCGCAGCGAGACGCATCCTCACCCGCCTATCGAGGTTGTTCCAATGGGCGGCGCTGGCGTCTTTTCCGATTCGCAAGGTACGTGCGGCGCGCATCGTTCAAGGATACGCCTTCGATAAAGTACGCGGTCGCGGCCCGACCGATCGCGTATGTTCCCGACCCTGCGACGAGTCCGCACACGACATTCCCCCAGCCGGGAAAGAATTTCAGGACCGCACGGGCGCCTTCGCGCAGGAGCATCGCTGCGCCAACATTCGCACCGAGAGCGCCGGTGAATTCTGCGGAAGCGCGCAGGCTGCGTTCTCGCCCGCTTACATACATGATTCCGGAGATCATCATCAGTTGCAGGCTGGTCAGAATCGGCAGATCTGCGAGCGGGATCGGTTGGGCGCCGATGGCAGTACAGACCGCAGTCGTAGATTTTACCAAAAGCTGCGCCACTTCGCGCTGCGCCTCGCGATCTCGCGATATCCGGATCATTTCCATCCGCGCTTCATTCGGCAGCTCGCGTGCAAGAATTGACATCAGACGCCGCCCCTCTGGAGGCGGCAGTTCAAATGTCTGATGATGCCCCGCAGGAACCAACCTTAACGTTACCAAAAAGACCCCGGGTCTCGCGAGATTTGATCGGAGTGCGTATTCATCGCGTGACCCATCCAGGTGGTTGTGATCGTACGAAACAGTCTTCTCGGACGGCGGAACGATGATCTCGATTATCTTGCGATCCGTTTCCAATGTCTCATTCCAGCTAAAATAGCTATTTAAGTCAGCCAGCTCGCGCTTCGCCAGTTCCTGTGCGAGTCGGTCTTCGCGGATGAAAAAAATGATATCGGCAGGGCGATATTTGAGTTCGTCCCGGACATGGACGGCAGCAGAATTATCAACCCCGCGGATATCAATGGCTGAAATCTTTCCTCGCTCAGGAAAGCCGACATCAAACCAGCGGCAAAGTGGAGCGGAATTCGGCGCGACAAATTCGGCCGAACCAAAGAGCGCCGAGATGATATCTCTTGCAGGTACTTTCGCCGAGCCGGAAAAAAGAAAACGTGGCGAGCGTTGCTGGAGAAATAATTGCTTCAGTGGCGTGAGCTCACTGAGAACAGCTTTTCGAATTTTGGAAGGCAACCTGCCGGCGAGGCGTTCGAGTCGCTCGACAATTTGGAGCAGTGATGGCGTCTTCACGGGTGGAGCAGTCTTCCGATCTTCGGAGTTGTGAGGGTCCGACAGCTCGGCAGTGGAAAATACATTGTCGAACCCAAATGTTCGGCCATATAGAGATTCGCGTCCTTAATCTTTAAACTGAAATTTAAAATCTTCCTTCCTTTTCCATGAGTCTAAATATCAAAATTCTCTCTGAGGCGGCGAACCAGGCACGCGGTTTGTGCATGGACGCCGTGCAAGCTTCTCAATCCGGCCACCTTGGACTTCCGCTCGGCTGCGCCGAGATGGGCGCTGTGCTTTATGGGTATGCGTTAAAATACAATCCAGACAAACCGCGTTGGATCAATCGCGATTGCTTCGTTCTCTCAGGCGGGCACGGCAGCATGTTCTTATACGCTTGGCTGCACATGAGTGGCTACGATTTGCCGATGTCGGAGATCAAACGATTCCGTCAACTGCACTCCAAAACACCGGGGCATCCTGAATTTGGCGATACGCCCGGTGTGGAATGCACGACTGGACCTCTCGGTCAGGGAGTCGGCAACTCGGTAGGTATTTCCGTGGCAACAAAAATGGCGGCGGCGCGTTTTAACACCGACGAGCACAAGATCTTCGATCAGCATGTGATCTGTTTGTGCAGCGACGGCGACATGCAGGAAGGCGTCGCTTCCGAGGCATGCGCGCTGGCCGGTCATTGGGGACTCGATAATTTGATCTTCATTTACGATTCGAACGCCGTCACGCTAGATGCCGCGGCGAAGGAGACGCAGAGCGAAGACACCGGCAAACGCATGGAGGCATACGGCTTCGATGTCCAGGAGATCGATGGCCACGACATGCAACAGTTTCTCGACGCGTTGAACGTGGCAAAAAGACGCGACAACGGGAAACCGCAATTCATTATCGCGCACACGTTGATCGGTAAAGGTGTCCCGGAAGTAGAAGGGACGTACAAAGCGCATGGGGAAGCCGGCGCGAAATATGTGGATGCGGCGCGCAAGGCGCTCGGGTTGCCAGAGGAACATTATTTCGTGTCGCGGGAGGTGTACGACTATTTTGCCGAACACAAAAAGAAGCTGCTCGCCGATTACGAGCGCTGGGAAGAAACGTTCAACGCGTGGCGCGCGAAAAATACCGACAGGGCAAAGATGCTCGATGACGGTCTCGAGAGAAAAGTTCCTGCCGATCTATTGCCGAAGATTCCTGATTTTCCCAAGGATGCAAAGCTGGCGACGCGAAAAGCCGGTGGCGAAGTATTGCAGCCGATCGCGCAGGCGATGCCGTTGCTGATGAGCGGCAGCGCTGATCTGTACGGATCAACAATGAATTACATCAAGGACGGCGGCGATTTCAATCGCGATAATCCCGGCGGGCGCAACATCCGATTCGGCATTCGCGAACACGGAATGTGCGCGATTCTCAACGGCATCTCATATCACGGGTTATTCCGCGCGTCCGGCGCGACCTTCACGGTGTTTACCGATTATTGCCGCCCTGCCATTCGACTGGCCGCGCTAGCGAAGCTTCCAAATACTTACATTTTCACGCACGACTCGATCGGCGTAGGTGAAGATGGTCCAACTCATCAACCGGTAGAAACGGTGAGTTCGGTTCGATTGATCCCAAACATTGACGTGATTCGACCCGCCGATCCCGAAGAGACCGCGGGCGCGTTTGTGGCGGCGATGCAACGAATCGATGGGCCCACGTTTCTCGCGCTCACGCGTCAAACCGTTCCGATGCTAAACGATGTTGATGTGAAATTGCGGCGCGAAGGAGTGTTGCGCGGCGGCTACATTGCCAAGAAGGAGAAAGGGAAACTCGACCTGATCATCATGTCGTGTGGGAGCGAATTGCAGCATGCGCTTGCCGCGGCGCAACAGCTAGGCGATGGCGTACGCGTCGTCTCGATGGCGTGCTTCGAACGTTTCAATCGTCAGCCGCAAGAATACCGCGAAGAAGTTATGCCTAACGAATGCCGGAAACGGGTCGCGATCGAAGCCGGAGTGACTGAGACTTGGTATCAGTACGTCGGTCTCGATGGGAAAGTCATCGGTCTGCATCAGTTCGGCTTGAGCGCGCCTGGTGCCGAAGTCATGAAAGAGCGCGGGATCGACGCGCAACACGTTATTGATGCGGCGAAGTCCTTGTTGGCGAATTCGCGGAACTCTGGGTAGCGTTCTTAGAACGCCTCTTGCGGCTCGTTCAGCTTGCGCTCGCTATTTTCAAACCGCGTAAATTCCTTGCGGAACGTCAGCGGAATTTCGCCCACCGGGCCGTTGCGCTGCTTGGCGATGATCAATTCGGCTTCACCCGCTTTTTCCGCGCGCGCTTCCTCGTCTTCCTCGTAAATCTCGGGCCTGACAAGCAATGCGACCAGATCCGCGTCCTGTTCAATCGATCCGGACTCGCGCAGGTCGCTCAAACGCGGCTTACCACCGGAGCGCTGCTCCGGTTGCCGATTCAATTGCGCCACTACGATAATCGGAATTTTCAATTCTTTGGCCAGGCCTTTGAGCCCTGCAGAAATTTCGGAGATTTCCAACTGCCGATTGTCCTGTGCCCGTCGCGAGGTCGATCGCAGCAGTTGCAAATAATCGACAATGATGAGTCGCACGTCCTGTTGCGCTTTGAGCCGGCGCGCCTTCGCCCGCAATTCGAGGATTGTCAGACTTGCACTGTCGTCGATGAAAATCTTTGCCTCTGCCAGTTTTGAAGCGGCCGCGGTCAAACTTGGAAAATCGCGCTCGCCGAGAAAACCATCGCGGACTTTTTGCAAATTGACCCGCGCGCGGGAGCAAAGCAGGCGCTGTACGAGCTGTTGACTGCTCATTTCCAAGCTGAAAACGCCAACGGGAAGTTTTTCCTGAATAGCGACGTGTTCGGCAATATTCATGGCGAGCGCCGTCTTCCCCATGCTCGGCCGCGCAGCGATCACAACCATTTCCGCCGGATGCAGCCCGCTGGTCATGCGATCGAGCTCGATAAATCCCGTTGAGATGCCGGTGATACCGCCCTTTCGTTCGTAAAGTTTCTCGATCGCTTCGATCGCCTCCATTACCTGGTCTTTCATCGAGAGCAGCTGGCCTTTGAACCGGTCTTCACCAACGGCGAAGATGCGCTGTTCCACTTCGTCGAGAAGGGTGTTCACTTCGTCCTGTTCCTCGTAGGCGCGCCGGACGCTCTCGGTCGCGGCGGAAATGATTTCGCGCAGAATGTATTTGTCGCGAACGATCTCGAGGTAGTACTCAAGATTCGCGGCCGTAGGAACGAACGTGAACAAACTTGTGACGAATGCCGCTCCGCCCACGCTTTCGAGGAGGTTCCGGTCGCGTAAGACTTGCGTAAACGTGATCAGGTCGATCGCCTGTCCGGCGTTCCAAAGATCAACAAGAACATTATAGATCGTCTGGTGAGCAGGGACATAGAAGTACTGCTCATTAATTTTTTCGACACATTCGGCGATGGCTTGCCGCGGCGAGAGCAGCATTGACCCGAGAACGCCTTGTTCCGCCTCGATGCTATGCGGTGGGGTGCGGTGAATATCCTGCGCAGAACCTGTGGGCGAAATGGGGACAACCTTTTCGCCGCTTCGTGCCGCCGAACCTCGGCCAGCGCCATTTCCCGCTTTACGAGGCTTCTCTCCTGTCCATGCGGACGATTGAGTCGCCATT
>JBKPDP010000041.1:0-49257 GCA_046727935.1 Verrucomicrobiota bacterium | reverse complement strand
CACCTCTTCCAGTTTTAACGCTTCCGCCCCGCCGTACTCGCGCAACACCACCGCTTTCATCAGCGGCCCCGTTGCCGCATGCACAGAGAAAACGGCGACAGCCGCAAACGCAATCACCTTCAGCGCTCGTAAAATTCGCATTGCTCCCAGAATTATTTGCCGATTAAAATAAGAATGCCAGCCGCCAGCGCCACAATGTAGAGCAGAAAAATGGCTGGCCCGAGATTCAAGCCGAATCCTAGCAGGCCATCGATGATCAAATAAACCGCGAGCAAAACCATGCCGATATTTTTCGTGATTTTCATGACCTGCATTTAACCGCAGAGAAGACGGAGCGCATAGAGTAATTCTTATTCTGTTCCTCCGCGATCTCTGCCACCTCTGCGGTAAAAGTTGAAACTCTAGAATTGCATTCCTGCTTTCCTGCGTTCCTTAGAGATTGAATGCAGATCGATGCTGGAGAGGAAATCTGGCCACTTAAGGAAGTGTTCCGGATTTCGCGTGGGAGCCGCACTGAAGCGCGCGTCGTGGTTGCGACCGTGACCGATGGGGGACACGTCGGGCGCGGCGAAGGCGTTCCGCTCGCGCGTTACAATCAGAACACCGCTTCGGTGTTGGCACAAATCGAATCGGTCAAGGGCGAGAAAACTTTGGATCGAGAACAACTCCAACAGCTGCTGCCACCGGGCGCGGCCCGCAACGCGCTCGACTGCGCGCTGTGGGACTTGGCAGCGAAAATTTCCGGAAAACGCGTCTGGGAACTGGCGGACATTCGGATCGTTCCCGAGGTGGAAACGTCGTTCACGATCAGTCTCGATACACCCGACGCAATGAGCGCCGCAGCAAGAACGAATGCGGATGCACCGATTCTTAAACTGAAGCTTGGTGGCGATAGCCTCGATCTCGATCGCGTCCAAGCTGTGCGCGGCGCCGCGCCCGCTGCCCGTCTGCTTATCGACGCGAATGAATCGTGGTCGCCTTCGCATTACCGCAAAATTGTTCCGACGCTGAAAGCCTTAGGTGTCGAACTGATCGAGCAACCGTTTCCTTCCGACGCCGATGAGGTCCTCGAAACTCTCGATCATCCTGTTTCGATTTGCGGCGATGAAAGTTGCCACACGACTGCCGATCTTCCCCACCTGACGAATCGCTACGAAGTGATCAACGTAAAGCTCGACAAAACGGGCGGACTAACCGAGGCGCTGTGTTTATTGCACCGCGCACACGAAAGCGGCTTCAAATTACTCATTGGCTGCATGATCTGCACGTCGTTAGGCATCGCTCCCGCTCGCCTGCTGACCAGCACCGCCGATTATGTCGATCTTGACGGCCCATTCCTCCTCGCTGGCGATCACGAGCACCCGGTCCCCTACGCGAATGGAAGAATTGGAATTCCTCCGCGCGAACTGTGGGGTTAGAGATCTCCCCTTTTTGCACTTCAGTCCCGGCGGAACCTTGCGAAAGCGAATTGATTTGGGCGTCTCGGTCGCTGGACTAAGAAACCGTTCAGACGCCGTCGGGTCTATTTTCCGGTGCGTGCGGGGTTTGTTGCGGCGTAAAGTCTTGACCACTCAAGGCGCCTTGCGCATTCGCCTCAGCGGCTCTCCTGGCGGCCCACCTGGCTTTCATCGCGGCTGCAAGCTGCGCACGGCGTTCGGGCGAGAGATTAAGCTTTCTCTTCGCTTTCTTGGTGGTGATCGGTTTCTTCGCGCCAGTTGTTTGCGCAGGTGACTTCTTTTCGGTTGCCGTAGAAGGCTTGGCAGCCGCGCGAGCGGCGCCAGCGCGTGCAGCCGATTTCTTTCTAGCTTTCGTCGCTTTTGCTGTTTCCGCCGCCTGTAGTTTTTGTTTCAGCTTGGCCAGTTTCTTTGGACCTTCTTGCAGACGCTTCTCAAGTCGTCGGATCTTTTTCTTTAAGTTCTTCAGCTTCATGATGTCTCCTCCCGCTCGCGACAAAGGCGAATTAACGATTGGGTTCCGAGTTAATAACAAAATCTCGCTGATGTCACGCTCTTCTTTGGCCAGCTTGCCGGATGGCAGCCGGGTAATTGGGCAATATTATTTCGTACTGCCACGACCAGCCGATCCGAAATCCGCAACGTGTGCGTGGCTTTTGTCCCTTCGTAAATTCCGGAGCCGCGCTTGCGCGGCGCAAACTGTTTCCTGTGGCACCCGGCGCAGACCGCTCGTCAAGCCAACTTTCGATAAAATCCAAATCAACCATTTCGTCGGATCCCACTGCCACGGCTTCACACCGTTACGATAGTCGTGTTGAAATTCGTGGTGATAATTGTGATAACCCTCGCCAAACGTAAAGAGCGCCATGAAAAACGAGTCGCGCGCACTGCATCGCATCGAATACGGCTGACGCCCGATGGTGTGGCAGGCCGAGTTAATCAGGAATGTGCCGTGTTGGAGCACGACAACTTTTGCAACGCCACCAATGAGAAAACCACCGAGGGCGCCGACGCAGCCGTCCCACGCGAACCCGGCCAGTGTCGGCAGGACGAAGCTGACCATGACTGCGAGGAGATGAATATGTCGATGTTGCCACATGACCAGCGGATCTTTCTTTAGATCGGCGACGTTATCAAACGGCGGCTGAGGCTTGAGCTTGAACAACAGCCAGCCGATGTGCGCGTGGAAAAAACCTTTGCTGATGTCGTACGGGTCTTCATCGTGATCGACATGTTTATGGTGGCGGCGGTGCTCGCTTGCCCACATCAAGACAGAATTCTCGAACGCTGCGGCGCCGAAGACGAGTATGAACAAGCGCAACGGCAATTTCGCTTTGAAAGTGATGTGCGAAAACAGACGGTGATAACCTAGCGTGATGCTGAAGCCCGTCGCGACCAGTAACACTGCGAACAAGGCGACGTGGAACCAATCAACACCGAAATACCACAGGTAAAGCGGCACTGCGGTGAGTGTGAAAACAAATGTGCCGATCAAGAACGAACTTGTCGTCCAATTGATGCGGTTGGCCGGAATACTAAAAATCAAGTGTCCTCTTTCTTCAGCTCTCTGAACTCGGACGTCCTCACTCGTCACAAGTCACTCGTCACTTCAGGAAATCGGCCGGCCGAGAATGACGTCCTTCTTTGTCCAGGTATGAACGTTGCCGCAATGTTCGCAGGTGAACCTTTGTGTTTTCACTTTGGCCATCGGCCAGCGCTCCGCTTCAATTGTCTGCCCGGTATCGGTCAGCTTTGACGTAGAAGGACAGCGAACGAGCAAGCTTTTGATGTTGAGACCGGTCTTTGGTTTGGGCCGTCGCGGTGGATCGAAAAGGAATCGCGTTGCCATGTCAGAGTCGATAAACGATGCGAGCTTTGGCGGTGTCGTAGGGCGACATCTCCATTTTCACCCGGTCCCCGATTGTAAGTCGAATGAAACGCTTGCGCATCTTCCCGGAAATGTGTGCGAGAACCTGATGATCGTTCGCGAGCGCGACGCGAAACATGGTTCCGGGTAACACCGTCATGATGGTCCCCTCCAGTTCGATCGCTTTTTCAGAATTCATTCTGTAGCGGCAGGCGTGTCGCCTGCGAGCAACGTCGGCCCCGAAAATTTTTCAGGGCCGACGATTAAACCGATCTATCGGCGATTGCGCGCGAATGAACGCTTTTCGCCGTAAGGGCGCGGACGCTCTTCGCGCGGACGCGCTTCGTTAACAGTTAACGCGCGGCCGTTAAGTTCGTGGCCGTTGAGCGCGCTCAGCGCGGCGTTGGCTTGCGCGCCGTCGTTCATCGTGACGAACGCAAAGCCGCGCGATTTGCCCGTGAACCGGTCCATCATCAGACGGACTTCGTTGACGGTTCCGTGTTGTTCGAACAGATCCTGAAGATCGTTCTCGGTGGTCTCAAACGAGAGATTACCTACGTATAGTTTCATTGTGTTTGAATTTTGGAAAAACTACCGAGCTACAGAGCCGTTCCCGGGTATCGGGTTTCAAACCACCAATGAGCGACGCTCACCTGACGATCTACCGTGCAGTGAAGTTAAACAGTGTAATCCAATAAGGGCGCAGTATCGTCCGGATTGACCGAAACACAAGCTATCATTTCAACGCCTCCTTTTCCTCTCTCTGTCGGCCTTACCATCGCAGCTAGCAGTAAGATTAAATCCGTTAGCCGCACGTGAAATTTCAAGTGTAGATCTGACTCGATCCTCAGTTCCCTTTTTGCGTCGATCAAGCCAATTGCCGCAGCGGACGCGATTCTTTAGACAGCGACGAAGCTCTCCCGCGACCGATCAAATCATATGTCCAAAGCCCAAGATGTGGTGACCAATTTTCTCGCGTTCGCGGATATTCGCGTCAACAGCGCTCGCCCCTGGGACATACAGGTACATGACCGGCGCTTCTTTAGCCGAGTCCTGGCTTCAGGGACACTCGGTTTCGGGGAATCGTACATGGACGGCTGGTGGGACTGCGCCGCCCTGGATGAGATGTGTTGCCGCGCCATTCGCGCCAGGCTCGAGAAACGTTTCGCATTTCGACTTCCCAATGTCTGGGCATTTCTCACCGCGGTTCTCGCGAACCAGCAAACCACTCGGCGCTCCCGAAAAGTCGGCCGGGTGCATTACGATCTTAGCAATGATTTTTTCGAAGCAATGCTCGATCCGAATATGCAATATTCCTGTGCGCTCTTTGCCGAGGGCGACGATCTCGCCTCGGCGCAACTGCGGAAGCTGGATTGGATTTGCAAGAGGCTGCGTCTGCGACCCGGCATCCGCCTGCTGGACATCGGCTGCGGCTGGGGTGGATTGGCCCGTTATGCCGCCCGCCAATACGGTTGCCAGGTGGTCGGGATAACAATTTCACGGGAGCAATTCCGTTACGCGCAACGTTGGTGTCGCGGATTGGACGTGGAAATCCAGTTGCGCGATTACCGCGAAATCACCGAGCGCTTTGATCGGGTTGTGAGCGTCGGCATGGTCGAGCATGTCGGCTACAAAAATTATCGCACCTATATGCGAGCGGCCGCTCGTTCGTTAGGCGAAGATGGACTGTTTCTTTGCCAGGGAATCTGCGGAAACTTTTCCCGCGTCCACGCCGATCCCTGGATCCAGCGCTACATTTTCCCAAATTCTATGCTTCCTTCCCTCGCCCGCCTGACGCGCGCTGCGGAAGGCCTTTTCATCGTTGAAGACGTCAAGAACATCGGCCCGAATTACGACCCAACACTGCTCGCCTGGGAGGAAAACTTTCGCTGCGCCTGGCCCCGCTTTGCGGATCGCTATGGCGAACATTTCCGGCGAATGTGGCGATTTTACCTGCTCAGTTGCGCAGGCGCATTTCGGGCGCGCAGTCTGCAGGTCTTTTCGATTCTCCTTTCCAAAGAAGGTGCCGCCAATGTGAGTGACGTCCGCGACCAGAGACAGGCAGCGTCCTCAGTGCGCACGGCAGTTCTCGAGCCGAGCGCATTCCTCTGACCGCTGACGTCTGATCGGAACTCCGTTAACCGGGCACGAAATGTCAAAATGTTTAGATGCGACCCTATCTAACTCGCTGTGGCGGCTTGGCGTCGCCGCCCTTCGAGTAGGCCCGGGCGGCGCGGAGTTGCACAAGGCCGGGTCGATCTTCATCCTTCTTGTTTGGTTCGTCGTGCCAGATCCACCACTCGTACGTCGGAGTCTGCGGGTAGCCCTCCGGCGAGTCCTCCCATTCCTCCTGGCGCCCAAGCGCAGTGATGTCGAGGTAGTTCCAAGTGTTTCCCATCTGCTCGTCGCCGCGGTTGTTAATGAAGTAGGTGCGGAACACATTATCGCCGTCGCGGATGAACGCGTTCGTGCCGTGCCATTCGTCCACGCCGAAGTCCTTGTCGAAGTCGTCCGTGATGGTGTACCAGGGCATCTCCCAGCCCATCCGCGCCTTCACCCGCTCGATGTCCTTCTGCGGCGCGCGCGAGGCGAACGCGAGAGTGGTGTCACGAGCGTTCAGATGGGCGACGTGAGCGACCTGGTCGGCCACCATGGAGCAGCCAACGCAGGCATGCTCGGGCCACCCCTTCACGCCGGGTTCGAAGAACGCGCGGTAGACGATCAACTGACGGCGGCCCTCAAACAGGTCGAGCAGGCTTGCTTTGCCCTTGGGTCCGTCGAACTCGTACTTCTTCTTTACGGCCAGCCACGGCATCCGCCGACGCTCGGCTGCCAATGCGTCTCGGGCGCGGGTCAACGCCTTCTCCTTCACGAGCAGTTGCTGACGCGCAGCTTCCCACTCCTGCGGTGACACGATCGGCGGTGTTTTCATTGTTTTCCTCTTTTTTGCTTTGGCCATATGAACTCTCCTTTCGGTTTGGGTTGTTAGTTTCAATCTTTTGCTTCTTCGATTACCGACAGAATGTTTCCGGCCGGGTCCTTGAACCAGGCAATGGTCGGACCGTTTCCCCGCATGATCCCCTTCTTGTCCGTTTTGAGATCGGGCAGATCATACTTTTCGAAGCGGACACCGCGTTTCGTCAGCTCATCGACCGCAAGATCGACATGCTTTACGGAGAAATTCAAAACCGTGAAGCTAGCCGGAACATGGTTAGGCTTTGGATAAATGAGAACGTTATTCCCGCCGGCGAGCCGCAACGTGAGCAGGCCATGAGATTCGGAAACGTCCAAGCCTAGCGTCTCGGCATAGAACTTTCTCACTTTTGGAATGTCTCCCGCCGAAAAGCCGCTGAATGCTTTACTGTCTTTTAACATATTGCTCTCCCAATTTTGCGTTCGCTCTTCAATAAAGCGACGAACGAGCACACATTTTTCGGACATTTATTTCGCCGCCGCAGGCACAGCCGCCGGTAAAGGAGATCGCGTAGCCTTAGCTTACGGAATAGCGCTCAAGACTTCAAAAGCTCGAGCTTGCTAGGTCTTCGATCGGCGTTTCCTCGGGAAGCGCAACGCCTGGCCCGCGCCATACACGATCAGAATCAAGGTCCACGCGATGATCAAAGCCACGTCGCCTAACGAGAGTCCTCGCAGCGAACCCAAGCCAAGCGACATCAAATTGAGAGCAATCGCATTTAGATCGTTCATGCTCCGACCCTCAGGTTGCGAATGTGTCGTCTCCCAAGAAGAACGAGCGAGCTAACGCACAAGACAACGAGCAACGCTCGTAGACTCACGGCCGCCGCAACAGAAATACTGATTCCGGTTGCCATCATCAGATAAGCGGCAAGACACACCGGACACTTCGGCAGCAGCGCCAGCACCGCGCCGGGGACAATCCAACCGGCTATCTCGCCGCTTCGGCGCGCGACCTTGCAGCAGCCGCTAGCTCTCACGCGTTTTTCCGGTGTCATTATCTGCGTCTTCATACTTTGCATCCTCGTCATTGATTCCGTTCTTTATTAGTACGACGAATGAGCGCACACATTCCGGACACATTTTTCGCGGCCACACGGATCGCTCACCTACCATGGCGCGACCGCCGAGCTGAAGTTCGCAGCCGCGTTTATCGATCAAAAGACGAGCGCAAACCAAATGTTCTCGTGATCACCGATCAGAAACTTCTGGTGGAAACATCGAGTCGCAAAGGTTTCCTACTTCTTCCTTCTTACTTCCTAATTCTTACTTTCCTGAGCGTGCTGCGCTCAAATAGATTGGTCTCCGCGAGTTCGCGCCAGAAAATGTCAAACGCCCTGCTCGCGAAAACTTTCGGAGTTGAGACGCGACCCCATTTCACTTTTTGTTCGATTGGAAAGTTGAAACGCCTCTTCCAGCAGATCGACAGCCTTTTCAAGGCCATTAGTTTTGGCGATCGTATCCTTCATTTGATTGGCATTTCGGCGATACTCAGGATTGCCCAGAACTTCGTCGATGAGCCCTGAAAGCCGCGGAACTGTCATCTCCTGCAGAGGTACGAACGCGCCGGTCTTTGTATAAGCGATCCTCGCCGCAACCCCAGGCTGATCATTCGTAACCGGAATGGCAACCAAGGGGATTCCCTGCGTCAGAGACTCAAGGGTAGTATTCATGCCGGCATGAGTGATGCATAAGGTGGAACGCTTTAGAAGTTCCAGTTGCGGAGTGCTATTTACAACGATTGCATTGGCCGGCAGAGACTCGATCCGCTTAGCATCAAGTCTAGGGCCGATGGATAGCACAAGCTGCATTCCCGGACGCGTTCCAACTGCTGCTGCTATCGCGCTGAACACAGGTTCGCGACCATTCTGCAGCGTTCCCATCGAAGCATAGATGAGAGGCTCCCCTGTCAATCGGTCCCAGGGAAAGTCTGGCTCTATTCGGCCAAAGCCATCATGGGCTGGCCCCGTGTAATGGAACTGTGGTGGCAAGTGGGAGCATTTGAAATCGAACTCTTTCGGCATTTGCGTCAACCATGCCAACTTGGAAATAGTAGCGAATGGGTCAGTCCACTCAATCTGAAGACCAACCTTCTCCGCATAGGAGCGAGCAACAGCTCTCACCGGTTCGAATGCATGTTGAACTCTTCGCAGACCCTCGTGATTTCGAGCCAGTGCTTCCGGCGTCGTTTCATGCGGCCAGTCAAAGAGACACAAAGGAGCATTCCCCGAAAAATCAATATGCACAGCGTTTGAGTAGTGCACGTATGGCATACCCAGATGCATCGGGACGAGTCCCAAACCGAACTGGAACTGATCGAGTACCACGGCATCCACGCGCGCTTCCAATAGTGTTTGAGGAAGATTTTTCAAGCTGGACTGAAGCGCGTTGCCCAAAGCACGAAATGTGAACTCCATCGCCGCCTGCCCATCCAGCTTGCTTAACTGATCGAGTATTTTGCCGACCGAACCAGCCGGATACTCTCTCTCGGCATAAGGAATGAATGGAAGCTGCGCTGCACTGACAAAAGGCTCGGCGTCACGGACAGCGATAAACACAACATCATGCCCACGGGCCTTTAGTCTGCGCGCAAGCGTCGTTGTTGAATTAAGATGCCCTGGTGCAGCGACAGTAGTGAAAGCAATTCTCATGATCATTTCCTGGCGCAAACGACAAATGTGGCGGTGCTCACGATTCGTGTATCTCCAACAAAGTAAACAAACAGGCCCGTGATAGCAAAAACGGCTTTTCGCGTGGGTTGATTAAGAGACAGTTGGGCCGCAACGGCCATTACCTAATGCGATGATTTCTTTTCTCCGCCGCCGCCAATGGCAGCCAAGAACGTTGGCACAACGAAATCTTCGGCCAAAATCGCCGCGAAGTTTTCTACTTTAGCCTCTCTGCCTTCTACTTTCCTGCATCCACGCCAGTCCGCGATTTATGCAAACAAACCTCGCGTAAAGTCGTTTGCTTTCTCGACAAAGAAGAAATTTTCTCGCTCTGACGTGCACATGAATGGCCGACAATCGAGCGTCTCAGGAATCTTCGAGCTCAAGATGAATAATCCTTCAAGCAAGATCTCACCGGCACCGCCAAGACAACGGCGGACGAGAAAGAAACAAAACTCGACGCCGCATTTCACGCTCCGCTCAAATAAATTTAGTCTTCGCGAGTTCGCGGGCCGAAAATGCAAAATGGCCTGCTCGCGCAAACTTTCGGAGCTTAGGCACGACCCATTGTTGTTTCCCGTGATTAGTTCGAAATCGGAATTTCATATACCGAGTGAGCGTGACTTCCCTGTGGGCTGGCGCTGGCTGGCAAGATTCATCACCTTGTTTGTTACGAGTCGCAATCGCTGGAGAACTTCCCGTCGTGAAAGAAAGCGCCTGATTGAACTTGCGCGCACAATTGCAACGCTTCGGGAGCAACAAACAAAGGCGCGCGAGAATCGCCTTATCCATCGCGATCGAATCCTCAATGTCGGCCTTTATCTTCTGCTGATGGACCGCGATTTTTCCGTCCTCAAAATGGAAATGGTATCCACCTTGGATCACTGGCGCCTTAGATATGCCGCACGCCAAATAGGTCTTCTAACGTACGAATCATGCGATGACCTCACTTCTTTATTAGACAAAGATTTCCGTCATTCTTTGGCTGCCGTTGAACTTCCTGAAACGGAAATGCATAGCTTCAATGTAATCTCTAGGCAACTAAACGAATTCAAGAATAAAAACCAGCAATGTCTTTATAATCAGATCCGCAATGTTGTTAGTGCACACCGAGCGCAAGACTCGCTCGAATTTTTGAACGCGATCGATGCAATCGATCCCTTTCAAATTTTTCGACTTGCTGGCGACTTTTTTGACATCGTTCGATCTTTAATACGCTTCCTTGTGAGAGCAACGCAGCAAACCGGTCAACCTCACTTGATCGTGAAGCAAGTTCTCGAATCACGCTCGTCGTAATCGAAAGCATCGCCCGGTTTTTGATTTGCTCAGTGAGTCGTCGGCCTTACCACCCATTCGTCTGCCGACCAATGGCGTACGTGTATTTTTTGCGACCACATCAGCGGCACTGGAAGCGCGGATCCTTGCGCAGTGGATTAAACATTGGATCCAGCCGGAGTAACGCAGGAGTGAGCGGCGGATTTGCGGCCAACGGTGCCTTCAGCGCGTTTCCGTAATCGGGGTGCCGGACGGCCTTTCAGATGGCGAGGGCGTCGTCGTTATGTTCTTTTTAATCAAGTACCAAAGCATTGTCGCGAGCAGCAAGGAGACCAGCTTCGCGCGCCAGTTTTGCAGGGTCAGTCTGACGAACAGGACGGAGATCAACTTCGCGCGCCAGTTTTTCGGGGTCGGTCTTTTCATAATTTCCGTCCAACAAAATTTCCGCGATAGGCTGGCGAAAGTTCTCCAGCAAATCTCAAACGGGCTTCAGTCACAGATTCAAAATATTCGATTTGCCGCAGGAGAACCCTATTTTGGCGCGGAGGAGGCAATCAGTTTCTGAAAGCGCGGGTCCTTGCGCAGTGGATCAAACATTGGATCCAGCCGGAGCAACGCAGGAGTGAGCGGCGGATTTGCGGCCAGAGGGGCTTCGTACGGGATCGAAAGCAGCTTCTCCAAGGTAGAGATGGAGCGGTCGCTTTGGCCTGCGCGGGCCGCCACCCGGGCGAGAATATCGAGCGACCTGGGACCGAAGAGCGCGTCTTTCTCGCTCGGAATCATGGCAATCGCGCGCTCGGCCAGAGTTAGTGCAGCGGCGTTGTCGCCTAGACCCATACTTATAAGTGCGAGATCTCCCATCAGAAATAAATTGTCAGGCTGTTCTTTGAGGAACGGTTCCAGTTCGCTGCGAGCCTGATTCCAACTTTCGCGGGCGGCGGCATGGTCACCGGCAACTTCCTGGGCCCAGCCTAACCAAAAGCGCAGTTCGCCATTGTAATAACTCAGTGCTTCATCAGGCTTGGCCAATATCTCCTTTAACCGAACAATGACCGCTGCAGGGCGGGACTCCAGGATTGCCTGGTAAACTTGTGTTTCCAACGCGTTCGCGTAGTCGGCCCCAAGCCGGAGCGGAGCCAGAAGCGCCGACGCAAGTGGGAGGTCGCCATCGGCTTGTGCTATTCGCGCCTTTAACACAACAGTATCTATGTCGTCGGGTGTTATATTGAGAATCTGCTCAAGTTTGGACAGGGCTTCGGGGAACCGACGAAGGCAGACATAGGAACGCGCGTGTTGAGAGAGCAGGTTAACGTTGCGTGGGTCGAGCTTCTCGGCTTCGTTGAAGTACGCCTCGCTCTTCTCCCAGTGGCCTCGCCTGCGTTCGACATAGGCCAAAGCCTGAGGAATTCGACTGTTATTCGGCAGAAGTTGAAATGCTTTCTCAAGATAACTCACCGCAGTGCCATAGTCCTTTAGGCAGGCGTAGTGATAGAAACCGTTGGCAAACACAGCTTCGCCAAGATTGGGCTGCAGAGTAAGAGCCGTTTCAGCCGCCTGCCGCGCTTCTTCTCGGAGGGCGATGGTGGGTTGAAGACTCTGCGTGAGATAGCCACTGGCATCGATGTAAGAGAGCAGCGCCCAACCAAGGGCGAACTTCGGGTCCAATCGTACTGCTTCTTTAACGTATTTTTGCGCGCCAAGGGAGTTTGCCGGTGTGAATGCAGTCCTTAGTGTGTAAGCAAGGCCGCGCAGGTAGGCATCGTAGGCCTGAGGGTTGTCGGTCGGCTTGGCGGCGATGACCTCCGCTTCCTGCCCCGTGAGTTTGGCGCGTAATTGCTCGGCGATCGTTTTGGCAACATCACTTTCGACCGAAAAGATATCGGTCAGCTTGCGATCAAACGTATCCGACCAAAGGTGCGAATCAGTGGCCGCTTTGATCAGCTGCACGTTCACCCGCACGGCGTCGGCACTCTTCTGCACACTTCCTTCCAAAATGTGGGCAACGCCGAGTTGCTTTGCGATCTCGGGCAGGTTTTGAGGGGCGCTGTTGTAATGCTGTGTGGAAGTGCGCGAGATCACCTTCAGATCAGCGATCTTCGATAACCGTGTCAGGATTTCGTCCTGTATTCCCTCGGCAAAATAGGCGTTCTCCTTATCGCTGCTTAGGTTTTCAAAAGGCAATACCGCGATCGATCGTTCCATTGGGGTGAAGGGCCGCGTGCGTTGGTACAACCAAGCCCCAAGCGCAACCGCCGCGATTGCCAGCGTCAATGCTGCACGTGCTAACATAGCTCTCCTGCGTCGCGAGCGGGCTTCAGGGTTAAATCGTACGTAGCAGCTGTGGATAGCAGAAAGTAACTCGCGTGCTGCTTGCGGTCTGTCCTTGGGGTCCGGGGCCAGCATCGATTTCAGCAAAGTAACAACCTGGCTCGAAAGGTGCAGATTCCTGAGTTGTTCCAACGGTAACTCATCGGTTTGTCGCGCACGGATTTCTTCCATGGTGCGTCCGACAAAAGGAGTCCGACCGGTAAGCAGATACCAAAGAGTAACACCTAGTGCGTAGATGTCGGAACGCGTATCAATTGGCAATTGCCCAGCGCCAGCGAACTGCTCCGGGCTGGCAAAAGCCGGCGTGCCAATGAAACCCGCCTGCGTTTGCTCAACGCCGGGCTCTGCCTGAGGTCCCATTACTTTCGCCACTCCATAATCAATCACCTTTACCCTGAGCGCCTCGTTGGCATCCGATTCGAGCATGAGGTTAGATGGCTTGATGTCGCGATGCACTACGCCGCATACTTCCGCGGCAGCCAATGCGAGCGCGGCTTGCTCGATTACTTGCAAGGCGACGGCAAGCGGCATTGGCCCTTCACGGCGCACGTGCGCTTCAAGCGTTTCGCCCTTGACCAGTTCCATAGCATAGAAACACTCGCCGTCTTGCTCTCCATAATAAGTTACCTGCGCAACGTTCGGATGATGAATGTTCGCAGCCGCGCGCGCTTCGCGCAGAAAACGGGATCGCGCGCCGGGATTCTGCGCAACGCTCCGGTCGATGACTTTTAGGGCAACCTCCGAGTTCAAGACTGTATCGTGAGCGCGATACGTTATGGCCATCGCTCCCGCGCCGAGCTCAACCGGAAATCCATCCGCACCTACCTCAACTTCGAAGTGGGCGTATCTCAATGGTCCGGGTGTTAGTCGACCGCGTGCCGCTGGTCTTTCCGGCTCTTCGCCGTCCGCGAGAAAACCAAGGCTAACAAGACAACGCAGACATTCCCCTTTGGGACCACATTGCGTCAGCGGTTGGCTACATGTCGCGCAGGTGCCCGCAGCTTGAGACTGGGCGCCCGCAGTTCCGAGACGAATGGTTTTGTCGTCCATGCGTAGAGTCAACTTCTCACCAGTATTTGATAAAGGTGCTGGAGCTCCGCGTCGACATCTGCCGGATCGGAGACGGTACTTGCCACTTCAGTCCTCAACGATTCGCGGTAACGCTGGCGGAGACGCGAAAGCCATGTGCGCAGAGTCGCGATTGGCACGCCGAGTCGCGCTGCGGCTTCCTCCTGATTTGGCGGCGTGACGCTTCCGCCCGCGACGAACGGTCTTAATTCTTCAAGCCACTCAGCCTTGCCCTCCGCCACAAAAGCGTTTTGCAAATTATCCCATGCACGCTTAACGACATTGGATGCCCAGACGAGATCGTAGCAAGCGGCGTCGCTGAGATGAGCGGTCGCCATCATCGCGGCCTCGGCTTCCGGCAGATGCTCCTCAATCGAGACGATCTGACGGCCGCCACCTCTCTTGAGCGCCCGGGCGCGGTCATACTCATTGTACAAGAAATTCTGCAGTGATCCCAACAGGAATGTGCGCAGGCGGCCCTTTTGCTCATCCGCGCGGGTCAATGTGTTTTGCTCAAGCAGATGGGCGAAGAAACCCTGGACGAGATCCTGTGCGTCAGCGGATGAAAAACCGCGGTGCCGAAGAAAACTGTAAAGCGGCGGCCAATAGGCTTCGCAAAATCCGGCGAGCGCTTCGCGCGCGGAATCCTCTGACTCGGTCTCCCGCGCACGCAAAACGACGGTCCAATGCGTCGTTTGAAACGAAGCACCGCCCTCCTGAAGTGTTCCCGGAATCGCCTTCGTGGCTGCAGACAGTGCCGCAACGAACTTAATTTTGCGAGAACAAAATCGCGCGAACTCTTCTTCTTTTTCCCGTCGTGGGCATTGGTTTAGCGCCAGAGGCGCGGCCTCACGTCAGTCTCGGGCATCGAGCTGACGCCAGAACTGAATCGCGCTGGAATTTTTGGAATTCCAGGTATGCTGGGGCGCTGCCCAAGGTTCGCCACGGCGAATCCGTCCTGTAGCGGACTTGAGGTGATTGCCGCGCCTTTGGCGCTGAACAGATACCGGCGCGACTGCTGTCGCCTTGGTCAATATTGGGCGAGAAGTTGGTTCTCGCCACTTCCATTCTGCCCGGGCAAAGAATTTTCGGATCGTTGCAGGCTCATCTGGCTCAGCCCGGCGGTTCCATGTTCGCTCTGCTCTTGCGCGATGGCGCCTATGCTCAAGGCTGCAAAGGCTATCGCCACTGCCGCTGCCACTTTCGCTTCGATCGATAATTTCATATGGCGAATCGCTCGTTGATTATGTGTCCTGGGGACAAGCTTTCAGAAGGAGTTCCCTCGCTCCGCCGCCGAAATTAAACGAGGCCATGCTTTCTAGCAGGAGCGGATCGTGGTTGCGGTTGGTTGCCCTGACTAGCAATCGCCAGGCGTCCCCCAGCCGTTCAATAAGTCTGGTGCAGTGTGTTTTCATATCGTGCTCAAATACGTTTAGGTTAACTGGCTGGCTTCGACGCCCTCTGGATTGTGACAGCTCGCAAAAACGCGAACAAAGGAATCCCGCAGTGTCTGAGAAACCCGTCCGGCCCGCTTTGTCCAATAATCGAACCAGCTTAGCGAGGCATCTGCGAAGACTTCCGTGCGAACAACTTCCGGGCAGGCATTCAGCACTTTACAAACATTCACGAATGAATACGGCCAGGAAAAATCATTGTCCGTAATCCAACTGTTGGCATCGAGATACAGTTCCTGCTTGACGCCTTTGGTCGCAAAACGGAACCGGCGTAAATCGTGGGCTGCCTGTTTCAGCACGCCGAGAGCCAGATCTTTCTCGGGCGTCGCCGCTTGCGGTTCGGGCGGAGGAGTAAAAAAATGTGCGTTGCGAGCGTTGTCAGATTGCGCATTTGAAAACGCATCCAAGTGCTCGCGCGTTAACCGCGAGGCCGGTTTTTCTCCCAGGTTTTCGTGCCCGGAGGGGGTCGGAAAGAGCACAAATTGATTGGTGAAATCACGTGTCTCACTAATGCGATCTTCTACTACGAGGTTCATGTCAGTGGAGGTTGTTTCGATTGGGTTCTCCTTTTCTAAAGATTTTTGCGGCGAACATTTCAAAAAATTTTAATTTTTTTGGCCTTCTGTGGCTCCTCATCGGGCGGGTCATTTCTAGTCGTTCACCTCTTCCTTCCGAAAATGTTGGCTGGCGTTGCAGAAAAAGTCTTTTTTTCTCAAATTCGTCGGCACGAAGGACAGCACGCCGCCTTGCAATGAGGTTCCACGCTCCGACTGCCCTATTGCAGCCCTAAAAAGTCTCGCCTGCAGCGGATAAACTCGTTTCGAATTCCTGCGGTTGACATAGCCGCCACTACAGCCGAACGCCTCGGGAGATCGTTCCGCTTTGCTTGTCGGGCGCCAAGCGTAAACTCCGTAAAATGACTGACGAGCAACAGGACGAACAGTTCTATCGCGATACAGAAAGTATCGCCTTTCCGAAACTGGACGATCACCAGCTTTCTCTGCTTGAGCGTTTGGGCCAACGGCGCGTGGCGAGTCGTGGCGAGCTGGTCTATAAAGCCGGTCAACGTGATTTGGGATTAGTCATTGTCTTGCGCGGTGAAATCGAAGCCTTTGAGACGCGCGACGGCACCGAACAGATTCTAGCGACCGCGCGGGAGCGGGATTTCGTCGGCGACGTTGCGATGCTCCAAGGCACCTCCGCCCTGGCCTCGGCGAGGGTAGCATCGACGGATGCCGAGATTCTCCATGTTCCGGCGGCCGAACTCCGGCGCGCCCTGGCCGAGATCCCCGATGTCAGCAAAACGATCGTCGATGCATTGATCATGCGACGCCGACGTATCCGCCGGGACCGCGAATTCGCTGGAATGCGCGTTCTGGCGCAGCGTGATGAACGGGTTGGACATAAGCTAGATGATTTCCTCGACAAGAATCGCATTCCGCATCGTCTGGTCGAATTTGAAAGTGAACAAGGAAAGGCGTTGAGCGAACGTTTCCACCTATCGACTCGCGATTTGCCTGTTTTAATCACACCGGCCGGCCGTCGCCTGCGCCAGCCTTCGTTGCGAGAGGTTGCACAGGAAGCCGGTTTGCTTCGACCACTCGCCACCGAAAATGAAAACGAGATTCTGTCAGACCTGACGATCGTCGGCGCCGGGCCGGCCGGCCTGGCCGCGGCTGTGTATGCCGCATCTGAAGGATTGAACACGGTTGTCCTGGAAAGTTATGCCCCCGGCGGACAGGCCGGTTCCTCCTCGCTAATTGAAAACTTCTTTGGATTCCCAACCGGCGTGAGTGGTGGAGATTTGACCTGGCTCGCTCAGCTTCAGGCATACCGATTCGGCGCTAAATTTTCGACGCCCGCGCAGGCTCTCTCACTTCAATACAATGGCAACGACGAATACCGCGCCTGTCTCGACATCGAAGGATGCTCCGCTATTCTTCGAACAAAAGCCGTCCTCATTGCAACCGGAGCAGATTATCGCCGCCTCGAGGCCGAAGGACGCGAACAATTTGAGAATGTGGGCGTTTACTACGCTGCCACGGCATTGGAAGGCCAGCTTTGTCGCAACGAAACGGTTGTTGTCGTTGGCAGCGGCAACTCTGCCGGTCAGGCCGCGATGTTTCTGTCCGAGGGCGCTGCCAAGGTGTTACTCGTCGTTCGCAGCAAAGATCTGAAAATGTCGGATTATCTTGCGCGTCGGGTACAAGCGCGTGAGAACATTGAGATTCTTTACCGGACAGAGATCCGCAAGATGTTCGGTGGAAAAAAGCTGGAACAAATCGAGTTGGAAAATACGCAGACAGGCGAGCGCCGACTGGTTCTAACGCCGGCTGTTTTTTCCATGATCGGCGCGAGACCATGCACCGAATGGCTGCCGCCGGAAATCGAGCGCGACGATAAAGGATTCATCAAAACCGGGCCGAGCGTCGCCGGGGCACCGGTGTGGCAGGCTAGCAAACATCAACCCGGCCCACTCGAGACGAGTTTGCCGGGAATTTTTGCCGCGGGCGACGTGCGCTCCGGCTCAGTGAAACGGTGTGCCGCTGCAGTTGGCGAAGGCGGCATGGCCGTTGCCGGTGTCCAAATCAGATTAGCTTCATCATCCTGAATCGCGACCGCGAAGCAACAAGCACAGATAATTAGGGAATCCGTTCCGATACGTTATACCAATTCCATTCCCAGGTTTTGCCGTTGTCTGAAGAAAACGCCTGGCTCCATATCGGACGACTCTTATTTCGCGCATCCCAACGAAACATTACGATAATTGGTTTTCCCTTGAACGTATCTTTGCAAAAGAAATGGCCGACATTGTTTTCGAATGAGCCTATCACAGGCGGATCCAAGACACCGGAGTTGCTGGCAACCCAGTACAAGCTCCACAACCTGGTTTTCGGATTAAACAGTCGCAGCGTGAGGCCTTCGAAATGCTTGCCCTCCTGGCCGGGCATCTCACTGGTGGAATAAATATCCATATCCGCGGTGCCGCTGAGGGTTTTGGAATTCTCATCAAACGAATCGAACTCGGTCCAATCCTTGCAGTTTTCCAGCCTTTTGTTGAGCCGGCGATTATGCATCTTCCATTTGCCGACTAAAAAATCGAAGTCGCTTGTCGACGACGTCGCCGATGCTGTAATTTTTAAGTCGCCCTTCTCGTCAAAAGCTAGTTTGGGGATTGGTAAACTGGGATCGGTCGTCAGAACCGTTGTTTGGGCTCGCCCGAAGCTACAAACGGCGAGGAACAAGATGGTAGTTAAGTATTTCATAGGTTTCATCTAGTTTACCCGCGAGATAACGTCGGAGCCCTCGCCGAGCCTCTCAACTCTAAACCATCAACTCTCGACTTCAGCCGAACGCTTCCTTGTTCACCACATATGGCATCTTGGTGCGATCGCCGCCGTAGTTGCCTTCGAGCACGTCGATCAATCCCTGGACGGTGCGCCCGGCCATGCCCTTGTCGGGATCAACTGAGAGCCGCGTGATTCGCGCGCCGCTGGCGAAGTGATGGAAGACACGGCAGCGATCGGCGATTTCGGAATCGAGCAGCGGCGAATCGGGCGGTAGCGGCTCTTTCTCGAAAACATCGAGCGCTGCACCGGCGATGACATTTTCTTTCAGCGCTTTGGCGAGGGCTCTCTCGTCCACGACGGGGCCGCGTGAGCTATTCACCAGATACGCGGTCGGCTTCATGAGCTTGAGCGTCTTCTCGTTGATCAGGTGATAGGTCGGTTTGTCGCTTTCGCCTTCGCGCAACAGCGGCACGTGAATGGTCACGTAATCGGCGCCGCGCAATGCCTCCTCGAACTCGACGTACTCGATCCACGTCTTCTCCTTCTGAATTCCACGCGCATGGCGCAGGTCCATCAATTCCTGGATGGCAGCGATGAACTTGTCGTTGTGATACGCCGGGTCGTAGCAAAGAATGTTCATGTCGAACCCGGAACATTTCTTGATCATCGCCAGGCCTATGCGGCCGGTGCCGATGACGGCGATCGTCTTGCTCGTGACCTCGTCGCCAAGAAACGGCAAGAACGGATGCCACGCCGGCCATTTCTGTTCGCGCACCAAGCGCTCGCTCTGCCACATCTTACGCGCGAGCATGCCCATCATGAAAAACGCGAACTCGGCGGTGGCTTCGGTAAGCACGTCGGCAGTGTTTGTGAATGGAATTTTGTATTTGTTGGCGTCCGCGCGATTGATGTTGTCGAAGCCGACGGCGATTTGTGCGACGACCTTGAGTTTCCCCTTCCCTGCTTCGAACACCTCGGCGTCAATCGGATCGCGCAGCGTAGTAATCAACCCGTTGATGCCGCTCTTTACTTTCTCGATGATTAATTTCTTGGGCGGCGCTTCCGGGCCTTGGAAAACTTCGAGATTGTACCCGCGCTCGCGCAGCCGGTTCTCGGCAGCATCGCCAATGCGCGAAGTGGCAAAGACACGAAAATTTCTTGGGTCGGTCATGGTTGGAGGAATGGAAGCGAAAAAAACTCAGCCACTACGAAAAGTTTTCGCGAACAGGCACACTGACGGAGGCGAGCTCCTTTCTATCGACGATAAACTATCAACTATCAATTCTTATGTATAACGGATAGCGGTTGGTGGAGCGTCTGGTTAGACCTGCTAAATATGTGCTTAACATCACCTGTCCGAAGCGTCGTCAATTAGCGCACGAGCAGATCCAGTCGGTGCACATCCAGACCGGCTTCGCGATAGTGCTTCCGAGTCAATTCGAGAAGAGTGAATCCATCCTCATAGGCAGCAAAGCCACCATCCACCGGCTTGTCCAGATAGATCAGGCCGCCTTCAACCACGAATAAGGTTACCATCGGCTCTGGCGAATCCTCGGTGATTACCAACGTGTGGGCCTCGCCGGCGGGTTCGTAGATGTAAGTTCCGGGCTTTGCAATCCAGTCATGCTCCAGATATCGCCATTGACCATGCATCGTATAGCCATGCACGGTCCCAACGTGGTAGTGCGTTCCGACCATAGAGCCGGGGAGACCTTTCAGCACGACACTGAATCCTCCAGATGTGACGTTAAAGCAGCAGGGCTGGAACCAGACACCATTTGCGTAAGGAACCCAGAGGCGGTCATCGTCGAGGTTGATGTTGGTAATGAAGTGTTCGCGGCTCCTGCGATTCGGCTCGAGCCCATCGGTAAAACTGTTGAAGGCAGTGATCGGCATAAGTTTTCTTTTAATGAGTCAATAACTGAAGCCTCAATCTCCGTTCGCAACAATTGGCCAAACTACGAACGGCCTCGTCAGGTGAAACGTTGAACCCGCCCATCTTCCATCAGCAGTCTAACACACAAAATATAAACGCAGCTCCTGCCTTTTGGCTATTGGCTTGAGACGAACTACAGATTTTTCTTTACCCAGGCGCTGACGCGATCGAGTGCTTTCTCGATGTTCTCGATCGAGTTGGCCACGCTAAAACGCAAGTAGCCTTCCCCGAAATGGCCGAAGGCAGTGCCAGACAACGCGGCGACGCCGGCGTCGTCGAGAAGCGCATCGGCCAGCTTTTTCGATGGCCAACCGGTCTTCGTGATGTTTGGGAAAACATAAAAGGCGCCCTTGGGCAAGCGGCATGAGAAGCCCTTGATCTTGTTGAGGCCGGCGACCATAACATCGCGCCGTTTCTGGAACTCGGCGCGCATCGCGTCAACTGACTTCTGCGGTCCGCGCAGCGCTTCGATGCCGGCGACTTGGGTGAAGCTCGCAGTACACGAGTTGGAATTGGTCATCAAGCGCGCAATGTGCGCCGCGAGGTCAGCGCGCATGACGCCGTAGCCCATGCGCCAACCGGTCATGGCATAAGTCTTGGAGAAGCCATCGAGCAATATGCAGCGCTGCTTCATCCCGTTGATCGACATGATAGAATGGTGTTCGCCTTCAAAGATGAGTCGGCTGTAGATCTCGTCGCTTAATACCATGATGTTGCGATCGCCAATGGCGTGCGCGATCCCGTCGATATCTTTCTTCGTCAGCACGCCGCCAGTGGGGTTCTGCGGTGAATTCAGAATAATCAACTTTGTTCGGTCATTGATCAGCCCGGCGAGCTCATCGACATCGAGCCGAAAATCCAGTTCCTCGCGCAATTGGATCGGCACGGCTTTCGCGCCGACGTAGTTGATCATCGATTCGTAGATGGGAAATCCCGGATTCGGATAGACGACCTCATCCCCTTCTTCAACGAGGGCGAGAATGCCGAAGAAGATGATGGGCTTGCCACCGGGAACAATGACTACTTCTTCCGGCGTAACGTTTACCCGGCGGGTCTCGCTCACGTGCTGCGCGATAACGTCGCGCAGCTGGGGCAAACCGGCCGAAGGGCCGTAATGGGTGAAGCTCTTGTGCAGCGCGTCGCAGGCCGCGTCAATGATGTTGGCCGGTGTATCGAAATCGGGTTCCCCAATCTCGAGATGGATGATGTCGCGGCCCTTAGCCTCCAGCGCCCGCGCCTTTACCAAAACTTCGAAAGCGGTCTCGGTGCCGAGACGCGCCGTACGCTTTGCGAGGCGAAGTTCGCGGGCCTGAGTCATGATGGCGAAATCAGCATTATCAATGCGCTTGCGCAACTTGTCTTTTTCATCGACGTCGCGATTGCGGGGCGTGTGTGGTTCCAGAATTTGCGACAAGCACTCCGAAAGCTCGCCACGGGACGAGTCCGTCCGATTGGCGGACTTTCGCGAGCAGGCAGCCGCTGCTACAGTTTGGTGTTTTGAAACACCGTTGGCCTTTCGTCATTTTCGGTCTCGTTCTTGTTTTGCTCATCGCTGGATTGGCGTTGCAGATTGATTGGACGTGGAAACGAAAACTCTCGCCGTGGGGCGGGCGTTATTTTTTTCATCATGTCGAGCTGGCTGTCCCGTCGTTCCGTCAGTCGGAAGAAAAATGGCGCGACGATCCGCTGGGTGGAATCGAAGCCAACGGCACTCTTGGCGGCGAGGGTTGCGCTGTGGCCGCTGCGGCGATGGTGTTCAAGTTTTATGGCATCGAGATCGATCCGCAGCAGTTAAACTGGTTTTTAACTTCCGTTGGCGGATACACCGAGAACGGCTGGCTTTATTGGGACCGCGCGGCATGGTTCGCGCCCGATCGCGTGCGACATGTATATGAAGACTTGGCGTCGTACCAGCTGATCGATTCGAATCTCTCCCGCGGAAACCCTGTTATTGTCCGAGTGCGATTGCCCGGCGGCGTTACGCATTTTGTCGTGATCGCTGGTAAGGACGGGTTCGACTATCTCATTGCTGATCCCGGCGCCGGTTCTGCGAAAGGGCTCTACCCGCTGCGCGAGCTCGGCAGCGATATCGAGGCCCTGCGATTTTACGAGCCGATCGCGAATGCGAGTTCGCGGATCGCCGTCAAACAGTGAGCAAGAAGAGGGGTTGAACGACGGTTAACCTTTCGGCGGCCACTCAACGCCGGCCAATTCCTTTGGCAATTGCTTCGGGTCGACCGGATAGATGAGTGACATATCAGGTTTGGTCTCCGCGCCAGGCAGAAATTCAGTTTCCTTCGGCGCGCCCACGATGAGCCAGAGCACCTCAGCGTCGGTGTCGTTGAACACCTGACGCAACTGATCGGGCCCGACCAGCACGCCGCCATATTTCGGCACGGTCAACGTTGCATCACCCACGCGCATGCGGCCAACGCCTTGCAAAACGAAATAAAACTCCTCTGCGCGGACGTGCTTGTGCAGCGTGTTCGCGCTTTTCGGTGGCAATCGCCAGAGCCGCGCGCCGAGATTCTCACTTCCGGTACGCTCCAGATAATCGGCGTTCGGGATTTGCATCAGGTTGGAGGGACGCCAATGGAGATCATCCGGCGCAATAAAAAAATAACCTTCTATCGCTTTCATTGTTTGCTGGGTAAACCGTAATCAGTGATCTGAATCATCGTGCTTTTTGAGTCTTGTGGCATTCCGAATCAGACTAAAACCTTCTTAATTCTATCGCGTCGATTCGCGTGTTTTGCAGGCTCATTGCCAAAAAAGCGCCCCAGACGCCTGTTCGTCTGGGGCGCGAGACCGCCTTGCCTAACCAGTCACTCCCGCTCAGTCGCGGGGAAAGACTTCGAACAAGTTGTTTTCGCCGTGCTGCTGGGTAAAGAAAAGCATCGCCCGGTCTTTCTTGAAGCTCTTCGTTCCGATCAAACCGTTGATCATGCTGTCTCCCTCGGAAATGTGCAGCCCGGTCGGTTCGTTATCTTCATCGGTCGCCATCTGATCCAGGCCGAGCGCAACGAATCGAGCCACCGTGTTTCCGCTCGGATCATTTTCGTTCAGTTTGTAAGCCCAAATCGAATCGAGCTTATTTAGCTGATCGTGCAACGTGTCGCCGCGATCTTCCGCCACTAAGATCGTGTCTTTATCATCCGCGAACGTCAGATTATCAAACGCAGCATGATCGGCGTCGCCCAGGACAACGAGAGAGATGTTCCCGGTCTCGCGGCTTGCATCGAGATCGACGCGAAAGATTCCGCCCCAAGCCCCGCGCGCTGCCAGTGCGGCTTGTATGCCCGCGCGATTGTCTGTGTCGCCAGTGATGTCGAAGAAAAAGGTCTGGAAGTGTGAACCAGGCTGAAACTGTCCATTCTCTGGGCGCTTGAATGGTGTGGCACCGAGAACTTTAGCGGCAGCGTTGGCATCAAACGGCGCGGTACCATCTACCTCGGTGTCATGCAGTGTTACCCAACGAACCGGCCAGGACGCGCCTACGGTGTGCAGCAGAAGCTGATTTTCCGAAAGCATGTCGCCGAACGGGTGTTGGTCGTCCACCGGCACGAATACAAGCGGGCTGCCGTTAATCGAGACTTGAAGCGCTTGTAATTTGCCACGAGTCAGATCGCCCGGACTCACAGGAACGAAGCGGTAAACGAAGGAGTTTGGATTCCTTCCGAAGTTCACCGTCGTACCGCCGACGTCCTCGATAATCAAGATGTTGCCCCAGTCATCAGGATGGATTCCTTCGTAACCGCCGCGGCCGAGGCTGCCATAGAGTGTGCACAAGCCGCCTCCTCCTCCGGTGTTTGGATCAAAATCGGCGCTCATCTCGATGACGCCGCCGTTACTGCCGGCTTCCTGGGTAAAGAGCAGGGTTCGACTAAACGGATCCCACGTTGAACCATCAATGCTGTTGAATCCAGTGAAACCGCCCGCGTCAGCTGGCGTCAAAAGTGTGATGCGATGATCAGGCTGTACCACATCGAGATTAATGCGTGTAACGTAAGCGCGATTGCCTCCGTTCTCATGCCCCTGAAAAAGGAAACGCCGGCCATAATCGAAGTCAGGCGTAGGGCCACCTGGATTATGATCCAGAATGAGATAAGTATTTTCATCCGGCTCAGTGCGAGTGTCATCGCTTAGGTTGCCAAATCGCGTAATTGCGCCTGAGGGATTCTCGAGCAGATCTATTCCCTCGGCCACGAGGCTGGCGGTAAACTCCGGTGACAAGACGTTGTCGGAGATCACCACAGGATTGGCTGCGGGCACACCGCTGACCCTTTTGTTGAAAACCTTGACGTCGTCCGCGACGAGCTTTGAGGCAGTCATCGTGACGAGCGCGATAGAGATGGTTACGAATGCGCAGGCTTTGACCTGTAGTGGATTTCTAACAGTTAGTTTCATGGATTTATTTGTGTTGGATTGATTTGGTTTGTTTTGGTTTTCGGCGGTATTCACCGCACGCTCCAGACACCTACAGGACGATTGTGACGAACCGGTTTAAAACGTGTAAAAACCGTGTGACTTCGATGTAACAGAGCGGTTACACACGCGCGGCGACTGCTACCCCCTCGCCTGCGGCCCATCGCGTCGCGCAATTTCGAGATTGACGTCAGACCTGTTAAATCGGAAGCCGCCCCGATTCTCAGTCAATCTCAGCGTCCCAAACCGTTCCAGTATACTTGCCCACGCGATACGTAACCCTGACCTGGTCGTTTTCGCGCAATTTCTCCCACTGCGCTCGATTGGCGCGGACTTCGATCGTACGGCCGTTGTCGAGGATCCGGACTTTCACGATCCATTGCTCGTGATTGGTCGCCCGCTCATCCGTGATTTCCTCGCCTTGTTTCACCGCCGCGACGTAGTCCTTTCCAATCACAATCGCGTCGCCATTTTTCTTTTCGCAGCCGACCAGACCCATCAACAACAGCGCAACAACACAGCCAGACACGATCAATCTCTTCATTTCTAATCTAACCTTCGCACATTAAAACACCGTCAACCGGTGATCCCGATTGCTGCTTGTTAGTCCTCGCTCCGAGTGTAGCATGGCAACGCCGCCTTCTCTCCGAAAAGGAGCGCTAATTATGGGTGTCATGTTGCAAGCGTTTTATTGGGACTGTCCCAGGGCGGAAAATCGCGAGCACGAATGGTGGACCTTTATTAAATCAAAACTGCCAACAATTGCCCACGCGGGTTTCACCGCACTTTGGCTTCCGCCTGCAAACAAAGCAGCCGGATGGAAATCAATGGGCTATGATCCTTACGATTACTACGACCTGGGTGAGTTCGATCAGAAAGGCGGCGTGCCTACGTGGTTCGGTTCCAAAGCCGAATTGCTCGATCTTATTCAGTCTGCTCACGCGACGGGATTACAAGTTTATGCAGACCTGGTGTTCAATCATAACAGCGGCGCTGACGCGCACGAACTCAATCCCATCGACGGCCAGTCACGCTGGACAAAGTTTGCGCCGAAGAGTGCCAGATTTCCGCGGGATTGGAAATGTTTTCATCCCAGCCAGTACGAGACTTGGGACGGCGCCACCTTCAGCGAGATGCCGGACCTCTGTCATCGCGCGCCTTTGGTTTATACCGAGCTCATTAACTATGCTCGCTGGGTCCTGGAAGAAATCGGGTTCGACGGATTCCGTTACGACATGGTTAAAGGTTACGGTGGCTGGATGGTTCGCTCGATTCAGGAACTGCGCGCTTTGCGCGGCAGCACCAGTTTCAAACCGTACGCGGTCGGCGAATGCTGGGATAGCGAACGCACAATTGATGATTGGCTCGATGAAGCGAATGCGTGGTCGGACAATCCAGTAGGCGCGTTCGATTTTCCACTGCGCTGGCGCCTGCGCGATTTGTGCGACAGTTATGGATTCAGTCTCCGCAATCTCACAGACCGCGGAGTCTTAATGTGGGACCGCCCTGCGCAGGCTGTCACCTTTGTCGAGAACCACGATGTGGCACGCGACAGTCCGATCATCAACGACAAGCTCCTGGCGTATGCCTTTGTCCTTACGCACGAAGGCTATCCATGCATCTTCTGGCAGGATTACTTCAACTGGGACCTCGCTCAGCCGAATAACAAAAGCGGCATCGACGCACTCATCAAAGTTCACGAACAAAATGCCGCCGGGCCGACGCAAGTGCTTTTCGTGGACGACGATCTCTACATCATGCAGCGTACGGGTGCCGGCGACCAAAACGGACTCGTGCTTGTGTTAAACAACCGTGGAACATGGAACGGGACGTGGGTCCAGACACGATGGAACAACACACTACTCGTCCCAGCTGCATGGCGCCGGCGCGACGATCCCAACACGCCTCAGGAAAAATGGACTAACGAATCCGGCTGGGTCGATCTCTGGGCGCCGCCTCGCGGTTACGCCGTGTACGTGCCAGAGTAAGCCGGCCCATGCGCGCCGCCGCGCGCGATTCGCCTTTCGCAGACCTTGGATGCCACCCGAGTCTGCCATGGGCACGAACATTCTTTTGCCAGATAGACCAATTACGGCTTCGCAGAATGATTACCCACAAAGTGGTCCATCACGATCTTGGTTTTCGTCTCTTCTTCCTGCTCCTCCGTGCCGGTAATCTCGAGCACCTTGGAAAGCGCCGCAGTCGCTTCGGGTTCCTCGCTTACGGGCACTTTGGTGGAAACTTCGAACAAGACCCGCCTGGGTTTCCCATCGCGTTCCGGCAGTTCCCATCGCTCAACGGTCACCTTTTCCAGCCCCTCCGCCGACACATTTTTCCAGACTTTTACGCCTTCCACAGGTCCAAAAGGAACCAGCGACTTCCAATCCAGATCAACGTTCGCCTCTTTAAGGAGTTTTTCCTGGTCATGATTAAAAATCTTCTTCACGCCACTGCCCTTGTTGGCTGTTTGAATTTGATCCAGTTCCTGAGCCTCGTCCGTCAGCGAACAGGATTCCACCTTGTCCTTGCCGATAACCTTATCAAACTCACATTTGACGCCTTTTCCTTCCAATTTCTCGCCCCTCACCTTGACCGTAGTGTCGCCGGTCTTCTGGTCAGTTCCGGCGCTGTAGCGCGAGCGCAATATCACTTTGGGAGTTCGCGTGAAAAGCGCGAGCGCAGCCGTATCGTAAAAACAAATCACCCGCGTTTCGGTCGGATGATCGGAATCAAGCTTAAGACGTTTGGCAACCATCTCAATGTTAGCGTCCGGAACCAAGTATTTGATTTCCACCCGCTCTTCTTTCTTATCCGCATCCTCCTTCTGCTTGCAGAACGCGAGGTATGGAAGGTGGAGCAGGCAGGCAACGACAATAACCGTGGCGATTTTTTGATTGATCATAGGATTTTAACTACAAGGCTACCCGCCGCGAGAATGAGTTCAACAAAGTGCAGGTATTGATTCTTGGCGAGCACCGTTTGCTGAACTGTTTTAACAAGTGGCGGGGAAGCCGGACCTCGAACGCTCTGGCGCTCGCGGCCTTCGCAAATGGATTCTCGATGGTGTGCGGATAGCCACGAAGAGGCTTGCGGTTAACGTCGAGAACGTTGACTTCCAGATTCGCAAGCAAGCCGAGACATTTAATCACCGTGCGATCGGCTTCCGCGCCGCCGATTTTGTGAAACAGAGTTTTTCCGGTTTCGTTCAGGACGAATTCCAGTTTTCGCAGATCGGTCACGACCGCGGCTATGGATGCGCCCCCCGGCTCAGTAGTGATGGAAAAAGAAGGCGCCTCCTCGCGCCCGACATTCTGGTCACCTTCAAACTTAGCGCCGCTTCCAGCTGTCGCCAGAAACCCACTGGCGGCATCCGGTGCGCCTGGCCCGCGCACTTTAAGTGTGGCGTCGTCAGGATCGCCGCCCGCCACTGTTTGCCGGACTCGGAGAATCAATCCACGATCAAAGAGCGCCAGATTTCCGGTATCAAAAAAATGGATTCGTTTTTCCTCTTTGGGTGGGTCGCTCAAGCCGAGAACTGCGAAAGCCTTCGCGGTATCTTCTGACATAAAGGCGAGCTTAACTTCGATCTTTTCGGGGGGCAGCATGGTCAGGGAGGTTTGTCTTAAGGAATCTCGACGTGAATAATTATTCGCTTGGTTTTTGTTTTTTGTGGAGTGTTCGGATCGCGAATTATCCAATGCCCGAGCAAGTGATATCATAGAGATCGCCAGCCCGGCGGAAGAGGTTTTCGACGTTAAAGGTGGCGCTTTATACTAGTTGCTTGACGTTTCGAGCATAGACGGCCGTACAGGGGTTGCGATTGCCAGGTGGAGCGATTCGAAGCGCTTGCGCAATTTATCCGCGGTGAGTAGTGACGGCGCTGCGGCAGAACTTCCACTGCTCGCAACGACGACCTCAGCGTTAACTCCAACATCGATGCAAACAATGATGCGATCAGGCGAGGAATGCTTGGAACTCTGCGACCGCCTCACGCGAAAGCCACGGGTAAATGGACTGTTCTTGCCCGCGAACCCTCTGCGAAAGCTTACTGCGCTCGGTCCCTTTGTAGAGCGGTCCATTGGCCATTCTCGTGTGGCGCATTAACCGCGCAATATATTCCATCGCGAGCGGGTGATTGCTTTTCATCGCTCGCTGAAATTCGATGCCGTCGAGGGTTCCCGCTTCGCGCTTTACCAGGTCTTTCAGATCTTTGCCGACCGCGAGCGAATCTGCGCTCACTTGCCACGCGCCAGCTTCAGAGTTCTGAGGAGTATCTTCGGATACACGCGATGTGTCGATACCTTCGTTAAAGTCCCACGAAGACTCGAATCCGGCAAGCACACGCATCACCTCAAGCATGCAAGCCTTTCGGTGAGTGATGTCCCCGAAAGGACCGAGTTCCTCCGTCACGCTCGCGTATATATCTTTTTCGTTGCCTGGTTGATCGGCGAAGATTGCTTCTGGCGCCGTTTTCCCCCACGCGACAAGCTCTTGCAGAAATGCCGGCTTCGGACTCCCTCTGTTGAATACTTGCTTCAGCGTCTTAGCGAACTTTCCGGTCGGCATGGGTGCCCCGGTAGCAGGTGCCTCGCCACCCGCTGCGGAACCCGTGAGACTTTCATCGAGCTTCCTAATCGTATCGCGTCCCACTCGTCCGTCCACGTCGAGGGCAGCGAACGTTTGGAATGCTTCGATGGCCGCCTCAGTCTTCTCACCGAAAAATCCACGGAACTTGTCAGCGGGTCCGAGGTCGATGCTGACCAAAGCTGGGTTGCTCTTTGCTAGTAGATTGAGAGCATCCTGAACTGGTCCGATGCCTTCAACCAAGCCGCCGCTGGCCACCAGCACACCATGGCCCTCCGCGACGGCTTCCAAACGCGCGTCACGCGCGAGAAGGTCGGATTTCAGAATTCCACTTTCTTCGGTGGGCTCTAGGCCTCCATCTGTAGGCTCGGGCACAACTGCGGCCCCCGTAAGATCGACCAAGCCGCTTTCCCCGCCAAAAAGCTGGCGGATCAATTCATCACTGGCCTCAAAGTGCATGGAATCCTCGCGCTTTGGATTGGACTGCGCAAAGCCGACCCCCCAATACCATCCACGGACATGGAAAAACGGTGCCAGCGCACTGCTGCCAAGCTGCATGAGGCCATCGCCCATTTCATCACTGTCATCGCCAAAGCGAATGTCGATTGCTGTGCCCCACGAGTGATTGGAAAAGTTCGTAGTGCTTCCGCGAACCGCGCGACAACATAGCATCCCGTCTGTCTTCACCTGCGAAAAAACTTCCGGCAGCTTTGTTTTTACCTCCGCAAAGATTTCGGTCAGATCATCGAGCAGTCTGCCGATACCAGTCGCTTTGAAAGGTCCGACATTGCGAGTCTCGATGAGAGCCTCCAATTTTGAATTGGTAATGTCTGAGCAGTCTTCGCTCAATACACCAGGTTTGCCAAAGATTTTGAGCATGGTGGCTTGGTGTGCGGGGCTGAGGCCGATATTCACTGTATCGAGCGATGGTATTGGAACGAGTTTGGCGAAGTTAGTCATGGTATATTTGGTTGGTTTAATTGTTTGATGTGTATTTTTCGGAAAACGAATGGTGTAAGGCTACGCTTTGAAAACGGAGCGTTTTGCCATGAAGTCCCTTTCATTTGTGTGAACACCCCTGCGTTCGGTTTCCCTGCGGGAAGAGGATCAGGTGCTTGGCTAGAGACGCCTAACGAACTTGACGCGGCGCGATATTCTCAAGATGGCAAACCCACTGTCAAGAGCAAAATGTAGGTTGCCGTCCTACACGAGACGACCTCAGCAGATTGCAAGAGAAGTGGACTAACGAATCTGACTGGCTCGATCTCTGGGCACCGCCCCGCGGATATGCAGTTTACGTTCCGGTGTAAATTGCAAAACGTTGCGTTGTGTTAGACGAATCGCGGCTGACACAGCCGCCGCTATAACATCCTAGCCAGCAAAATAGCTACGTTGTCGGGAGTCGAAGCTGTCGCCGAAGTAATGCTTCCACCATTGATCGCTCTCATCTAGAGGACTGACTTGTACTTCGTCGGCTTCTGGATGTTGCGTGAGCCAGTCGCGAAAAGCGAAGTGGCGATACAGACGCATGAACTCGCCAAGATAAATATCGGCCACGCGCGAGTTGCCCCGAATGATGAGCATGTTTTCATCATTATCGGTAGTGGAGGCTTCACTGAAATTCGCCGAACCGGACACCACCAGCGGGTTTGCCCCCAAGGGATCGACGAGCATGTACTTCGTATGCAGATATCGCACGTGAACGTTTAATCCCGAGAGTCGCTCGATGAGCCAATGGTTGAACGCGCCCGACCCTAAACGCGATCCAATGGCGAATTTGTTTTCTGGCATTCTTCTCAAAGCGATGATTGCAGCTTCATTAGCGGCCTTTTGCTCCTTGGTTCTGGTCGGCCCGCTCATCGCTTCCATCAACGCGTAACGCAGTTTGGCGTTGCCGGTGCGATAAGCATCCTGAAAACGCTGGTTCATGCCGAATGCAAACGTCATGAAAAGCGCATCATTTGCGCCTCTTGCCTGCTCCGCATACCAGTCCAATGCTTCCAGAGAATCGCGCGGACTGAAAACTGAAGTGACTTGTTTTGCGAGTGGATCGTCTGGAAGTGGAGTCTTCTCAACCAGCACGCCGGCGTCGGCAGATTTGGGCGTGTTCTTCTTCAGCTCATTCCACAGCCATAGATATTTGGCCGCAACGTCGTTTCTCTCACACACGTGGACGACGTTGCTGTGCCCATAAATTCCTCCGACGCTGAAATTCGTCGAACCGGTGAGCACTGCCTGCGCCGCACCGGCCTTGGTCAGCACGATGATCTTGTTGTGTGAAAGCGTCAGGCCCTGTGCATTTCGCGGATGGCAAATATTTTCCAGGCCGAAGTTCTGGATCGCTTCTTCATTGCTGATTTTTTGTTCGTCATCTCGTGCGTGATACAGCACCTCCACGTCTGCACCGCGATCCCGAGCTGCGCCGAGCGCTTTGAGCACCTTTTCATCGGCGAATTCATAAGCGCCGACGCGCAATCCCCAGCCCGCGTCAACGGCGCGCCCGATGAAGTTCGCAATCGATTCGGCTGCGCCACGCGAAAGCCACGTGAACGCTGCCGATCCTACTTCCCCGGGCCGTTTGTCGCCGAATCGCCTCGTGTATTCCTGAGATGCAGCTGCGCCGCGGTTAAAATGCACGTGATGCGTTCTGCCGTGTTCGCTCTCAGTACTGATCTTAACCGCCACTTTTTCGGACTCTTCCGGACTCGCTGGCGTGCCTCTCAGAGCAAACACTTCATACGTGTAATCATGCTCCGGTTTTGCGGAAAAATCCGACCAGGTGAAACCTTGAATAGGATGCTGTCGCGTTGAGTAAAGAATCCCTGGTGGTGGAGATGGCTCTACACTTGCGAAAGTCTTATATCCCGACAGCCAATATTTCTCTCCTTCGGTATGATCTTGTCGTCGCAGGGCAAACCCAAGCAATCCCGGGCAATCTTCCTCGGGTAAGTCCATCCCGAGAAGCACGACATGCGTCCCCGCGATCGCCTGGACACTCAGATCTCCTTTTTGCTCCTTATTTCGCATCGCCGTTGCGGTCTCTCACAATTCGATGTTTAACCGAATCTGTGGGAAAATGCTATGGACTCTTCGCGAACACTAACAGAGCAATTATGAGTCAGTCGATCCTGTTAACACAGGCTTGATGTCAACAACCGGAGTCCCGTCGATTGCCTCTATCGTCCCGACGTTGAGGCGACCGGGATTCATCTTCAAAACCTTCACGCGGTGGAGTCCCAAAGGGTTAGGACGATCTGGTGACCGAGTTGAAAATACTCCTGTCAGTGGACGAGATCGGTCCCCTCGCGGGTGAACTTTGAGTACGTCTCTCTGAGCACGATGTAGCCACGTGATAACAATGATTTCATCGCCTACTTGCATTCGGTGCAGGGCCTTTCTGTAAGGAGGAAGCACTTCGATAACGGCATTGTGTGCACCCTCGAAACCCTGTAGAGGCGCTTCGTCGCGACCTTTTAACTCGGAACGGATGAACGCGATTGGCTTAATTGAAAAATTCTTCATATAACTTCGTGTCCTCCTCGCCGATTGATTCAAATGTTCGCCGCGGCACGTTTGACAAGATGTTCACGCAACGCCGGATCGTCTGTCAGGCTAGCTTCGGGGTGGGAAGCCGTCACTTCTTGATTGATGCAAGTCCTTCAGGGTTGCGGATTCTTAAACTTGTTGCCCAGCGTAGCCCCGAAAGCGGGGCAACGCCGGGCTGGATGATGCAATCCCTTGGGATCTTTCCGAATGGACTATTTACACGCTTCGCGCGGCCATTCGCGGGTTTCTTCCAGCGATTCGCCAGTTTCGAGAAGGCTCTTGAGACTGGCCAAAATGTGCGGCCAACCGGTCGACACTGCTTCAATGAACTTCGAGCCTTCTTTCTCTATCTGATGAATGACGGTGAGCTTGATCGACTTGCCTTCCTTTTCCAGTTCGTAGGTCAAACGCGAATAACCTTCCGCTTTCAGTTCGGGCCTGAATTCATTGCGCCATTTCAGAACGAGCCGCCGAGGCGGATCGATCTCGAGGACTTCACCGCTGTCCGTAATCAGGTCGCCCGGTCCTTTGATGCGCCACGACGCGCCCCGTTTCCATTCCGATTCCTGAGTTGTATTGCACCAGAACTTTTTCGTGAATTCCGGTTCGGTGAGCGCCTTCCACAATTTCTCAGGTGTCGTGCGAATATAGGTTACGTAAACGAATTGGTCTTTCTTAGTCATGTTACTTTGTCTTGGTTTTTTTTTTGGATTGTTCGAGACCTTTTTTCAAATCGCTCAATGCCTGAAGGCGATGGCGTTCGTATTTGCCAATCCAACGTTCGTAGATCTCATGCAACGGCATCGGATTGAGATAGTGCAGTTTCTCACGCCCGCGCCACATGACCGCGATGAGGTTTGCTTTTTCCAGCAACACCAAATGCTTGGTCACCGCCTGACGCGTCATGTCTAGGTCCTCGCATAATTTGCTCAACGTTTGCCCATTCTCCTTGTGCAACTCATCGAGCAATTTTCTGCGACTGGGATCGGCAAGCGCTTTAAAGACTGCATCCATCGAGGCAACATTATGCAACCACGAGGTTGCATGTCAAGCGCGGGGAATTCCTGGTATGTTTCGGTCATGAGCTTCATGAATCTCGAGCAGCTGCGGCTTATCGGATTATCGCACAACAAGGTAAATACGTCTTGGAAGGGCGATTTGGTAAAGCGCACGCTTGAACCGATGAATATCTCGGCCCTATAACGCAGCCATGGCAACTTACGTTCGACGAAATGGCGAGAAGCTCGGACCGTTTGAGGACGCACAGCTGCTCTCTTCACTCCAGCAGGGAATGTTCTCTTACGACGATCTGGCGCTGCGCGATGGCTGGACGGATTGGAAGCCTTTGCGAACCTTGTTTGCCCCTCCTGCTAGCCCGCCAGCCGTCACACGACTCCCTGCCGAGCCAGCAAGTACCTCAGCGGAACAACGGATGTGGTCAGGCAGACCGTCTCATTGGAATTTCTTCTTTTCCTGGCTGGTTGCCTTCGTGTTTGTCGGAGCCGGCGCGTTTTGTCTTTGGATCTATTTCAACGGCGGCACCAGCCCACTGCTGCTCATCCCCGGCGCGATCGGCATTCTCATTCTGCTGTACATTTCCATCAGCAGAGCGCGCCGGCTATACGTGGTAACGAACCGCAAAGTGGAAGTTCAGACCGGGTTAGTTGTTAAGAGCAGCAATGAAATTCGGGTGAAAGACATTCGAAGCATCAACGTAACCAAGCATGGCTTCGCCGGATTTATTGGCATTGGTAGCGTCGAGTTCTCTTCTGCGGCCACGGATCGAGCCGAGGTCATTTTCGTCAACATCGCTCACGCAGATCGCGTCCGAGATCTGGTCACGAATCTGCAGGACAAGTAACGCACGGTTAATAGGGCAAGCAAATCTGCATCCAGCCGGTAAACTTCAGCATGAGCTTTCGACATCTCGAGCAGCTGCCATTCGTCGGAATGTCGTACGAATTCGTTGGCGAAAACGAAGGCGCACCGTTCTCTGGTTACATTGTCAATGCGAAGCCGGGACAAGGCCCGCCTCTGCACAAACATCCGTACGTCGAGGTCGCGTTCACGCTCGAAGGCTGCGCCACCATCACAGTCGGCAATGAAACACGCGAGGTGAAAGCCGGAGCTATCGTCGTGATTCCCGCGAACACGCCGCACCGGTTCGTCAACTCAGGCGACACTGTGTTGCGGCAAATTGATATTCACGCGAGTCCGAAGTTTATCCAAACAAACTTGTGACACTTCACTGCTTGCCGCACCGCACGCTCTGCCAAGGCCGGCATCAGATCGCTATTTAAAACCGCGTAAGCGCAACCTGTGTCCCTCGCTTCGCACATGACGGTGATGCTCTCGTCACTTCGAAACGATTGCTTTGACAGCATGTGTATCTTTAAAGTATATGTCATTACCATATATGGTAACGCAAGCCTCTCTCGATCGCGAGTTAAAGAAGGGCAGCACGGAGTTGATGATTCTTTCTCTCATCGAACATCGCCCGCGGCACGGTTATGAAATTGGACAACTTATCGAACTGCGCTCGCGCGGTGCCGTCCGACTCAACGTCGCCTCGCTCTACCCCATGCTCTATCGGCTGGAAAAACGGAACTGGATCCGAGGTCGCTGGATTGAAAAAGCCGGGCAACGTCGCCGCCGTTATTACCGCCTTACGCCAGCGGGCAAAAAGATGCTGGCGAAGCAACGCGATGGCTGGATCGAGTTCGTTCAAGCGATCAGCCTCATCACCGGGATTCAGCATGCCTGATTTCAGAGTGGAAATCACAGCGCGCCTGGCGGAGCTCGGACTGCCTCCCGTGCGCGACGCAGAGATCATCGAAGAGCTTTCGCAACACCTCGCCGAGGAATACGAAGAGGCGATGACCCGCGGTGCGTCTGAACAGGAAGCGCGCCAGCGCGTTTTCGAGGAACTAAACGCGGCTGATTTGCTCGGCCACGAACTAGAACACGTGGAGACTCGCGCTCCAGGAAATAATGTCACTGCGGGAACGGAAACGAAGGGCACCATGTGTGCAGATCTCACACAAGACCTGCGCTACGGCCTGCGCACGCTCGTGAAAAACCCCGGATTCACCGTCGTTGCCGTCATCGCTCTCGCCCTCGGCATCGGTGCGAACAGCGCAATCTTCAGCGTCGTCAACGCCGTCCTGCTGCGGCCGCTCCCCTTCAAAAACCCCGAACAACTGGTGATGGTGTGGGAAAATGCCACGCACCTCGGTTTTCCGAAAAATACTCCGTCGCCAGCTGACTTTCTCGACTGGCAGAGACAGAACACCGTCTTCACCGGAATGGCAGCGATGGCCGAGCGCAGCTTCAACCTGACAGGCGTCGGTGAACCAGAGCGCCTCGAGGGTCGTCGTGTCTCGGCAAATCTCTTCGACTTGTTAGGGGTGCCGGCGCTGCTTGGGCGCACATTCGTGCAGGAAGACGATCGGCCTGGCTCGCATGTCGTTCTTCTGAGCTATTCACTCTGGCAACGGCGCTTCGGTTCCGATCCGAACGTCATTGGCCGAGCAGTTACGTTGAATGGCGAAAGCTACACAGTGAGCGGCGTGATGCCGCGCGAGGTGCACCTGCCCGGATACGGCAACTGGAATGACGAGCTATGGGTACCGATCGCGTTTACCAAGGAGGAAACAACAGAGCGCGGTACTCATTTTCTCGACGTGATCGCGCGAATCAAGCGCGGTATCACCCTAAAACAGGCACAAGCCGAGATGGAGACGATCGCCGCGCGGCTCGCTCAGCAATATCCACGGACCAACACGCGGATCGGCGCGACCGTGACGCCGTTGCACGAGGAAATAGTCGGCGACATCAAGCCCGCGTTGCTCGTCCTGCTCGGCGCGGTCGGCTTTGTCCTTCTCATTGCCTGCGCAAATGTTGCCAATTTGCTGCTCGCTCGCGCTGCGGTGCGAGAAAAGGAGATCGCATTGCGCCTTGCACTGGGCGCCAGCCGTTCCCGCCTGACACGGCAGTTTTTAACGGAAAGTGTATTGCTCGCGTTCCTAGGCGGCGGGTTCGGATTGCTCCTGGCTCTGGCGGGAATCCGTGTGCTGAAGACGTTTGTTCCGGCAACGATTTTGCAGACACATGCTATCAACATCGACGCCAAGGTGCTCGTGTTTACGGCGCTGATCGCCATTTTGACGGGAATTGTGTTTGGTCTCGCGCCGGCGGTGCATGCATTCGATTGCAATCTGAACGATTCGTTGAAAGAAGGCGCTCGTGATTCCGGCGTGGGCAGCAAAGGAAATCGTCTACGCGGTCTGCTTGTCATCAGCGAAGTGGCCCTCTCGTTCATCCTTCTCATTGGCGCCGGATTGCTCATCAACAGCTTTCTGCACTTGCGAAATCTCGATCCCGGTTTTCGTGCCGATCATCTGTTGACGATGAAAGTAGACCTGTCGGAGCTGAAGTATCCGGACGGGGAGCGGCGCTCAGTATTTTTCGATGAGGTGTTACGTCGCATCCGCGCCCTGCCCGGTGTGCAATCAATAGCTGTGGCGGGTAACCTGCCGTTCACGTACAACGGCGATTCGTGCACTATTGCCGTGGAAGGCATTCCCGATCCGCCGCCGAGCCAGTGGCCCGATGTAATCTACCGCGCAATTGGGCCAGGCTACTTCAGCACAATGGGAATTCCAATGATTCGCGGCCGCGACTTCACCGATCAAGACAGACCAAATTCGAAAAACGTGGTCGTGATCAGTGAGAAAACCGCGCAGCACTACTGGCCGGGACAGGACCCCGTTGGCAAACGCCTGAAGCCTGGTGCGACGAATTCAGACGTACCCTGGCGACAGGTGATTGGCGTTGTAAAAGATGTCCGGCAAAACGACTTCATCGCCCAGCCCAAAATGCAAATGTATTTCACTTATCGGCAGCTGAAGAGTCTGGCACCGAATGCACTGGTCGTGCGGACAAGCGTGGAACCGATGAGTCTCGCCACCTCAGTTCGCAATGCGATATGGGCCGTGGACAAGGACCAACCAGTCGCCAAGATCGACACGATGGATCATATTGTGTCAGAGGCGATCGCCAGGCAGCGGTTCAGCATGTTCTTGTTAGGTATCTTTGCCGCTTTGGCATTGGTTCTCGCGGCCGTGGGAATTTACGGGGTGATGAGTTACTCCGTCACGCAACGCACGCATGAGATAGGCATTCGCATTGCTCTCGGCGCCCAGCGAGGAGACGTGCTAACAATGACGATGAAGCAAGGATTGAAGCTCGTCGCCTTGGGATTGCTGATCGGGCTGGCTAGCGCATTCGTGCTGACCAGAGTGATGGCGAGCCTGTTGTTCGGGATCACCGCTACAGATCCAGCCACGTTCGCTAGTATTTGCGTGGTGCTGCTGGGTGTGGCGGCCCTTGCCAGCTACATCCCGGCGCTGCGTGCGACAAAAGTCGACCCGATGATTGCCCTCCAGGCGCAGTAGATAACGACTGAATCCGGGAAAGCAGCTTGGTTACCATCCGTTTGTCCGGCCTTGTCCGATTGTTGCGCCTCTGTAGCGCCGGTCGCGACTGCCGACCCACTCCCCCTTCACGCGTGCTACAGGCGTACTGCACTTAGCTTCTCGCCAGTTACGTTTCACTCGTCACTTCTTCGATTTGATGAACCAACAAATCCTCGGACCAATGCCGCGATCTCATCCGCTTTCGTGTCTAGCGCGAAGTGCCCTGCGTCGAGTACGTGGATCTCCGCGTTGGGTAGATCCTTGCGGTAACGTTCCGGCTCACCGGGATCAAACGAGAGATCGTGCTTGCCCCAGATCACCAGCAGGCGCGGCTGCTTCTTACGCATCCATGCCTGCCACTTTGGATAGGCATCGACATTCGTGCGGTAGTCATAGAACAGATCGCTTTGAATCTGCACCTGCCCTGGAGCATTCAGAAATGCGTATTCATCGCTCCAAAGATCCGGATCATAGAGCTCAATCTTCGGATCGTCCCCGACATGGCGGGTGCGCGTCGTCTGCAGCGAAAGCAAATTTGTGTGAAGCGCGGTTTCGTTGGCTGCGCGGTCTTTCCAAAATTCGCGGCGCGTCTTCCAATTCGCGCCCAGTCCTTCATTGTGCGCGACTGCGTCCTGAATGATGAGAGCTTCTACGCGCTCGGGGTGCGCAAGGACCATGCGAAAACCCACTGGGCCGCCGTAATCCTGCATGTACAGGGTGTAGCGTGAGAGCCCGAGCGCTTCGGTGAAGTGATTCATAATCTCGGCGTAGTGATCGAACGTGTAGGCGAATTTTTTCGGGTCCGGCCAATCGCTGTGTCCGAAGCCCGGGTAATCGGGCGCGACCAGGTAATAGCGATCGGAAAGCCGGGCGAAGAGAGGCTCGAACATTCGCGACGACGATGGAAGTCCGTGCAACAAAAGAATCGTCGGCGCGTCTTTCGGACCGGCCTCTCTGTAAAAGATCGAGAGCCCATCTATCTGTATCGTGCGATAAAAAGTCGGGTGTTCCATGGGACGTTCCTTTTCTTGGGCGAGCAATTGAAATGATGCGAGCATCACAGAAACCACCAACGTCAATCGGAAGACCCGCAGGCATCGAGTCCGACGGGGCGAGTTGAAAAGACGCATCGTCTTACCTCCGCCAGCTAGTTATTGAGCGGATTGCATTGTCGGCCGACTTCACATCGTCAGAACAACTCGGAACTGTGCGGCGCCGCTGAGCATGCGCGCGTAAGCCTCCGCCGCCACTCAGTGGCCGACGTAGTCGGAGAGTGCGGCCACTCGAGGGCATCATCGGGGAGGAACATGAAGGACCTCCTCCATGTAGCGATCGGCAGCGGCGGCGGCCTCCTCCGGATTGCTACCGTTCTGACGCGCGCCCAGATAGGGCGCGTACCAGTCCCACCAGTGATGCTCGGCGTGCGTCTTTTCGTAGTCGTCGTGGTGCTGTGCCGTCTCGCTGAGGAGCTCGGCCAAGGTCGCGACGTCCATGGCTCGTGCTCGCTCCTGCTCCCATTCGCGGCCGGGAAGGCGCGTCGTGATCTCCTGGAGCAGCCAACCGTTGCCGTCGGAGTCGCTGAACGAGGCAAACGAGAAGTAGGAACGACCTTCCGGGTCGCGCCCAGCGGCGCGCGGGTTCTCTACAGCGTTGTTAAAGGGGCCGCCGGCGTAGTGGAAAACCTCGCTCACGTTGACGCCGCGGCCGATCAAGTCGTCGCGGGCGGCGTCGAGGTCATCCACGGCGAGGACCAGGTTCGCCGAGCCAGAGCTAGCCGACGTGACTCCCTTGCCAAAGATGATCGATGCCTCTGAACGAGGAGGAGTAAATTGTATACCCCGAAAGTTTTCGTTCACGATGTCGATATCTAATCGGAACCCCACTTTCTCGTAGAATGCTTTGGCGCGATCGACGTCGGAAACAGGGACGATTACCACTTCTAGTTTCATGTTCATGATTACTGCTCCTTTTCTTTGTTCTCGGTTCTGAACTTCATTACTGGCGCTCAAGGTGCGTAACGGGTGAAGACGAGGCCGCGCGCCTCTCAATAGGTGCATTGATAACTGCTGAGAAGCTCGACTAAGGTATTAGCTCCCATTGTTCTTTTTCCTTTGAATAAGTGAGGTTGGACGAAACTTGCGCCACCTTCATTGTTCCTACCGCGACTGCTGTCGGTACTATAAATCCTCCTGCGAATTTCGGATAGGTTGAAAACCAGTTGATGTCATGGGCAAGGCGAAAGAATGACTCGCCGTGTATCTAAGTCGCCACTTCGAAAATGACTTCCAGTTCGACCAGTGTGCCTAGCGGAAGGCTTGCAACGCCATACACCAGGCGGCAAGGGTTCTTGTCCTTTCGGCTAATGGGACAGACTCAACGGTGTCTTCGATATGATCTTCTCCGTGGCCGGTAGTTAGTGGATGAAAAACCATGAGGAGACCGGCCATTGTGGATTGCATGACCGCTCCCGCGCGACGAATTTCCGGGTAATCGCGGCTCCATTTTTTTAGGCCGGAAACCGCGCGCTTCTCCTCCCCTCCGCTCTTCGCGTGGCGGACCAGGCGCACCATAGTCAAATTCTTCAGCTTTCTTGCGCACGATCCCGCGCCCGATGAAGCGCTCAAGCGAACGCAACTGACCCTGATCTTCCGGAGTGACAAAACTGATCGCATCGCCCACCGCATGCGCCCGGCCGGTGCGGCCGATCCGGTGCACATAATCCTCCGAGTGCACCGGAAAGTCGTAGTTCACCACGTGCGAGATCCCATCGACATCGATGCCTCGCGCGGCGATGTCCGTAGCGACAAGCACGCGCACCGCTCCCGATTTGAAATCCTTCAATGCGCGCAACCGCTGATTTTGCGAACGGTTCGAATGAATCGTTCCGGTCTTGATCCCGCTGCTCTCGAGCCGACGCGCGATCCGGTCGGCGCCATGTTTCGTGCGGGTAAAGACCAGTACGGTATCGAATTGCGGATCGGCCAGTAAATGGAGAAGAATAGCCGGCTTTAGATGCGGCCGCACGTCGTAAACAAGCTGCGTGGCGGTTTCCGCCGGGTTCGCGCGCCGGCCGATCTCGATGATCTTAGGCGATCGTTGAAACTCGTGCGTCAGCTTTTCGATCTCGCGCGAGAGCGAAGCCGAGAACATCCGCGTCTGTCGTTGCTTTGGCAGCGCTTTGACGATTTGCCGGATCGGCGGAAGAAAACCCATATCGAGCATGCGATCGGCTTCATCGAGGACGAGGAATTCGATTCCTGAAAAATTCGTCTGCCGCTGTCCCATCAGGTCGATGAGACGGCCTGGCGTCGCCACCATAAGATCGACACCCGAACGCAACGCTTCGATCTGTGGACGTTCGCTCACGCCGCCGAAAATTGTCGCCATTCGCAAAGGAAGATGTCTCGCATAGGTGCGTACATTCTCGTCGATCTGAACCACGAGCTCTCGCGTCGGAGCGACGACGAGCGCACGCAACCCGCGCCGTTTGCCGTCCGCATTGGCGGCGGTCAGCTCGGTAAGGATCGGCCAAACGAATGCAGCCGTTTTTCCCGTTCCGGTTTGCGCGATGCCGATGACATCGCGTCCGGCCAGCACCTCTGGAACGGCCGCGAGCTGGATGGGCGTCGGCTCGGTGTAACCAGCTTCCCCAGCTTCCTGGATGGCTTTGAGAATTGCAGGGGAGAGTTGCAGGGCACGAAATGGCATAACAACAAGCACTATCGCCCGTTAAGCAGCGCTGTGCACCTGCTGATCTGATTCGAGCAAAATCGCTTTCCCGATTTTCGCTCTATCACGACAATCGCAGCAGTGAGTGATCGGGCAATCCCAAGTCAAACTCAGTGCGCACCATTCAGGCCTGTATCGTTAGCACGTTTTCTACTTTGAAACTCGCTCACTTCCCTCTTTCGCTCGCTGCTACCTCGCAGCTATGCCAGTCCGGCTCGGACCCTTCTATCTTGCGAATCCCATTCGCTCCATTCTACCTTTTACTTTCTTGTTCTCGCCCCCGTCCGCGATTTATTCAGACAAATCTTTAAATACATTTTCGAATGCGTTGGGTGGTATTTCTTCGCGCGGTGAATGTCGGCGGGGCCAATCGATGCCGACCGGCCGCCATCTCCAAACAGTTGGCGAAGTTCGGTGTCATTAACATTGGTGCAGTCGGCACGTTTGTGGTTCGCGAAGATGTTAGCGAATCTGCTCTGCGCGCGGCGATCGCTCGGAAGTTGCCGTTCAAATGCGAGATCATGATTTGTTCCGCGCGCCAGATTCTCAAACTCACGTCGAAAGATCCATTCTCACAACAGCCCTCGGGCCTGAACATAACGCGGTTCGTGAGCATGTTAGCCAAACGACCTCGCGCGTTGCCTTCTGTTCCTCTGAGCCTGCCTGCCGACAACGAATGGTTGCTGAAAATCATTGCGATCCAAGGCAGATTTGTTTTGGGTCTGTATCGCCGGCAGATGAAGGCGATCGGCTACCTCAGCAAGATCGAGAAACTTTTAGGTGTCGCCGGCACTACGCGCAACTGGAACACGATCGAAAAAGTCGCGAAAATTCTGGCCGCCTAGCAATTAATCGCCAACTCGATAAAGTCGGAAGTAGTTGTTGAACCTGCCTGACGGCGGCTTGATAACGTTTTTTGGAAACCGGTAACGAACCGCCGCGGCGCCGTCAAAGTCACCATCCTTAGAGCACGGCCCGACGAAGAACTTCCGGCGGAATATTCGCGCCCGTCATCAATAGCACGACAGTCTGACCGGCGTAACTGGATGCATCCTGGAGGAATGCGGCCGTGGCTGCTGCGCCGGCGGCTTCCGCCACAATGTGTTCGTCCAGCAAAAGGACACGGATGGCGTTGAGCAGGTCGCGTTCTGAAACCAAACGCACTTCGTCCACCAATTCCCGGATAGCATTCACATTCGCTTCATGTGGCTTCCGTGTGGCCAATCCATCCGCAATCGTGTCGCACGTGTCCGTGACGATCAACTGGCCCTGCTCCCACGACCGGGCGTAGGCTGGCGCCTGCTCGGCTTGCACGCCTATGACGCGAACCGCCGGGTGCTGGCGTTTCGCTTCCGTCGCAACGCCCCGGATCAGTGCGGTGTCGCCCATCGGCACAAAAATGACATCGGGTCGTGGGATCTCGTCCAAAATCTCGCCGGCGATTGTGGCTGTGCCCACCGGGACGAAGGGATCGGTCGCGTCATCCAAGAAATAGTGTCCATGCTCCCGCGCAAATGCCGCGGCCGCTTGCGTGGAGACAGACACGTCCCCGCGCTCGATCACCCGGCCGCCTAGTCCAACAATGCGCGTACGCTTCACTGGGTTGGGATTTTCTGGGAGAAAAATGGTGGCCGGCAGCTTTGCGAACTGTGCCGCGTATGCAACTGCGGCGCCGTGGTTGCCCGTGCTGGCCGCGACTACACCGGTCAGCGGCCGCTGTTTGGCAGTCGTTAGGAGTGCGTAAAGAGCGCCGCGCGGCTTGAACGAGCCGGTGGGCAAATCGCTCTCCACTTTAAGATAAACGTGCGCCCTTGAGGGGCGCTCGAGCGATTCGGCCCGCAGCAGTCGCGTCGTCTGAAGATATTTTCGCAACAACGCGCGCGCCTCTTCGACGTGTGTCAAGGTCGCGATCATAGCAACGTATCATATCAGGCTCTTCGTGGCGCGGAAAGCGCGGGCCTCATGGAACCCTGGCGAGACTCGCCTCGGCCGCGCGCGGATCCATATCCTTGATGCCGCCGCCGGTTTCGTAGGGGATAAACGCGTGATGCCCGTTCCACCGTAGATCGCCGAGGTGCTGACAGGCGCGCGGGTGGTGGGCTAAGTTCAGGTCCACGACGCCGCGCGATGCTGGGAATCCGCATCCACGCCATCGACATCCTTCGGCCGCCGGGCATCGGCATCTCGCCCATCGCCGACATGGACGCACCAGACGGCCGTCAGCGCTGCGCTGACGGGGAAGAGCAGCGCGGAGACGCCGAGAAAACCTTGCCGCGAAAATCGCTCGGAAACCAACAGTCGCTTGGCCGGTTTGATACGCTGACGGCGGCGGGATCTCCTCCGCCGGGGCGCTAATCGACTCAGGATTCCCAGCGCCGACTAAGTAGAACAAAAGTGACGTAGTGCGTAACCAATAACAACGGAACCCAAAAAGCGGGAATCCAATAGGCTGGTCCCATTGCGATTGGCGCATTGTAAATCGTGGCACACGTGATCGCTGTGAGCAGATCGACTGTTCCGAAAATATTGAAAGTCCACACTGCCGGCTTGGCCAAACCAGAGTTGCGCAACACGAGTGGAATTGCCGCGAACGCGAGTATCGCCGTTATCAGATCGCCAAATGCGGCCGGATACGCAAACTGCGACGGCACTCCCGGAAAAGTCGCGCCGCGGGTGAGGAACATCAGTCCCAGATGTCGCATTGAATGCATCAGGAGGATGGGGACAAGAATTTGTTGTGGTCGGATGCGTGGAATTAGAGGCAGCAAATAGAGCCGCGCCGCGACATAGAAAATCAACGTGTTCGCGATAAGATTTATTGTGAGGACCCGATCGAAAATGGCGGACATTTATATCTCCTTTCCAAATCGCTTGGTTTTCCTCAACTGAATTGTCACGCTGTAGCGTCAGCGAAGGCGGATCAACTCTCAACCCGTAGCTCTCAACTTCCTCTCGCTCTACACCGCGCCAAAGGTGGCCTTCGATACATGCTCCTGACAGCCCGCCACCCATCATCTATGCCGCGAATCGCAGTCGGCATATTCTACTTCCTAACTTCTACGTTTTATTTTTCACTTTCTCAATGAAGCGCGTTCTCGCACTCGCCACAGTTTGTATTCTATTGTTCGTTGTTAGCGATATGCGCGCAGCTACAAATCCAGCCGAGCGCGTCGGTGAAATCCAGAAGGCGCTTCAGGCGGAAAAGATCGACGGTTGGTTATTCTATGATTTTCGCGGTAGCGACGTCATTGCCTTGCGCGTCTTGAAACTCGATCAGCACGCCATCGGCACGCGGCGTTGGTTTTATTATGTGCCGGCCACTGGCGAACCGCTGAAGCTGGTGCACCGCATCGAGCCTGCCAAACTCGATGCCTTGCCCGGCAAACGGCAGGAATACAGCAGCTGGAAAGAACAACACGACCTTCTCCGCGCCGCCCTGAGCGGCGCCGGGAAAAAGCCGCGCATCGCGATGCAATACTCGCCGATGAACGATGTGCCGTACATGTCGAAGGTGGATGCGGGCACGATCGAGGTCATCCGCTCGTTCGGTGTGGATGTTGTCACCAGCGCCGAGCTCGTCCAGCAATTTGAAGCGGTCTGGTCGCCCGAGCAATTGCAAACACACATCGAAGCGTCCGATAAGATGCATCACATCTTCTCCGATGCGTTTGGCGAGATCGCGAAAAGAATTCGCGCCGATGAACCGGTCACCGAATACGACATCGAGCAGTTCATCATCCGACGCTGGCACGAAGAAGGCATGGGCGGCGAGCACGACGACGCGATCGTCTCGGTCAATGCGAACACGGCCAATCCTCATTACACGCCGACGAAAGAGAAGGCTCTGCCGATCAAGCAGGGCGATTTCGTCCTTCTTGATCTTGCATCGAAGCTGAAAAAGCCCGGCGCGGTATTTACCGACCAGACCTGGACCGGTTATGTCGGTGAAACCGTTCCGGAGGAATACACGAAAATTTTCGACATCGTCCGCGAGGCACGCGACGCCGCAGTTGAGTTCGTCCGGCAAAATGTCCGCGCCGGCAAATCGATCCGTGGCGCCGACGTGGATGATGTCTCGCGCGGTGTCATCACCAAAGCCGGTTACGGCCAATACTTCACGCATCGCACCGGCCATTCCATCGGCGAAGAAGTCCACGGCAACGGCGTTAATATCGACAACTTCGAAACGCGTGACTCCCGCAAAATCATACCCGGCGTTTGTTTTTCGATCGAACCCGGCATTTATCTCCCTGGAAAGTTTGGCGTTCGCTCCGAGATCGACGTTTACGTGCGCGACAAAGACATCGAAATCACCGGCCAACCCATCCAGACTGAGATCGTCCCGATCTTGAAAGCGCAGTAGATCTTCTTCTAATTTCTGGGTCCGACTTTCATTCCGCTCATTTTATCGAACGAAATCGTCGAGAGTGGCGCCGATTGGGGCGGAGGCGACATCGACGGTCAAGACTGCGAAGGGACGGGATGAATCGGCATACGTCACTTTTTTTCCGCCAGTCCGTTGGACTCAGCGACCCGCCCTTCGCTCCAATTCTTCGGGATATCGAGCTCCTTGCACTTCAATTTCCGAGGCGGCGTTTTCGATCTCGCGAAGATCTTCCGACGTCAGTTCGATTGCAACTGCGCCAATGTTCTCCTCGAGGCGTTTGAGTTTTGTGGTGCCCGGGATCGGAACAATCCACGGCTTCTGAGCAAGCAACCAGGCGAGCGCGATCTGCGCAGGTGTTGCTTTCTTCCGTTTTGCGACCTCGCTGACCAGATCAACCAACGCCTGATTCGCTTTGCGCGCCTCCGGCGTGAAGCGCGGGAGCCGGTTGCGGAAGTCCGAGCTGTCGAACGTCGTGTTTTCGTCAATCTGCCCCGTGAGAAAGCCTCTGCCCAGGGGACTGAATGGAACGAAACCGATTCCGAGTTCCTCGAGCGTCGGCAACACTTCCGCCTCAGGTTCTCTCCACCACAGCGAGTACTCGCTCTGAACTGCAGTAACCGGTTGCACTGCATGTGCGCGCCGGATCGTTTGCGCTCCTGCTTCAGAAAGCCCGAAGTGCTTCACCTTCCCTTCCTCAATCAGCTCCTTCACAGCGCCCGCGACGTCTTCAATGGGCAAATTCGGGTCAACACGGTGCTGATAAAACAGATCAATCACATCCGTCCTGAGCCGTTTAAGCGAAGATTCAGCAACTTCTTTGATGTGTTCCGGCCGGCTGTCGAGGCCGCTCTGCTCACCTTTCGGACCAAATTTGAAACCGAACTTCGTGGCAATCACCACGCGCTCACGCGTCGGAGCCAGCGCTTCGCTGACAAGCTCTTCATTGGTGAACGGACCGTAAATTTCGGCGGTATCGAAGAACGTGACACCGCGCTCAACTGCCGTGCGTATCAGCGAGATCATCTCCCGCCTCTCTTTCGGCGGACCGTAGCCAAAGCTCATTCCCATACAGCCCAGCCCGATAGCTGAGACTTCCAGATCGCTTTTTCCAAGTTTGCGCTTCTGCATTGTTCTGAACTACGAAGGCGAATCAGTTCTCAACCCTCAACTATCAATTTTTGATCACTCCGACTTCAGAGACGCCATGTCGATGGAGAACCGGTACTTCACATCGGACTTGAGCAGTCTCTCGTATGCTTCGTTGACTTTCTGGATCGGAATAACTTCGACATCCGCGGTGATGTTATGTTTACCGCAAAAATCGAGCATCTCCTGGGTTTCGGCGATGCCGCCAATCATCGAGCCGGAGAAGCTGCGCCGCCGAGCGATCAGGCCGAATGCGGGGACGCGCAGCGGCTCCGCCGGAGCGCCAACCAAGGTAAGATTGCCGTTGACGTCGAGTAAATTGAGATAGGTATTGATGTCGTGATCGGCGGAAACGGCGTCGAGGATGAAATCGAAGCTGCCGATGTGCTTTTTCATCTCGTCCGCGTTGCGAGAGATAACGACTTCATCAGCGCCAAGCCGGAGCGCGTCCTCCTTCTTGTTAGGCGAGGTGGTGAACACGACGACGTGCGCTGCGAGCGCGTGAGCAAACTTCACGGCCATATGACCAAGTCCGCCCAGACCAACCACGCCAACTTTCTTGCCTTTAGTCACGCCCCAATGATGCATTGGCGAATACGTCGTGATGCCGGCGCAGAGCAGCGGTGCGGCTCCAGCGAGTTTCAGGTTGGAGGGGACGCGCAGCACGAAGCGTTCATCGACTACGATACTTTCAGAATAACCACCGTAGGTCACACCTCCGAGGTGCTTGTCCGGAGAGTTGAAGGTGAGGATCATGTTCGGGCAGAACTGTTCAAGCCCAGCTTTGCAGTGCGGGCAGGTGCCGTCCGAGTCGACCATGCAGCCGACCGCGGCGAGATCTCCGGGCTTGTACTTGCTAACTGCCGAGCCGACTTTGGTGACACGCCCGACGATCTCATGGCCAGGCACAATCGGGTAATTGGTGGGCATGAACTCGCTCCACTCGTTGCGGACCGAATGAAGGTCGGAATGGCAGATGCCGCAGAACAAGATTTCGATCTGCACGTCGCGGTCAGTGGGATCGCGGCGATTGATCTTCGTCGATGCCAGTCCGGATGTGGCGCTGGCCGCGGAGTAGGCTTTTGCGTTGTACGTAGTTGGTTGCATGGTTGATTTTATCTCCTTTCATCAAGAATCGAATCGATCGTATTCACACACTAAATCTATCAATCACGATCAACTCAAAGTCGCCGCGCGTGTGTGGGATTTTGCAGTGCTACGTTAGAGTGAATCCTGATTCCCTCCTTAAGGTTAAAATCGAAACACAATCTGCTGTCGCGTCTAATTGAGTGAACAGGCTCGCCTGCGCGCGAACCACATCGGTAATGTGACGATCGTCGATCGAGCATCGGCGATCGCGTACAAGGCGGGGCGACACGAAGCCGTTGCACGACAACCGGCGACTCGGGCACTGCCGAGCGGATCGCGATCAGCGGGCAGGTTCGCGCCGCCGCACGCGACGCACGCGTAGCGCTACGCCAACCAGCGGGCGACGCGCGCGGCGATCATGGCGGGAGCCTCGACGTGCAGGAAGTGACCGAGGTTCGGCACGACCTCGAGGACACGCGTGTCGAACAACCGACGGTCCTCGTCGGTCGGCGGCACGATGCAGCCGTCGTCGCTGCCATGGAGCTGCAACAGGGGTGTTG
>JBKPDP010000040.1:0-41255 GCA_046727935.1 Verrucomicrobiota bacterium | reverse complement strand
GAAATGCTCGCTACGCAGCCACGCGGCACTTCCGACACTTCGCGGATCGCAACCGACAACATCAACAATCCAAATGCAATTAACCCGATCTTTTTGTTGGCAGAGCGGGAACGGATCGCGGTGCCGGAAGAAATGGCGGGCGGAACACTTGCCTTGCCGGGAGAAAAAGAAGAGATGCCGGTGCCGCACATTTTGAAGGATGGTGCAGACTCCATCGGCGTAGCCGGCGCAACCATCCGCGTCTATGTCAACATCGGGATGTTTTCAGAGTATTGGTTAACGCGGCACAACCGGTTGATCGGGCTCACTCCACAAAAACCATTTGAGATTCCCTACGCGCGAGAACATTCGGTCTTCTGGCGCGCGACCGAAGAGCGTCTCGCAAATATCGCGCTTTTTTTCCGCCGGCTAAAACCATTTCATCTTGCCGACGCTCCCGGTGGACAGGCTTACATCACGGCGGACTCAGCGGTAATGACGCGCGGAAAAGAAGTTTTCGCCGAAAGCTGCGCGGCATGTCACTCGAGCAAGCAACCGTCAGTGAATATCGACCCTCGTTCCGGCGAAGGAAAAAACTGGTTTCGCACGGCAGTGCTGGGGCCAGATTTCTTGGAGGACAATTTCCTGTCAAACGACAAACGTTATCCGTTAACCAAGATCGAAACGAATTCTGCGCGCGCGTTTGCGACCAATGCGAAAGCTACTCACGTGTGGGACAACTTTTCCTCACAAACCTACAAGGAACTTTCTCCAGTCGATGAGTTGGAATTTTTTAATCCATTCGATGAAACCCATCCAATTAGATTTCGTCCGAAAGACAAAGATGTGGCGCCCGGTTACTATCGGACCCCATCACTCATTAGTCTCTGGAGTTCGGCGCCGTTTTTGCACAATAACGCCCTGGGAGAGTTCACCGGCGATCCTTCTGTCGCTGGCCGCATGGAAGCATTTAACGATGCAGTAGAAAAATTGCTCTGGCCGGAAAAGCGGCTAAACAAAGCTTCAATTTGGCGGACTCAAAATGAATGCTCACTCCATTTGCGGAAAGAATTCGCGCCGAAACTGCTTCAACGGTTCGCAGGCCCGGACGGTTACATAAAAATTGGACCGATTCCGAAAGGAACGCCGGTTAACTTGATTGCCAATCTTCAACCGGACTTTCAACACACCGACCTCTTTCTTAAAATCGCGGAAAAACTGATCAAGATTAACGCTCAGAAGCTTTCGTCCGAAGCCGCCGCTGCCGAGCTGCGTAAATTAGTTCCCGAGCTGATAGCAGTAAACAAATGTCCGGATTTTATTGAGGACAAGGGCCACTACTTTGGCACGGATTTACCTGATAACGATAAACGCGCGCTAATTGAATATCTGAAAACGTTTTGATCGAGATCCAATCCAGGGAAAGGAGAAAATATGGCTGTCACCGTTGCTGAGATGTTGAAAATGTCGCAGGCGCAGCTCGACGATCTTTTCACGCAAAGCCCTGCTGGCGAAATCCCGAAGGGCGAAGCCAAAGGGACAGCGATCGTCGCGCCGGGAACGACTTACACGCAGGACATCGCGAATTTCGTGAACCATTTCGCATGGCAGGGGAAAGTGTTCGATCCGGCCAAAGGTGTTTTGCGAAATAAGATTTTGCCCTTCGGACTGAACGCGATCATCGCAAAGGTCTATAAAGGTCCCAGCTGGCTGGATAACAAGGAGTGCATCGTTCTCGATTATTCCGAGACTTCGCTGCTGGCGCATTGGATTCGTGACGAGATCCGTGAAGTCGCTCCACGGGTCTATCTAGGCAAAGTTTATTGGAGCAAGAAACGGTTGATTGATTTCGCGCTTGAGTTTCCAGCGTCGGGGTAAGCGCTTTTTGCGGCCATGGCCGACGCTCCAGATCAATCTGCAAAAAGCCGGCGCTGGAAGTGGCGGATTCTATTGCTGGTAGTCGTCGCGCTCGTCGGAATCGGCTTTTCCTATCTCACCTGGCGTTTTACACGGGACGATCCCGTCACATACGCGGACCCGGAAGAGCACTTCAAATACGGTTCAACCGGCGGTGAGCGCGAATCGGGCATTCCCTACTGGATTTGGAAGGTGCTGCCCAAAATGTTTCCGGAATATTTGCCCGGTACAACCTACACCCCGGGTACTGAATACGTCTCGTTAGGCTTTCTCTACGAGCCAGGCAAGGACCTGCCGATCGGTGTCTCACGCCGCAATACGCAGGGGCTTGATCGTGTCTTCTTAAACTGCGCGATTTGTCACGCTGGTTCTGTGCGCGAAAGCGCGCAAAGCCCGCGCACGATCTACACGGGCATGCCGTCGAACACTGTCGATCTTGAGGCGTTCGAGCGTTTCATTTTTGCCTGCGCATCGGATCAACGTTTCAACGCTCCACGGATTCTCGCCGAGATGGAGTCGCTCGGCGCGAGATATGACCTGATCAATCGCTTTCTCATGCGCTACTACGCCATTCCTTTCATGCGCGAACGGCTGCTGATGTTGAAAGGCCATTTCCGTTTCGGCGATTGGGAACCCGACGCAGGCCCGGGCCGCACTGACACGTTCAACCCAGCGAAAACGCTCCTCGAATTTCCGCTGGAAAAACTGGAAACGCGCGAGCTGGTGGGCCTCTGCGATTTGCCCTCCATCTGGCTGCAAGGCCCGCGCAAACAGAAAAACATTCACGCACACTGGGACGGAAATAACAGCATAATGGAGGAGCGCAACAAAAGCGCCGCGTTCGGCACCGGCGCGTTTCCGCCAACGATAGACCTGAAACAAATGGCGCGCATCGAGCAATGGCTGCTCTACAAGGAACCGCCCAAGTATCCGTTTCCAATTAATGGGCAACTCAGCGCACAGGGCGAAAAACTTTACGCGCAATACTGCGCAAATTGCCACGGGCACAATGGCCGGGATTTCAACGGCGAATATGTCGGTGACGTCGTGCCGATCAACAAAATTGGAACCGACCGTCACCGGCTTGATTCGTATACAGAAGAATTAGCTGTGGTGCAGAATACACTCTACGCCGGTTATCCGTGGCGGTTTAGTCATTTCCGAAAAACTTTTGGCTACGTCAATCTGCCGCTGGACGGCGTCTGGTTGCGGGCACCGTATTTGCACAACGGCTCCGTACCGACGCTGCGCGATCTTATGAATTCGAGTGCCGAACGTCCCACGGTTTTTTATCGCGGGTACGATGTGTTCGACCAAGTGAAGGTCGGATTTGTGTCGGACGTAAGCCGATTCGATGAGGAGGGACGCAGCAAAGATGAACCTGAAAACCCCAGAAAATATTTCAGGTTCGACACACAGGTGAAACCGGGCGGCTTGACGCCGCGTGATCGGAATGAGGGTAATGCAAATGTTGGTCACGAAGGGCCGGCCTACGGAACGACGCTGTCTGCCCCGGAAAAAGACGCGATTGTCGAGTATCTGAAAACATTCTGAGCAACGCACAATCGACGAATCAATGAGCCTGCAAGCTAAGACAAAACGCCTCCTCTGGGTTTCCGTGATTGTGCTCGTAATTTTGATTGCGCTTGGCGCTTTCTTTACGTGGACGAAATTTTTCCGCGAAGAGAAGGAAGTGTTCGCAAATGAAGAAGAGCATTTCAAATACGGCTCGCTGGGCGCGGAGGGCGACCGCGGCATCCCCTATTATCTCTGGATGGTGTTGCCGCGTGTTTTTCCGGATCTGATGCCCGGACCTGGCGGCTACAGGTCGTTTGGCGTGGTTTGGGAAGAAGGGCATGAAATTCCCGTTGGCTTTTCGAAAAAGGTCGTCGGCTTCGCGCGGATCACGAACAACTGCGCGGTCTGCCACACTGCGACCTACCGCCTGACCGAGGATGAAGTGCCGCACGTCGTCGTCGCGGGTCCGGGCCATACGAACAATGTGCAAAGCATGCTGCGGTTTTTGTTCAAAGCAGCACACGATCCTCGCTTCAATTCGGACATTATCATGAACGAAATCCGTCTGGTCAGCGCTAACAACTACGGCAACGGCGGGCTGTCGTTCATCGACCGTCAGATTTATCGTTACTTGCTGATTCCATTCACCAAAAAGGCGTTGCTCCAACAGGAGAAACAATTCACCTGGATGGGACGCTACGTCACGAGCGGAAAGCCAAAGCCACACTGGGGGTCGGGACGCGATGATGCCATGAACCTGACAAAGTATTTCATGACCAGCATGGCAGAGGACAATACTTTTGGACCAACTGATTTTCCTTCGATCTGGAACCTCGGCGTTCGCAGCGGAAAAGACAACGCTGGAAAGCAAATGTTGTTGAACTGGACTGGCGATACGCCGACGGTGCGCTCAGTTTTGATCGATTCTGCGCTGGGTCTCGGGGCACCGGCGCGGCCGTGGTTTTTACAACGCATGGCCGACCTCGATCATTATCTCAGCGATTTACCGCCGCCCAAGTGGCCCTTTGCCGAGACAAATCCAATCAATCAGCAAATGGCCAGCGACGGTCAGAAGATTTATGCGCGCGACTGTGCTGCGTGCCATGAGCCGCGCGCTCAATTTACAAACAAGGTGATTCCGATTACGGAGATCGGAACCGACCCGGAGCGAATGTATTCGTGGTCGAAAGATGCCGCCGCGGAGGCAAACCGGCGCGTGAAACAACTGGGCATCGATCGTCCGCCCATGGTAGAGACCCAGGATCCATACGGCTACGTGTCACCGCCGTTGGACGGACTCTGGTTGCGCGCGCCTTATCTTCATAACGGCTCCGTGCCGAGTTTGCGCGACTTGTTAAATTCGCCAGATGAACGTCCACAAACTTTTCATCGCGGCTACGATGTTTTCGATCCGGTGAAAGTAGGATTCAAAGAGCCGCCACCTCGCCCAACCGGGCCGGCCGGCGAGTTGACGCAACCTTATCTCCTTTTCGACGCCCGAGAAAAAGGCAACGGCAATCAAGGTCACACTTACAGCACGCAATTGTCGGGCGAAGAAAAAGAGAAGCTGATCGAATATTTGAAAACGCTCTAGGGGATTGGCCGCCACTCGTGCTCTTGCTGCTGCTCTCGAGAACGACTGGAAGATAGCCACCCAGACGCCGTCAGACACCCACCAGGCGACAGTTTGACCTTGCCAACCCCGACCAAACTTTCTGACGACGGGCAATTTTAACATCAAGCCGGTATCTGTCATTTCGCGATGACAACGTCGCCGCTTTGAATGGGGCGCGGAAGGTCAGCCCACTGAATTGTAATATTGCTGAAGTTCACCGGAATGCCGGCGCACATCAAGGGATCGGCCTTATCGCAGACGTGGAAGTGCAGATGCGGCTCGGTCGAATTGCCAGATGAACCGAGTTTGCCAATCACATCGCCGGCTTTCACCTGATCGCCGACATGAACGCGCACACTGCCCGGCCGCAAATGCGCGTAAAGCGAATACTCATTCTTTCCGTGATCAATCATCACGTAGTTGCCTGTGATCGCCGTTAGACCTTTGGCAAGTCGCTCCCCTTGCTCCTTCTGTAGTCGCGCGAAGTACGCCTCCTGAGTCTCACTGGGCCGCTGCATTGCCGACGGATCTTCCGGCTGATCGTTTGCCGCGCTGATCACACGACCGTCGGCCGCGGCGAGCACATCTGCGCCGTAGGCGTAATAGTCATCGAAGCGTGTACCGTCGCCTTTATGGCTGAGGCCGCTCTCACCCACTTTCGCAATGTCGAGTGCGAACTCTTCCGGAATGGCCCAGCGATGGCCCGTGTGAAATGAAGCTCCGTAACCGACATACCAAATACCACGTAACGGAAAGATGTATTTGTTTGTTGCAAATTCAGATTTGATCGGGATCGAACCGGCGAATTCCATAGCATGGCCGTCGACGTTGCCATGCACGCGAATGCGTAACGTGTCGCGCGTCCCGCTGAACGCAAACACTTGCTGAGTCAGGAGTAGTCCCTGATCGCGATTCAGCGTTGGGCCAGCCAGTTTGATCGATGGCGGAATGAGATCAGCGCCGCAGAACTGAAACGCGACTTGTTGAATGACGCCCGCCGCCTGCAATTTCGCGCCGCGATCAGCAACGCGCTGGACCGCCTTGGCATCCAGTTTTTTTGTGTCGAGAACTTGCCCAGCCTGCAACAACTCCAATTCAATCTCTTTCACCTCAAAGGCGACCTGGCCGTGATTGATCACGGCGACATTCTGCAACAAGAGACTTTGAAGTTCGCGGCGGCTTTCCAATGGATATGTCCGAACTGCCGAAGCCGGACAAAAACGAATTTCAACAGATGGAGGCTTCTCAGCGGAAACGCTCGACAACCAGAGCGCGAAAAACGCGACAGTAAAATATTTCATCGAATCGACCTTTCTTTCTTGGAGCAACGTTGAGATGCAACAAGAAGGTCTTCTGGATTCAACAGATTGGATTGCATTTATCCGCACCATCGGCGCTTGAGCACTAATCGTTTGCGGAATAGTCAGAGACTCCTCAACGAAGCCTGTCCTAAGCGCAGTCAAAGGACTCGGAACGAAGGTTCAGTTCAGTCCGCATTAACTATCTTCCTGTAACCTTTCGCTTCCGTCGTTTGTCATGTCAACCGGTGGAGACTCCGCTCGGAATCACAGAACGCTACGAATACAAATATTCGTCGTGGTACTCGCGCTGCGGCGCGAACTGGACTTGCTCGTTTCCAGTTTCCGGATACTCGAAGATTTTTCCTTCGTAGTTGCGAATCACGATTTTTTCGTTGTCGTGATACAGTATGTAACCGGGATTAATGGGGACTTTGCCGCCACCCCCGGGCGCGTCGATCACAAATTGCGGCACGGCGTAACCAGTGGTGTGACCGCGCAGGCCTTCGATGATCTCAATGCCTTTCGCGACCGACGTGCGCAGATGTGATGAACCGTTGATCAGGTCGCACTGATAAATGTAGTACGGACGCACACGGCACATGAGGAGTTTGTGCACGAGCGTTTTCATGGTTTCCAGATCGTCGTTCACACCGGCGAGCAATACGCTTTGGTTTCCGAGTGGAATGCCCGCGTTAGCAAGACGCTCCAGAGCCTGCCTTACCTCAATCGTCAGCTCGCGCGGATGATTGACATGCACGCTCATCCAGAGGGGATGATGTTTCGCCAGCATCGCGCATAGCTCAGGCGTGATGCGTTGCGGCAGGAAAATCGGAACACGCGTGCCGATGCGAAGAAACTCGATATGCGGAATCGCTCGTAATCGCGAAAGCAACTTGTCGATCTTATCGTCGCTGAAAATGAGAGCATCGCCGCCGCTTAAGAGGACATCACGTACCTCGGTATGCGCTTCGAGATAGCGAAACGCTTCCTCGAAATTTGTGTGCAATTCTTGTTCGCCCACGCCGCTTACGACGCGACTGCGCGTGCAATAGCGGCAGTAACTGGCACAACGATCCGTTACCAAAAACAGGACGCGGTCCGGATAACGATGTACTAATCCCGGCACAGGCATGTGCGAATCTTCGCCGCACGGATCGGCCATGTCGTACGGGGACGCCCAGGTTTCCTCGATCCGTGGAATTACCTGACGCCGGATCGGATCGTCTGGATGGTCCTGCGGCACTAGGTTAAAAAAATGCGGTGTAACCGCCAGTGCGAGTTTGTCGCCGGAGAGTAAAACGCCGTTACGCTCCTCGTCACTCAGCTCCAGGTGTTTTTCCAGTTGAGCCAGAGAGGTGACCCTGTTCTTGAGTTGCCATTTCCAATCGTTCCAGAGCTCCGGCGCGACTTCCGGCCAATAACCTGGTACGTGTGAGACAAATTTTTTTCCGTCTCCTTTTTCTGACGTAAGAGTGATCATTTTCGTTGTGGACGAAAAAGTTAAGAGCGTTAAATATCGTGTCAACGCAGGCACTTTACCGTGCGCTACGCACATGAATGAGCGGACGGCTACCGTGAGGGACAAGAAGCAGACTATTTGCCACCGAGCACGCTTAGCTCCCAGCGATAGCCATCGGGATCATGGAACCAAAGGCCCCTGTTTGTCGATCCCTCAGCTTCGGGACCGATTTCGTCGCCGGGATCTTCAATATCTGCGCCGACACTTTTCAAATGCGCGAGTGCCTTTCGCAATGTCGCCATGTTCGGCAGGTGGAACGACATGTGATCAAGAGCTTCAGGTGAAGGCTTTCCTTTGAATAATGCGATCGTAACGTTATCGTTGCCGACCGCGACGCCATTCTTGTACTCGAATTCTTTGCGCAAGCCCAGCGCGCGCTGGAACCATTCTGCGCTTTTCTTCGGGTCGCGCACAGCCAGGCCAAAGTGACCAACCTCGCCGAGCGTGAATGGAACTTTCATAACGTTGAATCGTTGAATCTCTACGTCAATCGGTGTCGGCCGGTTCGGAGCCGTTCCGAGAAATTAGTGGTTCCATGAAATGCCGATTGAAATCGTCCAGGGCGTCGCGCGGCGTGCCTCCTAGTCCGCTCGCACCGCGTCGCACTTCCGGTCCGATAAACGCCAGCCAGATGTCGCCTACCATTCCCATTCTTGGACGCAAGCGTGCAGCTGGGCTGCGTGGATGGTTTTCGAGGTAGTCCTCGACATCCTCTTTTATCACTGCAGGCAGCTCTTCAATTGCAAGAGAAGTCACATCCAAGAAACGTGCGTGAACCGCATTTTGGACTTGGGAAGTCGATCTGTTTAGCGCCAAAGGCGCTGTCTCAGTCTCGGCCCCAAACCATGGCGACCGAGGTTGTAAGGCTGCCGCCCATGTTGAAAGTAAGGAATCTTTTTACGTTCTCGATCTGCCGAGCGCCAGCCTGTTCCGTAAGCTGCTGATACGCTTCGAAAACCTGGCGAACGCCAGTCGCTCCGACAGGGTGACCGTCGGCGATCAAGCCGCCGCCTGCGTTCACCGGAATCTGGAAAGTCCCTTTGAATTTTTCTGTGCGCACCTGCGGCAACGCTGTAGCGCCGCTTTTCACAAGCTCGACGCCTTTGCCCGACTCGGCGAGTCCGAGAATTTCGTAGGCGACAATTTCAGTAATGGAAAAGCAATCGTGCACCTCCGCACCTTGCAGGTCGCGCGGCGTCAGATTGGCCATGCGGAAAGCTTTCTCGGCTGCTTTCCGTGCAGTTGAAAACGTTGGCGCATCCTTTTTGTCGAGCGGCAAATAATCGGTTGTGTGGCCGTAGCCAAGCAGTCGGGCGGTCTTGTTTCGATCGCGTCCGATTTTGTCCAGATACTTTCCAGAAACGAGAATAACCGACGCCGCCCCGTCGGTGATCTGGGAACAATCGGAAACCTTAAGAGGTGGAGCGACACTCGGATTCTTATCGGAAACTTGCGATGCGCAATCGAGGGTGAGATCGGCGTCGCGCATTTGCGCAAGCGGATTCAACTTGGCATGGGCATAATTTTTCCATGCGACCAAGGCCAGATCTGCTTCGGTCGCGCCATATTTCTCGATGTAAATCTGCGCGATCCGCCCGAACAGTTTAGGAAACATGAAATCGCCGTACTCCGGTTTTTCATTGTGATAATCGGCAGCCGCGCCGAGCACATCCGACCCATCGAGCGACGACATCGTCTTCTGCTGTTCCGCGCCAACGACCAGGACGACGTCATAAAACCCGCCCATGATCCATTCCGCGCCAAGCAACACCGACAGCGCGCCGGACGCGCACGCTGCTTCGGTATGCATCGTCGGGATCCCACGCAATTTCGGATCGATCTCAGGAATAAACGCGCCTAACTGCAATTGCTTGGTAAACTGGCCTGCGTTGAAATTGCCAACCGCGCCCGCCTGAATTTCCGCTGGATCAATCTTCGCGTCGTCGATCGCCTTCTTGCCGGCCTCGATGATGATGTGCCGGATCGTTTTCCCCTCTTTCTTCAGGTTGCGCTTAAAGTCGGTGCGCCCGCCGCCGAGAATGTAAACTGACTCGCTCATATTTTACTTTAGCCTATTTCTTCAGCGAGTCATCCTGAGCGAAGTCGAAGGATCCTGCGCGTGTGCTTCATCCACCGAAGGCATTGATCCCGGTGATGTCGCGGCCGACGACCAATGTGTGGATGTCGTGCGTGCCTTCGTACGTAGAGACGGTCTCAAGATTCATGAGATGCCGAATCACGGAGTAACGATCTGTAATGCCTGCGGCGCCGAGTATGTCGCGCGCCTTGCGCGCGCATTCCAGCGCCATCCATACATTGTTCCGCTTCGCGAGCGAGATCTGCGCGGGACGTCCCGTGCCCATCTCCATCATGCGTGTAAGACGCAACGCCAATAATTGTGCCTTAGTAATTTCCTGCGCCATCCAAACGAGTTTTTGTTGCACTAATTGGAAGCCGGCTATCGGACGACCAAATTGTTCGCGCGATTTGGCGTAAGCCAGCGCCGTTTCATAGCAATCAATGGCTGCGCCAATCACGCCCCACGCAATGCCTGTGCGCGCGTGTGAGAGACAGGACAGCGGTGCGCCGAGCCCGGACGCCTTGGGCAAACGATTCTCCGCAGGTATACGGCAGTTCTCGAACCAGCATTCCGACGTGCGCGACATGCGCAGACTAAATTTTCCCTCGATGTCCTTTGCGCGAAATCCGGGTGCGTCCTTTTCCACCACGAATCCGCCGACGCGGCCATCTTCATCCTTCGCCCAAACAACTTTAACGTCCGCAATCGAAGCGTTGCCGATCCAGCACTTGCTGCCGTTCAAGATATAGTGATCTCCGTCGCGCCTGGCGCGCGTTTCCATTCCCCCTGGATCCGAGCCGTGTCCATGTTCCGTGAGCGCAAAAGACCCGATAAGTTCGCCCGAGACCAATCCCGGCAGCCAACGCACCTGTTGCTCGGGCGTCGCAAAGGAATGAATGGCATGAATGACAAGCGGCCCTTGCACCGAGGCCAGTGAGCGCAGGCCCGAATCGGCCCGTTCGAGCTCCTGCATGATGAGACCATAAGCGGTGTAACTTAGACCAGCACAGCTGTTTCCTTTCAGGTAAGGAGCATAAAAGCCCAACGCGCCCATGCGCGGCGTGAGATGTTCCGGAAACTTGCCTGCTCGATGGAAAGGGACGATCTCAGACAAGACTTCCTCCTGCACAAAACGCCTGGCCCGATCGCGTGCTGCGCGTTCGTCCTCCGTAAGAAGTTCTTCGATGTTATAATAATCCAGCGATGTCATGCCGTTAGGTACGGATAATGCGCGAGAGTTTAGCGATCGCGCGACCCGAATACAACGCTCCCTCTCTGTCCGATAGTCCTTAACATGGGCCGATAAGCCCCGCTATTTCGTCGTTGGCAATCCGATAGCTTTCCAGGCTTTGAAGCCGCCGGCCATCGAACGGACGTTTTTGTAACCCATTTTTTGCAGGCTCTCGGCAGCGAGCGCGGAGCGGCCGCCTCCACCGCAATGACAAATGATCATTGCGTTCGTGTCGGGGACTTTTTCCTCGATATCGAGCTCGATTGTCCCGCGACTCATGTGAATCGCATCAGGAATGTGTTCCTCATCCCATTCGTCTTTCTCGCGAACATCGACAATCACCGCGTCACCGCTCTTTGATCTCGCAGCTGCTTCGGTTGGAGAAATCTCGGTGATCTTCTTCCTTGCCTCTGCAACTAGCTTTTCGAAACCAGTGTGCTCTGCCATAAGGTATCCTGTCCGCTAGTGATGCAGCGTCAAGATCTAGCCACGGGCCTGTGGCGCGTCGGGAAATGGGATTAAGAGACGCCGCACAGCGGCGTGGCTACAGTGACACGTCTAACGTTGAGAGTTGGGCCCTGGACGTTCTACTCGTAGCGCAGCGCTTCAATGGGATCGAGCGCAGCGGCTTTGCGCGCTGGGTAAAAGCCAAAGAAAATTCCAACCGCTGCGCTGAACAAAAATGCAATCGCGATTGAGCTAATTGAAATCAGCGTCGGCCAGTTCGCATAAGCGGAGAGAATTTTCGACGCGCCAATGCCGCAGATAATCCCGATCACGCCGCCGACTGAGCTCAGCGTCACGGCTTCGATCAAAAATTGAGTGAGAATGTCGCTTCCGTGCGCGCCCACGGCCATGCGGACACCGATTTCACGTGTTCGTTCGGTGACACTCACCAGCATGATGTTCATGATGCCGATGCCGCCGACCACGAGCGACACGCCCGCGATTGCGCCGAGCAAGAGAGTCATCACCCGCGAAGTGGCGGTGGCCGCCTGAGCGATTTCCTGCTGGTTGCGCACGGTGAAATCGTCGTCGCGCCCCGGACGAATATTATGTCGTTGCCGAAGCAGCGAGACAATCTGCTGCTGGGCCGCTTCGAGCTGCTGCGGATCGCCCACTTGCACATTGATATTGCGGAGGGTCGTGCCGCCGATCACGCGCTTCATCGCACTGGTGTACGGCATGATTACGATATCGTCCTGGTCCACGCCTTGTGGACTCAGTCCCTTAGGTGTCAGGACACCCGTGATTGTGAACGGGACCTCTTTGATGCGTAAAATCTGGCCGATCGGATTTTCGTTTCCGTAAATCTGAGTCGCGGTGGTGCGGCCGATTACGCAAACCTTGTTCGCGCTGCGAACGTCTTGCGATGTAAATGGAGCGCCATCTGCCAGCTGCCACTGCCGGATGTCAAAATAATCCGCTGACTCCCCGTAAATGCGAGTAAACCAATTTTGATTTCCTGCGGCTACTTGCGTGGTCGAAACAACTTCCTCACTGACGCCGATGACGCCTGGAACTTCTCGCCGAATGGCCTCCGCGTCCTCAATTTTCAATGTGCCGGCGCCTCCCCACCCGGTGCGGATGCCGCTCGAAGTGGTGCTGCCGGAAAAGATGAGAATCACATTTTGTCCGAGACTGGCGATCTGCGCCTCCACTTGGGCCTTCGCGCCGTTGCCGATGCCGACCATCGCAATGACCGCTCCAACACCAATAATAATTCCGAGCGCGGTCAGCACGGAACGCAGTTTGTTTCGCCGCAAAGCGCGGAGCGCGACGTTAAATGTTGGCGCGATTCTCATCTCGTCGATTGGAATGTTGAAAGGTTAAAGCGTTGAAGAGTGTTGTTGTTGGAGCTGTGACGCTGCATCTGAGCGTTGCGACACCAGATGATCATCCAAAATCACACCATCGCGCATCATCACGTTACGCTTCGCGTAAGCGGCGATGTCCTGCTCGTGGGTGACCATGATGATGGTAATTCCGTGCTCGTTAAGCTGCTGGAAAATTGCCATGATCTCGACACTGGTCCTGCTGTCCAGGTTGCCGGTCGGCTCGTCCGCAAGCAGCACTTCGGGCTGATTGATCAACGCGCGCGCGATCGCTACGCGCTGTTGCTGACCGCCTGAAAGCTGGCTCGGGTGATGATCTTCACGCCCACCAAGCCCGACGGATGCAAGGACGCGGTCGGCCTTTTCACGAAGTCCTGCATTTGTCAGGTGCTGCGCGCTGTAAACCAAGGGCAACTCGACATTCTCCCGCGCGGAGGTGCGCGGCAGCAGGTTAAAATTCTGGAAGACGAATCCGATCTTGCGATTCCGTATGTCAGCAAGCTGATCTCGATTCAGTCCGGAAACATCGGCGCCGTCCAGAATATAATGCCCCGTAGTCGGTCGATCGAGACAACCGAGAATGTTCATGAGCGTGGATTTTCCGGAACCGCTCGCGCCCATAAGCGCAACAAATTCGCCGCGCTTGATTCCGAGCGAGACGCCGCGCACAGCGAGCACTTCCATCTCGCCCGTGCGATACGTTTTATGAACATCGATTAAGTTGACGAGGACCCCGTTGTTCATGTCGATCTTTTCCGATTCTTGCTCTTGCTCGTGCTCATGCTCTTACTCGTCCTGAAAACGTCGCCAAGACAATTAGAGATGTCTCGACTTCGCTTGACATGACAAAATCAGGGAAACCTCCGCGGCCCGCCGCCGAAGGGATTTGCCGGAGGCGATGGTGCAGCCGTGGTGGTTGCGAGCTCGGCCGTCACGACTCGGTCGCCCTCTTTCAAGCCTTCAACCACTTCAGTCGTGACCCCGTCACTGATCCCGGTTTTGATCTGCACCGGCTGCGGACGGCTGGCGCTAGATGGCAAAACATAGACCGTCCGTTCAGCCCCCTCATGCGCACTACCCAGGCGTCCTCCGGCCGGCCGTCCCGGACGGCTCGTGCCGGTTCTTCGTGTCTCAACCGGCGTCGCGTCTGGCGGACGATAGCGCAGCGCCGCGTTCTTGATTTGCAGCACATCATCCTTGTGCGCGATGATGATTGAGACGTTCGCCGTCATTCCTGGTTTCAATTTCAAATCCGGATTGCTCACCCCAATGACGGTGTCGTACGTCACGACATTTTGCACAGTGATCGGCGCGTTCCGCACCTGGACGACTTTTCCATGAAACGTCTCCATGGGGAAAGCGTCCACAGTAAAATCGACGTTTTGATCGATCTTAACGACGCCGACATCCGCTTCCGCCACGTTCGCGTCGATTTGCATCTTGGTAAGATCGTTCGCAATCGCAAAGATGACCGGCGCCTGCAAACTGGCCGCGACTGTCTGGCCAACGTCGACACTGCGCGAAATAACGACGCCATCAATCGGCGAGGTAATTGTGCAATGCTCGAGATCGGCCCGAGCTTTATCGAGCGCGCCTTGTTTGATTTTCACGTTGGCTTCTGCCTGATGCAGGTTTGCCATTGCCTGATCCAGATCGGCCTGAGAGGACGTTTTTCGGGCAAAAAGTTCCTGTGTGCGAGTGGCGTTTACTTTTGCGAGTTCGAGCGCAGCCTGCGCGTTTGCCCGATCGCCTTCCGCCTGAGTGACGGTTGCTTGAAAAAGCGCGGGATCGATTTGGGCGACCACCTGGCCCGCTTTGACCTGCGAATTAAAATCCGCAAACAATTTTGCGATATTTCCTGAAACCTGACTACCCACCTGCACATTAACGACTGGATTAAGCGTGCCGGTCGCTGTAACGGCCTGGGTAATGGGGCCGCGGGTGATGGTTGCGGTCTGATAGTTTGCGCCGCCGCCAGTACGACACTGTCGGACAACCGCTGCGATAACAAGCAGACCAATAATGACGACGAACCAAGGTACAAAACGTTTCATTCGAGCGGTGATTGACTGCGCTTATAAGTAAGAGACAGGAAGAGATGATGCGGCGTTACATCCAAATCTACTCCATCATGCTGCGCAACTCGCTCATCCGTGAGCTGAGTTTTAAGGCGAACTTTCTGTTATGGATGGTCGTGGAGGTTCTTTGGTTCTGCGGGCAAATTGTCTTTTTCAGCATCATTTTCGCCAATGTTGATCGTATCGGTGACTGGACAAAGTGGGAGGTCGTGCTGCTTATCGGCACGCACCAAATGATTGCCCAACTTTTTCAAGCATTCTTTTTTGTTAACGTCGCAAACATTCCGGAACTCGTGCGAACGGGAAAATTGGATTCGTTGCTGGTTCTGCCGATCGACAGCCAGTTTGCTGTTTCAACGAAACAATTCAGCCTCGATAGCATCGTCAACGCTGCGTTAGGGGGCGTGGTAGTTTGCGTAGCGCTTTCGCGTCTCAATATTGTTCCTAATTTGACGTCGCTCTTGCTTTACTTGGTTGCGTTGGGGTTTGGCATCGCTGTCCACTACTCAATCATGCTTGCCCTGGCAGCGGTCAGTTTCTGGATCGTACGCGCCCAGGGATTGGTTTATGGGTATTTTAATTTCCTCAACATCGCGCGTTATCCGGATGCGATCTTCCCATGGCTCTTCCGCCTGATCTTCGGCTGGATCATTCCGGTGGTCATTATCGCAAACATTCCGGCCCGGTTGCTGATCAAATCGCTCGGACAACCCTGGTGGTTAATGCTGCATCTTGTCACTGCTTCCAGTATTGTTTTCCTTCTATCACGCGGCTTCTGGAAATTTGCCCTCCGCCGTTACTCGAGCGCCAGCTCGTGACCGCTGGGTTAGGGACGTCGCGCTATCCCGAAAGCTTTCAGGAGCCGGCGCAGCGCGCCGACCCTGTCCGGCCTCAAATTTTTATGATCTTCCGCTTGCGCGGTCTGGGAAATGTTCTTAATTAAGCGTCCATTTTTCCGGTGCCACTCGATTAGAGGGCGCTTTCAACGCTATGGCAAAACCAACAAAAAAGAAGAGTTCTGCGAAAAAGCCCGCTGCGCGTAAAACGCGACCGGCACTCAAGGGGCGCGTCAAGCGGCCGGTGTCGAAAAAGGTCGCGAAGACGACGAAAGCCGGAAAACGTGGGCCTTCTAAATTAAAAAGAGGAACGACTGAATCTCCAGCAATCTTGCTGGGTCTGAACCATCGCGAAAGAAGACTCGATCCGTTCATACGGAAGCAGAAAGAAAAACTCCTTCAGCTTCGAGACGCCATGGTCGATTCGATGGCTGGCGTCGCCCAGGACACTCTTCGCTCGCGAGCCGAGGGAAGCGAGGCTTCCGCTTTTGGAATGCATCAAGCTGACGCGGGATCGGATGCGTACGATCGCGATTTCGCGCTGAGCTTGCTCTCGCAGGAACAGGATGCGCTTTACGAAATCGATCAGGCGCTCAAGCGGATTGAGCTGGGGACGTACGGAAAGTGCGAGATGTCGGGAAAACCGATCCCCCGGGCCCGGCTTGAAGCCATCCCGTTTGCGCGTTTCACAGTTGAATGCCAATCCCAATTGGAAAAGCAGAATAGGGCTTCCCGGGTCCGTCAATCAGTCACCTCTCTGTTCGGTTTGACCGAGGAGGAAGGCGGCGAAGCTGAGGAAGAGGAAGTCACGCCGGCGGAAGTGAAGGAGTGACGCATCAATGGCGCAGGAAATTGTGACCCTGGAATGCACAGAGGCCAAAGCTTTGGGTAAGCCTGTCTCCCGTTACATGACCACGCGGAACAAGAAAAGCCCGCGCACGCCCAATCGGCTCGAGAAAAAGAAATACAATCCGTTCCTAAGGCGGCATACGTTGCACCGCGAAACCAAATGATGGGCCCCAAAACCGCCAAACGCCGTTCCGCTTTTCGCCGCGCGAATCGCGCCATGCCGCGTCGGCGAATCGACATTGCCATTGAGGCTATCGATTACAAAAATCCCGATCTCCTGAAGAAATTCGTCACAGAGAGTGGCAAAATTCTTCCACGTCGCGTCACCGGCATGCCCGCGCACCTGCATCGCAGGATCACACGTGAGATCAAGCGCAGCCGCTCCGTGCTCTTGATGAAATAAGAGGCACATTTCGCGCCTTGTAGCCGCGTCTCTGCGCACGTCGCACGCTTTGTCTAGCATCAGGCCGCGCCTCGCACAACGAAGCGGCGACAGTTTACGCTCGCCGAGTTTTTTCGCCCTGCTCAATGAGTTTCCAGAATTCGCGAGTCTCGCCCAGCTGTGCGTCTTCGGATACCGGCAGTTTGCTCCGGAAAAGGAAATCGCGAAACGTGTTCTTGTGCAAAACGCGATGGACCCTGATGCCTTCGTCGGTTTTGGCGAAATAAATGCGATAATCTTTCGCGCGATAGCGATACAGCTTTTTCCCTTCGCGCTGGATCACACCAAACCGTTCCGAATCGAGGTGGTCGAGGTCCTCGGGTAAAATTTGGAACTCCGCGAGCAGCTCAAGCTGCAATTTTTTCGGGAGCGCCGAGATCTCGGCCGCGCTCAATTCGTTGAAGATGATCTGGAACATTGCACTCTAACCGCGTTGAAGCGTTAAATCGCGATGCGTCATTGTCATCTGAACGAAGCGAAGAATCTCTAGTTATTTTATCCGACAGGCTGAAATCACAATCAGAGGATGTTTTCCTTCGCTCAAAATAACACTTTGGTCGCTGGAAGGTTTAAACATAAACCCGCCGCACGCGCGCGCCAATTCGTGTCGTAATTTCCCAGGGAATCGTGCCGGCCCTCTTGGCCAGTTCCACGCAGGAAATTTCCTCGTTCCCATCTCGTCCCATCAAAACAACTTCGTCGTCCACTTGCACATTCTCGATCTTGCTAACATCGATCATCATCAAGTCCATCGTCACGCGACCGAGAATGGCGCAACGCTGCCCCCGAACCAGAACGGCGGCGTCACGATTAGAAAGGTGCCATGGATACCCATCAGCGTAACCAGCTGACAAGGTTGCGATCCGCATTTTCCGAGGAGTGATAAACGTGCGGCCATAGCTGATAGAACTCCCCTTCGGCATGTCGCGCACGAGAGAAATACGCGTTTTCCACGTCATCACCGGTTTAAGGAGGTTCTGAAATTCCGAAAGCGGCGAAATCCCGTAAAGCACGATCCCGGCGCGCACCATGTCGAAGGCCCCTGCAGTCTCAGTAAAACCGAGCAGGCCTGCGCTCTGAAGCACATGCGCTTTGTAGTCGAGCGGAACCGCGGTGCGAAATCGCTTCATGATTTCGCCAAAGCGCAAAAGCTGGTCACGCGTAAAGTCCGCATCCTCACCAGAGACTGGCAAATGAGTCGAAACGCTGTGGATCCTGATATTCCGAAATGTGGAGACTTTCTTGAGAACGTCCAAGGCTTCGTCCTCTGGAACTCCCATGCGGCCCATGCCGGTATCGATCTTGAAATTGACGACCACAGGCGAGTGGCGAGCAAGCCGATTGAAATCCTCTGCTTCCTCGAGCGCAGAAATTGTGGGGATGAAGCCGCGCTCAGCGATCGTCGATCTTTCCCCCGGCAGAGCGGGACCAAGAATGGTGATCGGATGAGAGAAAGATTCACGCAGCGCCAATGCCTCTTCCAGATTCGCCACGCCGAAAAGTTGCGCCTCATCTGCGAGCGTTTCCGCTACGCCGGTTAAACCGTGCCCGTAAGCATTCGCTTTCACCACAGCGAGCATCTCCGCGGAACCGACGCGTTTCCGCACGATTTTGGCATTGTGGCGCAACGCGCTCCGATCGATCTCGGCCCAGCAGCGATAAGTTCGTTTCATCTTGGCATGGTGATATGCGGCTCGCGCAAATAAATCGGTTCGAGCGGTGGCAAAGAAAAGCTGCGCTGCGGTTCTCGCGCAAGTCTGGCCAGCACGAGAGCCGATGGGAAGCGAACTACGGCGCGCTCAAATTGCGGGAGCGAATCCGAGGTGAAGACTGGCACTTCGATCTCGACCGCGTCGAGTTTCGGTTTCAGTTCGGACTCCAAGACAAGCGTTGGACCTTCGACCAGGTTATTCGCGCGGATACGCGCAAAGAAAAAAGATTTCCTGCGGGCATCTCCGATTACCCAGTATTCCTGTGCGTCGCATTCCATCGCGGAAATCGACGGATAACCAATCAAGGCCGCACCGGAAGAAACCTGCAATCCAATCGCGGCTGAAATCGCGATTCGGGTACCGGCGTAGGAACCTGGGCCCAGTCCGACAATGATTGTCTCGGGCGGGCCAAGTTTCTTCGTTATAGCATTGAGATTCTCGAACAACCGTGCGGAATTCTTCCGGTCGTTAGCCCATTCACACGCAACTTCGACACCGTCGTCTAGCCACACAAGACTCCCGCGCGCTGTAGAAAGTTCAACGGCGAGGATCTTCATGCGTGACGGTCCAAGGAGCGGTGGGCTCCAGACTGCCGCCTGTGTGTAACGGCCCGGTGCGAAGGCGTCATTTTCTCAAACGTAATAGCCCGCTGATTCTCCGATCTTATCTCAAACAGAATCCAGCGCGCTTGTTCGGGAATGAATTCCGGGAAGCGATCGGCCCATTCGATCACCGAAACTCCGTCGCCAAAAAAATAGTCGTCGAGGCCAAGCCGCGCAAGGGACTGGCGACTCTCCACGCGAAAGAAATCAAAATGATAAACAGGCAATCGCCCATCTCGATATTCGTGCACAATGGTAAATGTAGGACTGGAAACGGCAGCGTCGCTTCCCACACCGGCCACGAAGCCTTTAGTGAACAGAGTTTTGCCGCTTCCCAGTTCGCCCCGCAAGGCCAAAACCGATCCTGCTCCGACATCCTCTGCAAGTCGCCGTCCGACTGCTTCGGTCTCAGCCGGACTGTTGGAAATGAACGTAGCCACGTTTCAATTGCGGATTTCCCGCCACGGCGGGTGAACTTCTTACGGATCGCAGATTCAAGCGACCAATTCGAGTGAGCGGCAGTTTTCTGAATTTCTTTCGCCATCCTCGCTCCAGACGGTTTCTGTCGCGCCGCGAAAGAGCAAATAGCAATTCGTAATCTTCGCCTTCTGAAATTGCGTCATCGATCTTCGCGCCACGGGTAAGCGGCAGATTCTCCATCTCGATGGTAAATCCAACTCGGCTTGCCCTTGCAAGTCGCGGGAGATCAGCTCCCAATCCGTCGCTTAGATCCATCATGGCGTGGATAGAGAAATTTTTTGTGAGCCACCGCGATTCCGCAATTCGTGGAACAAATTGCAAATGCTTTTGTTTCACGGCCCCACCCAGTCGGCCAGTGACAAAAAGATCATCATCAGCCTTGCCACCGCGGCGTGAGACCCAGCGGTCTCTTTCGACAAAACCAACTATGCTAACCGAAATCGCCACGGGCCCGGGTGTGCTGCTCATTTCGCCGCCGACTATGCTGACTTTAAACCGCTTCGCGGCGCGGCGCAGTCCGCGATAAAGCCCCTGCACCCATTCGACCTGCGTTTGTTCAGGAGCAATGAGAGTGATCAGTGCAAATTGAGGCACGGCCGATGTTGCGGCGAAATCGCTGAGCGGACGCATCATCGCTTTCCAGCCGACGTCAAGCGCGTTCGCCGTTGGCAAGAAATGGACGCCTGCGACAATACAATCGGTCTTGAGCACAAGAAGGTTTCGGCGATCGCGGATTTCCACCACAGCGCAATCATCCCCGGAGCCGTTGACAATGTCTTTCGGAAGCGAAAGAAAAGGCAAAAGCTGGCTGAGCAGCCGGTCTTCGCCAATGTCGCGCAGTTTCATTGTCCATCTTCAGCGCCAGAGGCGCTATGTCAGTTTGAGTCTGGAGCGTCGCCCCAGGAACTTGATAGCCCACCTTCTACGGAGGCCTGGGTCATTGTCCCAGGGTGGGGCTGAATCTGCACGTTTGGCGCCAGACTCGTGGAGGCTCATGGAGAAAAGATCTCCGGAAATGCAAGGGCAGTAAGGGTGAGCGAATTGAAGAGTGAATGCATTATCATAGCGACAAGAATGGAACCGCTCCATTCGTACGCAATCGCGAAACAACTTCCCAGAACGAACAATGGCGCAAATGAGGGTAAATGGGCATGCGCTGCTGCGAACAACAGCGCGCTGAATGTGACGCCCAGAAGGCGGCCGAAGTAGCGTTTGAGTACGCCGTAAATAAAAAATCGAAAAAGAAATTCCTCAACCACTGGTGCGATCGCCACGGCGAAAACGATGATCATCATTCGCTGCTCAATCGTGCGCGATTCGCTGAAAAACTCGACGATGTTTTGCCTGCTCGAGCCGCCCCCGAAAAGCCGCTGCGCAACCGCGTCAGACAACAAGATCAATGGATAAGCAAAAAACAGCAGGATCGCTCCGGTGCTCAGGGTCCGGATAAAACTCAGTCTGAAAAACCCGCCTAACGAGCCAACGTCAAATCCGCGGAACTGGAGGAAAGTGACTATCACAAGCACCACGCAAGAAGTAAGAAGAAAATTTGCCAGGAGATTGCGCGCGCTGAATTGGATAGAGGGTTGCGAAACTGATGCGCCAATGGTTAGAAAAAGAAAAAGGATCAACAGGGCTGACAGTACTGCCTCGGGCAGTCCAAAGCTTCGCGTCGTCGCCGCGTCAGCACCTAAAGCGTTCCGAGTCCGCGCACTGATCTGATAAATCAGCGAAATATAGACATAAAGGCTGACAAGAAGGTAAAGAAGAGAGAGGAGCAGGCCTAAGACAGAGCTGGAAACGGCTCCGAATGCCGCGAAGAGGCTGCCGGATCGCATGCGTGCCCAGTTTCTAGGAGCCTGTTGAAATACCCAGCCATGCCGCGCGAGCGCGGTTTGGGCTGGATGGCAAGGCGCGAGCGACGAGCATGTCCGAAGCGACCTGTGAGGAGCAAGCAACGCAGCCAGACGGTCCAAAGCGCGCTCGCCCTCCCGGTTGCGCCGCTTTTTCGCCTCTCCGGCGTTGCTCGTCGGTTTCAGACCGTTTCGGGTATGCGCCCTCCTCGCGCCTTGGAGAGACGAAAAATCGGCAGCAACGCGGCATGGCTGGGTATTTCAACAGGCTCCTACGGCGCGTAATAGCTCGGCAGGAAATACGCGCGCCCACTTTCCAGTTGTGGAAGGAGTTGCTTTGGGAGTTTGAGTTCAATTTTTGAGTCGGTCTCTCCGAATATCCGGAAGAAGCGGCTCAGACTGAACGGCGGACCATATTTCACTACTTTGGCGTCCGGCGCATTTCCCAGCTCTTTCGCTTTTCCGAATGCGTCGTCCAACTCACCAAGGCCATCGATCAGCTTGTGTTCGAATGCGTCTTTACCCGAGAGAATTCGACCATCTGCGATCGTATTGCGCAGAAGCTCTGCCGGCAGATTTCTCTCTTTAGCAACAATGCCGAGAAATTTGTCGTAAGTTTTCATGATGAAGCTCTGCACTAGCTCGCGTTCCTCCGGCGTGATCGGTCGCGCCCCGTTCAGCATGTCCTTGAACTTGCCGCTTTTGAAAACCACGGAGGCGAGTCCGACCTTGTTGAACAGTTGCTCATAATTCAGCGTTTGAATGATGACGCCGATGCTGCCGGTAATCGTCGTATCGCTTGCCATTAGGAACTTGCCGCCGCAAGCGACATAATAGCCGCCCGATGCCGCCAGCGAGTCCATATAGACAACCACTGGTTTCCTCGAGCGCACTTTGAGCAGCGCGCTGTAGATTGCGTCGGAAGCGGTCACTTCTCCGCCGGGCGAATCGATTTCCATTACGATGGCTTTGACGCGACTGTCATCGCGCGCCTGTTGCAGAGCCGCGCGCATATCATCGACCATTGAATCACTGACGGTACCCGGCAGCGAAGAGCTGATCAGGCCGCGCATGGTGATGATCGCGATCTTGTCCGTAGTCGCGCGCGCGCCTCTCTGGAGCAGGATTTCACGGAAGCGCGGGATTGGCTCGGGCTCGCGGATCCCGCCAAGGCGCTGAAACGCCGCCGCCATCAGCACAAGATTAACGAACAGACTGGCGCAAAGCGCGACGAACAAAAAAATACTGAGGCAACCGAGCCTGCGATTCGCTGCCATGGTGAAACGAAGCTGCCGGAGAACTGCGGCGTGCACAAGCGCTTTTATGACGGCGGACGCCGACCGCGGCCACGTCGCAAGAAAATCTGTCCGCGAATCACGTCGCGCTGTTTAATTCAACTTTTTCCGATTCCTCTGTCGATAACTTTACAGTAAACGGTCTTATCTGCGTAATCGGTCGTCACGATGAAATTGCTTGGACGAATCCTTCTCGCATCTTCAGCGATTCTGCTTGCCGTCGGCGCCTGGATACACACTTCGGCATTTGGCAGGGTCTCTGCAGCTGTGGCGAGGTCAGACATCGACGCATTCGTAGGCAAAGGGTTGAAGGTGTTGTGGCTCCAGGATTCGACCGTCGCGATAGTTCTGGCGATCGTGTTCGCAACGGTTGCGGTTTGGCCATCTACCGCAAGCAAAACAGTTATCGTCCTGCTCGGACTTGTCCCGTCGGTCACGGCTGCGCTCGTTTATCATTTCATCGGGAGTTTCGTTGGTGGCCACGTTTTTCTGACGGCTGGCGTCGCCGCAATTTTGGGCGGGCTTTTGTATCCGGGAATGAAACGACTATAAAAACCGCAAAGTTCCCCCTTTGCGATCGCGCCACGTGTGACCGGATGTTTTAGGCCGTATCCCCTTCGTCTGGCGGCATCTGCAGATCAGCTCCAGGCCGCCGTGGCGTCGCTTCTGTAATTTCTTTTCTTTTCGGTTGTTGCGTAAATTTTACGCTTGCGTATTAAAGATCGCGGCGTGTAAAGTCCGCAGCTTCGGTTTTTCTGTTACTCAATCGTCACTTTTATGAACCAACGCCTAATCGCGGAAATTGGCCGCACTCAGCGGCTTGAAATTATTAACTCGCTCAAGCGCACCAGGGGGATGTCCGTCAACGAGCTGGTGGAAAAAATGAAGATGAGCTACATGGGCATCAAGCAGCATTGTCTCACACTTCAACGCGACGGTTACTTGGACACCTGGCGTCGCCCGCAAAAGATGGGACGCCCGGAGATGGTCTATCGGCTGACACGGCGCAGCCACGATCTTTTTCAGGCCGACAGCCATCAGTTTACTCTCGACCTGTTGAAAGCAGCCCAGGAAATCTACGGACCGAACGCTCCGGAAAAGCTTCTTTACAACATTTTTGAAAAGAAAACTGCCGCGCTAAAGGTAAAGGTGAAAGGAGACACAGTGACTGAGCGCGCGAAATGGCTCGCTCACGTCCGCGACGGGGAGGGCTACATGTCCCAGTTCATTAACAACAATAACAACAAGGATGGCGGTGCTCATATTCTCGAATGTCACTCGCCGATCCTGAATCTGTTGGACCGTTATCCCATCATCGGCAGGCTCGAGCAGGACATGTTCGAAGCCGTGTTGCGGACCAAAGTGCGTCGGCAAATGATTCGCAACTCGGGGCTATACGAGTGCGCGTTTCATTTCCCGGCGTAGAATTGTGTCTCTCAGGAGCGCGCTCTAGGTCGGGCTGGAGGAATCCGGCAGCAATGTCGCGCTTATTTGGTAACGCAAATTCAAGATCTGATGATTGATTTGTTCTTTCACTCTCCGTGAATCTCGGTTGATTGATGGCCCATGGCTCGGGCCTTTCCTTCCGTTGTCATCGAGAATTTGCACCCGCTGATCGACGGCGGTCGCTACCCGATAAGGCGCATCGTCGGTGAAGATCTGGTTGTTGAAGCGGACATTTTCAAGGATGGACACGACGTCGTGGCGGCCGTCCTGAATTGGCGCGTTCTTGGAAAACGCGCATGGCGGGAGACGCGGATGAGCTTCGTTGATAACGACCGCTGGCAGGGGGTCTGCACTCTATACGATGATGCGATTCACGAATATACCGTCGAAGCGTGGACGGACACTTTTGGCAGTTGGCAAGCCGAATTCGCAAAGAAATTTGAAGCTGGCATTTCCGATCTTCGAAGTGAAGCGCTGGAAGGCGCAGCTTTAGTGAAAGCTGCTGCCAGGCACGCTCGCGGCCGAGCCGACCGCGAGCGGTTACTGGAATTTTCCGAGCAAATCTCCAAGGGCGCCAATTCAGAGATTTACGGTATTGCGCGATCCGGCGAACTAGAGGTGCTGATGGCCACCTATCCGGACCGTTCCGCTGCCACACAGTACGATCCTCCTCCGCACGTAGTTGTAGATCGGCCGGCAGCGCTAATCGGAGCGTGGTACGAATTTTTTCCGCGCTCGGCAGGAGGCCGAGGGGATCGCGGATCGACGTTTCGCGATTGTTTGCCACGGGTGGACGACGCAAAGGCAATGGGTTTCGACGTCATTTATTTTCCCCCGATTCATCCCATTGGTCACACCAACCGCAAAGGCAGGAACAACTCGATCACCAGTGAGCCCGGTGATCCGGGCGTGCCATGGGCGATCGGCAGCGAGGCAGGCGGACACAAAGCGGTCGAGCCTTCACTCGGGACCTTGGAAGATTTTGACTGGCTTCAAAAGGAAGTGCGTAAACGCGGAATGGAAATCGCTCTCGATTTTGCGATCAATTGCTCGCCCGATCATCCTTACGTCAAAGCGCATCCGGATTGGTTCTACAAACGCCCCGACGGCACGATCAAGTACGCCGAGAATCCGCCCAAAAAGTACGAAGATATTTATCCGTTAAACTTTTGGTGCGAAGACTGGCGCGAGCTATGGGCTGAGATGAAAAGCATCGTGCTGTTTTGGGCCGAGCGCGGGGTGCGCATCTTTCGGGTGGACAATCCGCACACCAAGCCAGCCGCCTTTTGGGAGTATTTGATCAAAGGCGTGCGCGAGAAATATCCCGACACGATTTTTCTCTCGGAAGCGTTCACCAGGCCAAAGATGATGAAAGCGCTGGCCAAAGCCGGGTTTAACCAGAGCTACACTTATTTCACCTGGCGAAATACGAAGCGCGAACTCATCGAATATTTTACGGAGCTGACCCAAACCGAAATGAGCGAATATTTTCGCCCCAACCTCTGGCCGAACACACCTGACATCCTCCCGTTTGTGCTTCAGGAAGGCGGGCGTCCCGCATTCATGATTCGCGTGGCTCTGGCCGCGACACTTTCACCTCTTTACGGCATCTACAGCGGCTTCGAGCTATGCGAGAATAAAGCCCTGCCAGGCCGCGAGGAATATCTCGATTCCGAAAAATACCAGTACAAGGAGCGCGATTGGAATGCGCCGGGAAACATCAAGGACTGGATCGCGCGACTAAACAAAATCCGAAAGGAAAATCGCGCGCTTCAGCTCTACACGAATTTGCGATTCCACGACGCGAACAACGACGCCATTCTGTTTTTCAGCAAGATGACCGCTGCACGCGATAACATCATACTCGTCGTTGTGAATCTTGATCCGCATCGCAGACAAAATTCGTTTGTCTATGTTCCGACTGAGAGCTTCGGACAAATGGAGAGCGACGTGTACCGAGTGCAAGATTTATTGAGCGACGCGACTTACACCTGGCGCGGCCGGCAAAATTACGTGGAGCTCAATCCGGACATTCAACCCGCGCATATCTTTCTGGTGCGCCGCTGATAAATGGTAGGGATGCCGCAATCGCGGGAGGCCGTCCGCTCGATACGGCGCGCCCCACCTAAGTGGTCTCGAGCAACTCGGCCAGCTGCACGGTGTTTGATTTGCCAGTGGCGCATTTGCATCGGCTGATCGCTCTGCATATCATTACGAAATTTCTGGCATGAAGATTTGGGTCCTGTTTTTTGCCGCGCTGGCGAGCGCGTCTCCTGTGGTAGCACAGGAAGTCACAGCCACACCACCTCTGGTGCCTGAGCGCTCACAGACCATCCTGGAGACGCTCGTTAAAGCCGGGCCGGTAATGATTCCGCTGGTTTTGTTGTCGATCTTTTTCGTCATGCTGGTGGTGGTCTATTTGATGACAATCCGTCGTGGCGCGGTGGTTTCGAGCGGTTACATGGCAACGGCGGACGCGCTTTTGCGTAAGCGTGATTACCTGGGATTGCTCGCTGTTTCCAATCGACATGGAGAAGCAATCGCACGGGTCGTGCAAAAAATGCTCGATTTTACGACCAAGAATCCGCAGGCGGACCTTCAGCAGGTCCGTGAAATCGCGGAGACGGAGGGAACACGAGTCGCGGCCAGTCTGAATAATCGCGTCATTTACCTCGCGGATATTGGAATGATCGCACCGCTGCTGGGCCTGCTGGGTACGGTTTTTGGAATTATCCATTCCTTCGGCGCGTTAGGAGCCGACATTGGATCGGCACGTTACGTAGCGCTGTCGCGTGGGATCAGCGAGGCGTTGGTTAACACGGCTGCCGGGCTGGCCATCGGCATTCCAGCGATGGCCTTCTACGCGTTCTTTCGCGGTCGAGCACAAAAGCTGATCTCGGAATTGGAAGCTGCTTCGACGCATGTCTTGGCTTTGCTTTCATTGCAATATGGCAGGCCCCAGCGAACCCCGGTGCTGATCGAAGAGGAACTGTAAGGCTGCTTTATTCCAATGAATCTACGTGGTCACGCACCGCTCCATCATCCCGGTATTCAACTGGCGCCGCTGGTGGACGTGCTATTGCTCTTGTTGATTTTCTTTCTACTAACGTGGAACGCGGCCCGAACCGAGAATGAGCTCGACGTTAAGGTGCCAAAAGCATCGGCTGCTAAGGAGAAATCTGCGCCGATTGGTGATGTGGTTGTTAACGTAAAAGCAGATGGCAACGTAGTGGTCAACCGCCGCACTTTGAGCGGTGCGGAACTGAGCGAATTATTGAAAAGCCTCGTTCAATTGAATTCTGAGCAAGCCGTAGTGATTCGCGGCGATGAAGCCGGTGCTTACAAGAACATCATCGGCGTGTTAAATATTTGCACCGAAGCAGGGATAACCAACGTAGCGTTTGCGACAGCGAAATGAAAACCAGGCGCGGCTCAGCCGGTCTTTTGGGCCTGGCGATGCTGCTTTCGATTGCGAGCGTAGTCTGTGCGCAGTGGCCACCCGAAGTGCGCCGGGCTCGGCCCGTAGATGAGCCGCCAGTGGCGCGCGCTGTTCCCGTCGAGGAACCACCAGCTAAATCGCCTCACCCTCCGGCGGAAGATTTTTCGGAGCCACCGGCGCGGGAAGGTGAGGCGCCTGATCGCCGCCAGCTCGATTACGCCAACGCGCTTTTCACTCGCAAACTTTACGATCTGGCGGTTCCGGAATATCAAAAATATCTCGACGATTATCCGGGCGCGTCCGGCCGGGCGAACGCCTACTTCTCACTGGCGGAATGCTATCGAAATCTCAATCGGGCCTCGAACGCCCGCACAAATTTCCAGAAAGTGCTCAACGACTACGGCGACAGTGAATTTGCCGGACCCGCAGCGTATGCTCTTGCTGAGATGGCGTTCACTCAGAAGGATTATGCCGCAGCGCTTCCGCTCTTTCACCGTTCTGCGGGCAGATCAAAGGAACCAGCGGTAGCGCTGTCCGCGCATTACTTCGAAGCGCGCTGCCTTGAGGCTCTTGGCCGCAAGGAGGAGGCCGCCAATATCTATGTAGAGGTTGCCGAGGCTGGGAATCCAAATCCTTACCGCGAAGATGCGCGATGGACAGCAGCCTCCATTCTCGGAGGTCGGGGAAGAAAAATCGATGCGTTGAAGCAATACGAAGCGCTTGCTAACGAAGCCCAAAAGCCAGCCCTGAAAGCAGAATCGGCCGTGCGCGGTGGCATCATCGCGCTCGACCTTGTGCAGGCTGACAAGGGCAAAATCGACAAGGCCATGGCTGACAGAGCCGACACATTACTGCGGAAAGGCCGCGCCCTGTCCGACGCCGGGAAATTCCGGGCAATCGCGCAGGTTGGTCTGCGCCGATTGCAGTATCAGACCGGCCAATACTCGCAGCTGCTCGCTGAGTACAAAAAAGAGCAGGAGAACCTTCCGGAGGCCGCTCAAGCCGAAGTGTTGCTACTCGCGGCAAACAGCGAGCGGCAACTTGGTCACGCGAAGGAAGCTGAAGCGTTGTACCGCCAGATCATTGCGAAGTATCCGGATCGCGAGGAAGCAAAGGATGCTGCCTATCAGCGGTTGATCAACGTATACAACTCCGATCCGTCGGCGCTGATTTCCGCAGTGGACGAATTTCTCGCAACAAATCCGACCAGTGAACGCGCTGACCAGGCGAAACTGTTAAAGGCCGAAGCGCTGTATAAACAGCAGAATTGCGCAGAGGCGGTTCCGATTTACGAGGAACTGCGCGCGTCTCAGCTTTCCGCCAAGTTGCGTGTCGAAGCTGCGTACAAATTGGGCTTGTGTCACGCACAGGCGAAAAACATTCCCGGCGTCATCGAAGCCTTCACCTATTGCGTGCAGACGTTTCCGGATGATCCGCAGGTACCTGCCGCCCTGGCTCAACGAGCTTTGGCTTACGAACAGGACAAGAACTACGCCGCCGCGCTCGCGGATTTAAACACGATCCTCACCAAGTATCCCAAAGCACACGAGCGGGAAGCGGCTTTGCAGTTGAAGGCTTTGATACTCGGACAACAGGAAAATACCAAGGGTATGGTGGAAACTTTTCGCCAGCTCCTGAGAGAGTTCCCAAAGAGCCCAGTTGCAGCGCAGGCGCAATATTACATCGGCAAGACTGCATTTGAGTCAAAGGATTACAAGACGGCACTGAGCGCGCTCAACGCGGCCCGCCAATTGAATAAGGAGCAGTACTACAACCTCGCGTCGCTCCGGATCATGCTATGTCAGTTTTATTTGAAAGATCGAGCTGCGCTCACGAAAGAGGTGAATAATTTCATGGCCAGCAGCCCGAACGTAACTGTGCCGCCGGAAGTTCTGGAGTGGCTCGGAATTGGATATTATAACGAGAAAAACTTCCAAGCGGCGGAAAAATACCTGAGCGCGCTTCGCAAAATCGATAATCCGGGCAGCGTTAAACCGGATTTCTTGTTTTATCTCGGAGACACAGCCACCAAGCTGAAGAATCTGCCTGAAGCCGAGGACGCGTTCGGTAAGTATCTGCAGACAGCGAAAGACCCGGCAGGAAAGGCAAAGGTGTTGCTCGCGCTCGGAGCGGTCAAGATTAGCGGCCATAAACCGGACGAGGCTCAAAAAATTGCTGAGGAGATTATGGCGCTGCAACCGGAGGGACGCGTAAATGCAGAAGCGCGTTTGTTGGCAGGCGAAGTCCAACTGGAACGCGGGAATTTTGATGACGCGGGCAAGGCTTTCAAAGGCGTCGCTTTGCTTTACGATGACCCGGCCATCACTCCTCGCGCGTTGGACAAGGCAGCGCTGGCGTATCGACAAGCGGGCAAAATCGAGGAAGCAGACCGGTTGTCGCGAGAACTGCGCGCGCGATATCCGAATTACGCTGGCGGGCAATCATAAAGGAGTGACGCCTCTCCAAGTCGTCACGCCCTATTTTGAAATCATCGCCACTCCCCACGGACCGTCACCGGCTTTGATGCGGCGCAATTCCTTGCGCGATTTTAAGTCGACAACCGAGACATCGTTCGATGCGCCATTGGCGGTGTAGAGTTTCGATCCGCTAGGGTCGAGCGCGATTCCCCAGGCGCGATTTCCGACGGGAATCGTTGTCGCTACTGCGTTTTTCCCAGTATCGATAACTACAACCGTGTTTCCACGGCCTGTTGACACGTAAAGCTCTTTTCCATCGCTGGATATTACGGTGCCCATAGGCAGCGAGCCTGTTGGCAATTGGATTTTTGACAACAATTTGTGCGACGCTGCATCGATGACACCAACGTAGCCGCTGTTCTCACAAGCGACGTATGCGCGCGAGCCGTCCGGCACAAATGCAATCGACCGGGGCCTTCCGCCTGTCTCGATCTTTGCGATTACGCGTTGTTGGTCAGGATCAATCGCGAACACCTCGCCTTTCTCTTCGCAGGTGACATAGACTTCGCCGCTCTGCGGATTGACGCCAACTCCTTCCGGTTCCTCCGAGACTTTCACTTTGCCGCGAGACTGCCCGGAGCCGAGATCGACAATCGAAGCGCTCGCATCGTCTTCATTCGCAATAAAAGCAAATTTTCCATCCTTACTTGTCGCGAATTGCTCAGGGTCCGATCCGACATGCCAGCGATCAATTAGCTTTCGCTCCACTGGATCGATTACACTAAGGCCGTCGGCCGTCTTGTCCGCTGGCGCGCGATTTTCATCCAGTCCGGGCGCCATTCGTGGTGAACCGCTCAATGTCACAAAGAGCCGCTTTCCATCCGACGCTGCGTGGATCCCGCGCGGTCTTTTGCCCACCTTAAAGGTCGCGACGACAGCGTCCGTCGCGCCGTCAATCACAGTGACATCGCCAGATCGTTCGTTGCTGACATAAACGAAATAGGCTGGCGGTTCAGCGCGCACCACAATCGCGCCCACGAGAAAGATGCAAAGAATAAATTGGGCATTCACGCGTAACGGGTACATCTCAATGCTGTCGCGATCAAGCGGCCCGCAACTTTTTGCACGTTGAATGTTTGGCGTCGAGCGTTGAACGTTCGCCGTGACTCCGCACGACAAGCTTTTCACTCCTGGCCCCGTTGAAGTATCGGAAAAAACGTGGGCTGCGTTTTCGCGACCGATGATCGGGCATCGTGGCGAAGACTTTAAGAATCTTTACCGCGCGATCCATCCGGGACTTCAGACATTATTCGGAACAAAGCAGCCAGTGTTTCTTTCCACGTCTTCGGCATGGGGCGTAATGGAAGCATCTATCCGGAACCTGGTCGATCGCGGCGTGCTTTGCTGCATGTGTGGCGCGTTCTCAGACAAATGGTTCGATGTTGCAAAGCGCTGCGGCAAGCAGGCCGCTCCTCTCCAGGTCGATTGGGGAAAACATACCGATCACAAGGCAATCGATACGCAATTGGCCACGGGAAAATTCGATACTGTCACTCTCATCCACAACGAGACTTCAACAGGGGTGATGAATCCGCTCCCGGAAATCTGCTGTATTCTCGCCAAGTATCCTGACGTAGCGCTCGTCCTCGATACCGTTTCTTCATTTTCAGGAGTCAGAATCGACATGGACGCGCTCGGCATCGATGTGATGCTCACCGGCGCGCAAAAAGCGCTGGCGTTGCCGCCAGGTTTTTCATTGTTCTCGGTTTCGAAAAAAGCATTTGCCCGCGCGGAGAAAATCCGGAACCGCGGGTTTTACTTTGATTTCCTAGAGTTCAAGAAACAACAAGCAGAATGGATGACGCCAAGTACGCCCAGCATCGCGCACATTCACGCTCTCCAATCGAAGCTGGCCGAAATTTTCGAGGAGAGCGTCGACGCCCGCTTCGCTCGACACGAGCGCACGAACGCGCTCGTGCACGATTGGGTCCAGCGCGCTGGCTTCGAATTCTTCGCCGAGGAAGGATTCCGCTCAAAAACGCTGACCTGCGTGAAGAACAACAGGGGGATAGACGTTCTGGAGCTGGCGAGAAAGCTTCGTGAAAAACATCATCTGGTAATCGACCCCGGCTACGGCAAGATTCGGGGCAAAACGTTTCGTCTTTCCAACATGGGCGACGAGACCGAAAAAACCGTTTCGGAATTGCTCAGGTGTCTGGATGATGTCGTCTAGCTGGTTGGCTATTGGATCAGCGTATTGCTCAGAAACCACACGCCACTTCTCAGAGATATTTCCGTTGGTTGCCGTTGAGCAAGTGGACAAGTTATCGAGCATGAACGTTCGGTTACTGATTCTTGTTTTTCCTGTCACACTCTTTTTGTTTAACCCGCTGCAGGCAATTTGCGGAGATCCCGTAGCGATAACGCGAGAGGAACTTATTCGCCGAACCCAGGAACTTTTCGGCGCCGTAACGCCGGGCAACCAGGAGCCTTGGAAAAAATACTTCGCAGATGATTGCATTTTCGCCGATGAAAAAGGGCGCACCTTAAATAAGGCGCAGCTGGTTGCCGATATCACGCCGCTGCCGAAGGGTTATTCCGGCACGATCAAGGTCGCGAAGGCCCAAAGTGTTGTTCACGGTGATACGGCCATCTTGAGCTACGATCTGGACGAGGACGAAACAATCTTTGGCCAGAAGCTCACAGCTCGTTATCACGTAACCGATACGTGGCTGCGGCGGAACGGCGTCTGGCAAATCGTCTCCAGCCAGGCGATGCGCTACTATGAAGATCCCGCCACGGGGAGGGTCGACCCGAAAAAAATCGTTGATTTCAACGGTACCTATGAGCTGGCGCCCGGCCAAACGAGACGAGTTTTTTCTGAAGGCGAACATCTATATGTCGAACGCAATGGAAAACGCGAACAACTTCTGCCTGAAGGATGCGAAATCTTTTTCCGCAAAGGGATCGAAGGCCGTATCTTGTTTCGCTACGCGGATAATGGAAAAGTGGATGCGCTCATCGACCGTCGAAACAACGAAGACGTTATCTGGCGCAGGATGAATTGAGTTTGAGGACACCGCAGAAGAGGCCTCGCGTCCTGCGCCATTTTTTTTCAGACAAAACACAGGTAACTTCTTACTTGGAAATCATCGGTCCCATCATTTTATGCCCGTGATTGAAACTTCAGGCCTGACCAAGGTGTATCGCACCTACCGAAAGGAGCGTGGACTTTGGGGATCAATCAAAGGCTTGGTCAGACGACGTTATGATGAAACACGCGCTGCCGACCATGTTTCCTTTAACATTGAGGAAGGCGAGTTCGTCGGGTTTCTGGGCCCGAATGGCGCGGGCAAGACCACAGTGCTTAAGATGCTTTCAGGGCTGTTGAATCCAACGTCCGGCGATGCGCGCGTCCTCGGCTTCGTTCCTTGGGAACGGCGCAACGAAATGAAAAGGCAATTCAGTCTGCTCATGGGACAAAAGAATGCACTCTGGTGGGATCTGCCCGCGCAAGAATCCCTCGAGCTCAACCGTGCCATTTATGGAATCGACCGTGTGCGGTTCAAAAAGGTCGTGGACGGATTATCGGAGCTCTTGGAAGTGCAGGACAAAATGAACGTAATGGTGCGTGAGCTCTCGTTAGGCGAACGGATGAAGATGGAGCTCATTTCCGCGCTCATTCACGAACCCCGCGTGCTCTTTCTCGACGAACCGACAATCGGACTGGATGTGGTCAGTCAAAAACGGGTCCGAGAGTTTTTGCGTATCTACAATGAGGAACATCATATCGTCACGTTGCTAACCAGTCATTACATGCAGGATATCGAGGAGCTGTGCCATCGCGTTCTCGTGATCGATCACGGTAAAATCTTTTTTGACGGGCCGTTGGATGAGATCGTCGATCGCTTTTCAGGATACAAAATTCTCAGTCTGACTTTCGAAAAAGAGGCGACGCGCGATCTTTCTGCCTTCGGTGAAGTGACGGAACAAACGCCAGTGTCGGTACAACTAAAGGTTCCACGCGCAAAGGTCACCGAGACATGCCGCGAACTGCTCGAAGCCTGCGACGTGAGCGACATTAACGTTCAGGAAGTGCCCGTGGAAGAGGTAATCCGTCAGCTTTTCGGCGAACGACGCGAAACTCATCGCGCTGCTGATCTTGCAGCCACGGAAGCCGCGCAGGTCGGTTAGCGCAGCCGCGCAGCTGGTCATCCTGAGTGAAGCGAAGAATCTCAGTTCATCCTTCTACGCGGCCATCAACACAACAGTCAGAGATGTCTTGCTTCGCTCAACATGACAGGTCAGCAAATGACATTCGCGAAACTTGGTAACACGCTCTTTCCCATGCCTTCCGCAAATGTAGGATACTGCGGAGCCCAGCCGAGACGACGCAGTTTTGCATTGCTCACACGCTTGTTGCTATCACCGCGTTTCCGTTGTCCCGTCGACTTTCCAATCGGTGGCAGTGGGCGATTCAGTCGCTGCGCGAGCCAGCGGTAGCAGTGACTTTGCAGCATCGGAAAATCGTCAACCACGTTGTAAATTTGTGTTTCCCGCCATTCGCGGCTGAGCAGGAGGAAAATTGCGGACGCGATATCGTCGCGGTGTACTTGATTAACGAACCGATCGTTTTCCGGATTAATGGTCGCCGTGCCAGCGAGAAACTTGTTCAGCAACGCCGACCTACCCGGACCATAGATCCCGGCGAGCCGCGCGACCGTACCGCCCCGGTCGAGCACTATCTTTTCTGTTTCAAGCAGGACTCGACCCGTCTCGCGAGCAGGTTTGGTCTCGCTTTCCTCGGTCACCCATGAGCCATCACGTTGCGCGTAAACGCTGGTGCTACTAGTAAAGAGCACCTTTGTTCCAACGAATCGATCGAGCAGATTGCGCGCGCCATTTAAATATATTTGCCGGTAATCCTCGACCCCTCCGCCTCGCGAACTGGCGCAGTGAACCACAGCATCGAATGTTCCGAGACGCGCCACGAGCTGAGCTCGTTGTGAGATATCGACCTGGCACACGCGATATGGCTTGTTCGACAGCGTCGCTGCCGATTGCTCAGAACTGGTCCAGCCGTCCACTGCCCAGCTGGCAGCGTGAAACAAATCCGCCGTCGCTTGCCCGACATAACCGCAGCCGGCGATCAAGATTCGAGGCATGGCGTTGTAGACCCGACAAGGTCGGGATGTCGAGGAGTTCCCCGCGCGTTGCATCCGGCACGGCGCCGGAGCGCCGTGGCTACAACCGCCGCTTGCATAATCGCCAGCGCTTCACGCCGCGGCTGCGATTTCAATTTCCTCAAACATGTTTTTCTGGAGGGCACGGACTTGTTTGAGGCGAATGAGCTCCAGCAGCGCGAGAAAAGTTACTACGACTTCCACCCGCGATACGACGTCTCCGAACAAATCGGAAAAGCGGAGTCGCGCTCCGTTTGCGACTCGATGCAAAATAGTATCAATCTTCTCCGAGACACTAAAACGTTCGGCAAAAATTTCCTGCACATCCTGTCGCGCTTCGATCCGTTTGATCACCGTCTGGAATGCGTTGATTAACTGAAAAATTCCAACCTCTTCCAAGCGCAACGGTTCCTGCAAGAGCGACGATGCGCCGCCTTCTCGCGCGAAAATCCGTTCCTGTTCCAGCTCGCGTAGATGAAGTTCTGCTGCCGCTTCCTTGAACTTTTTGTACTCAATCAACTGCCGGATTAGATCCCAACGGGGATCATCTTCCTCGGCGTCTTCTTCAGGCGGCTGATGATCAATTGGCAGCAGGCTGCGGCTTTTCAGATAAATGAGGCTCGCCGCCATCACGATAAATTCACCGGCGAGTTCTATATTCAATTCCTTAAACGCTTGAAGATATTCGAGATACTGACGAGTGATGCGTTCAAGCGAAATGTCGTAAATGTCGATCTCGTCCTGCTTGATCAGATAGAGCAGTAGATCGAGCGGCCCTTCGAAAACCTCCAGCTTGACCTTGTAATTGGCTTCCATGTGTCGCGCCCGAGTTTAGGCAACCGAAGGTTAAAGTAAATCGTGTGGCGAGAGCACGGCGCGCACCGTCGGTCGCGCCCTACCACTTTGTTCACGCGGGGATTTTTCGGTGTATCCAAACGCTATTCACGAGCCCAAGGCCAAACATGATCATCAGCACGAAGGAGCCGCTGTAACTGATTAACGGCAATGGCACACCCGTGATGGGGAGCAGAGCGATCGTCATTCCCATGTTTTGGAAGATGTGCGTGAAGATGAGCGCCGTGATCCCAACGACCAGAAGCAGACCTAACTGATCGCCGGCAAAGAAAGCGACAAACAAACACGTCATTAGGAGCAAGGCGAACCCGCCGATAAGGAACATTCCTCCAATAAATCCCCATTGCTCGCCGATGGCGGAGAAAATGTAGTCATTGTGCACGGCAGTGGCGGGAAGAAATCCGAGCTCAATCTGCGTGTTTGGCGCTTTGAATCCTTTGCCTGACCAACCGCCTGAACCGATAGCGATGAGAGATTGATTGATCGCCCACGCGGAGCCTTGCTTGTCGATCTCGGGATGCGTAAACGCGGTGATCCGTTGTTGCTGATACGGCTTTAGGCCGAAATTAATTGCGATGGGGATAAAGGCGATCGCGATGAGAATCACGCAAATCAAGTACCGCAGGGGAAGACCACCGACGAACAACAGCGCCAGAAGCACCGGTCCCCAAATGATAACCTCGCCCAAGTCCGGTTGCATCAGAATGAGCAAACAAGGCGCTGCCGCAATCGCTCCGCAGAGTAGCAGCCGCAACATCGGATGCATTTCACGAAACTGCGTCAGGAATAGCGCCAATACCATGATCCCCGCGACAACCGCAAGCTGTGCTGGCTGAAAATTGATGGGCCCCAAATGGAGCCAACTGCGTGCCCCATAGACCTTCGTGCCCATAAACTTCGTCAGGATTAGAAAGACGATGCCGGCCATGTACATCGGCAGTGCACCCCAGCGGATCCAGCGGTAGTGGACCAAACTCGTCAGCATAAAAGCGAAGACACCGACGACCACCCAGTTTGCCTGTTTTCGCCAGAAATCCACTGCATACGAGTCCGCACGCGTGGAAGTAGCGCTGTAAATCGCTACTACCCCAAACACGGCGAGAGCGAGCATGGTCAGCAGCAGAAGCCAGTTTTGGCCGAGCAACTTTCGAAGAAACGGCGTCATCCGATTTGAACTCGATTAAATTTCCCGCACATCCGCAGGGACGTGAGGACAATTATACGCGCATTGCAATCTTCGCAAAAATGTGGTGCAGCTTTTCGACCGATACCGTTCTTAACAGCAACCTGGGCAGTTTGGCTAGATTCGATCACCAATGCGACAAGATCGGGGCAGCCGCGATCAAGCTGCGGCCGTTTTTTTCTGCTAAAGGCCAGATGATGTACGAATTACGTTGGCCAGCCTCTCAGTTTGTATTTATCCGCATAACCAGTTGATTTTCAGTCAATTGAGACTTTTTCTGGCAAATATTTGCGCTTCACTTGTTTCCAGATTTGAAGGCCATTAAACTAGTCTCGACTTTTGTTCATTTTTCTTTGGGGGAGGAGGCAAATGGCTAAGAACAAAAAGGCGAAGAAAAAGACGAAACGAAAACTCGCGCACCCGCAACTGCCGATGCAACGGCAGTTGAATCTGCTTCACGAGGGAACCCATTTCGATCTCCGCCTAATGTTTGATGACTTGAACAAGCGGTATTTTCGTGGGCGCCTTCGTGGTTACAAAGTGACATGGGGCCGCCGGCGAAAGCATCGCCCCAAGGAATATTTCATTTTTGGCACGATTCAGGAGCAGGACCGTGTTATTCGAATCAATCGGGCGCTGGACCAGCCGTTCGTGCCGGCCTGGTTTCTACGGTATGTGCTTTATCACGAGATGCTGCACTCAGTAGTGCCCGATAAGGCACTCTCGGAAGGGCGCCGCCGAGTTCACACGGAAGAATTTAATCGTCGCGAGCGCCGATTCCGAGGTTATCGGCGCGCTCGTCGTTGGGAAGAAGAAAATCTATCGCGTTTCTTGCGCTAAATATGTCTTCAACGCGTTTCCGTGACGGGCGCCGGGGACGGCCGATCAGACGGCGAGGGCGTCGTCGCTACGTTCTTTTTGATCAGGTACCAGAGCGTTGTCGCGAGCAGGAGGGAGATCAACTTCGCGCGCCAGTTTTTCAGAATCAGTCTCTTCATATTTGCTGTGCAATAAAATTTCAGCGATCCGTTGGCGAAATGTCTCCGGAGTGAAATTGCGCTCAATTCGCCGCCGATGACAAATGGAAATACTGCCCGTCTCTTCGGAAACAACTACAGCAACGGCGTCCGATTCCTCGGTGATCCCGAGCCCGGCGCGATGACGTAATCCCAGGCTGCGGTCGAGCGTTTCACGCTGGCTTACCGGAAAAATACACGCCGCGGCTGCGATTCGTCCGTTACGAATGATTACTCCGCCATCGTGCAGCGCGGCCTTTGGATGAAAGATGGTCAGGATGAGCTCGACGGAAAAATCTCCGTCGATCGTTACCCCGGTTTCCTCGTAAACGCGAATCGACGTGTCGCGCTCGATCGCGATGAGCGCGCCGAACTGCTTATTTGCCAGTTGCATGACCGCCTCGGCCAGATCATGAACAGTTTCCCGCTTCTCGCTCGTCAGCGAGAAAATGGGATGTCCGCCAAGGGCGGCTAGTCCACGTCTTAGCTCCGGCTGAAAAATCACTACCAGCGCGACCGCAAGGAAAACCGAAAAGCTTCGTACGATCCAGCCGATCACAACCAAATTGAGCAGCGTCGAAATCAGAGTCAGCGTCAAAAAGACGATCGCCAGCCCGGTAAGTACTTTCGCGCCGCGCGTTCCGCGGAAATAAAGATAACCATAATAGATCGCGACGGTCAGCAGAATGATTTCAACCAGACTGCGCCATCCTCGGAACCAGAGATCGATGAGCTGATGCATCATTTTGCCCTCTGAAGAATCGCGTCCGTTACCTTTAAGGCGTTTACGTTTTCCTTGACATCATGAACGCGGAGCACGTCTGCGCCGCTGGTCCGCAGGAGCGAAGTCAACGCCACCGCAGGCGCCAGCCGATCACTGATCTGCGCCGAATTGATCAGTTTGGCCAGGAAAGACTTTCGAGAAACGCCAATCACGATTGGTCGATCATAGGTGCGAAGCCGCTCAAGCTGCGCGAGCAACTCGAGATTGTGTTCAAGCGTTTTCCCGAAACCAATGCCCGGATCAAACGCAATCGCCATGGTATCAATACTATAACCTATGGCGCATGCATATTGTTGTCGAAAAAAATCAGCGACTTCTGAGACAACGTTGGTGTATCGCGGCGCGATCTGCATCGTCTGCGGAGTTCCTTGCATATGCATGATGATGAAACCCGATTTGGTCTCTGCAACCAACGACATCATTTCTTCGTCGCCTCGCCCTCCGGTAACATCGTTCACAATCGAAGCGCCCGCTCGAACCGCCGCGCGCGCAACCTCCGCCTTTGACGTATCAATCGAAATAATGATTTCGCTTTTTCTGCGCAATTGTTCGATCACCGGAATCACACGGCCCAATTCTTCCCCTGCGGCGACAGCTTCGGCGCCTGGTCGCGTGGATTCGCCGCCGATATCGACGATGTGCGCACCTTCCGCTGCCATTCTCAGACCGTGTTCCACGGCCTTGTCTACAGCGAAAAATTCGCCGCCATCGGAGAATGAATCCGGAGTGACATTCAATACGCCGATGATCAGCCCCTGCCGGGAGAGATCGAAAATGCGGTCGCCAATTTTCCAAAGTCTCCCACGCATTATGGATGAGACTATCACCGAACGTAGATTATTCGAAGCAGCTGTAGTGGTGCTTTAGGAATACCGAAATTTAATTTATTCGGCGGTCGCAGACCGGCGCTACAGTTATTTTTTTCGAGAATAGCGCCCCATCAATTCACCTTGCGCAACAACATGCCCTTTCATTGCTGCATCCAGCTGACTCCGTTTTGCGCCGGACGGCAAATCCAGTTCGCGATCGAGCGCGAAAATCTTGAAGTAGTAACGATGCGTTCCAGAGGGTGGACACGGTCCGCCGTAACCCGATTTGCCGAAGTCATTTGTTCCCTGCACTCCTTTCGGCGCCCTTCCTTCCCCGACTGTGCCAGTCTGCGAAGAGATGTTCCAAACCATCCAATGCGTAAAGAGTCCGCTCGGCGCATCCGGGTCATCTACAGCCAGGGCGAGGCTTTTCGCGCCCGAAGGAACCTCTGCAATCTGCAAGGGTGGGCTGGTGTCGCCGCCGTCACATGTGAATTTTGATGGAATGTTTCCACCTTCCTGAAACGCAGAACTTGTGATCTTCATCTTTGCTCCTCCCGCGGCAAATGAGACAATCGCCAGGGCGATCGCCAACGCGCCGGCAATAATCACTTTTGGCATGATTCGACCTCGGATTGAAATCGCATTAAATCAACAAACCTGCGGTATTGTTTCGCTCAAATGGCTTCAAACGGACGTAACGTTCGAGAACAAATTCTGGGTCTGCTGGCGCGGAAAGATTACCGGCCACTCAACAGAATTGATATCGCGCGCAAGCTCGGGTTGAGCGGCGCCGGGCGGGTTGAATTGCGGAAATGCTTGCGCGAGCTCGAGCGCATTGGCGAGATCGCGCGCATCCGGAAGAATCGATATGTTCTGCCGACCGAAGCGGACCTGGTAACCGGCAAATTGTCCATTCATCAAGCCGGTTACGGTTTTCTGACATCCGAAAAGCCGGGCGACCCGGATATTTTCATCGCG
>JBKPDP010000039.1:0-13285 GCA_046727935.1 Verrucomicrobiota bacterium | reverse complement strand
CGCTTTCTTTTCCGCGTCACTCGTCATTCCGCCTTTGTAAGAATAAGTATCAATACATCGCAGGGCTTCCCTTACAGTGCCCATAATTTGCTTGAGACGCGCCAATTCCGACCTCAGCTCGGAGAGTTCTTTCGCTTGTTTCGCGAGGTCATCTTGGTAGCGACGGAAGCCGATGCGCCAGATCGCTGAATTTTTCGTTTGGCATTTTGGGATGGCCCTCTTCCGCCCTCGCAGCGGGAGATCGTCAAATGTATTGCTCGTGCCGAACTGTCATCAAATTGTCATCCAAAATGAAAATTATCAAAGAAGGCAACGCAACCGTCAAAGTCTACGTGTGCTCGTGCGTCGCGATCACGTTGCCAGCTTCCGATACCGGAGCGCCGCGCTTTTCTTTCTGGACGCAGCCTTCCCTTTTCCGGCCGCCATTTTTCAAAAACTACGCGCGAAGAGGCGCGAGTATGATTGCGCCGTCGTTGCCAATGGCTTCGACCGGGCAACCTTCCATCGCTTCTTTGCAGAGCACTTCCTCCTCAGGGGTCTCTGGTTGCTTGTAAACGTAGGTATGACCCCCGTCGTCGTTGCGCTTGAAACTGGCTGGTGCCGTTTCGCGGCACAAATCGCAGTCGATGCATTGATCATCGACGTAAAATGTCCCCGCTACGTTTTCGGCGTATTTGTTTACGACGTCGGCCATAGTTTTTACGGTAAAAGTGAAGTTCAAAATTAGCAAGAAACGCTCTCGGCGCAATTGAATCGACGACGCGAGCAGAATCGCACACGAAGCCCGCGAATTGATTAGGAAGTAACCGGATTCAAGCCCGCGCGTACCGCTTCCCCAGCCGCGTCACGAATCCCCTTTGAACTCGCCCGCGTGCTCGTGCGTTTCGATCACGTTGCCCGCGGCATCGTAAACGCGCATTACAGCATCACGATCCGACGGGAATAATCACCACCGTCCCGTTGCTTTTCGGACGAACTTGGCCCGCGCCATATTCAACAACGCGGTCGTTCTTGAACACCACATTGTAGTCGGCGTGGTCCCAAGACCAGCCGCTGGAAAGCCGATTGGAGTAACGATAAATCTCATATCCCGCGATCTGCTTGTATCCATCCGGCCTGCCGAGCACGCTGACGACCTCTGCCTTCGTCATGCCGGGATGGAGCTGCGACATCTTTTCGCCAGTTACGCAGCAACCCACAGCAATGGAACCAACAATAAAAGTGCAAATCGATAAATCAGGGGCTTCATGGAAAATTCCTTTTAGATAGAAGTGCAACGCAGATGCGAGCAAAAACTTGCGGTTCTTCAAAGTCGCCCGCGTGCTCGTGGGTTTCGATCATGTTGCCCGCTGCATCGTATAACGTGCGCTGGACGTGTCGATTTCATTTTGGCCGCTTACTCTGACTCGCCGGGCGGCGAAAAACGATTCTGGCGGCTCTACAGGCACGCGGGGAAGGGCATTCTGGCGGGTTCTGTCATCAAACTGTCATCAAATCGAGCGTTGCAGTTGTTTCTCCTATGGTTAAGAGGGGCAGCGCGTACGGGAGTCGAACCCGTGTACCAGCCTTGAGAGGGCTGTGTCCTAACCACTAGACGAACGCGCCGTAAACGGGATGCGTCTAGGGATACTGCAATGGATGTGGGCTGGCAAGGTCACTGGTTAAAACCACTTGCGGCCTTTGCCTTTCTTCTTGTGTTTATGTACGGGCTGCTTTTTTGCAGGCGTGCCGGATGGCGTAGCCGTCGGAGTAGAACCTTCCGGTGTGGGCGAGGGCCGCACGCGCGGCTGATCTAGGAGACTTTGGTGGGAAGTCATTAGTGCTTGCAATGCCAGCTTGATTTCAGGAGTCGTAGCCAGGGCAGACATGCGCTCGTAATAGACGTTGTAGTAATTGCGGAGTCGATTCCGTTTTTCCAGATCCGTTCGCGCAGCCTGAGCAAACGCCTTTGCCGCCTGCACCGCAGGGTCGTTAACCGTCCGGTTTTTCAGTTGTCGCCATTCCATGTGCACCCGCCGTTCATCCGCTTGCGGACCCAGTGACCTCGGCTTTGAAAAATTCTGGTCAAGCTGCGATATCTCCGGCAGCTCGGGGCCATTAGGGGGTACAGGTGAGGGCGTTGGTTCCAGCTGAGGTTGCTCCCCATAAAGATCCACAGACGGCGGAGCAGCGTCCTGGCCAAACAGTGTCAGCGACGCGCCGTAGAAGATGGCTGAGATGATCAACCCGTATATTTTCATTCCCAGTTTGTTGCCCAAATATAACGCGCCATCACGATGGTTCATGTCGGGGCGAGAGGATTTGAACCTCCGACCTCGTGGTCCCAAACCACGCGCTCTACCAAGCTAAGCTACGCCCCGGATCGAGCGGAATTAGTATCACGATTTGGCGTATTGTGCATGCACGACGTTTGATCGCATCAGACGTTGTAATCCAAGTTAGGGGCGAGTCGCTTTTCCACTACGGGCAGCGATTCACCGCGCCGGGTCGCGTAATCGACGACTTGATCGTGTCCAATCTGGCCCACGCCGAAATATTTTGCGTCGGGATGGGAAAAGTAGAGTCCACTCACACTCGCGCCCGGATGCATTGCAAATGATTCCGTCAGTGTGATACCGGCATTGTTCTCAGCGTCGAGCAAATCGAACAATGTTCGCTTCTCTGCGTGATCGGGGCACGCGGGATAACCGCCAGCCGGTCGAATGCCGCGATATTTTTCACGGATAAGATCGGTATGCGATAATTGTTCGTCGCGCCCGAATCCCCACGCAATCCGCGTTTGTTTGTGCAGATGCTCGGCAAACGCTTCAGCTAGTCGATCTGCCAGCGCCTTTGTCATGATGGCGCTGTAATCATCGTGCTGCCGCTTGAATTCTTCCGCGAGTTCGTCTGCACCGTGAATTGAAACCGCAAATCCGCCAAGATAGTCCTGTAGCGGCGGTCTGTGACCATCGGTCGCTGGCGCAACGTAATCCCCCAGGCAATGGTTGACTTGTCCTGCCGGCTTTTGCATTTGCTGGCGCAGAAAATAAAACGTCGCGAGCTTCTTCGTGCGATCATCATCGGCATAAAGATCCACATCATCGCCAACTGAGTTTGCCCGCCAAAAAGCGTGAACACCGCGCGCGATCAGCAGATTTTTTGCGATGATCCGATCGAGAAGTTCCTGCGCATCAGCGAAAAGTTCGCGCGCTTGTTTGCCAATCTTGGGGTCTTCAAAAATCGCGGGGTACCTCCCGCGTAATTCCCAGGCGTGAAAAAACGGCGACCAATCGATGTACTCGGCCAGCGTCCGCAATGAAAAGCAGCGGACGCGGTCATCCTGAGCGGAGCGAAGCGGAGTCGAAGGATCCCGTTGCGTTACCTTAAAGCTTGTTCCACGGGATTCCTCGACTTCGCTCGGAATGACAGTTTGGAGGACCCGCGCTCCAAGAAACTCCGGTTTCGGCGGAACATAGCTGCTCCAATCAATGCGTGTCTGGCTTGCGCGTGCTTCTTCGAGCGTCAGCAACTTCTTTCGCTGTGTTTTTGCTGAATGCTCCTGGCGCAAACGTTCGTAATCTTCGCGCGTCTTCTTATCGAATTCGGACTTGAGATCTTCGTTGAGCAGCGAATTGACAACCCCCACCGCGCGCGACGCGTCCAGAACGTGCACTGTGTTGGCCCGATAGTGCGGGGCGATCTTCACCGCGGTGTGTGCCCGGCTCGTGGTCGCCCCGCCAATCAACAGCGGCAAACGAAATCCTTCGCGCTCCATTTCCTGTGCGACATGTACCATCTCGTCCAGTGAGGGCGTAATCAGGCCGCTCAGGCCGATAACGTCCGCTTCTTTTTCCCGCGCTGTTTCCAGAATTCTCGCGGCCGGCACCATCACTCCAAGGTCCACAACGTCGTAATTGTTACATTGCAGCACTACTCCCACGATGTTTTTGCCGATGTCGTGCACGTCGCCTTTCACCGTCGCCATCACGATGCGTCCCTGCGGTTTCGCGCCGGCACTTTTCTCCGCTTCCATGAACGGCATCAGATAGGCGACAGCTTTCTTCATCACCCGCGCACTCTTCACGACCTGCGGCAAAAACATTTTGCCGGAGCCGAACAAGTCACCGACCACGCTCATCCCGGCCATGAGCGGGCCCTCAATCACGTCGAGTGGGCGTTTGCATTTTTGACGCGCTTCCTCTGTATCGACGTCGATGTAGTCGGTGATGCCTTTGACCAATGCGTGTTTCAGGCGCCCCTCGACAGGCTCTTTTCGCCACGCTTTATCGGCAACCGGAATTTTATCTTTCGCTTTTACGTTTTCCGCGAAATCGATCAGCCGTTCGGTTGCATCGTCTCGCCGGTTCAACAGCACATCTTCCACGCGCTCTCGCAGCTCAGGATCAATTTCTTCGTACACCGCGAGCTGCCCCGCGTTGACAATTCCCATGTCGAGACCTGCGCGGATGGCGTGAAACAGAAATGCGGCATGCATTGCTTCGCGCACCGTGTTGTTTCCGCGAAACGAAAAGGAAATATTGCTTACCCCGCCGCTAACACGCGCGCCCGGAAGATTCTTTTTGATCCACCGCGTCGCTTCCATGAAATCGACCGCGTAATTCCGATGTTCTTCAAGCCCAGTAGCGACGGTCAAAACGTTTGGATCGAAGATAATGTCGCTCGCCGAGAAGTTTGCGCGTTTCGTCAGGAGATCATAGGCGCGCGCGCAGATGTCGATTTTGCGCTGAAAATTATCGGCCTGGCCTTGCTCATCGAACGCCATCACGATGGCGGCGGCGCCATATCGCCTGATCAACCGGGCTTGCCGGAGAAAGTCTTCTTCGCCGTTTTTCAGGCTGACGGAATTGACTACCGCTTTCCCTTGCAAGCATTTGAGCCCCGCTTCGATGACGCTCCACTTCGAGCTGTCGATCACAATTGGAATCCGCGCGATCTCGGGCTCGCTGCCGATCAGGTTCAGAAAGCGGACCATCGCTGCTTCCGAATCGATCATCCCTTCGTCCATGTTCACGTCGAGAAGGTTCGCGCCGCCTTGCACTTGCTGACGAGCCACGGCGAGCGCGCCGTCGAAATCGCCAGCCAGAATCAGCTTCGAGAACCTGGGCGATCCTGTGATGTTGGTGCGCTCGCCGATGACAATGAAGCCGAAGTCCGGCGTAATCTTCAACGGTTCGAGCCCGGAAAGTTGCAGAATCATCTGTAGCTGATTGTTCTTTCCACGACACGAGGCGAAAATTTCCTCGCCAGTTTCGCCAACGCGCGGATGTGATCCGGTGTTGTACCGCAACAACCGCCGACCATGTTGAGCCAGCCGTTTTCTGCCCACTTCGCGAGCTTGGGTGCAAAAGTTTCGGCTGTTTCCGGAAAACCGGTCGGCGAGAGCGGATCCGGCAGACCCGCGTTCGGATATGCGCTCATGTAGTACGGCGAAATGCGCGCCAGCTCTTCCACAAACGGTTCCATTTCATCCGGACCGAGCGAACAGTTCAAACCGAGGATGAGCGGTTGAGCGTGCGCGAGCGATATCAGCAACGCTTCGACCGTTTGCCCGCTCAAGTTTCGCCCGGATTTATCGATCACAGTGCCCGAGATCATCAACGGCACGCGACGTCCGGCTTTTTCCAACGCATCAGCGATAGCGAACAGCGCCGCTTTTCCGTTGAGTGTATCGAAAATCGTTTCGACAATGAGTAGATCGACACCGCCTTCGAGCAGCGCTTTCACTTCATCGAAGTAAGTTTGGCGAAGTTGATCGAACGAGACGGCGCGAAAGGCCGGATCGTTTACGTCAGGTGAAATCGAAGCTGCTACAGGAAGGGGTCCGATTGACCCGGCAACAAATCGTTGCTGGCCAGTTTCATTCGCGACGCGATCCGCTGCGCGGCGCGCGATCCTGGCCGCTTCAAAATTAATTTCGTGAACGAGCCCGCGAAGTTCGACATCGTCCATTACGCGCTGAAAGAATTCCTGATCTTTGCGACCACGTGTGGGCTCGCCTTGAAACAGAAAATCATGCAGACCAATGGTTGTCCCGCTGAACGTGTTTGTTTCGATAACGTCGGCACCCGCATCGAGATAAGCCGCGTGAATTTCCTCGACGACTTGCGGCCGAGTTAAATTGAGCAGTTCCAGGCTGCCTTTGAGGTCTTTGCCTTTCCAATCGCGGAACCGCTTTCCTCGATACTCCGCCTCGGACAGTTTGTAGCGCTGGATCATCGTGCCCATGGCGCCATCGAGAAAGACGATGCGTTCGCGCAGGAGCGTTTCCAGAGGATGGAGACCGTTCGTTGACATGATTATCCGGGAACTAAAGAGCGTTTCACTGTCGAATCAAGAAACAAATTGACGTATCATGATATGTAGATGTGTCATTAACGCTCATGTACTCTTGCTCCTGCTCGTGATCGTAATCGAGCAAAGCATGGGAATGTTGTTCGGTTTCGCGATAGTGAATAACGAAATAATGACGAATGACCAAATAAGAGCAATCACCGCAACATTGGCGCGTCATTTGAGCTTTGGGCCTTCTTCGTCCGTCGTCATTTCCATTTCGTCTCGACTTCTCTGGATGTGACGATTAGGTGAGTGCGCCATGGAAGCGGTCCGGCTGTTCAAATCGCTCGACCGCAATCAACGCAACACGTTCTTGGCCTGCTTCCTGGGCTGGGCACTGGACGCGTTCGATTTTTTCCTGCTGACGTTCGTGACGCGCCAGATGGCGAACGATTTTGGCACGAGCATCGCCGAGTTGAGTTACGCGATCACGATCACGTTGGCGATGCGCCCCGTGGGCGCGTTCATCTTTGGATTGCTCGGGGACCGGTTCGGGCGGCGCATGCCGCTCATGATCGACATCATCTTTTATTCTCTCATGGAATTGCTCACTGCGTTTTCTCCGAATTACACCTGGCTGCTGATTTTCCGCGCGCTTTACGGAATCGGCATGGGCGGAGAATGGGGACTTGGCGCGTCGCTGGCAATGGAGACCCTGCCGACGGCAACGCGTGGATTGTTCTCGGGAATTTTACAACAAGGTTATGCATTTGGTTATCTGCTGGCGGCTGTTGTGTATTGGATCGTGTTTCCGTTCTTCGGGTGGCGCGGCCTCTTCGTGGCAGGAGCGTTACCCGCATTTCTAGTGCTGTACATCCGCGCGCAAGTGCCCGAATCACCGGTTTGGCTGCGGCGGCAGCGCGAGACGAGTAATTTTTGGAGGGATCTGCTGGCTGTACTAAAACGCCACTGGGTTCTCTTTGTTTACGTGATTTTGTTGATGACGGCTTTCAACGCCATGTCTCACGGGACCCAGGACATGTATCAAACTTTTCTCGGTGAACAACGCCACTATGACGTGACGCAGAAGGCCGCGACTGGGATCATTTACGCTTTTGGCGCGATCTGCGGCGGAACAGTGGTTGGCCATCTGTCGCAGAAATGGGGCCGCCGTCGCTCGATTATTTTGACTGCCGTGTTCGGAATAATCCTTATTCCCCTCTGGGTTTTTCCGCCGGGCTTCGTGCTTCTTGTGATCGGCGGATTTGCCATGCAATTCATGGTCCAAGGCGCCTGGGGAATTGTTCCTGTGCATTTGAATGAACTCTCGCCCGATCCTGTGCGTGGAACCTTCCCGGGATTTGCCTATCAACTTGGAAATTTATTTGCCGCCAACACCGCTGTCGTTGAAGCACGGCTGGCCGACCATTTCCGTGATGCAAGCGGGCATCCGGACTATGCAAAAGCGCTCGGTCTTTTTACGTTGGTAATCTTCCTAGCGTTGATTTTACTCGCTGCAATCGGGCGCGAAGAACGCGGAAAAGAATTTTAGCGCGTCGACGCCGGGCCGGTGCTCACAGGTTGCAACTGCAACGCGAGCCGGCCTGATGGCTGATATACACCCGGGCCATAGCGCTGCTCGACAAGTGCTTCCGCGATTCGGTCTGCGAGTAGTTCGCGATATTCCCAGTCACGCGCCTGGTTGCCATCGGCGCGATTACTCAAAAAGCCACATTCCACAAGCACCGCTGGACACGTCGCTAGACGCAGGACCCGAAAATTTGCTGTATGCACTCCTCGATTTGCGGAGCGGGGAATCGTCATCAGTTTTTCTTGAATACGGTTCGCCAGATCGAGTGAAGCGCCCGCATGATAGTACGTTTCGAATCCGCGAATCCCGCGCCGACGAGAATCGTTGAAGTGTATGCTGACAAAGACTGCGTTCTTCTGGCCATTCTCGATAGCCACACGGTCGTTCAATGGGATAAAGATATCCGAGGAGCGGGTCATCACGGTTTTTAACTGCGATTCGCGCAACTTGCGGTTAAGACGCTGAGCGACATCGAGAGCAACCATCTTCTCCGGTGGACCGTAGCGGCGATATGCGCCGCTATCTTTGCCGCCATGTCCGGCGTCCACAACCACAGTATTAAAGGTCTTGCTTGTGTTTTTGACTGCAGTAGTTGGAACAGTGGTGCAGGCAGCTAACGAAGCGACAAAAGCGGTTGTAACGAGACGAGAGACCTGGCTCGGCATTTGATTTAATAGCAAAAAATACGCGTTCTGCCAAAGATTTTTCCTCGCCAAGCTCTCACGATGCAACGTAATTGGCTGGAGAACTGTCTATTCTTCGGGACTTCAAAAAGCACTTGTGTTTTGTGCTGTCGCGCTTAATGCCTTTACTTCTTTTATGATAATCCGATTTGCGATTCTCCCGTTGCTTCTCGCGTTGAACCTTTCGATGTGCAAGAAGGAGGAGAATGTCTCACAGAACTCGCACCAAGCTAGCGCTTCATCCCCAGCCCCGAGTGCTGTTGCTACCCCTGCCGCAGCGGCGTCTCCGAAGATCACCAGACCAGTTGTGGATCAAACGGCCCAGGTGATTATTTTTTGTTATCACCGCTTAGTGGACAAGGTCCGCTATCCCGGGACCGAGATCACGCCTGCCGCGTTTGAAGCCCAGATGAAGGAATTAAAGGACCGCGGCATCACAGTCATTTCAATGCAGGATCTGCTTGCCTGGAAACGGGGTGAAAAGAACATACCGCCGCGATGCGCGGTTGTTACTTTCGATGATGGCTGGAAATCCCAATACGAGGTTGCGTGGCCGATCATGAAGAAATACGGCTACCCGTTTACCATGTTCCTTTACACCGAAGGCGTGCGAGGCGGCTCGTTAGGCGGCGGGGAAGCAATCACCTGGGAACAGCTTGCCGACATGCGCGACAACGGTGTGGACATTCAGGCGCATTCCGCGACGCACCAGGACTTGCGTGAAGGGCATACGATCATGCTGGCTAGTACCGGAGGGAAGAGAACCAAGACGAAATTGACCGGACCCCAATACGAACAATGGATGCAAAACGAAGTGGTCGGCTCCAAGCAACTCCTCGAGCAACGGCTGGGTATCAAGGTGAATTGCTTTGCCGTACCGTTTGGCAATTACAACCAGCACGTCAAAGACATTGCGCGAAATGCCGGTTACGAGGCGATGTTTACTGTTTACGGTCAGCCCATCACCTTTACGTCGCCGATGGACTCAATTGGTCGTTATGCGATTGAAGCAAACAAGCCCAAGGTGTTTGAGGATGCTGTGAAAATGATCGGCACGTCAACCGGAGGCGCGGCAGCGGTGGCCGAAGTTGGCGCGAAAGATCTTGCGACTCAACCTGCGGACGGCGAAACGGTGCGCACAGCGCTTCCCCTTATAAAAGCCAACCTCAGCGCGATCGGCCCGATCGAGCCAGGCAGTGTGCAAATGCGCGTCAGCGGTCTCGGCGTTGTTCCCGCGAATTACGATCAGAAGTCGGGCACCGTCTCATACCAGGTCACGCAAAAGTTGCACGAGAAATCGTGCAGCGTAATTATCAGCGCGAAATACCAGGGGAAAAAGGTCGAAGCACATTGGACTTTTGGAATCGAAGAAGGCGCGGCGGGCGGGACCTCGCCAGCATCGACTCCGAAGAAATAGGTGCGATGGGCCTTGGGTAGCGCACGCGTCTCGCGTGTTGGTTTCGGCGTCGCGCCGAAACGGTCTTCTCTTGAGCCATGTTGGTCGTGAAATGTTACGTTAGAAAAAGTTCGCGATCGCGAGGACGCCCTCGCCAGCACGCGAGAGGCGTGCGCTACCCGGAAATGACGCGCCGCGACATATAATTTTTACCATCATGTTTTCCCAACTCTCTGACAAACTTCAGGACATTTTCAAAGAGCTGCGTGGGCACGGCACGATCAGCGAATCGAACATCGATGCCGCGCTGCGGCACGTGCGCCTGGCTTTGCTCGAAGCCGACGTTGATTTTCAAGTCGCCAAAAAATTCATTGCACGCGTTAAAGAGAAAGCGCTTGGAGAAACCGTTCTTCGCAGCATTACGCCCGGCCAGCAAATCGTCAAAATTTTCCACGAAGAATTAACTGCCTTGCTCGGAGGTGACGCCGCACCGGTCAAGCTCGGAGATTCAGGCCGTATTTTGATCGTCGGTCTTAACGGGTCGGGCAAGACAACTTCCTCTGCCAAATTGGCGCGTCTTTTGAAAAACCAGGCTCGCGCACCAGTCCTAATCGCCTGCGATTTGCAAAGACCCGCGGCAATCGAACAGCTGGCAACGCTGGGAAAACAAATCGACGTTCCTGTATTCACGCCGGATCCAGGCGAGAAGAATGTGCAGCGCGCCGCTGCAGACGCGTCCGGTAGAGCGCGACTGCCAGGAACGGCTGTTGTCGAAATTTTCGATACGGCGGGTCGCCAGGAAATCGACGAAGCGCTGATTCAGGAGCTGAAAGGGTTGAAAGAATTCTTAGACCCACAGGAAACGTTGCTGGTTGTTGATGCGGCGACGGGACAGCAGGCAGTGAGCGTCGCAACTCACTTCAACGACGCTTTGTCGATTACGGGAATCATTTTAACCAAGCTCGACGGCGACGCGCGAGGCGGCGCGGCATTGTCGATGCGCGAAGTGACACGCCAGCCAATCAAGTTCACCGGGACCGGGGAAAAGCTTGACCAGTTTGAAGTCTTTGTTCCGGAGCGACTCGCCGGCCGAATTCTTGGCATGGGCGACGTAGTTAGTCTGGTCGAAAAAGCGGCGGAAGCGGTTGATGAAGAAGAAGCCGCTCGCTTGGAGCGGAAACTGCGCACGGCTTCGTTTGATTTCAATGATTTCCTGGCACAGTTCAAGATGATGCGGCGGATGGGGCCGCTGGAGAATATTCTTGGCATGTTGCCTGGCATGAGTAATGTGCAGGGCCTCTCTGTTGACGAGAAGCAGCTTAAGCGCACGGAAGCCATCGTGCTTTCGATGACGAAGGAAGAGCGGACGCGCCCGGACATTTTGAATGCGCGGCGTCGTCAGCGCATCGCGCGCGGCAGCGGCTGCACTGTCACGGAGGTAAACGATTTGCTACGACGCTTTGATCAGATGCGGAAGATGATGAAGAGCGCGGGCAAAATGAAAAAGATGATGGCGCAACTGGCGCGAATGAGAAGTTAACATGGCGGTTTCAATCAGATTACGCAGAGAGGGGACAAGAAATCGTCCCTACTACAAGGTGGTAGTGGCCGACAGGCGCAGCCCGCGCGACGGGAAATTTATCGAGACTATCGGCACGTACGACCCAAAAAAGCCCGGTCAGAATAGTAGGTTGAACATTGACCGAGTCGAATACTGGATCAGCAAAGGCGCACAGCCATCCGACACGGTGCGCAGTTTGATCAAGAAGAATAAGAAAGTGGCAGCTAAGCCGCCATCCCAGGCGGAGCAAGCGAGCTCGCAATCTGCTCAAGAAGAACCCGCGCCTCCGGCACCTCCGAGTGAGCCGCCCGGCTAGCCTCGGCGCGACAGTGCAGTAGAGTGCGCTGTCGTCGCTGCATGGGCGGCCGATTCTGTCAGCATTGCGCTCCGCTCAGGACAGCCGATTGGCTCAGCGATCCTAAAATTCGTGTTTATTCGTGCACATTCGTGGTTAGTCTTTCTGGCGCATGAAGGAGTTTCTCGAGTTCGTTATTCGACAACTGATTGAATTTCCTGACGACATGGTGCTGACGGAAATTTCAAGCGGCAGAACTACGGTCTTTAAACTGCAACTTAGACGAGGAGACGTCGGTCGGGTGATTGGCCGAGGCGGCCAGACCGTTCACGCTATTCGCGCGTTACTCGCAAGTTCGGCTGCGCGCCATGGCCAGCGAGCGATCCTCGAGATCGTCGAATAGCCGTATGTATTTTGTAGGGCGTCTGTGTCAGACGCCAACCCGATGGCGTTTCACAGAAACGCCCTACAATTTAATTTTGCCTAAGTGAAGATCGACATTCTGACGTTGTTTCCCGACATCTGTCGTGCGCCTCTCAGCGAGAGCATCATGAAACGGGCCCAGGAGAAAGGGATTATCGATCTTCGCACCCATAACCTGCGGGACTGGACCACGGATAAGCATCACATCGTGGACGACGCGCCATTCGGCGGCGGCCAGGGGATGGTGATGAAACCTGAACCGATTTTTGCGGCTGTTGAAGGTCTCCGAACGCAGGCGTCCAAAGTCGTACTCATGTCGCCTGCCGGACATCGCTTTGATCAACAAATGGCGACACAGCTTTCGCAAGCGCCACATCTCATCATCATTTGCGGCCATTACGAAGGAGTCGATCACCGCGTGATTGAACATCTGGTGGACCTGGAGATTTCCATCGGCGATTACGTGCTCACCAACGGAGCAACTGCAGCGGTCGTCCTCGTCGATGCAATCGTGCGTTTGTTGCCGGGGGCCCTTGGTCATGAACAATCCGCAGTCGACGACAGTTTTAACCTAGGATTACTGGAAGCTCCACAGTACACGCGCCCGGCAGAATTTCGTGGCTGGAAAGTTCCGCAAGTCTTGCTTTCCGGAAATCACGCGGAGATCGCAAAGTGGCGTAAAGAACAGGCGCTTAAGCGTACTCGCGAAAATCGACCGGATCTATTGGCGAACTGATTTCGTGGCGTCATCCCCGAACCGCGAAGACGGTGTAGGGACCTCACAGTCGTTAGTGCAGACATTCTAACTAGTGAGCGTGACCAACCAGCCTATGTGAGGTCTGTCGCTTTGCCCGGGATGACTCGTGTGTATCAGTCGCGAAGCCTACCAAACACGACACACGCATTAATTCCACCGAAACCAAACGAATTGCTCATTACGTAATCTAGTTCAGCTTCGCGTCCGTGATTGGGCACAACATCCAGATCACACGCTGGATCGTGGTTTCGATAGTTAATCGTCGGCGGGACCCATCGACGATCTAAAGCAAGCGCGCAAAGC
>JBKPDP010000038.1:0-32275 GCA_046727935.1 Verrucomicrobiota bacterium | reverse complement strand
CGCGATGAGGCCGTCCATCAAATTGAAAACCACCTTCTTTGCGATGAGCGGATTGGCATAAATCTCCGCGAGACTTTCCGCGCCAAAACGAGAGCCCTGCGCAAACCGGCGCCAATTATCGATGTTGGGAATTGTCATGTTGTAAATGCAACCGGCGATTCCGTTCGTCTCACTGATACTCATCACCGGAACATTAATGATCTTGGTTACTTCAGTGGAAACGATCTTGGAAAAATGACTCACGTTGCTCGTGTTATCGGCATCGGAGGAAAGTGACATTTTCCCTGCGTCCCCAAAGAATTCAAAATCGCCCCAAACCAATTTCCCAAGTAAAGGAGCAGAGAGGACTGCTTTCGGATCGTACCCATCGCGTGGCGCGATTGCCTTTAGCTGGTAACCATCAACTGTCGGACGGTAACCGGCGTCTTTGATCCCGCCAAGAGAGCGGTCCCAAACAATAATGCTGCTGCGTGGATGGCCGGCCGCCGCGAGCCCATCGACGATTGCATTCACGATGTCGTGGTGCGTCGTGAAAAGTTCGCCGCCGGCCGCGCAGATTTTGATTCCGATCTTGTCATTGGGAGAAACGAGCGACGCCCATGCCTTCCCCACATCAGACTGACCAGTCGCGGCGAGGACAAGCCGATTCACCATCTCACGCACGATCCGCGGGTTCGTCTTGTAATCTTTGATCGAGCCACGATCGTGCACAGAATACACAATCGACGGAGTCGGCGCGGGCTGCGGCGTTTGCGCCAGCCCGGAGGCAATGGCGCAAAACAGAATGAGGGCTACGTTCCGGAGTTCTGTCATGTCGAGCGAAGTCGAGAGACCTCTGAATGTATTTCTCGCCTCCGCTCGGAATGACAGCAAAGACCAAGCGATTCTATGAATAACGCTGCGAATCACAACTCCCACTCCGTAGTGGCAGCCGTGCCGGTTGCGGGACGACGCGCCAACGCAAGCGACACGCCTGCCACTACAGCACATCCAATCCATCACATCTACGTTCACATCCCCTTTTGCGCCCGTATCTGCCCGTACTGCGCATTTTATAAAGATCTGCTCGATCGCTCGCAGACGTGGCGATTTTGTGAAGCGATATTGCGCGATCTCGATCAGCAATGCGCAAGCTTTGTGTTATCGCCTGAAACCATCTACTTCGGTGGCGGCACGCCTACAGCTCTCACAACTGCGCAACTGGAATTCCTGCTTGGAGGTTTCCATGAGCGCCTCGATCTCTCATCGCTTGCAGAATGGACGATCGAGGCGAATCCGGGAAGCGTATCGGCGCGCAAAGCTGCGCTTCTTCGCAAACTCGGAGTAACCCGAGTTAGCCTTGGTATTCAGTCTTGGGACGGTGAATTGCTGAAGGTTTTAGGACGGGAACATAATTCACAGCAAGCCGAGCAATCATTCCATATTCTCCGATCTGCCGGATTCTCGAACATCAATGTCGATCTCATGTTCGGATTGCCCGGCCAAACTATCGAGCAGTGGAGAGTGACACTTGAGAAAAGCATCGCTCTCGCGCCCGACCACATCTCGGCATACTGCCTAACCTACGAGGAAGACACCGAGTTCTTTCTGCGCCACGCGCGCGGTGAATTTCGACAAGACGTCGACGTAGATGCGGCGTTTTTCGAGGCAGCCATGTCGATCCTGGAAGACGCCGGCTACGAACAGTATGAAATTTCCAACTACGCGCGTCTCGGGTTTGCGTCAGTTCACAACCGCGCCTATTGGCTGGGCAAAGATTACCTCGGCGTGGGTCCGAGCGCGTTTACGACTGTTGGTATGAATCGCTGGCAGAATGTTTGTGACTATCGCGCTTATGCCGATCGCATTCTTTCCGGCCAGTCGCCGAGGGGATTCAGCGAAAACCTAACGAGCGAAAAGAAACGCACAGAGCGGATCGCGCTCTCGTTACGCATGAGCGAAGGGGTTGCTGCGTCGGAATTGAGACATTTCGGGCAAGAAACGAGCGAGCTTATTTCGCTCGGACTCCTTCGAAAATCGAACGGTAGCTTCCTGTTAACTCAAAAAGGGAAGAGTCTAGCTGATTCCGTTGCAGGAGCATTTTTGTAACATTCCCTGACCGGGATCGCCGATTCCAGCTGCAGCGCCGACATTTTGATCTCGACAAGCTGGCAGGTTGTTTCGAAACTTCGTGTCCTATGAACAGCACAACATTTGCAAACTCCTCCACTTCTCATTCTCTTTGCGCTTGGCTGCTTAGGGCTTTCCCCAATGGCACAGGCAGTCAATCCGGCGCCGGACGGAGGCTATCCCGGCGGTAATACCGCAGAAGGGCAAAGCGCTCTCCTCAGTCTCACCAGTGGGATTTACAATACGGCAGTTGGTTTGTTTTCACTCACAAGCAACACAGAAGGAAACTTCAACACCGGCATTGGTGCCTGGACGCTCCTCCTTAATACTGCAGATGAAAACACGGCCACCGGTGCGGGAGCGCTTTTGAGTAACACCACAGGTACGGGAAACCTCGCTGATGGAGCGTTCGCGCTTTTTTCCAACACGGAAGGCTCCTCCAACACTGCCATTGGGACAGAGCGCTTTTTACCAATACCACGGGAATCACCAACACCGCTGTGGGGTATCACGCGCTCTTTGCCAACAACGGAGATCCTTCCTTCGCGGAGGGATCCTACAACTGTGCGTTTGGAGCCTATGCGCTCTCTGACAATTCCACTGGCCATTACAACAGCGTCCTCGGTACGTTTGCACTCCAATTCAACACTACCGGCGAAGGCAACACCGCCACCGGTTATCGTGCGCTCCGAGGAAATACCACTGGCAACTTGAACACGGCGAGTGGTTTTCAGGCACTCATCAACAATACTACTGACACCCAAAACACGGCCAACGGAGCGTCCGCGCTTTTGAGCAACACCATCGGCAACTTCAACACGGCCACCGGAATGTCTGCCCTCGGTGACAACACGACTGGCATCCGAAACACTGCCAACGGTGATTTTGCGCTGGGTAGCAACACCACCGGTAGCGACAACACAGCCACCGGTGCTGAAGCGCTCTCTAGTAACACCACTGGTAGCAACAACACGGCCACCGGCGCTTTTGCGCTCGAGGACAACGCTACTGGCGTCCAGAACACAGCCATCGGTAATTTTGCGCTCTCAAACAGCACTGACGGCGACAACAGCACTGCGATCGGTGCTGGCGCCCTCGGTGACAACACCACTGGCAACGGCAATACAGCCATTGGTGTTTTTGCGCTCGCGAACAACACCACTGGCAACAACAATATCGCGTTGGGCCCCTCAGCCGGCGATAATGTCACGACGGCTAACAACGTGATTGCCATCGGCACCAGCGGTGAGGACGTGAGTAACAGCTGTTATATCGGCCAGATCTATTCGAACGTGCAGCCGGTTATTGGTACCGATCCCGATGTGGTTACTATAAGTAGCGACGGAAGACTTGGGCGGGCAAACGTCTCATCGCGCAGATATAAACACAACATCAAGCCGATGGACAACGCCAGCGAAGCGATCTACGCGTTCAAGCCTGTCAGTTTCCGCTACCACAAGCAGTATGACGCGACACAGAACCTTGCCTTTGGCCTGATTGCTGAAGAGGTCGCTGAAGTAGCTCCCACTCTGGTGGGGCATAATGAAAAAGGCGAGCCCGAATCCGTTCGATACGAGCAGATCAACGCGATGTTGCTTAATGAGTTTCTTAAAGAGCATCGCAAAGTGCAGAAACTTGAAGCTGCGCTCGAGGCAGTTAGTAAGCGTTTGAGAGAGCAGGACGCGAAAATCCAAAGAGTGAGCGCTCAGATGGAAATGAGCAGTCCTGACTCACGAGCATTTGTTGTCGAGAGCCGATAATTCGCCGAAGAGACGGTTCACACCTTCTGCCATGTTCTCTCGATTACGAGCAGGAACATGAGTAAGAGGTTTCCAAGCCTCCGCGTCTGCGGGTTAATAGATATCCGTATTGGAGCTATAACCGGAATCACCACGGATGGAACGCAGACGGGCGCGACTTCCCCACTCTGATTCCGGTCGAGTAATCTGGCCCAGTGTAATTTTCACGAGCCACGGCGCAGCTGCCAACGCCCCAATCGCAACAAGCGCGATTGCCGCCGCCTGACGAATCGAAGGTTTGATTTTATCGGCCATCAGTATGCCCAAGCCAACGCCAATGGCAGTCCGCGTGACGACGAGCAACGGATCGAGTGGCAGTTGCTCGGTAGTTTTTGAAATGGATATCGGCAAGGACATCGCCTACCATATACGTCGCGTTTGGGAAAAAGAAACGGCAATTTTCGCAACCCGGAAATCCTCCCATTTTTTGCACCGAACATGCCCAATTTAATATACGCGCTTATCCTTGCCGGCGGTAGCGGGGAACGCTTTTGGCCATTGAGCCGGCGTGCTCGTCCCAAACAACTGCTGCGCCTCACCTCCGATAAGTCTTTGCTCGAAGAAACCTTGGCGCGCCTTGAAGGCTTTGTCCCGCCCGACCGCACTCTGATCCTGACGAACACCGACCAGGAAAGCGCAGTTCGCAAATTGCCTGGGGGTTTTCCAAGAGAGAACATTATTGCTGAACCCGCCAAACGCGACACCGCCGCCGCGGTCGCGCTCGGCACGGGTTGGGTCGTGGCTCGCGATCATGCGGCGACGATGCTCGTTCTCCCCGCCGACCATGTCATTGCCAGCCGTTCGGCCTTCCAGGAAACACTGGCTTTGGCCGCCGACGCAGCCGAGGAAACAGGTGAGCTTGTAACTATCGGGATCAAACCAACCTGGGCATGTCCCGGATACGGTTACATCGAGCATGGCAAGCCGGTTCGTTTGCGGAAGCACCCAGACAACGATGCAATTCATCGGGTCCTACGATTTCGCGAGAAACCTAATCTCGATCTCGCCGAATCATTTTTACGAAAGGGAAATTTCCGGTGGAACGCAGGCATGTTCGTCTGGTCGGTGCCCACAGTGCTGCGCGAATTCAACCGTCACGCGCCAGAACTGGCAGATTTCATCTCACAACTGCGGGCTCCGAAGAATTTTGAGAAGGCTTTGCGCGAGCGCTTCCGCAAACTGCCGCGGATCTCCTTCGATTATGCGATCATGGAAAAGGCCGACCGCGTTCTTGTAGTGGAGGCCAGTTTTGACTGGGACGACATCGGAAGCTGGAGAGCACTGGCGAACTACTTTGAGAAGGACAAGCAGGGAAACGCCGCGAATTGCACCATCACGGCGCTCGATTCCAGCAACAACATTGTTTTCGAGGAGGACGGGAGGACCATCGCACTACTTGGAGTCCATGACCTTATTGTTGTGCGAACAAAAGACGCGCTTTTGGTCTGTCACCGGCACGAAGCGGAGAAGATCAAGAATCTGATCGGCAAGCTGCCGCCACAGCTGCAATGACTCGACGCGTGATGAATCCGATTTTGGCTCTCGATTTTGGCCGGGCGCGCATCGGAACAGCAATATCTGATGAGTTACAGTTGCTGGCGCATCCGCTTGAGACCATTCCCGCAAACGACAAAGCGCCGTCGCGCGTCGCGGAAATCGTTCGCGAACGAAAAATCGATCATGTGGTTGCCGGTGTTCCCCGTCGGATGAATGGCCAAATCGGAGCAGCCGCAACTGAAGTCCTTCAGTTTGTAGAAAAGTTGCGTGCTATTTTGCCATGCCCCGTCGTCACCTGGGACGAGCGCCTAACCACCGTCGCAGCCCACCGGGCATTGCGTGACGCAGGTAAGAAGACACGAGACACCCGGGGTTACATCGACCAAGTAGCAGCTCAGATGATTTTGCAGACCTATCTGGATCGGCGACAACACGCGGCGCATGACGAACAAAATCGGTCGAATCCGAAATCGTTTTCTCGTGACAAAGAAAGGTAGGGTCGGCGCGCTGCGGTCGACGCGGCGTCCTTACCAAGGGCGACGCTTGAAATTGACGATTGCATATGACGGCACGCCATTCAGCGGCTGGCAGAGCCAATCCCATCGCAATACGATCCAGGATCACGTGGAGCATGCATTCGAGCGCGTCCTTGGCAAACCGGTGCGCGTTCACGGCGCCGGACGAACGGACGCAGGTGTCCACGCGCTCGCGCAATGCACGCACGTCGACCTTCCCAACGACGGTTTATCAGCCGCGCGTTGGACCAAAGCGCTCAACGCGTTGTTACCTCCAACTATTCGCGTGCTTCGCTGCCAATATGTGTCGAATGATTTCCACGCGCGGCTTTCGGCAAGGGAAAAAATCTATCGTTACAGAATCTGGTTAGCCCCTGTTCTGCCTCCATTCGAATATCATCGGGCCTGGCACATCGCGCGCCCAATCGATCTCAAAATTCTGAAGTGGACCGCCAAACATTTCGTCGGCGCTCACAATTTTGGCGGGTTCGCTGCCAACCGCGGCGAGCAGGAAAGGAGTACCGTTCGCACAATTTATTCGGTGCGTGTTCGGCAAAAAGGTCCCTGTGTGACAATCGAGTTCGATGGCGACGGTTTTCTCTACAAAATGGTTCGAATGATCGTGGGCTCTCTTGTGAAATGCGCGCTCGGCAAAATGCGTATTGAGGATGTCGGTGCGCGGCTTGACTCCGGCCAGATAGGTTCAGCGCGTTTTGCCGCTCCTGCCGAAGGATTATTTCTGGTTCGCGTACGCTATTGACCCGGAAAACAAACGAAGAAGGCGGGAGACGAGTCGCCTTCATTCCATGGTGTATTATGCGCGCCGAACTAAACAATCGGTTCCGCCAGTTTCCAGTGCGCCAAACGAAAGCGCAGCGCCGTCGCCAGACAGCCCAGGCCATAGCGCACGCTCCTGCGAAAATTGATCGATGATGCTTCCGGCATATAGCGGGCGGGACAGGTCACTTCGCCGATCGCGCAGCCGAGCGCGACGATTTGCGCAAGAACCTGGTTATCGAAAACAAAATCGTCAGAGTTTTGTTCCAACGGTAGGCGCTCCAGTAACTGGCGCGAAAAAGCGCGATAACCAGTGTGATATTCCGAGAGCTTCGCGCCGATGAGAACATTTTCGACAAGTGTCAGGAACCGGTTTGAAACGTATTTCCACAAAGGCATCCCGCCGCTCAACGCGCCCCCGCCAAGAATACGCGAAGCAAGCACGCAGGGATAAAGTCTACTCGCAACCAGAGCCGCCATCGCCGGGATTAACTGCGGCGTGTACTGATAGTCAGGATGAATCATGATGATAATGTCCGCGCCTGCTGCTAATGCGAGGCGATAACAAGTCTTTTGATTTGCGCCGTAGCCGCGATTTTCACGATGAACCTCAACCTGTACATGCGGCAGTTTGCGTGCGATCGCTACCGTGTCGTCGTGGCTGGCGTCGTCCACGACAATCACGAGATCGACAATCCCCTGCGCCATCACTTCATCATAGGTGCGTTGCAAAGTGCGGGCGGCGTTGTAAGCGGGCATTACCACCACAATTTTCTGGCCGTTTAGCATCGTCGTAGCCGAATATCCGCTGAACCGCCACGTTGCAAACACCATGATTATTTTTCACGACGCATCCTGCCTGGAGTATTCAGCGCCTAGCCATCCTGAGCGTCCAGCCAGGATCACGCGCAGTGTTCCATTACTGAAAGAGCGACATCCTGATTGGGAATGGCGCATTCCGGAGCCTGCTAGTGAAGCTGCACTGTTGCGGGCGCATTCGCGTGCTCATCTGGAAAGGATCAAAAACACAACGCGTGACTTCGATGCGGACACACCTGTTTATCCAAAGATTTACGAACACGCTTTGCGTTCTGCCGGCGCAGCGGTTGAAGCGGCGCAAGCAGCGCTGCGTGGTGAGCGCGCATTCAGTCTTATGCGGCCGCCCGGGCACCACGCGACCCAGGACCGGGCGATGGGATTTTGTTACTTCAACAACATCGCCGTCGCCGCTTTGGACGCGCTGGAGAACGCTGGCCAGCGCGTTGCGATTTGGGATTTTGATGCGCATCACGGCAATGGGACCGAAGCAATTGTCGCGCACAATTCGCGAGTCGCCTTTGCATCCATTCATCAATTCCCGGCTTATCCCGGAACTGGAACAAGATCCTTCGCAAATGTTGAGAATTATCTGGTCGCTCCCGGCACGCCGCGAAATCAACATCTGAAGGTGGCAAACCGGGCGCTGGAAAAACTGATCGCGTTTAAACCCGATCTGCTCCTTGTCTCCGCAGGCTTCGACGCCTACACGCGTGATCCGCTGGTACAGATGACGCTCCAACGCGAGGATTTCGCTGCGTTCGGAGAATGGCTGCGCAAACTCGAAGTCCCCACAGCGGCAATCTTGGAAGGTGGCTATAGCGACGAACTGCCAGAACTGATCGATGCGTTCTTGACTGCCTGGACATCGAAATAACAGCAAGTCACGAATCACTCGCCTCTACGCGCCGCTTTCCGAGTTGCCTCGATCATTGCCCTCAGTTGGGCCGCCGCATTTTCGATATCGGAATACCTGTACTCGCCTGCTCTACTTTGCACAGCAAGCACCCCACAGCGATGAACATTTCTGAAATCGCCGTAGGGAAATTTATATCTTCCTTTCGTATTCTCTGGGTAGCGAGCATCGACCCCGAGATGCCACTTTGCATATTCACTGAATCCGTGCACACGGATAAACTCATTCTCTTCGTCTGTTGAAGGCCGATGCTCGCTCCACTCGCCTTTGCCGTCCGCGATGAAATGCCCTTGTTTAACGAGTTGCACGGCAAAAGCAAAGGCGTCTTCGTTTAGCTTAAGGTGCATGCGTGGTTGAGCAAACATTGTGCCCATCGCGTAGAGCAGAATTGCGACTGCGATAGAACAAGCGCACACATGTTTCTGGGTGATCGCTTTCATGGCATCGGACGGAAAGGTTTGCCTCCGACCTAGAAGTGGCAAACAGTATTCGCTCCAGCGGGCCGTAGCACAGCTTGGTAGTGCGCTTGAATGGGGTTCAAGAGGTCGCGGGTTCAAATCCCGCCGGCCCGATTTGATCGGCAGCGCAAGCGTCAGCGCTTGCAATTTGCTCAGCGCACCCGAGGCGCCCGCGCTACATTCCGCCATGCTCGGTGCAGGAATCGTTGGTCTGCCGAACGTCGGCAAGTCCACTCTGTTTAACGCCGTTACGCGGACGCATAAGGCGCCGGCGGAAAATTATCCTTTTTGTACCATCGATCCAAACGTGGGTGTTGTGACGGTGCCTGATCCACGTCTGGAAAGAATCGCGGAGATTTCGCATTCCAAAAAGATTGTCCCGGCCGCCATCGAATTCGTTGATATTGCCGGCCTGGTCAAAGGAGCCAGCGCAGGCGAAGGCCTGGGAAATCAATTCCTTCATCACATCCGCGAAGTGGACGCGATCGTGCAGGTGGTGCGCTGTTTCGAAGATAGCAATGTCCATCATGTCGCCGCGACGATCGATCCAATTCGAGACATTGAAGTAATCAACACCGAGCTCGTGCTGGCGGATTTGGCCTCGCTGGAGAAGAAACACGATCGATTGCAGAAGGAAGTGCGCGCTGGCGATAAAACGGCAAAGACCGAGAAGGCGATTATCGAGAAGCTATTGCCCCATCTGGATGCGGGTAAGCCAGCCATCACCGCGACCTTGACACCGGAAGAAAAAGAAATCGCACGCGGATTTTTTCTGCTCACATCAAAGCCTACAATTTTTGCCTGTAACGTCGCGGAGTCTGAGTTGGCTGCTGTAGCCGCGGGCGCCGACCGCGGCGACGAGGTAATCAAGCGCGCGGCCGCCGGGATTGGCGCCCCCGGCTACAGCGCGGCGCAACACGTCGCGGCGGTTCAGCAATACGCGCGCCACCATTTCGCCACGGAGGCAATCGTCATCAGCGCGCAACTGGAAAGTGAGCTGGTTGATCTGAGTGAGCAGGATGCGCTGGATTATCTGCGCGACTTGGGTGTGGAAGATACCGGTGTGCACGCACTCATCCGGGCCGTTTATCACTTACTTGGCCTGCGCACGTTTATTACAGGCGGAGAAAAAGAAACGCGCGCTTGGACCATTCACGCCGGTGACAAAGCAGCAGCTGCTGCCGGAACCATTCACTCGGATTTCGAGCGCGGTTTTATCGCGGCAGAAACGATTTCCTATGACGACCTGATTGCCGCCGGTTCGCTGGCGAAAGCTCGTGAAGCGGGCAAGGTTCGGCTGGAAGGAAAAGACTATGTCGTGCGCGACGGCGACGTAATTTTCTTCCGGTTCAATGTGTAGGCTGAAGACGTTGGGTGGTAGGGCGCGCTCGCCGAGCGCGCCGGATGGCCAGGAGATCCGTCCCTACCCTTCTTCGTAGAGAATGCGGCCGCAATTCTCGCAACTCACTATCTCTTTCCCAGCTCTGGCACGCGACGCGGTTGCACTCGTTACTTTCATGTGGCACCCGGTGCAGACTCCGTGCTTGATCGCGACCACTGCAGCATCGCCTTTGCTCTTGAAAAGACGCTCAAAACCGGCAAGCAAATCCTCATCTATTTTTCCTGCCAAGTCTGCGCGTTCCCGGGTCAATTCTTCCAAGCGCGACTCCAAGGCTTTCGACTTTTCGTCCAGATCAGCTGTTTGCCGTGCGATTGATTCCTTCACCGCCGCAGCTTTCTTTTCTTCTTCGGCCAAATCAATTTTGATCTTGTCTGCCTCGACCATCAGTTCGAGTTCTTCATCCTCGATTTTGCGAATTTCATTTTCGTACCGCTCGATTTCGTGCCCGAGCGCCTGAAACTCATCGTTTTTGCGCGTCTGATATTGTTGGGTCTTGAGACGCGCGATGGTCTCTGTGCGTGTTCCCACGTCGAGCTCAAGCTTCTTACGATCCACTTCGGCCTGGCGCGCTTTTTGTTTCAGTGCATCAACTGCACTCATGCTTGCTGCAAGCTGCGCTTCAAGACTGTTTCGCCGCAGCGGCACGGTCCCGATCTCGGTCTGGATTTGCCTGATCTTCTGCTGTCGATCTTGAAGGATAAGAAGTTGTTCCAGTTCCGGATGCACGCGCGCTCAACGTATTGATTCGGCGGAGCGCCGTCAATCGCTACAGCTACAGGAGTGTTTACCTGTTAGTGAGAGGCAGCTTGCCCCAACTGCTGAAAGGCTTCCAACACCTGTTCCGGGCGCGCGCGTACGGCAATGTTTTCGGTGAGATTCACCCAACGGATCGTCCCAGTGGAATCAATCAGAAACTCGGCGGGTCGCGCAATATCTGCGCCGTTTGGTCCTGCGCCACGATGCAACAGGTCGTAACGCCGAATCACTTCCGCCTTTGGATCGGACAGCAACGTGTAGGTGTAGCCAAGCTTTTGTCGTTGGCGCCGATTGATTTCCGGCGGGTCAACACTAATCGCGACAACATGAATCCCGCGATTCAAGTTCCGGGAGGCTTCGCTGGAAACTCCGCAACTCGGAGTTGCATAATGGTCACCAGAAACCGCGATAAAAAATCAGCGCGACAGCCTTTGATCGGCTAACGAGATCAGCAAGGGCCACGTCCTTCCCATCTTGATCCGACAACGTGAACTCGGGCGCTCTTTGTCCGACCCGCGGCGCTCCGGTCGAAGGCGGGACCTGCCGCAGCTGGTAGAAAAACACATAGGAAAAGAATCCGAACATCAATATCCCCAGCGTGGCTAAAATCGGTCCGAAGATTTTGCCGCGATAAACCTGCGGTTTGCCAAACGCACGGAATAGTCCCACCACCAAACAAATTCCACCCGCAGCGAATAACAGGAGATTGGCCCACGGAAAATCGCGTGTAATTGGGAATTGCGCGAAAAATGTGTAGCTGAAGAAACCAGCCAGCGCGAAAAGGAATCCAATCCAGAGTGACCAATTCCAGCTTTTCTTCGCGCTCGTGCTCATGTTCGTAATCAAGATCGAGCTGCACTATTTGCCGTCGCCAACCGCCAGATCCAGCCATACAGCACCGCTACGATTGCGGCGAAAGCGAGACCCCCGATAATCTTTGCGGCGGTTTCAAAACCCGGACCGATCAGCGCCAGCGGCGCAGCTACTCCGGAGAAAACGACAATTGCAGAAATCACCACGCCGATCACGCTCTCGCCGACAATCAGGCCTGACGCGAGTAGCACGCCAAGTTGCTTCGTTGCTTCCGGCCTGCGGCTCCGGTCGGCTCTCTTGTCGAAGAACCAGCCAACCACCGCACCGACCACGATCATGAGAGTGCTCTGGGTGGGCAGATAAATCCCCAGACCCACCGCTAGCGGAGGAACTCGCATGTGCCGCGTCGTCCGCCCGAGGATTTCATCCAGCAGAATAATGCAGACGCCAGTAAATCCACCGGTTCGAATCAGACTCCAATCGATATCAGCAGCGATGACGCCTTGTGCCAGCGAGGAGATCAGACCCGCCTGAGGTGCAGGCAATGGCGAAGGGCGCAGCTCGGCACCCGGAGCACCGACGAAACCATAGGCATGATTCACCAGGTCGAGGACGGGCGGAATCACGATCGCGCCCGCGACCACACCGATCACAAGCGCCACCTGTTGCTTCCACGGTGTGGCGTCGACTAACTGACCGGTCTTGAGATCCTGCAGGTTATTGTTCGCAATCGCGGCAACGTTGAAGATCACTGCGGTAGTGAAAAGCGCGAAGGCCATCAGTGACTTGCTTGCTTCCGGCGATACGTACGGTTTTACGCCGAGCACGAGCAGCAAGGCAGCGCCGATCACTACCAAAATACCAATGCCAGATAGCGGGCTGTTAGACGAACCGATCAACCCAGCCATGTAACCGCAGACGGCAGAAACGAAAAAACTCATCAACACGACGTACGCCACGCCACCGATGGTGAGCATCACGACATGTGCGCCAAGACCGCTGATGTTGCCGAAGTATCCGAGCAGCCAGGCGATCGGCAGCATACAAAGCAATGTGACGACCCCAACAATCCCGATTGGAATGTCGCGTTCGGTAATTGGCAAAGTGTCTGCCTTGCCCGCTTTGCGTGCGCGAGAGGCAGCCATTGCGCCAGCGAGGCCCCTCGCAACGGGCTTGACGAGCTTCAGAAGAGTCCAAATCGCCGACACGCCGATCGCGCCAGCGCCGACGAAACGAACCTTTCGGCTCCAAGTGCTTTGCGCGAGTGTGGCCGCGGCCGTGCTGAAGTCCTGCGCGAGCGATGAGTAGTGCGGCACTCCCCAGCCCCAGCCGATCACTGCGCCGATGAGCATCGCAAGGCCGACGGAGAGACCAACCAAGTGACCAATCGCGAACAGCGCGAACGAAAGAGAGAAATCGTAACCACTCACTGCACCGCGCCTGCCGAATCGAAAGGTCTGGGCCACGTCTGAGGCAAATAGTTGCGTGGCTACGATCACTGCGAATGCGGCGGCGACGATCGATCCCCACAAAACCGCGAGCAGACCTGCGCGACCGTGCTCAATATCCGACGCATGCGCGGAGTCGCCGCTACTGCCGACCTTCAGAACCTCGGCGCACGCGACACCTTCAGGGTACGGCAGGTCCGAGGTTGTCACCAGAGCGCGGCGAAGCGGGATCGAGTACATCACACCCAGAATGCCGCCCAATGCACAGATCGCGAAAGAGATCCAGAATGGAAAACCAGTCCACCAGCCAATCATGATCAGACCCGGCAGTACAAAAATGATCGACGACAGCGTGCCGGCGGCAGACGCAACCGTTTGCACGATGTTGTTTTCTTGAACCGTTGCATCGCGGAAACCCCGCAGGATCGCCATCGAAATCACCGCCGCTGGAATCGACGTCGAAAACGTGAGACCGGCCTTGAGGCCGAAGTACACATTGGCCGCGGTGAACACCAGCGTGATGATGACACCTATAATTATCCCACGGATAGTAAGTTCAGCGCGCACAGAAAGCGGAGAATAGTCTGGATTCGCCGAAGGGGTCAAGATGCATGCCCGCTTCACGTCCGAAGCATGCTCTCCTGATCAAAACATCTCTACGGGTGAGCGTTGAACACTTTGAGAAGTCGACTGCTTGACGGCTTCTTCGCCCAGAACGGCGACACGCAGGTCCCAGATCTCGTCGTCGATTTTGCGGAAGGCAGCTTCAGAAAATTCGTCAGGTGGCGTAAGTCTTTTCTTGAATCCCGCCACGTTTTCCAAAGCGCGATCGATTTGATCTTGGGGTAACGTGGCGAGAATTCGTTGCACATTCTCGATCTCGGGAATGCGATGGCAGATCATCGCCATGTCGTTTCCCGCTGCGATCGCGAGGCGAATCGTGTCCTCCAGCCGATACGCGGTGAGGATCGCACCCATGTCGAGATCGTCCGTCATGATGAGACCATCGAAACCGAGTTCATTGCGCAACAAATCGGCGACGATGCGTCGCGATAAAGTTGCGGGCGTCTTTTCCGGTTCCAAGCAGGGATACCAGCCGTGACAGATCATCATGCTGTCCACGTCGTGGACGAATTCGCGAAATACGGCGAGCTCATTCCGATCCAGTTGTTCACGAGTGCGATTGATCCGCGGCAATTCGTAGTGAGCGTCTGAACTCGCAGCCGAGTAACCCGGAAAATGCTTGCCGCAGCTCGCGATTCCCTGGCCTCTCAACGCGCCGTTGAACGCATCGGCGTTGCGAACGACCTGTTCGACTGTTTTCCCGTAGCACCGGCCGCGCAGTGAATTATCTGCGTCGTCATCGAAGGAAATATCCAGGACCGGGCACAGATCGAGATTGAAACCAAAAAGACGGAGCAACCGCCCGGTGATGTCCCCATGACGTTGGATGAGTTCCACGTCGTTCTTGTCGCGCAGTTGCTGAGCGTTCGGCGGCTCGCTGCCGATCAATCGGAGCCGCGAAACGCGACCGCCCTCCTGATCAACGGTGATGATGGGCTCGATCCCGCTTAAATCGCACAGATCGTCGATCAGTTTTCTCAACTGCGGCGCGCTTTCGATGTTGCGGCCAAACAGAATAAAGGCGCCTGGTTTTACCTTCCGGAACAACTTCGCCGTCTTCGTGTCCACGTCCTTCCCGGGTACACCGGCCATGATCAGCTGGCCGAGCGAATCATTCGTCATCGCCGGCAACCATGAACGTTCAACTGACCTTCGGCAAGTCTGCGGAGCGCCAAGCGTTCAACTTTCAATATCCCATGGTCAGTATTCAAAAGCTGCCATTCCGAGTAAAGCGGAAGTGCTCAAGACAGAGATATTTCTCCCGCGACTGGGATCACATGACGGGATACTGGTTGAATGTTGAGCGTTGAACGTTAAGCGTTGAGCGTTGAAAAAAATCGCAATCTACGGCGGCACATTCGATCCGATTCATCACGGCCATCTTATCGTTGCGCGCGAGGCCCTTGAGAGACTTGGCATTGAGGAAGTAATCTTTATTCCCGCTCGGGTGTCGCCCCTCAGAAAGACCGCGCCCTTTGCGACAGACGAAATACGATTATCGATGATACAAGCCGCTATTGAAAACGAACCTGGATTTGCTGTGGATGATTGCGAACTGCGGCGACCGCCGCCTTCCTATACCATCGATACCGTCGAGCAAATTCGGCGACGCAAAGGCGATGCAACGATTTACTGCCTGATCGGCGAAGATAACGTCGGTAAGCTTACAAAATGGCATCGTTTCGCCGACCTGGAAAAGATGGTTCATTTTGTTGTCCTTGATCGCACGGGCCAACGCCCCACCCACCGCTACCCGGTTATTCACCGAAAAATCGACATTTCTGCGACGGAAATCAGAAAGAGAGTTGCCACTCGTCGGTCGATTCAGTATTTCGTACCGCCGGCAGTGGAAGAAATCATTCGTCGCGAAAAACTTTACCTGGAGCAACGGAAATAACGCCCGAAAACTTAGCTAAAACCTGCGCCGAACTCGCCTCAAATAAAAAGGCGGAAGACATTGTCGTCCTGGATTTACGCGCGATCTCGACGTTCACGGATTTTTTCGTGATTTGTTCGGCTACGTCCGAGCCACAGCTAAAAGCCATCGCAAATGAAATTGAAACCCGTTTGAGGGAGGACCATTCCATGCGACCGGTAGCGATTGACGGATTTCCAGCCAGTCAGTGGGTCGTGCTCGATTATCTGCAAGTCGTTGTCCACGTCTTTTACCGGGACAAGCGATCTTTTTACAGCTTGGAAGACCTATGGGGCGACGCGCCCCGGCTCGAATGGGAAGCGGCCGCGTTGCGCTGATCGCACTACCGCAGAGAGCCTTCTTTCACGCGCTCCACACGTGAAAGGCCTGCTTTCACCAAAGCCCGAGGCTTCTACTCTATTTTGGCGACGCCTTTGGTGATGCAGCGCCCGCTGGGCTGGGGGCTTTCGGCGGAGCCGCGGGCGCAGGCGTCGGAGCCGGCTTAGCATCCAGCAGTTCTACCTCAAAAATCAGAGTCGAATTCGCACCGATTTCCGGACTGACGGACCTCTCGCCGTAGGCAAGGTTCGACGGAATAAACAATTGATATTTTGATCCTACTTTCATTAGCTGAAGCGCTTCACTCCATCCCGGGATAACGCCATTAACTGGAAAAGTCGCTGGTTGACCGCGCTTGTATGAACTGTCGAACTCAGTTCCATTGATCAGGGTTCCGCGATAATTGACCGTCACCGTGTCGGTCTTCTTCGGTTGCGCTCCGTTTCCCTCCTTAAGGGCTTTGTACTGCAACCCGCTTGCAGTTGCTTTCACGCCCTCTTTCTTTTTGTTTTCCTCGAGAAACTTTGCACCTTCCGCCTTATTTTTATCCCCCGCTTGCTTCTGCTTTTGTTCCATATCTTTTTCAAAGGTTGCCATGACTTCCTTTACTTGGTCGGGGGTCAGTTGTGGTTTGCCAGCGATGGCGTCTTTTATGCCCGCGGACAGTACGTCGGGATTAATGTCGACTTTCTGCCGGCTGAGGTTGAATCCAATCTGCATGCCGATGCTATAGCTAACTTTGTCCTTCTGATCCTTGAGCTGCGCGGATTTCTCTTGCCCAAACAAAGGCAATGCAAGTAAGGATGCGCTGAAAATGACGATGAGGTGTTTCATAAGAAATATTCTTCGCGCGGATTTGGTTAAATTGGTCGCCGCGGAAACTGGGACGCTAATGGATAAACGCCGCCCGTCAAGAACGGAGCGGCGCTGGCGGTCCGAAAGCTGTTACTTTCTGGTCGCGTTGGCTTTTGCTCTGCTGATTGCCTTTATGCCGAAGCCGCTCCACGCAATTACTCTCTCGCATGCTGGCGTTCTAAAAATCGGAAAAAAAATCTGGCAAAATGAATGCAACGGAACGATTGCCGGACTGACCGCATGGAATGAAGGCGAAGACTTCGCATCCCTCGGCATCGGCCACTTCATCTGGTACCCGAAAGGGCGGCGCGGGCCATTCGAGGAAAGTTTCCCGAAACTTGTGAGCTTTATCTCGAAGCGCGGTGCGAAACTCCCGACGTTGCTTTTGGGGAGCGGCGAAATGCCGTGTCCATGGAACTCGCGTACGGAGTTTCTTCGAGCTCAACATTCCACGGAGATGAATCAATTGCGCCGGTTCCTCGTTGATACGATTGATCTGCAGGCGGAATTTCTTATGGCGCGATTAGAAAGCGCGCTGCCGAAAATGCTGGCCGAAGCAGCGCCTTCTGATCGAGCCAGCGTACAGGAACAATTCGAGCGCCTCACCAAAACTCCGGAGGGATGTTATGCTCTCGTCGATTATGTAAACTTCAAAGGAGAAGGCGTCCTGCATACGGAGCGTTACCGGGGTCAGGGCTGGGGCCTCCTTCAAGTCTTGGAAGCCATGCATGGCTCTTCAGACACAGGCGCGGTTGATGAATTCTCGCGCGCGGCGAAGGCAGTGTTGACTCGACGCGTGCAAAACGCTCCGGCCGAACGACACGAATCGCGATGGTTATCAGGTTGGATTCGCCGCGTAAACAGTTACAATGGCGGCTAATTTATGCGATTTTCGACGTTGATTCGGTTGTCCTTGCTGGCTGTGGTTGCGTCTTCTGCGAGCGGTCAGTTTAATCTCGGGCCAAAACCGCGGCAGCCGAGTCCCACGCCACCACCAATGCGCAAAGCGTCCGATTTAATTCGGAGACAGGAAGCAGTCAAAATCAACCAGCCATTGCTCAAAGAAGCTACGCCCGGCAACGTGCACCTGACGGTCTCGCTTCCCAAGCAACGCGCTTATCTGATGATCGGCGATCAAATCGTGATCGACAGTCCTATCTCTTCCGGCAAGCGCGGACACGGTACACCGACTGGGCATTTCTCTGTGCTTGAAAAGGACCCGAACCATCGTTCCAGCATTTACGGCGACTTCGTTGATGGCTCTGGCCGGACTGTTCGAGCCGGCATCAGCGCCAAAATCGATTCAGCGCCAAGCGGGACGCATTACGTTGGCGCATCAATGAAATGGTTCATGCGCCTTACCGGCGAAGGAGTTGGCATGCACGTCGGGATTTTACCTGGGTATCCCGCCTCGCACGGCTGCATTCGGATGCCGCCAGATGGAGCAAAATTGTTTTATGATAACGTGAAGATGGGCACGCCAGTGGATGTTGGCGATTATTGAGGCGTGGCACGCGCATCTTGCCTGTGAGGCTGGTGGGCGTCTCGCCTGCCGGATGATTATTCGATCAATTTGCGCCGCAGCAATTCCAACGCAGCCTGTGTGGCAAGTTGCTTAAACGTCTCACGGTCAGTTGGGAAAAAGAATTTCCTCGCGATCGTTTCGGTTGGCGAAGCCAGAGCAATATAAACGGTTCCGACCGGTTTCTCCTGCGAACCGCCGCCGGGTCCGGCAACGCCAGTCGTAGCAAGCGCGTAATCGGATCCCGCACACGCGCGCGCTTGCTCGGTCAGAGCCCGCGCGACTGCCTCGCTCACAGCGCCGTGCTTCTCAAGCAGCTGCGCATCGACATTCAGCATGTTGATCTTGGCTTCGTTCGCGTAACAAACATAGCCGGCAAGAAAAACCTCCGAGGCACCGGGCACGTTCGTGATGCGATTAGCAAGCAATCCACCAGTACACGATTCTGCAACCGCCAGGGTTTGATGGCGCTGCGCGAGCAGTTTTACGATCATCTCCTCCAGTGTTTCGTCTGCGCTAGAGAAGATCGACGATCCCAGGGTCGATTCGATAATGGCGTCTGCCTGCTCGATCGCCTCTGCCTTTCCAACAATGCGAACCTCGACTTCCCCAGGACGTGCGCAGTACCCCAGTTCGATCCCCGGAACTGCAAGCACGCGTTTGCCGATCGCCTCCTCGATCAGTGACTCGCCCGTGTTGGCAATCTTGTAGAGACGCCGCTCGATCAAGGCCGAAGCTGGTACAATTGAGCGCAGGATCGGTATGACAAATGCCCGAAACATCGGCTGAAGTTCGCGCGGAGGCCCGGGCAACAAAAAAAGATGCGGAGACTGAATCTGGGGATTGATGTTCGCGCGCAAATAAAGACCGGGCGCGCTGCCATTCTGGTTCGGCAAGATCTCTGCGCCAACGGGAACATCAGCCTGCCGCCCGATGCCAGAAGTCCACTTGATTCCGCGCACTTGAAGTCTTTGCCGGAGCGAAGCCAGCAATTCCAAAGACTTTTGGAGCTCCAACCCGAGTAGATCGGCAACCGTCTCGCGTGTTATGTCGTCACTGGTTGGACCGAGGCCGCCGGTCACAAAAAGAATCTCGCAACGTGGAAGCAATTCGGCCAGCGTTTGTCGAATCGCCTCAGAATCGGGAACAGTGCGCCGCTCCTCGATGCGCAAACCCAAGGGAAAGATCTCGCGCGCGATGAATGCAAGATGTGCGTCTTGCACATCTCCCAGCAAAAGCTCGGTTCCCGTGTTGACAAGAAGGACGCGCATAAAGATCGAGTAATAAACGTCGAACGCTCACCGCCGAACGTTCAATTTCAAAGTCAGGCAATCGCAGCGAACGACAGCACGCTATGTCGCCCTCATTTGAGATTCAGCGTTCGATAATAGGGCGTTCGGCGTTCTCCGCTGAAATCAGGCCGCGTCCTTATCTTGTTTCTTACGAATGAGTGGCAGCTTTTTGCCTTCCACCACTGCGCGATTAATTGTGACTTCAGCGATATCTTCGCGGCTCGGAACATCGTACATAATATCGAGCATGATGCGCTCGAGCATGGAGCGCAACGCACGCGCGCCCGTTCCCTTCGTAACCGCCTGCGCTGCCAGCGCGCGCAACGCATCTTTGGTCACTGCCAAACGCACTCCTTCCATCGAGAAAAGCTTCGTGTACTGTTTGATCATCGCGTTTTTTGTCTCGGTCAGAATCGCCACCATTTCTTCCTCAGTGAGCGCACTGAGCGAGCTAACCACCGGCAGCCGTCCGATGAATTCCGGAATCATTCCAAATGCGAGTAAGTCTTCCGGTTCAACGTGACGCACGGCTTCCTTTCGTAGCGTTTCCTCGACTTCAAGTGTTGGACTACCAAAGCCCATCACTTTTTGGCCGATGCGTTTTTGAATAATTTTATCGAGCCCGATGAATGCGCCGCCGCAAATGAAAAGGATCTTCTCGGTATTAACCTGAATATACTCCTGATGTGGATGTTTGCGACCACCCTGTGGCGGAACATTGCACGTGCTGCCTTCCAAAATTTTCAACAGAGCCTGCTGCACTCCTTCGCCGGAGACATCACGAGTAATGCTCACATTATCGGTTTTGCGACCGATCTTATCGATTTCGTCGATGTAAACGATGCCAATCTCCGCTCGTTTCACATCGTAATCCGCATTCTGCAGGAGTCGCAGAATAATGTTTTCGACGTCTTCGCCGACGTAGCCTGCTTCGGTCAGCGTCGTCGCATCAGCGATGCAAAATGGTACATCGAGAATCCTTGCCAGTGTCTTCGCCAGTAATGTTTTTCCCGAACCAGTGGGACCGATTAGCAAAATGTTACTCTTCTCAATTTCAACGTCGGCAAACGGATCGGGTTGAAACGCGGCGGATGCGTCGGCTGGCGGGGCGGTTTGCAACACGCGCTTGTAATGATTATGGACCGCCACCGATAACGTTTTTTTTGCGGTGTCCTGGCCGATGACATACTGATCAAGAGCGCGCCGGATTTCCGCTGGCTTGGGCACACGAATATTGGAGGACTGGCGCCGGGCGTCTTCGTTGAGTTCCTTATCGAGAATGCTTTTGCAAACGTTTATGCAACTATCGCAGATATAAACGCCCGGTCCGGCGATCAATTTGCGAACCTCCGCATGGCTCTTGCCACAAAACGAGCACATGGTGAGGTTGGAAGCGCGGGCCATATTTTTTTAAAGAAGCTCTCCTATGCTCCGACTTTTCGGGGTAAAGCGCTTTCAGCCACTTCCACTGACCTGTCGCTGGAAGGAGGAGTCGCCCCGTCGAGCAGCTTCACCTCCTTGCGAGACTTAATCACTTCGTCCACCAAACCGTACGCTTTCGCTTCCTGGGCGGACATATAATAATCGCGATCCGAATCGATCCGCACTTGTTCTTCGGATTTGCCGGTGTGCTGCGCCATGATTTTGATGAGGCGCTTTTTCAGCTTGAACATGTAATCGACCTGGCGTTCCACGTCGCTCGCCGCACCTTGGGCGCCTCCGGAAACCTGATGGATCATGATATCGGAATTTGGAAGCGCGAAACGTTTGCCCTTTGTGCCGGCACAGAGCAGGACCGCAGCCATGCTTGCGGCCATCCCCAGGCAATAGGTTGTCACATCGCATGTGAGAAACTGCATCGTATCATAGACCGCGAGCCCGGCAGTGACTGAGCCGCCGGGCGAATTGATATAGATGTTAATGTCCTTTTTCGAGTCCTCCATTTGCAAAAACAATAACTGGGCAATGACAAGATTAGCGATGTGATCGTCCATCGGCGTTCCGATAAAAACGATCCGGTCTTTAAGCAGTCGCGAATAGATATCGTAACTACGCTCGCCCCGGCCAGTCTGCTCCACGACCATCGGAATCAGCACCTGGGAAAGGTTTCCGTTCGATACGCTCATGATTTTTCTTCTTTAACAGCGAGTTCTTGTGCTGGTTCGACGCTAACATTCGCCTTGAGGAAATCAAGAGTCTTACCCAGCACCATCTGTTCCATGAATGTCTCCAGACCATCGTGTTCCTGCAGTTCCTTGCGCATTTTTTCCACGGGAACGTTGTACCGCGCCGCTTCCTCACGAAGCCGCGCATTAATTTCTTCCCGCAAGACTTTGATGCTTTCGCGCTCGGCAATCCGATGCAGAATGAAATTGGTCTTCAACCGGTGGGCAGCAAGCCCGGCGGCGCTTTCGATAAGCTCCTTCTCCTTGTCCTTCAACATCTCATCAGGAACACCGCGTTCCCGATTTCGTTGCACCAGGTCTGCCAAAATGCGACGCGTCTCACTTTTCAGTAGAGCCGGCGGCAACTCGAACTGAATTCTTTCGTGCAGGTACTTCACGACCTGCCCTTCCTTCGCTCGTTCGCGCTCATGCACCTTCTCGTGTGCGATGTCGCGTTCGATCGTCTCCCGCAGATCGGCAAGCGTCTTTCCGGGAATCAATTTAGCCGCAAACACATCATCCAAAGCCGGCCATACTTTCTGCTTAATCTCACGGACAGTGACAGTGTAGTTTGCCTGTTTTCCAGCCAGTTCCTTTACCGGAAAATCGGTCACGAAATCGACAGTTACCGTACGAGTCTCGCCCGGCTTCTGACCTACCATTTGTTCGCAAAATTTCGGCAGGAAATTATCGGACGCTAGACGCAACCAGAATTTTTTCCCGCCATGAAGATTCTTGCTCGCCTGAGGCGCAATTTCACTGATTGGCTTGCCATCGCTGGCTCCCTCAAAGTCGATGACGGCGAAGTCGCCTATCTCCAGTCCCCGCTCGGGAACATCGACGAAGTCAGCGGATTGATCGCGCAAGCGCTCAAGTGCAGCGTCGATCTCCGAGTCAGAGACCGTCGTCTCCGGCAATTGCACAGGAATGTTCTTGTATTCGGGTAGTTCAAATTCCGGTGCGGTGACGACAGTCGCGCGGAACCGCATCGACTTGTCTTCGCCAAGCTGAACGTCTTCGATATTGGCCAACGAAGCAACGCGCAATTGTTCTTGCTCGATCGCTTCATGATAGCTCTTGGAGACGAGCTTCTTGGTTAGTTCGTCCTGAATTTCTTTGCGAAATCTCTTCTCGATAACCGCGCGCGGCGCCTTGCCTGGCCGGTAACCTGGAATTTTGGCGAAACGCGCAAAGCTGTTGGCGATCGCATCCCATTCTTTGGACACTTCCTCGGGCGGCAGTTCAATTTGCAGCGTGGAGACAGAACCCGGCTGCTTTTCCACTTCGACCTTCATGAAATCACTGTAACGGCGCTCGGCAAGCGCCGCAAAACGAACCAATGCGCGAGCTCAACGTGTCTCGCGAGTTAGAGGTTTCGTAAATCGAGTGAGCTGCGTCAGTGCGCACCGCCATTGTCCATGGAGCTTCACAAAAACATCTGTGGCGCGCTCATGCGTGCTAAAGTCTTGCCCCATAAATTTCCCTTTCGTCCGGGTAAGCGCAGTCACAACGGCGCTATCGCCATAGACACGGACCCTAATGTCGTCGGGCTCCATCGTCTCGTGAGTTTAAAGCGCCCGACTCGATCACTCCAAGAAAGCGCTCTTTGTCGATGATTCCTCCATCGGCATCGATGATAATCCAGTCATCGGTAACAAATCGTCCGATCGCTCCCGGATCATTCCTAACAATTGCCGCCGTGAATTGCTTTTCCAGTGTCAAGAGTTCTTCTTCCATGTCGGTCCTTTGCTCTTAAGCAAAGCTAACCATGAAATTGCAGTGGTCATGGTAGTGAGCGCAACGATTCGTGGCATATGGTAAGTCTCTGGTCAGCGGTCATCCAGACGGATCGGGACGACAAAAAACGCGTTCGGCGCGCACGTAAACCGAATGCACCTGTGAAAATCCAAACCAATAGGCAAGCTCGCGATAATCCTTGCAACCCAAAATTGAAAAGTTCGCCACCTTACCGGATTCGAGCGATCCGATCTCATCGCCCCGGCCTAACGAATAGGCTGGATTGATCGTCGATGCCGAGATCGCCTCTTCTGGCGATATTTTCATTTGTATGCACGCGAGCGACAAAATCATCGGCATACTCGGGGTCGGCGACGAGCCGGGATTGAAATCAGTGGCGATTACAACCGCGAGACCGGCCTCGATCATCTCTCGGGCGCGCGGATAATGAGTCGATCCAAGCGCATAGACCGATCCCGGCAACAAAACCGGCTGCACACCCGCCGACTTCAACGCTGTGATCCCCTGCTCGTCGGTTTTCTCCAGGTGATCTGCCGTGGTCGCTTTTAACTCGGCAGCCAGCATTGCTCCGCCCGAATTACTGAGTTGATCGCCGTGAATCCGCAGTTTCAATCCAAGCTTTTTCGCCGCGCTGAGAATCCGCCTCGATTGCTCGATGTCGAAATAATTATGTTCACAAAATACATCGCAAAACTCAGCCAAATTTTCCGAAGTCACTCGTGGCAGCATCTCGTTGATCACGAGATCGACGTATTCATCGGCGTGCATCTTGCGCGGAACTGCATGTGCGCCGAGGAACGTCGGCACAATCTCGAGCGGCGTTTCTTGATTCAGCCGCCTCATAACGCGCAAAATCTTCAATTCATCTTCTACGGTAAGCCCATAGCCTGACTTGGATTCCACAGTTGTCGTTCCGCAATGCAGCAACCAGGCTGCATGTCTCTGCACCTGGGCGAGAAGATCTGCCTCGCTCGCTGCTCGTGTCTTTTCAACAGTTGACCAAATTCCGCCGCCAGCCTTTGCGATTTGCTCGTAAGTGTCGCCGCGCGCACGTCGCTCGAAATCGTCCAGCCGATTCCCGGCAAAAACCAAATGCGTGTGTGCGTCGACAAATCCGGGCACAACGACTTTTCCATGAGCGTCGATGATTTCTGCGTCGCCGACCTTCTTCTCAATCTCAGTGCTGGGGCCAACGATATCGATCTTACCGTCGTGAATCAGCATTCCGCCATCGCGAATGATCGCGAGTTCGGATAGTTCGTGCCCTACACGTGGTCGCTTCGGACCAGCCAACGTGACCAGCTGTGAAGCATGAAGAACGGCAAGAGAACTCATGGTTTCGAAACGTTAAAACATGGAAGCGTCAAAAACGATCAAACCGGCGTAGTCTCTTCCGCTTCAACGGTTCAACGCATCAACCCAATTTGCTGTCCACAAGTTGATTGATCCTCTTGAACTGCGTCTCTGAGTCCGCAGTGATCTCTCGTACTTTGTCCGCGAGCACCGCCTTGAATTTTTCGTCCTTCAACTGTGCGAGATTGATTCTCACGTTCAACGCTGCACCCTCGATGCAGGCGCGAGTAGCTAGCGCGCCGACACCGACATCAGAGACGGACGCCGGATTTCCTCTTTCGGCCATTTCAGCGATCAGTTCATAAGATTTCGATGCTGTTTCCATGACCTTCAACGGAACTTGCGCCGCGTGTTTCGTTGCCTCTTCAATCGCTGCCGTTCGCGCAGCCTTCTCTTCTGCCGATTCCTTTGGCAACGCGAATGCGTCCATCACCTTGTTGAACGCCGCGGTGTCTTCATCCACCAGCGAAAGCAATTCATCTTTGAGTTGCTGCGCTTTCACCGCCCAATTGCTGAAGTATTCGACCTTGTCATCCCAGCCGCGTTTTCCCGCAGACAGGTTCGCGACCATTCCGCCTAACGAGGCGCCCAACGCCCCAATTAGTGCTGCGACGGAGCCGCCGCCTGGCGCCGGGGAATCGCTCAGCGTTTCATTGCAAAATTCGCGTAGATTCATCTTCACGAGGGATTTCCTTGGCTCGGCAGCTTCGATCTTGAATTCAATCACCTTTTCTTTTGGATCGAAAGGTTTCAGTTCGCTCAAGCCCATTGTACGGATGGCGATTTCAATCAACTGCTCTTCGGAAGCGCCTTCCGACCATCGCTGCTTACGAAGAAAATAACGTCCCGCATCGACCAGACATTTTTTCGGGACCATGCCGACGATCTCCGAGCCAGTCACACGTAGCCCACGCTTGGCTGCCGATTCGCAACACGCATCGAACGCCGCGTGTAACGGTGTTTCTTCAATGTTCGTCAAATTCATTGAGACTTGCGCGATCCCATATTCCTCCACGAACCAACCAATCGCCTTGACGTGCTTCAGTATGCCGGGAATCCGAATCGGCTCACCATTCGCATCCAGCACCGGCTTCCCCCATGGCGTTCCGTCTTCGGTTTTTACCCTCCCCTGCTCTCGCACATCAAAGGCAACCGAGTTCGCGCGGCGCACTGATTTCGTATTCAGATTCACATTGTAAGCGACAAGAAAATCGCGGACACCGACTATAGTTGCTCCTGATTTTTCGTTGAATATGTCGGGCCCAAAATCCGGTTTCCATTCGGGCTGTTTTATTTTCTCGAAGAAACCTTCGTATTCGCCCGCGCGAATCACGGATAAATTTGAGCGCGATTTATTTTTTGCCGCTTTTTCGTAGAGATAGACAGGTATTTTCAATTCATCGCCGACACGCTTTCCCAAACGATTTGCACAAGCAATTGCTTCATCCCAGCTCACGTTGCTTACCGGAATAAACGGACAAACATCGGTCGCGCCCGTGCGCGGATGCGCTCCCTTGTGTTTGCGCATGTCGATCAACTCCGCCGCTTTCTTGATGCCGCGAAATGCCGCTTCTACCGCCGCATCTGGAGATCCGACGAACGTCACCACCGTCCGGTTAGTGCTCGCACCAGGATCAACATCTAGCAGCGAAACACCGTCCACCGATTCAATCGCATCGGTGATCTGCCGAATGATGTTTTGATCACAACCTTCCGAAAAATTCGGCACGCACTCGATCAATTTTTGCATCGTTTCAAGACCAGCTGGCTGTTCTTTCTGTAGCGGCGGTCTGCGACCGTCGCAAATTTTTCGCGACTGGGTGCGGTTTTCGAGAAAACGGCGAGATAATGCCTCAGCTGACGAACCGTTATTGATTCGGCGATATAAAGACGTCCTTGCGCGGAAACTTCTCGAACAAGGACGCCGACTTCCCAAAATTCGTTGCAAGAACATCAACCGGATTGCCAGCGATCCATGCAGAAAGATCAATTGCCTGGTAAATCCCGGTGTTAAAACCGATCAGCATCCGACTCGGCTTGACACCGACATTTTCGATCGAGTGTCCATATCCCTGCGGAATATAACCGACATCGCCAGCGTGCAGTTGCTCTGTTCGAAATCGACCGTGCGACCCGAACATCGTCACGCTCAGATCGCCGTCGATGACGTATTGCCATTCGTCAGCGTTTGGATGCCAATGCAGTTCGCGTAACGCACCCGGTTCGAGATCGAGAATTACGCCGGTAACGGTAGTCGAAATTGGAAATCGCGTGGAATCGATACGCCATTCGCGACCGCCTCTGAAAACGGCATGCGGCGCACCTGCTAACATTCGAAATTTGTGCGTCTCGGGCGGGGAAACACGCGGCCCTTGAAGATTTTCCGCCGGCGGTTCTGGTGGGATGGCGCCGCGAGCAAAGTAAACTTCTTCCCTTGGAAAACCATCAAACGCTGATTCAGGGAGACCAAAGTTTTTCGCCAGCAGCGTGTTGGGCGCATGGCCGATCCAATCAGTGATACTGAACGTCCCAAACTCCGAGAAATAACCATTGTCAAAGATCAAAATGAAATGGGTCGATTCGTTGCCGAGACACTCGAGCATGTGGCCATGGCCCCGTGGAAAGTACCAGATATCGCCCGGTTCAAAGTCGTTCGTCTCCGTTTGACCAGCTGGGTTAATCACTGTCGTCCGAACGCGGCCTTTGAGGACGAAAGCCCATTCCGCGGCCGTAGCGTGCCAGTGAAGCTCGCGCATCGCGTCAGGCTCGAGCTGCATGGAGACACCGGCGATTCCTTTGGAGATGGGAAGCTGCTCGACAGTCGCCTCCTTCCCAAAACTGTTCCCAATCACTTTCCCTTTGGATTTCTCTAATTCGAATTTAAAAGTCGGTAATTCTTTCCCCGACAACAGAGGATCGGGAACGTTATTCTGAAAACTGAGATCACCGCCGTCCATTGTCCTTGGCGCCGCAAAAGCTCCTGCCGCTACTGCTATCGTCCCGATAAAACCTCGTCGAGTGAAATCGCTCATGGGCGATTTCTTAAAACGTCGTGTCCAGGCTAATCAAGCGAATCCTGATTCCCGCTGGCGAGCAGAAGTTCTTCGCGTCGACCGAAAGCACAAAGTTGAATTCAGCGCACGGCACGATTTGCGCGTCGATCCAAGGCCGCGTCGCATTCGCGCTCGACACCGTGTTCGTGTTCTGATAGAAGTGCCCCATGACCTCAGAGATCTTTGCAAAGATTGGGGACATCAAAGGGGAATCGCTCGACGACAAACACAAAGACGAAATCGAGGTGCTCTCGTTTTCGTGGGGTGTCACGAACTCCGGCTCCATCATTCCCGGTGGCGGAGGCGGCGCGGGAAGGGCGACGTTCCAAGACCTCTCCATCGTTCACAACATCGATAAGGCGTCGCCCCTGCTCATGAAGGCGTGTGCCACGGGTACGCACCTGAAGGAAGCGACTATCACTCATCGCAAGGGCCAGCAGGAGTTCCTCATCGTCAAGATGAACGACATCATCATCACCAGCGTCACTCATGGCGGCGTAAGTGACCAGCCCGGGTCGGAGAGCGTGAGCCTGGCGTTTGCGAAGGTGGATCTCGAATATCGGCCGCAAAAACGCGATGGGTCGCTTGATGCCGCGATCCACTTCAAGTACGACCTCAAGGCCAACAAGATCGGCTAGCCAGTCGGCAATGTCGTCGCGCGAGTTGACGCTCGAAGAGGCGGTCGCGCTCGCCATCCTGCTACAAAAGAACGAGCAGCTCGCGGAGGCCCGGGAGGTGTATCGCCGCGTCCTCGACATGGACCCGGATCATACTGACGCGCTGCACTATGCCGGTGTGCTCGCGCATCAGCAGGGACGGAATGAAGACGCGGTCGCGCTCATCGAGAGGAGCCTGGAACTGAAACCCGATCGGGCGGATTGCTATAGCAATCTCGGCATCATCTTCCAATCGACCGGCAGGCTGGACCAGGCGATTGACGCCTACCGGCGCGCAATCGCCATCGACCCGCGCCATGCAAACGCTTACAACAATCTTGGTGTGTTATTGAGGGCGACCGGAAAACCGTCCGAAGCCGAAGCGGCGTATCGTACCGCCATTCAACTGAACCCGGATCACATCGACGCGTACACCAACCTCGGCATCCTGCTCAATGGGTTGAAACGAACGGAGGAAGCGGCGTCGTGCTATTGCAAGGTAATAACGCTGCGGCCGAAGCACCGGGAAGCGCGAAGGCTCCTGGTGCTGGCGCACTGTACGCTGGGCGAGATCGACGCGGCCGTGAACATCTTAGAGGAATGGCTCAAAGAAGAGCCACAGGATCCGATTGCGCTTCACATGCTGGCGGCCTGCACCGGTCGAGACGTGCCGGCGCGTGCTTCGAACGCGTTCGTGGAGCGGACCTTCGACAGTTTTGCCGCCAGCTTTGAGTCGAAGCTCGAGCGCCTGTCGTATAGGGCCCCGGCCCTCGTGGCGGCCATGGTGGAGCACTCGGGTCTCAAGCCGTCGAAGAGCCTCGACGTGCTCGACGCGGGTTGCGGAACCGGCCTTTGCGGCCCGCTTATGCTTCCTTATGCGCGCAGATTGGTTGGCGTCGATCTCTCCGAAGGCATGTTGGCTCACGCGAAAGAGAAGCATGCCTATAACGCCCTGGTGAAAACCGAGTTGACGGATTACTTACGCGATAATCGCGAAGTCTTCGATCTGATCGTGTCGGCCGACACGTTGGTGTATTTTGGCGACCTGGAAAACGTTCTCGCCGTCGCCGCAGACGCGCTGCGCCCGAATGGGCTGCTGGTATTCACGCTCGAGCACGCGGTCGGAGGCGAGGCGGATGTCGACTACCGCCTGGAGCTGCACGGCCGCTATAGCCACAGCACCGCCTACGTAGAGCGGTTGCTCGCGGCCGTCTGCCAGAAGTCGGAGATCGCCTACGCCGACTTGCGCATGGAGTCGGGGGCGCCGGTGGCCGGGTTGGTGATTCGAGCGACGAAGGCTGTTACCGCTCGTCCTTGACCATTGCGACGATCGCCTAATCGCTGCGCTTGCCGCGGCTGTTTCGTCCCTGCGTTTCCATCGCGTTGCCAGCTTCACCGAAAACGCGAACGAGCAGCTTGGAAGCGGGCGTAGAAACTTTGCGCAGCTGATTCCAAGCTCGACGAGGTGCCTCAAATGGGCGACACTCGATAGGCGACGGGGGCTAAGATGAACTCGTTCTTCCGTGAGTTGAAACAACGGAAGGTCTATCGCGTCGCGGTGGGTTACGCAGTAGTTGCGTGGCTGGTTGTCCAGGTCAGCGCGACAGTCATGCCCGCCTATCACGCGCCCGACTGGATTTTGCCGATCTTTATCACGGCTGTGGCGCTTGGCTTTCCCGTGGCGCTCGTGCTCGATTCAAAGGCGCATTCGTGATATGTCCACTGAGATCAAGAAAGAGATCCAGCTCGAGATCGCCCATGTTCTCTTCATCGACATTGTCGGCTACTCGAAGCTTTCGATTAATGAGCAACGCGCTGCCGTCGATGAGCTGACCCAAATCGTTCGCGCGACCGAGCAATTTCAAAAGGCCGACGCATCGGAGCGTTTAATCAAAATTGCCACGGGCGACGGCATGGCCTTGGTGTTTTACACCAGCCCGGAAGCGCCGGTTCGCTGCGCGGTAGAGCTGAGCCGCGCGCTCAAAGATCATCCGCAGTTGCGCCTGCGCATGGGTATTCACAGCGGCCCGGTGAGCGGAGTTATTGATGTCACTGGTCGCACCAATCTCGCTGGTGCCGGTCTGAATCTGGCGCGGCGCGTGATGGAATGCGGCGATGCAGGGCACATTCTGCTCTCCAAGCATGTTGCTGAAGATCTCGAAGAATACGAGGAGTGGCGGCCGCGCCTACATGATCTGGGCACATGCGAAGTGAAACATGGCGTGCGCATTGGCATTGCGAATCTGTACGACTCAGCAGTCGGTAATCCGCAACTCCCCAACAAGCTCCGCGTGATTCAAAAGCAGCGCACTCGCGTGCGGTGGGCGGAAGTGGCCGTCGCGCTGCTTGTGCTTGCCGCGATCGCCTCTAGCTTCGTATTCCTTTTGCGGAGGCCAACGCGTTCGGCATTGGCGACTGTGGAAAAGAGTATCGCCGTGCTTCCGTTTGAAAACCTCAGCGAAGAAAAAGGAAATGCCTACTTCGCTGAGGGCATAAAGGACGAGATCCTGACGAAATTAGCGGCCGTGCGTGATCTCAAGGTTATCTCGCGCACCTCGACCGCGAAGTACCAGAGCAAGCCGGACAATTTAAAGACCGTGGCGCAAGAGCTCGGTGTTTCCACGATATTGGAAGGAGCGGTGCAGAAAGCTGGCGACAAAGTTCGGGTGAACGTGCAGTTGATCGATGCACGCGCCGAGACGCATCTTTGGGCGAAAAGTTACGACCGTGACCTTAAAGATATCTTGGCGGTTGAGAGCGAAGTTTCGCAAGAAATTGCTGACGCGCTGCGAGCGAACCTTTCACCAAGTGAATCTCACGCTCTGGCCTCAGCCGGGACTGGCGATGCGGAAGCTTACGATCTTTTTTTGAGAGGCGAGTATGAATTTCATCAGTCGGAGAGCAGGGAGGATGCGGACGCGAATAATCGTGCCGAGGAATTTTACCGCCAGGCGCTCGCACGCGATACAAATTTTGCCGACGCTGCTGCGGGGCTCGCGCGAAGTCGGCTCCGGCGGCACTGGTTTTTCTCTCCCCTAACACCATCCGAGTTAAAGGACATAACATCGATCATTGATCGCGCTTTAGCGCTGGCTCCAAATTTGCCGGAAGCGCACTTGGCGCTGGGGTTATTCTTTTATCGGGGTCATCGCCAATATGGGATCGCGCTAACGGAGTTCAACCGGACGCTGGAGTTGCAGCCCAACAATGCTTTGGCGCGACTTTACAGGGCGTGGGTTTACCGCCGGCGCGGTGAATGGGAGCGCTCTCTGGCAGATCTTCAACGGGCAGAGGAACTCGACCCCCGCGACGCTGGAATTCTAGTCGAAATTGGAAACACTTACCAGGCATTGCGTCTGTGGAAGGATGCGGAGCGTGCTGAATTGCGAGCTCTCGCCATGGATCCGCACAACAAGGGCGCAGCGGATACTCTTCTC
>JBKPDP010000037.1:0-61034 GCA_046727935.1 Verrucomicrobiota bacterium | reverse complement strand
CGACCCGCACTCGAACGTAGTATGTGCCGGAGGGAGTATATTTGACGAGGTTCTCGCCACATCGCTTCCATGTCTGCTCTGGAGCCGAATTTCTTGAAAGCATGGGACAGTATCAAATGCCAGTATCAAAAAGTTGCTCTTCGGCGAGAGCAAGATTGCCTCTTTCCCTCGTAAATTGGGCCTGTAGCTCAGCGGTTAGAGCAGGGGACTCATAATCCCTTGGTCCCAGGTTCGAATCCTGGCGGGCCCACGCGACGCCAGTCGAGGTAAACGCACACGAGCCGCCAGAAACGAATAATTTAGTACTATGAAGGCGTTCTTTTCGATAATTCTCGCCTTTGCCGTTGCCATTGGAACGGTTGAGGCAGGACCTGTGAGAACAGCGAAAAACGTGGCGAAGAGTAGTGTGCAGACAGCCAAAAATGTGGGCCACAGCGTGGTCAAGGGCACAAGAAGGGCCGTGCGCACTGTAGTTTACACGTTCACGCCGTAGGTCGACGACTCTTCGAACTCGTCTGCGTGCTGGTCGAATCCTACTGAGGCAGGGGGATGTTCGCGTTTTGTTGAATAAGCAAATCAAGCTTGTTCAGATCAATCGGCTTGACGAGGTGGTGCCGAAATCCTGCTTCACGGCCCCTGCGAATGTCGTCTTCCATCCCGAAGCCGGTGAGAACAATGCCGAGAAGTGGGTGCTCGGATCGCAACCTTTGCATCAATCCCGCTGCCGTCGGGCAATGCCAGGTCGCTGATAAGCACATCAAACTGCTCCTTCGAGGCGAGATCGAGCGCAGACTGAAAATTTAGCGCCGAGTGCACGTCGTAACCGCGCTGCCGAAGCAGGTTCGTAAGTGACCGGTTCGAATCTTCGTGATCTTCGACAAGCAAAATCCGCTTGGTCTGACGTGCCGGGACCGCGGGCAAAGCAGCCGGTGTAATTTGGGCCTCAGTTTTTTCGCACGTCGGAAAAACGAGCTTAAATGTGGCGCCTTTGTTCCGGCCGGCGCTTTGCGCAGTGATAGTTCCCTTGTGCGCTTCGACAAGCTTCTTGCTGATGGCGAGGCCAAGACCCAGTCCTCCAAGCTGTGTCCGGCCACCTTGTTCAAAAGCATCGAAAATTTTCGGCAGTGCTTCAGGCTCAATTCCCAAGCCCGTGTCCGTGATTTCAACAAGCAGTTGTCCATTGGAATCGTTGCGCGTGGAAATGGAAATCTGTCCCTGCTCCGGTGTGAATTTCACGGCGTTATTTATCAGGTTCCAAAAGATCTGCTGCAGCCGCGCCGGGTCTACTTGCAGATGAACTTTCCGTGCGCGGAGATTGAGGGAACGCGCCAGATGTTTTCGATCGATTTCCGCCTGGCAAATCTCCAGTGCATTCTGCAACAGGGTATGAGCGTCAACGATTTCAAAATTGAGCTGCACCTTACCCCGATCGATGCGAGTTAGATCGAGCAAATCATCGATCAGCCGCGCCTCCCGATTACGCGCGCCATTTCGCTCGTAGGATGCACTAAATCCCCGATTAGATTGTTAACAGAGCTCATCGCCTCTGCCCACGAACCGGGCACGTCTCCAAGGGATGCTCTCTGTCTAATCCTGCCTTCCTTTCCGACTACACGGCTGATGCGCGCCAACTCTTCGGTCAGGCGCTGATTGATTCGGATTACATCATTGAAGGTATCCGCGATCTTGCCGGCTATGCCTGTCCTGTCGTCCGGCAGGTGGGTGGAAAAGTCTCCACGTTTAAATGCCGTCAGGGCTGAAAGCAGTTGCTTGCTATCGAGTTGGTCGCCGTTGGGATGCGTACCTTCCCGCCGTCGCATCCTGGGAGCAGAGGTATTTTTCATAAACGGTAAAAAAGGCTGGAGACTTCCGCCTTTAGGAATTCGACGCGTAAGATTAGGAAACTCATATTCCAGCGTCGTAGACTAATCGTCTCACTGAGCGAGACAGGTCGTATCGCCTGCTAAAGACAGCTCGCTCGCGAGCGCATCCCGACCGCGAACGGGAATCTTCGCCTGGGATGGCCGCTAGAAAGCGCTCAGACTGCGTAGGCGGAAGCCAAAAAAGATGCCAAGGATGCCCAGCACAACCGCGTACCATGCGATGAGCCAAATCACTGCGGCGGCGCCCGCGATAGGATTCCATAGGAGCAGTATAGCGAAAACGATGGATGCCAGACCCATCAGAATGAGAAACCACTCGCCTTTGATTTCCCGACGCAGCTTGATTGCCAACGCAATTTCGGACCCGCCGATCATGAGTGCCCAAGCTGCAATGTAAATGACCAGCGCCAACGCCGTGACTTGGGGCGCGTGGAATGTAAGCAAGCCGACGATGATCCCGAGAATTCCGATGACGAGGTGCCATCCCCAGTCCGGATCGGAAGCACGATGTCCGATCGCGCCCACAACGCGAAATATGCCGTCGATTAGCACCCATGCTCCAAAAAACAGCACTAATGTCGCAATAGTTAATCCGGGATACACGAACGCGATAATTCCAAAAACAATTGCAGCGATTCCCCTTATCACTGGAACCCACCAATGACGCTTTAAGGTTTCGATCATCATCGCTCCGTTTTAGAGACCGGCTTCGGCGAAGGCAAGCACCATTTGAGAATGTCCATACCTGCAAGAAAGGACGGCTTCCCAGCTGCCGTTTGCCAATTTTAGTATCGTCTTCGGAGAAGCCGATCCACCTTTCGGGTGGAACGCGTTGTCCTCAACGCGTTGGGTTAATCAAAGTCCGCACTTCGCGCCGGCTTCCGCAATGCTCGAGCGCGTTCGGAGGAGGGACGCCAAATATGTATCGACAAATGGCGCGTTGTTGATCCGAACGAGATTGGCCGGCGTCTGAAGACGTGAAAAGATGGCGTAGGCAATCTTGCTTCGCGGAACGCTCTTTTCGCCGTATCCAGATGGAATGTTGCTCGACCAGTAGCGGACATACTGCCCATCCGGACGATTCTCCGTACCGAGGAAAATTGTGGAGTGGCCATGCTCGTTTCTTCCTACTTGCCGCGACCAGAAGATTTTCATGAAATCACCCGGCTTCGCCTGATCGAAGTTGTCGAAGTTTTGTCCGAGCTGCAGCTCGTGAAAGAGCCGGGCTGTGCCAGGTCCGTTTGCGTTCCACCGGCCCCAGATCCCTTCGCCGTCGCGCTGGTCTCGGATGATGAGGCGCTCTAACGTGGAATAATCGAGGTGTAGCTGACCGCGCGCACGCAAAGCTTCGATCGATCTGATGAAAACCAGATACGTTGCGCCTGAGCAAAAACTCGGCGAGGCCTGGGAAGGTAGAATGAAAAATTTGCCGGACTCGAAGTGCGCCGAAGATTGGAGTCGGATTTTTGCGAAGCGCGAAACAGAATAGCGGCCACCTTGCGGCATCTCCTTGATCTGCTCAAGGATCAAGGTGTTGTAATCGCCCGCGAACGACGCGCGCGACGTCAGCCCAAAAATCACAAGGAAAACCCAAGCCGCCACTCGCTTCACGGCGGGATAAGTAATCATCAAAACGCGATCTGGCAACGGCATGAGTTCGTTTTGATATTCGCCGCGACTCTTGTCTCGACTCCGCTCGACATGACAGCCGAAGCCAGGCTAGAGCCGCGGTTGGCTTTGCGCGCCGACGTATGCTAAACGGACTATATGCTGCGTTTCACAAAGATGAACGGCGCGGGAAACGATTTCATCCTGATCGATAACAGGGAAGGGGACATCCATCTAAATCGCGGCCAAATCGCCCGTCTTTGTGATCGCCACCGTGGTATCGGAGCGGATGGAATTTTATTGTTGGAAAATCCATCGGACCACGCCGATTTCCGAATGCGCTACTTTAATGCCGATGGAGGAGAAGCAGAGATGTGCGGAAACGGCGCGCGCTGCTTTGCGCGGTTTGCAAACAAGGTGGCAGGCGTCGAAGGCAAAATTTCCTTTGAGACTCCAGCTGGCGTCATTTCGGCAGAGTTGAGTGGAAACCTGGTTACCTTGCAAATGACCGAGCCGACGGATTTGCGGCTGAGTGTTCCCCTTCCTATCGGCGCGGAAAAAAGAATCGTTCATTTCATCAATAGCGGTGTGCCACATGTGGTTATTCCCGTCGCACAAGTCGGCGATGTCGATGTGCCGCGAGAAGGCTCAGCCATTCGCTATCACGAAACGTTTTCGCCAAAGGGCGCAAACGTGAACTTCATCGAAAAACGCGGAGCCGATAAGATCGCTGTCCGCACCTACGAACGAGGTGTGGAAGATGAAACCCTCGCATGCGGCACCGGCGTAGTCGCGAGCGCGCTCGTGTTCGCCGCTACTGAAGACGCAAAGGGTCCGATCAGCGTAATTGCACGCGGGGGAGACGAATTGCGTGTGGGGTTTGAAAAGATCGATAAGCAGTTTCGCAACGTTACGCTTACCGGTCCGGCCGAGTTCGTATTTGACGGCACAATTGAGCTGTAGCGCAGACGATTTGGTTGATTGCGGCTGAGGACAGCCGCCCCTACAATTGGCCCAATGTTCCGCGGCACCTTCACGGCTTTAGTCACACCATTTCGCAATGGCGGGATTGATGTTGGCGCTTTCGAGACACTGATTGAAAACCAAATCGCTTGCGGAATCAGCGGAGTTGTTGCTGTAGGCACTACGGGCGAATCGCCGACGCTGTCCCACGAGGAACGCCAAGAACTGATCCGCCTTGCGGTCGCAACTGCGAAAAAGCGTTGCCAGGTCCTTGCGGGTACAGGTTCCAACGCCACGCAGCACGCGATAGCGGATACGAAGATGGCCGAGAAATTCGGCGCGGATGGCGCGCTTCTCGTCGCGCCGTATTACAACAAACCGAGCCAGGAAGGCTTGTTCCGCCATTTCAAAACGATTGCGGAGGTCACATCGCTGCCCATCATGCTCTATAACATCCCTGGCCGCTGCGGGGTGGATATCGCCCCCGATACTGTGGCGCGCCTCGCCAAGGAGTGCAGGAATATCGTTTCGATCAAGGAAGCGAGTGGGAGTGTCGAGCGCGTGAGCGAGTTACGCGCTCGTTTGCCTGAGTCGTTTACGATTGTAAGCGGCGACGATTCATTAACACTGCCGTTCATGTCGGTTGGAGCGGTCGGGGTTGTCAGTGTCGCTTCAAATTTGTTTCCGGCTGAAGTTTGTGCGCTGGTCCGAGCTTACGAATCCGGGAATACGAAGTTAGCTGCCAACCTGCATCGCAAGATGTTTCCGCTTTTCAAAGATTTGTTCATTGAACCGAATCCCGTGCCGGTGAAGACGGCGCTCGGCTGGCGCGGGGCGATGTCCAGCGAAGTGCGTCTGCCGTTATGCGAGATGGACGAATCGAATCAGGCGCGCTTGCGCAAAACGCTCGAAAAATTCGAGCAGGAGAAGTGATTTGCAGCCCCTCACCTCAATCCTCTCTTAAGGGAGTGAGAGTTTTCTCAAATGAAGAACTCTCGAGTCCGTGTATTGCTCATTGGCGCGGCTGGGCGCATGGGAAAAACCATCAGCGATCTTGCGAATGGCGACCCGAAAATCCACATCATTGCCCGGTGCGATCTTGGCGACCAAATCGAACCGCCGATGAAAAATTGCGATGTGGCTATCGATTTCAGTTACGCCGGCGCTATCACTGAAATCTGTCGCACTGCCTTGCAGCATCGCAAGGCGTTGGTCATTGGGACGACCGGTCATTCTAAAGAGCAACGCAGAATGATTGAAGAGACTGCGCAGTCGTTGCCGATCGTGTTTGCGTCTAATTTCAGCATCGGAGTCAATGTGCTCTTCTGGCTCACGCGCAAAGCTGCCGAGCAGCTCGGCATCGATTTTGACGCCGAGATTGTAGAAATGCACCACAAGATGAAAAAAGATGCGCCCAGCGGGACGGCCAAAACTCTTGCTGAGGTTTTGAAAGCAGCTCGAAACATTCCGGGCGAAATTCCGATTCAATCGATTCGCGAAGGCGACGTGGTTGGCGAACACACAGTCATTTTTAGCGGACCCGCCGAGCGCCTTGAACTCACGCATCGCGCAGCGAACCGCGAAATTTTTGCGCGAGGCGCCTTACGCGCGGCGAAATGGGTTATTAACCAGCAGCCACCGGGGCTTTACACCATGCAAGATGTGCTGGGACTGTAGTGGCATCCGTGCCTATCGCGTTTCTCGGCGGATTCCCAGGCGCCACGCCTGTCTCTACAGGAAGTGGCTATGAGAACGGCTGTCGCGCTCGGATCAAATCTCGGAGATCGACTGGAGAATTTGCGCGCAGCGCGGCGACGGATCGTTGATCTGGCGGACGTCCAGCCGCCCGTTCTTTGTTCAGCAATTTACGAGACCGAACCAGTCGGTTGCGAACCGGGAGCGGGAAAATTTTTGAATACGGTTATTGAGTTTGATTATGAAGGTGACCCCATAGATTTGCTCGAACAATTTATCGGAATCGAGGAGTCGTTAGGCCGCAAGCGCGATCATCGGAAAAACGTCTCGCGCAAGATCGACATCGATTTGCTCTACTGCGGCGACCGCCGCATTGATTATGAACAGTTGCAACTGCCGCATCCACGGATGCATCTCAGAAGATTCGCGCTTCAACCGCTGGCAGATATCCAGCCAGACCTGGTTTTGCCTAACCAGAGAAAAACTGTCCGGCAGTTGCTGAGTGAACTCGAAGAATCCGATGAGGTCGTCCGGTTGATGGATGATTGGTAGGCCCCTATAGCTTGCGTTCTAAAATTAGCGGCTGATCTTCCGGCAGGTTCCATGAAAGATTTTCGGCAAATGAAACAACGCGGCGAAAAGATCACCGCGTTGACGGCTTACGATTATCCGACCGCGCGTCTGCTCGACGAAAGCGGCATCGACATCATCCTCGTAGGCGACTCGTTAGGCATGGTGGTGCTTGGTTGCCAGGATACGACCGGTGTGACGATGGAAGAAATGCTGCATCACACGCGCGCGGTAGCTCGCGGGGTTAAACAAGCGTTACTCGTGGCAGATATGCCGATCCACACTTACGACACACCCGAACAGGCTGTGGAGACCGCCAGGAAGTTTATCGATGTCGGTGCGCAAGCGGTAAAGCTCGAGGGCGGTGTGAGCCATATCGCGCAAATCGCAGCGATCACACAGGCAGGCATTCCGTTCATGGCGCACATCGGCATGCTACCTCAAAGTGTGCGCGAGGAAGGCGGCTACAGGATCAAAGGCCGTACTCAATCTGAGGCAGAAGCGCTGCTGGCCGATGCACGCGCTGTGGAAAAAGCCGGTGCATTTTCTGTCGTGCTGGAGATTGTCGTCGCGGATATTGCAAAGCAGATCACAAATACAATCCGTATCCCAACGATCGGTATCGGATCCGGCAAGCATTGTGATGGGCAAATTCTGGTCACGCACGATTTGATCGGACTCTTTCCGTGGTTCACGCCGAAATTTGTTTCACCTGAGGCACGTGTGGCGGACGAAATCCGGCGAGCAGCGAGGGCGTTTATCGAGCAAACGCGAGCTGGCCGTTAGATTTAGCTTCGTTTCGATTTTCAGGGGAATCCTCTTTCACTAACACCTGGCTTCAGCCAGGTGCCTATTTGAAGCACTGTGGTCAGCCGTTTCGAACGGCTTTAGAACCCGGCCTGACGCCGTTGAAACGGCTTGCTGCTCGGGTTCCCAAAACACCGGACTGAAGTCCGGTGTTACTGAGAGCCCAAAGGCTAGATCAGCATAGATCGCGCAGTCAAATGTGATATGTTGCAGGCCACGATGAGAGTTTCCGATTTTGACGACTTCGAGACTGAAGGACTGCTCACTGGCAGCAGAGAGCGCAGTTGGCTCTGGTTTGGCCTGATTGTTTCATTGGGATTGCACCTCGTGCTATGCGCTTATTTTTACCGGACGCGTTTCCAAACTGTGGAAACCTTGATGGTTCAAAATGACCAGACCCCAACGTTCAAGGTCAGGAGCATCAACACGTCGGACCTTGGCAAAAGCAGCGCCGATCAGACAAATCCAGCTGCAAAACCGAATCCTGACAACACTGATGTGCAGTTGCCGGACGAAAAGAAATCGTTCGACAAGCTATTGCAGGACATTCAAGCCAGCGCCGCGCTTCCGGACGACATGCGGGACGTTTTGCCTGATCAACCAAAGGTGGAACAACCCGAAGTAAATTCCGTCCTTACTGAAATTGAGCGATCGACCGCCCAGAGTCTCGCCAACGATCCAAACGCGGCGCACGAACAATCGCTGCTCAATAGTAATTCGACATCAGGCCGTCCACAGCCTGCGCTCAGCGGGACGGAGCTGGCCACGAGCACGACGATCAAACGGCCCAATAGCTTTACCAGCAAACTGGCTTCCGACAGCGCCGGACCGACCAAAGGGCACACCCCTGGCTTCAGCGATTTGGATCAACTGCTCGCGCAAAAAGGTCCGCTCGGGTCGGGCACAAAATTGCGACTACCGGACGATCAACTCTTCGAATATGACAGCGACGTTCTGCAAGCAAGTGCCATCATTCAGCTGCAAAAGCTGGGCACTCTCATCCAGCGCAATCCGAAGGCGACCTTTTCCGTCGAAGGGTACACCGATTCATTCGGCACATTTGAGTACAATCTCGATCTGAGCCAGCGCCGCGCGGACAGTGTGAAGCGCTATTTGGTAGAGGTAATGCGGATTAATCCTGCGCAAATCGAAACGCGCGGTTACGGCCCGGCGAAATTCCGAGCCTCGCCCAACGGATCAATTGAAGAGCAGAGCTCCAACCGCCGTGTGGAGGTTGTGGTGCACACGAGCGGAGGGTGATGGGAAATTGCGGATTGCGGATTTTCCGTAGCGGCGCTCTGTGAGCGCTGAATTGCTGGCGCGCTCTACCAATTTTTGATCCACTGATTTCTATCAGTTGTGCTCCCGCTGGTTGTGCCAGTGGTACTCCAAAAATCAAACGTGGGATTGTAGCCGTGAGTGGGTGGAACCCCCAGATCAATATCATGCTGGTAGGCGGTCGAATATCCATAGCTATTCCCAAACGGATCGCGAATCGCAGTGACGTCTGCGGTAGAAGGCGGTGCTGGTAACAACATATTCGGTTTAAACGCGAAGTACGTTTTGCCCGACGGAGTTTCTGAACGGTTCCCACTTGTGACGCCCATCAACTGTTCGTAGAGGAAAAGGGATGCAGCGGAGTAGGCCGGATCTGACGGGTCCGGATAAGTCTGCGCGTCAAGGGCATTCGTGGCTGAATTGGCAGGGTAAATCCCATTATCTGCCTTGTAACTTTCCAACGCCGCCGACATGGCGGCGATTTCAGTTTCAGCGCGGGCGCGCGCGCCTTTCTTTTGCACGTAGCCAACTGTGCTTAGAACTAGTCCGGCGAGAATGACGATAATGGCGATAACTACGATCAGTTCAATGAGAGTGAAGGCGCTTCTAGCTGAAAATGACGAAGCCCGAATGACGAATGACGAATCAATGACGAACCCAGAATGACTAAGCCTGTCCGTCGCGACTTTTTGGTTGTTCGTCATTCTGTCTTTCCTTTGACATTCGACATTCGGGCTTCGTCATTTCGCGCCGCAGGCGCGTTACGTTTGCTGTTGCAAGCCGCTGATGATGCTGATGAGCGGCGTGAAAAGGGCGAGCACAATCGTACCGACAATCACCGCCAGAAACACAATCATGATTGGCTCCAGCATCGATGTAAGAGCCGCAACGGCGTTGTCGACCTCGTCGTCGTACACATCTGCAATCTTCAAAAGCATTTCTGGAAGTTTACCGGTTTCTTCGCCTACATCGATCATGCTGATCACCATTGGGGGAAAAGCGCGGCTGGCTTCCAACGGTTGCACGATCGATTCGCCTTCCTTCACACTGTCGTGCACCTGCGAGATCGCGGTGGCGATGGCCGCATTGCCCGCAGTGTCGCGCGTAATGTTTAATGCCTGCAAAATCGGAACACCGCTCGTGACCAGTGTCCCGAGGGTGCGCGCGAAGCGCGAGATCGCGGTTTTGCGATTCAAATCGCCGAAAAGCGGCATGCGCAATTTGAAACTATCAATCACGAATCGCCCGCCGCGGGTGCGGTTAATGAATTTATAAGCTGCCACCGCGGCGATCACAGCCCCCACCAAGAGTAGGCCATGGTTCTTCACGAAGTTGCTCGCTCCGATCACAAACTGCGTGATGATCGGCAGCGGTTTGTTGCCGAGCATGTCGTGGAAGATCGCTTCGAACTTCGGCACAATGAAGACCAGAAGAAAACCCATGATGGCCACTGCCATCGTCATCACGATCATCGGATAGACCATTGCCGCGACGACTTTATTTTTAATCTTCGCGGCTTTCTCCTGAAATTCCGAAAGCCGGTTGAGCACCAGTTCGAGCACGCCACCGACCTCGCCGGCTTTGACCATGTTGACGAACAGATCGTTAAAAATCTTCGGGTGCAGTGCCAACGCGTCAGAAAATGTGTTACCGCCCTGCACGGAGTCAGCGAGTTTGTTGATCGTATTTTTCAACACTTTGTCACGCTCCTGTTTTGCCAGGACGTTCAGGCTTCGCAGCAATGGCAACCCCGAATCAATCAGCGTCGCCAGTTGACGAGTGAAAATCATCAGGATCTTTGGCTTAATTTTTTTGCGCTGGAAAAGATCAATGCTGGTTTTCGCGCGCGGCTTCGTCACGCGCGCCATCTTCGCTGCCTGACGACGAGTCGCCTTGCCCTCAGAACGGGCTATAGCCTCCTCATAGACGCTCGTAGGGAAATACCCCGCCTGGCGCAGCCGCCCGATTGCGTCATTGGTTGAAGTGGCTTCAACTAATCCCGTCGCTTCCTGTCCCCGAGCATCGAGAGCTACGTAGTTGTAATGTGGCATGGCTAAATCTGGCGACTTAACAATTTAATGATTAAACGATTAAACCAAACCGGCGTCTTTTAGTCCATTTCAATCGCTAAATCACTAAATCGCTGAATCGTTAAATTCCTCAGGTATATCTCAGCACTTCCTCGACGGTGGTGTCGCCAGCGAAGATGCTGCGCAAGCCGTCCTGGCGCAGTGTTACCATTCCAAGCTCCACAGCCTTTTGCTTCAACGTAACCGTTGGCGCGCGCTCATTGATTAGTTCACGAATTGGATCGGTGACTTTCAGAAGCTCGTAAATTCCTTTTCGTCCCTTGTACCCTGTGTTGTTACAAGCGTCACAACCTTTGCCGTAGAAGAATTGTTTATCGCCGATGTCCTGCCGCGAGATACCTAACTCGGTAAATAATGTGTCGCTTGGCTTATAAGCGGTACGGCATTGGCGACAAATGCTGCGTAACAAACGCTGACCGAGGACGGCTTCTAGCGTGGACGAAATCAGAAATGGTTCCACACCCATATCGATCAAGCGCGTGATGGCCCCCGGCGCGTCGTTTGTATGGAGCGTAGTAAAAACAAGGTGCCCAGTCAGCGACGCCTGAATGGCAATCTGCGCCGTCTCAAGGTCGCGCGTCTCGCCAACCATGATGCGGTCCGGGTCCTGGCGCAGAAACGATCGCAAAACGCGCGCAAACGTCAGGCCGATGGCTTCGTTCACCGGCACTTGTACGATTCCTTCCAGATCGTATTCGACCGGCTCCTCCGCGGTAAGGAGCTTCGAATCAATTGTATTGATCTTACGCAGGCAGGAATAAAGCGTCGTTGTCTTTCCCGAGCCAGTCGGTCCGGTCGCGATAAAGATGCCGTTTGGGTGATCGATCATCTCGAGCAGAAACTTGTAGATGTAATCGGGCATCCCTAGCGCTTCGAGGTCTAGATTTACAATGCTCCGATCGAGGACGCGCAGCACGAGGCTCTCACCAAATTGAGTTGGCAAGGTTGAAACTCGAAGATCGACATTGCGTCCGGCGATATGCTTTTGAATGCGGCCATCCTGGGGCAACCGTCTCTCCGCGATATTCATATTTGCCATCACTTTCACCCGCGAGATCACAGGCAGGGCAAGATGACGCGGCGGCGGTGACATTTCGTAGAGCGCGCCATCAACGCGATACCGGATTTTGAATTCATTTTCGAATGGCTCGAAGTGAATGTCGCTCGCGCGGTCCTGGATCGCCTGGTAAAGAATGAGATCGACAAAGCGAATGATGGGAGTTGCGTTTGCTTCGGCTTCCACTGCCGCCTCGCCGTCTCCCTCGCGCAGTTGCAGAAGCTCGCCAGCTTGGCCGAGTTGCTTGAGGACTTCCTCCATGCTCGTCGTATCGCTGCCATAATGCTGCTTGATCAGGTTTTCGATTTGATCCTGCGGCGAAACGACCACTTGAATGTCTTTACCGAGCGCGAAGCGAAGATCTTCGGCGACCTGGAGATCGAACGGATCGATGAGCGCGACTCGCAAGGTGGTCCCGCTCATGTCAACTGGGAGAGCGCCGTGTAATCGAGCCAGCCCGCTGGGAATGAGGCGCACAATCTGCGGCGAGATGTCACGCTCGGTTAGATCGATAAAGTCTGTGCCAAGACCGTTTGCAATTGTTTGATAAAAGTCGTGCTCGTCAATGAAGCCGCCGTCGATCATCGCCTGCGCAACGGTCTTCCCGTTCAGCTCTGCTTCGCTCAGGACATCTTCCGCTTGCGAAGGCCCGAGTACGCGCTGCTCGACAAAGAATTCGGCAACCTGTTTGTTTTTCATGTTTCACGCCTCTGGGTAGCGCACGCGTCCCGCGTGCTGGTTTCGGCGTCGCGCCGAAACGAACTTTCCCTGCGGTATTCGTCATCCTGCGTCCAGACCCACAGGTAATCCTCATTTTGCCCGGCCACGCCCGAGTCCCACGGATTTCGAACAATGTAATGGAATTTCTCTTCCAGATCGCGATCCGATCGTACGTAGCGATCGAACTGCTCCTTCTCCCAAATCGATCCGCTCTTCTTCTCGAGGTCATTAATTCTGTGCGCCGAAAACGATTTGATTGAATGCATTAGTTCGCTCAGCGGCCAGAAAACAACGTTTCCCTTGTCATCGTTTCCTTTTGACCACGGTTGGAGCAGGAGATGCACATGGTCGGGCATCACGCAGACGGCGAACAGTTCGTAACGTTGGTTGTGAAAATGACGCAACGAATTCAGAACAATCGTGCGCACTTTTGGCGATAGGCAACGATCCTTCCTCGTGCTGATTGTCACAGCATAGATCGCCCACGGCTTCTCGAAGTGGGGAAGTCTCCGGCGAGAATAGTGAGCTCCATCCTGGGGCTGTGTCTCAAGGAAAGTTCGCGACGGCGCTACGCCGTCGCCAACACGCGAGACGCGTGCGCTACCCGATCTGGTACTCGCCGCGTTCATCAGCTCACGTCTCCTACCGTAATGGAGATTACTTCTTCGGCAGAGGTGAGGCCGGCCAGCACTTTGCGGATGCCATCCTCGCGGAGCGTGCGCATGCCAAGTTCACGCGCTCGTTGCCGCAACAACAAAGTCAGACTGCGTTTGTTGATCATGTGGCGCACATCGTCGTCGATGATGAAAATTTCAAAGATGCCTATCCGACCCTTGTAACCGATTTGACGGCATCGCTCGCACCCCACCGGCTTCATCACTTGAGCCTCGGAGAGCTGGCCGGACTCGATTTGCAATGCGCGCAATTCGGTTTCGCTGAGTTCTCCGGGTTGTTTGCAGTTCGAACACAACCTGCGGACAAGTCGTTGCGCCATGATCGCTCGCACGGAGGAAGCCACAAGAAACGGCTGAACACCGAGATCGACTAAGCGCGCCACCGCAGAAGGCGCGTCATTGGTGTGCAGCGTACTGAAGACAAGGTGACCGGTGAGGCTCGCGTTCGTAGCAATGCTCGCTGTCTCGAGATCTCGAATTTCGCCGATCATGATGATATTCGGCGCCTGGCGCAGAATGGAACGCAAGGCCGCCGGAAAAGTCATTCCGATCTCAGTATTCACCTGCACCTGGTTGATCCCGGTCATTTGATATTCGATCGGTTCTTCCACGGTGATGATCTTGCGGTCTGGCTTGTTGATGTAATTGAGACAGGCGTAGAGCGTGGTCGTCTTTCCGGAGCCGGTAGGGCCGGTGACGAGCAGAATCCCGTCCGGCAGTTTGATCAGGCGCTCGAACGTTTCCTGATCGTCCGAGAGAAATCCAAGCTCCGGCAAGCCGAGCTTTAGGCTGGATTTATCCAGCAACCGCATCACCACGCTCTCACCGTGATTGGTGGGAATCGTCGAGACACGAAGATCGAGTGGCTTCTTTTTGATTTTTACCTGGATGCGACCGTCCTGTGGCAGGCGCTTCTCTGCGATGCTTATCGAACCGGTCATGATTTTGAGCCGGCTGACGATGGCTGATTGCAAACGTTTCGGTGGCGCTTGCATCTCCTGCAGGACGCCGTCGATCCTGAAGCGAACGCGAAACTTCTTGTCCAGCGGTTCGAGATGAATATCGCTCGCGCCCGCGCGGTGCGCCTCGATGAGCAGCATGGAAACCAGCCGAATGATCGGCGCATCGGCTTCATCGACCGCGGTCGCCTCGGAGGCATCGCCAATTTCCAACCCGAGATCGATGTCTTCACCGATTTTTTTCTGCAAGACATCTGCCGCTTCGTCGGCCGTCCCGTAGTATTTGATCAGTGCTTCACGAATTTTCTGTGGGCTGGTGCATACCAATTCCAGCTCGCGTTGCAGAAGAAAACTCAGGCTGTCGATCGTATCAATGTCGAGCGGGTTGCCGACCGCCACCACCAGTCCAGTCTCGCCGAAAGCGACCGGAATCACTTTAAAACGGCGCGCTTCTTCGCCTCGGATTTGATTGATGATTTGTGGCGGAATTACCATGGAAGAGATGTCGATCCAATCCATTTGTGCTTGCGCGGCGAGCGTGCGCGAGACCTCCACGTCGGAGACAACTCCGTCGTTGATCAAAACATCGACCACTCCGGGTTCGCCGTTTAGAAGTGACCGCGCGCTGTCGATCTGCTGGCGGGTGATAAGCCCGCCCTCTTCGAGGACTTTGAGCACGTACTCTTCGTTGTGTTGCACCTGGGGATGAATCCTGGGCGCGAAGTTTACTGCAGAGCTGCTTGATTTTCCAGCGGGGCGATCATAAGGATGACGCGCTGTGGCCTCCGGAACATCGCGGGGCGGTGTCTCTGCCAGGACAAAATCATTCTACGGTCACACTTTTGGCGAGGTTCCGTGGTTTATCCACGTCGCGGCCCAGCGCGACGGCGAGATGATAAGCAAGAAGTTGAAGCGGGACGACAGCCAGGATGGGCATTACGTACTCGGGCGCTTCCGGCAGCACGATAATTTCGTTGGCAACTTCTTTCAGTTGCTTCGCACCGCTTCCACTGGTGACCGCAATGAGGGGCCCTTTGCGGGCTTTCACTTGCTCGATGTTGTTCAGGTTTTTCGAGAAAACGGAATCATGCGGCGCGACAAACACGGAAGGCAGATCGGAACGGATCAGCGCGATGACGCCATGCTTTAGCTCAGCGCTGGGATGCCCCTCCGCAAACAGGTAAGTGATCTCCTTCATCTTAAGCGCTCCTTCTAGCGCTACCGGGAAGTTGAATTGCCGGCCGAAGAAAAGCATGCCGTTTGCATCGGCATATTTTTTGGCAATTGCCTCAATCTGGTCGCTCAGGTTGAGAACCGCTTCAATCTGGCTAGGCAACGCTTCGAGCGCTTCAATCACGCGGCTCCCATCAGTTGCGGAAAGATTTCGCATTCGTCCAAAGAGCAGTCCGAGAAGCGTCAGAATCACAAGTTGCGACGTAAACGATTTCGTAGCCGCCACGCCGATTTCCGGCCCGGCGTGCATATAAACTCCGCCGTCGCTCTCTCGCGCGATCGTGCTGGCGACGTTGTTGCAAATTCCCAGGGTGCGGAAGCCTTTACGCCGGCTTTCTCGCAGAGCACCGAGTGTGTCCGCGGTTTCACCGCTCTGGCTTATGGCGAAGACCAGTGTCTCAGGAGTCATCGGGGTGTTGCGGTGGCGAAACTCGCTCGCGTATTCGACTTCGGTTGGAATGCTGGCAAGTCGCTCGATCAAATATTCTCCGACCCTGCCGGCATGAAGCGCCGTGCCACAGCCGGTAAGAACGATACGGCCGACATCGCGAAGCTCGGGAGGCGTCATGTTCAATCCGCCCAGCTTCGCGGTGCATTCCTCCGGGTTGAGACGGCCGCGCATCGCGTCGCGCACCGTGTCTGGCTGCTCAAAGATTTCTTTGAGCATGTAATGGGGATAATCCCCTTTCCCAATGTCTTCGGCCGTGAATTCGACTTTGCTGACTGCGTGCTCGCTGCTGTCTCCTGCAAGCGAAGTGATCTCGAACTTGTCTCGCCCCGCCGCTACTACATCGAAGTCGTTCAAATAAACTGCATCGCGGGTGTAAGCGACGATAGCGCTCACGTCACTCGCCAGAAAGTTTTCGCCGTCGCCTACCCCGAGCACGAGTGGGCTTCCACGCCGTGCGCCGATCATGAATTCCGGCACATCGGCGTGGATCACAGTGATACCATACGTGCCAATTACCTGTTGAAGCGCCGCGCGAACAGCGGCAAGCAGTCGCGCTTTTTTTTCCGGGACATCCACCGTGCTGGCGCATGATTCGTCGTAGAGTTTACCGATTAGATGCGCGAGCACTTCGGTGTCGGTTTCGGAGCGAAAGTTCGTATCGCCGCCCCGGATGAGCTCACCTTTAAGTGTCTGATAATTTTCGATCACGCCGTTGTGGACCAGTGCTAGCTTGCCGCTGGCGTCGAAGTGCGGATGCGCGTTTTGGTCGGTGACTTTGCCGTGTGTGGCCCAGCGTGTGTGACTGACGCCGAGCGAACCTGAGACCGGTTGCTTCTTCATTAGTTTTGCTAGGGCAGCGATGCGTCCGGCACGTTTGCGCGTTTCCAGACGCCCCCCGTCTACAATAGCGATGCCGGCTGAGTCGTAGCCTCGATATTCAAGACGACGCAGCCCATCGAGCAAAATGGGCGCCGCTTGAGCGCCTCCCACGTAGCCAACAATCCCACACATGTTTTTGGAGTGTAGCGGCGTCTGTCCTCAGCCGCAAGAAACAGACATTCTAGAACGTTTTCATAATGGTCGTAGCCACCGGTTCACCGACCCGTGGCCGGTCCACCGCGGCGCTACTTTCATGACAGGGGACGGCCCGCAGGGCCGTAGCTACACCGGCGACAGTTTTGTTTGGCTCACTTTTCCATTTGCCATGCCGAAAACTTAGGGTTGCATCGCCGTGGAATGCCGTAGTTCCAATCCAACAGCAAAAAAGTTACCGCAAAACGGCGGTCGCTAAGTTATTGATTGGTAGACAATGCAAGATCAGCCGCCGCTTGACTCGCTTCCAAAAAATTCGACCGCGAAAGTGTTCGGAGCGCTGCCGCCAGGCACAACCCAGCGAACGCTTGCCATCATTATGGGCGGTGGCGCCGGGACGCGTTTGTTCCCGTTAACGAAGGACCGCGCCAAACCGGCCGTGCCAATCGGCGGCAAATATCGCATTGTTGATATCCCGATCAGCAATTGTCTGAACTCCGGGCTGCGCTCGATCTATGTACTCACCCAGTTCAATACCATGTCGCTGCATCGGCATATTCAGGCCAGTTACAAGTTCGATAATTTCTCGCGCAGCTTTGTGGACATTCTCGCTGCTCAACAAACGCCAGCCAGCTCGCAATGGTATCAGGGAACTGCTGACGCTGTCCGGCAAAACATGCGCTACTTCCTCGAGCGTCCGTTTGATTATTACCTGGTCTTAAGCGGAGACCAGCTTTACCGGATGGACTTTCGTGCGCTGCTGCATCAGCACATCCGGTTTGGCGCGGAGATCACTTTGGCCACCAAACCCGTAGCACGGCATCAGGTTTCCGAGTTCGGCATTATGCAGAGTGGCGTCGACCGCCGGATCACGCGTTTTGTCGAGAAACCGACGGATGAAGCAATCTTACAGGAAATGAAAATGAGCCGGGAGCTGCTCGGCACCATCGGTTCCAACGAAGATGAGGAATTGTTCCAAGCCTCGATGGGAATTTACGTCTTCAACCGCGATGTGCTCATAGAATCTTTGCAGAACGATCTGGTCGATTTCGGGAAGCATATTATCCCGCTATCGATCAAAGATCGGCATGTCAGCGCGTTTATCTTTAAGGGTTACTGGGAAGACATCGGAACAATCCGCGCCTTCTACGAGGCGAATCTGGATCTCACCGATGTAGTGCCCGAGTACAGCTTCTTTGAGCCCGAGTCTCCGATCTACACGCATCCCCGCTTTTTGCCAGGAAGCAAAATCAATGGCGCCACTTTGCGGCAAGCGATTATTTCCGATGGATGCATCATCTCGGATGCGCATCTGGAACGATGCGTAGTGGGAATACGCAGCGTTATTCAAAGCGGCGCGACCATCCGGAACAGCATCGTGATGGGCGCGGATTATTTTGAATTAGGAGAAACCGATTCGTCACAGCCGCCCATCGGCATTGGACGCAATTGCGTAATCGACCGCGCGATCATCGACAAAAACGCTCGTATTGCCGACGGTGTTGTGATTACGCCGGAGGGTAAACCGCCAAATTTGGACGCGGACAATTACTTCGTCCGCGATGGAATTGTAGTGATACCCAAAAACGCAGTCATTCCAGCCGGTTTCTGGATTTGATCTGCGGTTGCAGCTGGAGCGGCCTTGACCCGGTTTTCGGCTGGCCACGATCAACATTCGCGGCCCAAGAACGGCTTTATCGCCGGTCGGTCATGTTCGCGAACTGCCCTCCGGTCTCCCATTGTTCCTGCTTGTTCCACGGGATTGACGAGTCGCGATGATCGTCAGGATCACTGACTAGACGAGCATCCTGCTGCGTCGCGCACGAGACCATGGTTATTGCTAGTGTGCATAGCAGAGCAGGAACGATGATTCTTCGAAGCTTACGGACTTGTGCCGGCATATATCACGTTGTCTCCAGGTTGCATTTGGGCGCCACGCGCCAAACTGTTGGTAATGATATCGCCGATGGCGGTCGCCGGTTCAACTGAAGAAATGCGAATTTTTCCGATCAAGGTTCCCTCCCGCAGAACAAGCATCTCCGCATTCGACTCTACTCCGTGCCGAGTACCGAGATTCAGTACCACGAAGTTATACGCCTGATTGACTGCCAGGATTGTCCCGCGCAAACCTGTTCGGCGGGGGCCAGCGTCGCGGGCGGCTTCGCGTCGTTTTTTCCCTTCCTTCGGTTGATCTGCGCGCTCCTGGGTGTCCTGGAGTTTTTCGGCTAGAAAAGCTTTTTCTTTTTCCGCGCTGTCCAGTTGGCGGCGAAGATCATCGAGTTGCGACTGCAAATCCGCAGGCGGCGCTGCCGCGGCGGGGCTACCGGCTGTTGACGCGTTCGGATTTTTTTCGCCTTCTTCAGCACGCTTCTGCAAAGAAGCGATCTCTTTCTGGTTCTCGTCTAATTTGGCCTGCAGATCGGCCTTCTCTTTCTGTATTTGCGCGAGCTCTACCTCGGCTTTTGCGGCTCTGTTTTCTCCTTCTGCGACTTTACCCTCTTCTTCTTTCGCAACTGTGCCACCGCCCGACGTATTCGGCTTATCGCGTATGCGGCGTTCGGCTGCATCGCGCGCAGCCTGTGCAGTCGCCACAGTTGCGCGAAGCGCTTTCATTTTTTGAGTGTTTAAAAACCCGAAAAATGCTGCCAACACGAGCAGCAAAATGGCAAGGCCCGCCACGCTTTTCGGCGTGGAGGAGGATGTCGCCGATTCCCGATGCGTCATGGAACGGTGCTTTTTTAAACGAACCACGCAGAAACGCAATCGTGATTTCGGGTCGAACGCTGGAGTGTGAAACAATCAGCGTTCAATCAGATTGCGTTTCTCATTGTTTCAACCGATAGACTTCCCGTGGGGCAACAGCACCGTGTACGAGCCAAACGCAAGCGACGTAGAGCGTATTTACAGCGCAAGAAGACAGCGCTGCGAGCCAGCGCGACGCAACCAAAATCAGGCAAGCAGCGGGCAAAGAAGGAACCCGCTGCGGAAGAGTAAGTCGATTCGATCGTTGTGTGACAACCCGGCTTTGATGATTCATGCACAGAAGGAGCAATGCCACAGCGAGCCCGCTATCTGATCGTCGATGGACACAGCGTTATTTTTGCCTGGCCTGAATTGCGCAAGCTCCACGCGCGGCGGTCCTCGCTGGCGCGCGAAGCGCTGATCAAACAGTTGCGAAATTATCAGGATTGGACGGGTGTGCGGGTGGTAGCCGTCTTTGATGGCAAAGGAACAAAGATCGAGGCGACTTCCGGCCCGGCCGACGTGCAAGTCTTTTATTCCCGCACGGGCCAGACAGCCGACGCCATCATCGAGCGTCTGGCTAGCAAATACGCGGAACGGTTCGAGTTAATGGTGGCTACCTCTGATTCCATGGAAGGAGAAACTGTTGAGGCGTGCGGCGCAGAATGGATCTCGCCCGAAGCGTTACGCGCGCTTCTTTCCAGGCGGTCCCGGTAGCGGCAGGCGCGCCGCCTGCAAAAATGAATTCCCGCAGCCGACACGGCCGCCTCTACAGTCCGCTGCGGAGCCTAGAGTCCCAATTTCCTTTCAATCTCTTTCACTCGCGCGAAAAGTCTGCCGAGCCGGTGGATCCAGGCAATTTGTCGCTTTGCCTCGGCAAGCGGAACCGCTGGAGAATCGAACCAGACACCGCCGGGAAGGCTCTTGGAAACACCGCTTTGCGCGGCAATCATTGTTCCCTCAGCAATTTCCAGGTGGCCTGCAATGCCAACCTGTCCTCCCATCATGACGCGCTCACCCACACGCGTACTGCCTGATATACCGGTCTGGGCCACGATCACTGAATTTTTCCCAATGATGACGTTGTGCGCGATTTGCACGAGGTTGTCGATTTTCACCCCTTGCTGAATCCACGTCCGGCCAAACCGGGCGCGATCGACAGTCGTGTTTGCGCCGATTTCGACATCATCGTCGACCTGCACGATCCCGAGCTGCTGGATCTTTTGGTGCTCGCCATCGACCATTTCAAAACCAAAGCCGTCCGCGCCAATTACCGCGCCGCTGTGAATGATTACCCGCGAACCGATCAGGCTTCGCTCACGGATGGTCACCAGCGGATAAATCAGGCATGCGGACCCGATTATTGTTTCATGTCCGATGTAGCTTCCAGCACCGATAATTGTGCCATCGCCGATTTGGGCGTCGTCTTCGATGACTACATGAGGTTGGATTGATACGCGTTCTCCGAGGCGAACACCTGATCCGACAATCGCGCTTGGGTGAATGCCCGGCGCAAACGTGATCAGTTTCGGTGCGAATTTGAGCACGACCTGCTCGAAAGCCTTGGTAGGATTTGAGACACGAACTTGCGCGGCAGCGAGGGGTTCAGCGAAATCAGGCGGAACGAAAACAGCTGAAGCCCGCGTCTTGCGCAGGAGACCGATATATTTTCGAGTGGTGAAAAAACTTATCTCTCCGCTGGTCGCCTCTGCGAGCGATGCAGCACCGGTGATCTCCACCTTTGGGTCGCCCACCAACTCGCCGCCAGACATAGTGGCCAGTTCTTGAAGAGTGAAAGACACAGAAAAGTTACGCCGTTACATTCGTTGAAGCGTTAAAGCGTTAAATGTTGAAAAGGTCAGGGCGATTTTGGATCCTTGGGCCAACGCGGCGGGCGTTTATCAATGAATGCCTGCACGCCTTCGAGCGCAGCTTCATTCATCATGTTACAGGCCATGGTCTGCGCAGCGGCTTCATAAGCTGAGGCGATGCCCAGTTCAATTTGCCGATAAAAGAATTCCTTTCCTATCGCCACAGCGACACGCGGTTTTGCAATGATTGCCGCAACGAGTTTCTCAACTTCGGCATCGAGCTGTTCCGGTGCTACAACGCGGTTAATCAACCCGCGCACTTTTGCTTCTTCCGCGCTGATAAATTCGCCTGTTACCAGCATCTCGAACGCCGCTTTGCGCAAAACATTGCGCGACAGCGCTACACCCGGCGCCGAGCAAAAAAGACCCAGGTTGACGCCGCTGACGGCGAACCTTGCGGCGCTTGACGCGACGGCGAGATCGCACATCGCCACCAACTGGCAGCCTGCAGCAGTGGCGACACCCTGAACACGAGCAATCACAGGAACGGGCAACCGCTGGATAGCAAGCATCATCTGAGAACATTGGCTGAAAAGCCGCTCGTAGTAGTCGAGCGATGGCTTTGCGCGCATCTCTTTTAGATCATGACCGGCACAGAACGCTTTGCCCTCCGCTGCGAGAACGACCACGCGCACTGACTCGTCCTCGGCTATCGCGTCGAATTCACGCTGTAGTGCCGCCAGCAGTGCCTCCGACAAGGCATTGAACGCGTGCGGTCGGTTTAGCGTCAGCGTGACAATGCCGCGCGCGTCTTGGCTGCGTAAGACAACGGGTTCCTCGCGCTCCAACGGTTTCGCCGTCGGTGCAGGTTCGATTGATACAGGAGAAGCTTTCACGGGCTTGGACGTTTAAACGCTACTGCCGAAATTCCAAATCTGAAATCCGAAAAATTTAGTTTCCGTTTGCGGCGACTGGCAACATCATCTGGCGAGCTTGGAAGACTGCAAACGATGCGCAGCCCGGGTTGATTATTCTGATTTATGAAGATCGTCGCGATCGCTAATCAAAAAGGGGGCGTGGGCAAAACGACTACGGCCGTAAATCTCGGCGCCGCCTTGGCTGAGATGGGTCATCGCATTTTGATTATCGATCTTGATCCACAAGCGAACGCTACCAGTTCGTTTGGGTTGCAAGCAGTAGAGCAAACGAGTCTCTATGAGCCATTGCTTGGCGACGCCTCCATTACCGAAAGAATCTTTCCCACGGAACGCGAAGCTCTGTTCATTGTGCCTGCCGATCTCGATCTTGCTGGTGCCGAGGTCGAGATCGCCCGGATGCCGAATCATCTCACGCGCCTGGCGGAAACGCTCCAGCCGCTGCACGCAGATGAGACCTTTGATTTTGTTCTGCTGGATTGTCCGCCATCGCTTGGAATCCTGATGAGCAACGCACTCGCGGCTGCCGATGAACTTTTGACTCCAATACAGTGTGAGTATTTCGCGCTGGAAGGATTGGTAAAAATTGTCCGACTGATCGAGCAGGTGCGCGACTCAGGCGCGAACAAGCGGCTCGAACTTGGGGGTATCGTTATGACGATGTTCGACGCTCGGACAAACCTTAGCGAGCAGGTGGTTGCGGAGGTGCGACAGCATTTCGGCGAGCGCGTTTACCAGACTGTGATTCCGCGCAGTGTTCGTTTGAGCGAGGCGCCGAGCTTCGGAAAATCGATCCTGGAGTACGCTCCGAGTGGAGCGGCCGCCGAAGCTTATCGCGCTCTCGCGCGCGAGTTCATCCAGCGCCACGCTCCGCCAGCCACTGCTCCCGAGTGATCGCAAAAACTTGCGTGGGGAATCCGCGAAAAACTGTTTCCCTTTCGATCTTCATTCCGTTTTTCTCAGCCACGCGGCGAGATGGGATGTTGTCGGGATGAATCAACGAAATGACTCTGGGTAACCCTAGGTCGCGGAATGCATGGTCGCGTACAGCCTGGGCGGCCTCGCTCGCAAGGCCGCGGTTCCAATAATCGGGATGAAGCCGATAACCGATCTCGATTTCATCTGCCCCGTCGAGATGCCAATGAAGGAAACCGCAATAGCCGATCAGCTCGTCGTTTTCGCGAAAAATGACCCCAAACTGCGAAGGCAAACCAGCTTGCTCCCAAGAGAGAAATTTCTCCAGCACGTTCTGCGTTTGCTCACGCGTGTATGAGGCGAGCGAAAAGCGCATGAAATCGCGGTTTGCCATCAGCTCTGCCAGACGATCGATATCTTGCTCGTGGAATGGGCGCAGAATTAACCGGGACGTTTCCAGAATCATTTGATTAAACAAACACAAATTCTAAGGCAGTTGCGATTCATAGTCGAAAGATGGTGAAGGCTACTGAGGAATACGCGCGGCCGGCGCGACCGCCGGACACATCGAGTCTAGCTCAAATGCGTGAAGCTTCGCGGACGTGCACGGCGTGTCACCTCCATAAACGGGCCACGCAAACCGTGTTCGGCGAAGGTCCGAAAGACGCGGCGATCATGCTCGTAGGCGAGCAGCCGGGTGATTACGAAGATGTCGCCGGCAGACCTTTCGTTGGACCTGCTGGGAAAATTATGGACCAGGCGCTCGAAGAAGCGGGAATTGATCGCAAGGAAGTTTACGTCACGAACGCCGTGAAGCATTTTAAGTGGGAACCCCGCGGGAAACGCCGGATTCATCAGAAACCAAATTCCCGCGAAATCGCAGCCTGCCGTCCGTGGCTGGAAGCGGAGCTGCGCCTTGTTAAGCCAAGGTTGCTGGTCTGCCTCGGCGCAACCGCAGCGCAGGCGGTTTTTGGTCCATCATTTCGTGTTACCCGCGAGCGTGGCAAAGTATTGTCATCGAAACTTGCACCGAAAGCTCTTGCCACAGTGCATCCGTCCTCTCTCCTTCGACAACCGGACGAGGAATCACGGCAACGTGAGTATGAGCGGTTCGTTGTGGACCTTCGCGCTGCACGAAGGGCAGCGAGCACAGAATAAAGTACCGTCTGGGATTGATCATTCGATCATCACAGCATCTCGCGTCTTGTATTCCCCTACAAACGCCTTACGAAACCGATCGAACGTTCCTTTTTCTATCTCAATGCGCGCTTGGTTCATTAGATTCAAATAAAAATGCAGGTTATGCAGGGTGATCAGGCGAAGCCCGAGAATTTCTTCCGCCTTGATGAGATGCCGAATGTAGCCACGCGAAAATTCACGACAGGCATCGCACGCGCAGTTTTCCTCGATTGGATTCTTGTCGAAAGCGAACTCTGCGTTCTTTAAATTGACGGTGCCTGTCGTGGTAAAAGCAGTTCCATTTCGTGCCAGACGCGTCGGTAGCACGCAATCAAACATGTCCATCCCGCGCGCGATTAACTCCAGTATTTGTGGCGGTGTACCCAGCCCCATCGCGTAACGCGGCTTATTCCCGGGCAAGAATGGCTCAGCCCATTCGACTGCTCGCATCATCTCCTCCTCCGGTTCGCCCACGCTCACGCCGCCGATGGCGTAACCATCGAAATCAAGATCGACAATTGCCTGTGCGCTTTCCTTGCGCAGATCCTCGAACGTTGCGCCCTGGATTATTCCAAAGAGCATCGGGTCGGCGAATGGGCGAATGGGCGAATCGGCGGCTCCCCGCTTCTCCGTTTCTCCGTTTCGCCGTTTCCAATCTGCACAGCGCTTTGCCCAGCGCATTGTCATCTCTGCGCTTTGTGCTGCATAATCGTATTCACACGGATAAGGAACACACTCGTCGAGCGCCATGGCGATATCGCTGCCGAGCAACATCTGAATTTCCATGGCGATCTCCGGTGAGATAAATGCTCGCGCACCGTCAATGTGATTTTGAAATTCGACGCCCTCCTCGGTGATTTTCCGCAATTTGGCCAATGAAAAAATCTGGTAACCGCCACTGTCAGTCAGAATGGGCCCGTCCCAGTTCATAAAGTTGTGCAAGCCGCCAAAATATTTGATCACGTCGAGTCCCGGCCTAACGAATAGATGGTATGTATTTCCAAGAACGATTTGCGCATTTAGTTCACGCAGTTCCCGCGGGCTGACGCCTTTCACGGAACCTTGCGTTCCCACTGGCATGAAAGCCGGCGCATCGATCTCGCCGTGGGCAGTGATTAGTCGCCCGCGTCGTGCTTTCGATTCTTTATCTTGCGCCAGAACCGCAAACATTGGCGACATGTTCGCACAATGTTTGGGTAGCGCACGCGTCATGCGCGCAGTATCCGCGGAACGGAAAATATTTTTTTGCAGATCGCGCTTTTCCCTCTATATTGGCGGCTCCGCATCAGGCGCGTTAGAGAGTTTGTTGCGCGGCCTGGGCGGATTTTTTGTCGCCCGAGCACAACGCTTTTGGCGGCGCCTTGTTTTTGAGATTTGGAAAATGCCCACGATTAATCAGTTGATTCGCAAAGGACGCCGGAAGGTATCGGTGAAATCGAAGTCACCGGCACTGGCCGATTGTCCGCAGCGTCGTGGAGTGTGTGTTCAGGTGATGACGCGCACCCCCAAGAAGCCGAATTCTGCGCTGCGCAAAGTCGCAAAAGTGCGGTTGACGAACGGCCAGGAAGTAATTGCGTATATTCCAGGCGAGGGACATAATTTGCAGGAGCACTCGATCGTGCTCGTGCGCGGCGGGCGCGTGAAGGATTTGCCAGGTGTCCGCTATCATATTGTGCGCGGAACGCTCGACGCGTTAGGCGTCGATGGGCGCCGGCGCGGTCGCTCCAAATATGGGGCGAAGCGTCCAAAGGCTGGTGCTGGCGGAGGCGGCGGCGCAGCCAAGGAAGCCGCCGCCGAAAAGAAATAATATTGGACAGGAAGATCGACAATGTCGCGACGAAAACGAGTTTACAAAAAGGAAGAGCGCGTCGATTCCCGCTATGGAAGTCCGGCGGTGGCGCGCCTCATTACGACGGTGATGAAGCGCGGCAAGAAATCGCTGGCAGAACGGATCGTGTACACGGCGATCGATAAGTCGCGTGAAGGTTCTGATTCGGTCGATCCGTTGGAAGTGGTAAATAAAGCCGTTGAAAATGTCCGTCCGCGGCTGGAAGTGAAATCGCGCCGGGTCGGCGGGGCGACTTATCAAGTGCCGATGGAGGTAACGCCTGCGCGACAAATTTCTTTAGCCACTCGCTGGATCGTCCAATACGCAGATAACCGCAAGGGGATGCCAATGGCCGACGCGCTGGCTCAGGAGATAAAAGACGCCGCGGCGGGACAGGGGAACGCGATCAAAAAACGCGAAGACACACATAAAATGGCGCAGGCGAATCGCGCGTTTGCGCATTTCCGTTGGTGACGATTATGGCGACGGCGACGATGGAACAGAAAAAGGCCCCGGTGAAAAATCCGAATTCGCCGAATCGCAAGTTCCCGCTGGAACGAACGCGGAACATCGGCATCGCAGCGCACATCGATGCCGGTAAGACGACGATCACTGAGCGGGTGTTGTTTTACACCGGCATGATCCACAAAATGGGAGAAGTACACGAAGGCACGACGGTCACTGACTGGATGGAGCAGGAGCGCGAACGCGGGATCACGATTACCTCGGCTGCGACGACGTGCACTTGGGCCCAACGCAAGGAAGAAGGCGTTTACAAAATTTTCGAAGGCATCAAGGAGCGTATTAATATTATTGATACGCCGGGACACGTCGATTTCACCGCTGAAGTGGAACGTTCATTGCGCGTTCTCGATGGGGCGATCGCAGTTTTTGACGGTGTAGCCGGTGTGCAACCACAATCGGAAACAGTCTGGCGTCAGGCGACGAAATATAACGTGCCGTGCCTCGCATTCATTAACAAAATGGACCGCGTCGGAGCGGACTTCGAGATGTCGGTGGACAGCATCCACAAAAAACTCGGCGCGAACGCATGGCCGGTGTTGCTGCCACTGGGCAAGGAAGATCAGCTGCGCGGCCAGCTCGACGTTATCAACAAGAAGGCGATCATCTATTCCGAGAACGATCAGCTCGGATCGACATATGAAGTTACTGAAGTGCCGAAGGAGTATGTTGAGCTGGTTAATAAGGCTTACAACGACTTGGTCGAGCAAGTTTCCAATCTCGATGACGACGTCGCCGAGGCCGTGATCCATGAAAAGCCAGTCACACCGGAGCTGTTAAAGGCTGGAATTCGTCGGCAAACAATCGCCAACAAATTTGTTCCCGTGATCGGCGGGTCGGCGCTGAAGAACATTGGGATCCAGTATTTGGTCGATGCAGTAGTCGATTATCTGCCGAGCCCGCTCGATATCCCGCCGGCCAAAGGTCAGGACCCCGATACCGGCGAGCCAATGGAAGTGCCGACCGATGACAACGGCAACTTTTGTTCGCTGGCGTTCAAACTTTGGAGCGATCCATTTGTCGGGAAGCTGGTTTTCTTCCGTGTTTATTCCGGCACGCTGAGCAAGGGCGACACTGTGTACAACCCGCGTACGAACAAACGCGAACGCATTTCGCGTTTAATTCAGATCCAGGCGGACAAACGCGAAGACATCGAGACGTGTTACTCCGGTGATATCGCGGCGATCGTTGGGATCAAGAACATCACCACCGGCGACACGCTGTGCGACGAGGATCATCCCATCCTTCTCGAACCGCCGTCTTTCCCTGATCCCGTCATTTCGATGGCGATTGAGCCAAAGACAAAATTGGACCAGGAAAAAATGGCGACTGCGCTGCAGCGACTCGCCGAAGAGGACCCGACCTTCCGAGTCTATACGCATGAAGACACCGGCCAAACAATCATTGCCGGGATGGGTGAACTGCACCTCGAAATTATTCGTGACCGGATGTTCCGCGAATTCAAAGTGGACGCAAACGCAGGCAAGCCGCAGATCGCCTACCGCGAAACGATCACCACCAGCGCGCACGGCGTCGGCAAATTGATCAAGCAATCAGGCGGCCGTGGTCAGTATGGACACGTCGAAGTGGATGTGCGTCCAGCCGAGCGCAGCAAAGGTCTCCTAATCGAAAACAAAATCGTCGGCGGCATCATTCCGCGCGAATACATTCCCGCCGTCAAGAAAGGCATCCAAGAAGCGGTGCTCAACGGCGTGTTGGGCGGTTATCCTGTTGTCGATGTTGAAGTCGATATTGTTTACGGCTCATTCCACGAAGTCGATTCCAGCGAGCTTGCATTTAAAATGGCGGCGATCTTTGCCGTGAAAGATGGATTTAAGCAGGGCAAACCGATTCTGCTGGAGCCGATCATGAAGGTCGAAAACATCACTCCGGACGAGTTTCAGGGAGATATTTGCGGCGACTTGAGCCGGCGTCGTGGCAGCATTAACAGCATCGAAACACGCGGCAATCTCGCCATTATTCATGCCGAGGTTCCACTCGCTGAGCTGTTCGGTTACGCAACTGCCATTCGTTCGCTTTCCAAGGGTCGCTCCAGTTATTCGATGGAGCCGTCGCATTTCCAACCGGTGCCGGCGAACCTGGTTCCGGCCATTCTCGATCAGAAAGAGGCCAAATGAGTAATGGCCAGCGCATCCGGATTCGCTTGAAGGCGTTCGATCACCGCATGCTCGATCAATCCGCGGTGGAGATTGTCGAGACTGCAAAGCGCACCGGGGCGCGCGTGGCCGGTCCCATTCCACTGCCGACGTTGATTGAGAAATTCACGGTGAATCGTTCTCCGCATGTGGATAAAAAGTCGATGGAACAATTTGAAATTCGGACACACAAACGGCTGCTGGACATCATTGAGCCGACGGCGAAGACAGTGGATGAATTAAAGAAACTGAATTTGCCTGCGGGCGTTGACATTACGATTAAGATTTAAGCGGAGGCGCTTCTGAAACATTTGCAATCGCACGGTCATGAGCATCGGACTTCTTGGACAAAAAATTGGTATGACCAGCGTTTACGACGCCAAGGGCCGATTGCGTCCCGTGACCGTGATCGCGGCCGGCGATAACGTTTTGCTGCGTCGTTTAAACGAGGAAAACGACGGCTATTCAGCTGTGCAGGTCGGGTTTGGTGCGCAGAAGGAATCGCGTGTGACCAAACCGTTGCTTGGCGAATTCAAAAAGGCCGGCGTGGAGCCGCAAAAATTCGTGCGCGAGTTTCGCTTAACCAGCGATCTTCCCGAAGGCGAGATCAATTTAAGCGTTACGCAATTTCAAGCGGGCGACTATGTCGATGTGATTGGCCGGTCGAAAGGAAAAGGATTTCAGGGCGTGATGAAGAAGCACAATTTTCATGGACAAGGCGCGGCGCATGGTTCGAAAACGCACCGGCGCATTGGCGCCGTCGGCAATCGCTCTACTCCGGGGCGTATTTGGAAAAACATGGGGATGCCTGGTCACTTGGGCGATGAACGCGTCACTGTGCAGAATCTCCAGGTCATGCAGGTGCGGGAAGCCGAGAAAATTATTTTGGTCAGTGGCGCGGTTCCGGGCGCGAACGGCGGTTATGTCATTGTCAGGCCGGCAATCAAGAATCCTGGGGCGCGAATTGCGGAGCATCAAGCACACAGAAAAGCAGATCAAGCCGTGGCGGCGAAGAAGCCGGCCATAACCGTGCGATAAGAAATGAGCGCAAAAGTCTTAACCAAAGCCGCTGCCAAGGAAGCCGGAATTGAACTGATCGAAGATGGGAGAGGCTCGCAGGCCGTTCATGATACAGTCGTCGCCATGCGCGCGGCACGTCGTTCCGGTTCGGCCAACACCAAAACGAAAGCAGAAGTGGATCTGTCTGGCGCGAAACCCTGGCGACAGAAAGGGACCGGCCGCGCGCGGGCTGGCTACAAATCATCGCCCATCTGGCGTGGCGGTGGCGTCGTTTTTGGACCAAAGCCACGAGACTATTCCAAAAAGATTTCAAAATCCGTGCGACATCTGGCGTTCCGAAAAGCGTTGAGCGAGCGAATCAAGGCGGGCGACGTCTTGACGATCGACAAATTCGTCGTGCCGGAACTGAAAACGAAGTCGTTTGTAGGATTGCTGAAAAAACAAACAGACGCCCGGAAAATTTTGCTGGTCTCGGATGCGTTTGATCAGACCACGTTAAAGTCGGGGCGCAACGTCAAACCGGTGGCGCTGGCCACTGCTTCCGATGTAAACACAGAACAGTTGCTCGCCTTTGAGAAAATTCTCGTCACCCAGAAAGCGCTGGAAAGATTGGCGAAGCGAACTCGCCCCGCTCGAAGCGGCGAAGACGTAAAGTAATACGATGAACGAGCCGCACGAGATTATTCAAACTGCTTCGTTGACTGAAAAGTCAACCCTGATGAGCGAGAAGCAGAACAAGTATGTCTTTCGTGTGAGTCCGCGCGCAAACAAAATTGAGATCAAGAACGCAATCGAACGCCTGTTTCAAAAGAAAGTGGTCGATGTGAACACTTGTAATTACGCTGGCAAGGAGAAACGCGTGCGTGGACCCGTGGGACGACGTCCGAGGTGGAAGAAAGCCATCGTGACTTTGAAGGAAGGCGAGAAAATCGATTTGATATGAAGTGGAATGACAAAGCACGAACGATGAAGGGCGAAATATGGCATTAAAAGAATTTCGTCCCTTAACGCCGACGTTGCGTTTCAAATCGCTGCCTGCTTTCGACGAAATCACAAAGTGGCGGCCTGAGAGGAGCCTACTTGAGCCGAAGAAAAAAACCGGTGGTCGCAACCATTACGGCCGGCTCACCTCGCGGCACATTGGGGGCGGCCACAAACAGAAATATCGCAAGGTTGATTTTAAACGGCGCAAGCGCGGTGTCTCCGCAGAGGTTGTCGGGATCGAGTACGACCCAAACCGCTCTGCGCGCATCGCTCTCATCAAGTACGCGGATGGCGAACTAAGTTACATCCTCGCGCCAAACGGACTCCAGGTGGGATCGACGGTCGCCGCCGGAGACGATGTCGCACCCGACCTTGGAAACGCATTGCCACTTCGCGCGATTCCGCTGGGTACTAACATTCACAACATTGAATTGAGCCCAGGCCGCGGTGGCCAGGTTGCGCGGAGCGCCGGACAACAGGCGACGTTAACAAACATCGAAGGTGGGTACGCATTGGTGAAAATGCCTTCCGGCGAAATTCGGCGCATCCACGAAAACTGCTTCGCGACAATTGGACAGGTAGGAAATGTGGATCACATGAATGTGTCGAGCGGTAAAGCGGGACGTACTCGCTGGCAAGGACGTCGCCCGCACGTGCGCGGCATGGTCATGAACCCGATCGATCATCCAATGGGCGGTGGCCAGGGGAAATCAAAAGGCGGCGGCGGCCGGCATCACCCGGTCAGTCCCTGGGGACAACTGGCCAAAGCATTTAAAACGCGCAGCAAACATAAGCCGAGCGACCGTTTTATTTTGGAAAGGAAAAGACCGAAAAAGAAAGCGTGAGTGCTGTAGCCGCGCACGCCTCATGGAGACGCGGCCACAACTATTCACTTGAAAATTATGGCTAGATCGTTAAAGAAAGGACCCTTCGTCGAGTTGCATCTTCTGGAGAGGATCGACAAGATGAACAGCTCGGGCATAAAGAAACCGATCAAAACCTGGTCGCGACGCTCGATGGTGACGCCGGATTTTGTCGGCCACACATTTTTGGTGCATAACGGAAAGACATTTAATTCCGTTTTCGTTACCGAGAACATGGTTGGTCATAAGCTCGGCGAGTTTTCGCCCACGCGCGTGTTTAAAAAACACGGTTCGCATACGGCGAAGGTGACGAAATAATTTTAACTGAGAGTAAGTTTAGTGAGGGTTGAGAGTTGATAGAGATGAGCCGTTGCGTTTTGAAACCATCGACGATCAATCATCGGCTAACGACTCTTCTGATAGTGGGTTGCGTTACGCTGGCCCAACGGCTGGCGGCAGAGGGAAATAGTTCTTTCTCAGAATCCAAGACTGAAAAGGTGGTAACGAATGATATTGCAGTGGCAGGCGTTTCGCCTGCAGCATCGGCGAATTCGCAACCGGCACGGCTGCCTTCAGAGGTGACTGCGGCGGGCTTGCTTCAGCAAAATGAGGATTTGCAGAGGCAATTATCAATTGCCCGGGAATCGCTGAAAGCTTTGACCAGCAGCCTGGCGGAGTCCAATGCCGAGGCGGAGTTGTTTCGCCGTAAGTATTCCGATCTGCAATTGCAAATGGAGGCGCTAGGGCTGGCGTCCGCGAACAGGGACCGGGCGAAGCTGGAGCAGCGTTTACTGGCGGCGGTGAGTGATCTTCAACTCGCGCAAAAAGAGCGCGACGAATATCGCGACCAGATGCTGCGCCTGGACGAGGCAGTGTTGTGTTACGTGAAAACGTCGCAGAGCGCGGATGCAAAGGCGCGGATGGATGTGGAGACTCAGTTGCGCAACATAGACAAGCTGGTCACAAGTTCTACGAATGCGCCGGATTTGCCCGAGCCGGGTTTGATGGACGGCAGCGTGATCAGTGTGAAGGACGAGTGGTCATTTGTAGTCGGTAACCTTGGCGAAAAACAAGGCGTAAAGATTGGAATGCCGATGCGGGTGATGCGCGACGATCGAAAGATCGCGACTCTGCGAGTGATTGATGTGCGACAAAAGATTTGTGGCGCTGTGATTCAAGAAATGGATTCAAAGAAGGATAGAATAAGAGTAGGGGACCGCCTCCAGGTCGATGCGCATCCCAATGTGAGTTTGAAATGAATTGAAGTTAAAAGATTTACAAAAGTTACATTGTTAAAACGGAAAGATTCCCATTGTAACCTTTTAACCCTTTTAACGTGGCGAAGCCATGGAAGTCAGATCGATATACAAGTATGCGCGGATTTCGCCGTTTAAGGCGCGCGAAGTCACTCGCGAGATCCAGGGTCTGCCAGTCTCGGCAGCACTCGACCTGCTTGCTTTTACACCCAAAAAAGCGGCGTTCCTCATTAATAAGACGTTGAAAAGCGCCATTGCTAATGCGGAGAACAACGCCAACCTCAAGCCCGACGGATTGGTCGTAAAAGAAGCGGTTGTAGGCGAAGGCCCAACGTTCAAACGGATCATGGCGCGTGCCCGGGGTAGCGCGAGTCGGATTTTGAAGCGGACCAGCCATATTCGAATCGTGCTTACGGACGAAGTTAAAGTTGAGACACGCGAGACTAGAAAAGCAAAACAGAAAGCAGAACAGAGAGCCGAGAAAAAGAAGGAGGCCGCGGGTGGTGAGGCGACGGAATCGACGACTGAGAAAAAATCGCGCGCGAAAAAGGCAACGAAGACAGCAAGAAAGCAATCGTAACTATGGGACAGAAAGTTAATCCGATTGGGTTTCGCCTGGGCGTGAACCGGGACTGGCGCTCGCGCTGGTACGCTTCGCCCCAGGAATTGCCGGCATTTTTGCATTCCGATTTGGAGATTCGGAATTATGTGAAGAAGAAGCTGCTGTACGCCGCCGTCTCGAAAATCGTGATTGAGCGGGCGTGGAACAGCATCCGGGTAACCATTTTCACTGCGCGTCCGGGAATCGTGATCGGACGCAAGGGTGCCGAGATCGAGAAAATGACCGAAGAGATTTCCAAGATGGCGCAGGGCAAACAAGTCAAGATTGACATTCAGGAGATCAAGACACCGGAGCTCGATGCGCAATTGGTGGCGGAGAATGTGGCGCTGCAGATTGAGCGGCGGATTGCTTATCGCCGCGCGATGAAAAAAGCCGTGCAGACGGCAATGGATTTTGGCGCTGAAGGAATTCGCCTGCGTTGTTCAGGCCGACTCAACGGCGCGGAGATTTCGCGTTCGGAATGGTACCGGGAAGGCAAAGTTCCCCTGCATACGCTGCGAACAGCGGTCGATTACGGTTTCGCCGAAGCGAACACCGTTTACGGAAAAATCGGAGTTAAATGTTGGATGTGTAAGAAGGAAGAACCAGCGGCCCAGCCCGCTTCTCCACCGCCACCGCCGGCGTCCGAGCCGACCGAAGTCTAAGGAGAAAATTTATGCCGTTGATGCCAAAACGCGTGAAGTATCGAAAGTCCCAGCGGGGAAGCCGCAAGGGAACCGCTTCGCGCAATCTCAAGATCGATTTTGGCGAGTTCGGATTGCAAACACTCGAACGCGCTTGGATCACGAACACGCAATTGGAAGCCGCGCGTGTCGCGCTCACTCGTAACATGAAGCGCAAAGGTAAACTGTGGATCCGTATTTTCCCGGACAAATCCGTAACTGCGCGTCCACCGGAGACGCGCATGGGCAAGGGCAAAGGCCAGCCCGAGTATTGGGTCGCCACGGTGCGGCCTGGCAACATTTTGTTTGAGTTGGATGGCGTGCCGGAATCGGTGGCGCGGGAGTCTTTGCGGCTGGCGGCGGACAAGTTGCCGGTGCGCACGAAGTTTCTCACGCGGCACCACATCAGGGCCGCTTGAGCGTCATGAAAATGAAAGAAATCACCGAACTGAGCACCGACGAGTTGCTGACAAAAAGGCGGGATTTGCGTCAGGAAAGGCTGCACCTGCGTTTGCAACAACAGAGTGGCCAGCTCGAACAGCCAAGCAGATTGCGCTTGCTGCGATGGGACATTGCCCGAATTGAAACTGAGTTATCGCAGCGCGCGAACCAGACAAAGTAATATGGCCGAGCAACAGCAACCACCGCCTCCTCCCGTGCCATCAGAGCGCGCGCCCGTCACCCGTGTCTCGCGCAAGACGCGCACCGGCGAAGTGATTTCCAGCGACATGAATAAGACAATTGTGGTGCGCACAGTGACGCGCGTGCCGCACCCGAAGTTCGGCAAGATCGTCAAACAGATGAAAAAATTTTATGCGCATGACGAACAGAACCAGGCAAAAACTGGTGACAGGGTCCGCATCATGGAGACGCGGCCGCTGAGCAAGCTAAAACGGTGGCGTCTGGTCGAAGTTATCCAAAAGTAAAATACAAACCAGGTTACGCAACTCCCGATCTTATGGTACAAATTCGATCCAGACTAGATGTAGCGGACAATAGCGGTGCGCGCATGGCCACGATGATTGGTGTGATTGGCAAAGCCACGCGCTACGCGGGGATCGGTGATGTGATTACCGCTAACGTCAAGGAAGCGAGCGCAACCGGGACAGTAAAGAAGGGCGAAGTAGTGCGCGCGGTTCTCGTTCGGACCAAACAAGCGATTCGGCGCGAAGATGGTTCGTTGCTGCGCTTCGATAATAACGCCATCGTGATTATCGACAAGGATTTGAATCCCCGCGGCACCCGCATTTTTGGCCCGGTAGCGCGCGAATTACGGGAGCGGAATTTCATGAAAATTGTCTCGCTTGCTCCGGAAGTCTTATGAACCGCATCAAGTGCCATGTTAAAAAGGGCGACCAGGTCGAGGTCATTTCGGGGAATTTCCGTGGTTCTTCTGGGAGAATCCTGGCAGTGTTTCCGGTAAAACAGCGCGTCCTGGTTGAAGGCGTGCGGATCATTAAGAAACACCTGCGAAAGTCCCAGGATAATCCGAGCGGGAAAATTGCCGAGCGCGAGGGCCCTATTCATATTTCCAACGTGAAATTGATTGAGCGCGAGGGCAGACCGGTGAAAAGCGCAGAGGCAAAAGCGAAAAAGGATAAAAAGAAGAGTTAGCTGCGAGCTTACTTAAAATGGAAAACGAATTTCATCGCCATTACAAAGAACAGGTCATGCCGGCGCTGCAAAAGCTGCACGGTTACAAAAACGTTCACCAGGTTCCAAAGGTCGAAAAAGTGGTAATCAACACGTCGGTCGGCTCGCAATCTGATGTGAAGCAGGCGCTGGAAGAGGCAAAAGCGGAGCTTGCCTTGATCACCGGCCAACGCCCCGTGGAAACTCTGGCCAAGAAAAGCATATCCAACTTCAAATTGCGCAAAGGCCAGGCCATTGGCGCGAGGGTGACCCTCCGTGGAGAGCGCATGTACGAATTCCTTGAGCGTTTCATCAAAGCCGCGCTGCCACGCATCCGTGATTTTCGCGGCGTGTCTCCGCGCTGTTTTGACAACCACGGCAACTATACCCTGGGAATTTCGGATCAGTCGATTTTTCCCGAAGTCGAGCTGGATAAAATCAAGCGCAACATCGGATTTGATGTTACAATCGTCACCACGGCACGGACCGACGAGGAAGCCAAATCGCTCTTAAGCGAAATGGGAATGCCGTTTAGCGACCGGGCAAGGAAGCCCGCCGCGCAAGCCGCCTGATTTTCATGAGTACTGTTACTGATCCAATTGCCGATTTTTTGGCGCGTGTCCGCAATGGCACGCGTGCGCAAAAACCGGAGTTGCTGGTTCCGTACTCGAAGATCAAGGCCGAGATCGCGCGCATCCTGAAGGATGAAGGTTACATTTCCGATTACTCGATCGACACCAGCGCTGCGCATCCGCGCATCAAGATCACCAATAAAATTGTGAACCGCGCGAGTGCTATTGCAGGGCTTCGGCGGGTGAGCCGCCCAGGATTGCGGCGGTATGTCGGCGCCGATGAAATCCCCCGAGTTCTAGGCGGAATGGGTTTGGCGATTCTTTCTACTTCGCGCGGCGTTTTATCGGGGCGCGAAGCGCGAAAGCAAAAGGTGGGGGGCGAACTACTGGCCTACGTTTGGTAAATTTTATGTCACGAATTGGCAACAGAGCGGTCGAGATTCCCGATAAGGTCAAAGTAAACGTTGACGAAGAGGGAGCGGTTTCAGTGGAGGGACCCAAAGGGAAACTTCAATGGAAGCTCCCGCGTCAGATCCGGGCAAGTGTGAAGGACAATCGAGTGTCCCTGATGCGAGACGCAGAATCACGTAGCGTGAAAGCGTTGCATGGGCTTTCACGCAGTCTCGTGCACAACATGGTGCAAGGCGTTAGCGAGGGTTTTACCAAACAGCTCGAGATTGAAGGAGTTGGGTTCAAGGCTGCCGTGCAGGGATCCACCCTTAATTTGAGCCTCGGTTTCTCACATCCGGTCCCATTTTCGATTCCGAACGACATCAAAATCACGGTCGCGGACAACACCAAGATTACCGTCCAAGGCGTGGACAAAAAATTGGTTGGTCAGGTGACGGCGGACATCCGTCGCTTTTATCCCCCGGAACCGTACAAGGGCAAAGGCGTTCGCTACGCGGGCGAGCAGATTCGTCGCAAAGAGGGCAAGACCGTTCAGTAGATATGGCGACGATTCGTAAAGCAGCGCGGCAACGCGTTCATCAAAGGATCAGGAAAAAGGTCGCAGGAACGGCGCAACGACCGCGGTTGGCAGTGCATTTCTCAGGCAAGCACGTTTACGCTCAGATTATCGACGACATTTCCGGACAGACTTTGGCCGCTGCATCCACCACGGAGCGTTCCTCAGTTGGCAAAAATAAGGCCGCTGCAAACAAGACCGCGGCGGAACAAGTTGGCAAGGCAATAGCGGAACGTTCGCTGGCGAAGAAGCTCGAGCGAGTCGTTTTCGACCGGGGCGGGTTTCTTTATCATGGAAAAGTCAAGGCATTGGCGGACGCCGCGCGCGCAGGCGGCTTAAAATTTTAATTCATGGCTCAAACGACTTCAGCAGGCAGGCGACCAGATACGCGCAGACCAGACAAGGCACCCGCGGCAAAGGGCGATACGACCGAGAAAGTGGTTTTCATTAACCGGTGTGCAAAGGTAGTAAAGGGCGGACGGCGTTTTAGTTTCAGCGCGTTGATCGTGGCCGGAGACCACGATGGAAGAGTGGGATGCGGATTTGGCAAGGCGAACGAAGTATCAGAAGCCATTCGAAAGGCTTCGGAGGCAGCACGCAAATCGATGGAGAAAGTTTCATTGAACGAAAACACCATCCCCCACGAAGTGATCGGCGAATACGACGGAGCGCGAGTGTTGTTGCGCCCCGCATCGCCGGGTACCGGCGTTATCGCCGGAGGCGGTGTGCGAGCCGTAGCTGAAGCTGCAGGTATTCGGGACGTGCTGGCCAAGTCGCTCGGATCAAGCAATCACGCTAACGTAGTGAAGGCGACGATCGCCGCGTTGCGATCACTTCGCCGGCGGGACGAGATTTTTAAAGTACGCGGAATTCACTTCAGCGATGGAAAAGGTGAGCAACATGATGCGTCTTCATAATCTGCAACCGCGTCCCGGCTCGCGACATCGCGTGAAGCGCCTGGGTTGCGGTGAGAGTTCAGGCCACGGAAAGACCAGTGGTAAGGGTAATAAGGGGCAAAAGGCGCGCTCAGGTGGGAGCATTCGCCTGGGGTTCGAAGGCGGGCAGATGCCATTGATTCGGCGATTGCCGAAGCGAGGGTTCAATAATGCAGCCTTTCATAAGCGCTATGCGATTGTCAACCTTGATGATCTCAACGCATTTAAGGCTGGAACTTCCGTTAATGAACAATTGCTGCGCGAGTCGAAGCTCGTCCGCGGCCATTTCGTAGGAATAAAAATCCTTGGTGACGGCGAATTGAAGCACGGCCTGAAAGTGGAAGCGGATAAAGTCAGCGCGGCAGCCCGGGAAAAAATCGAAAACGCTGGGGGGACGATCACCCTGCGAGAGAAAGCAAGGCGCCCTCATGCTGCTGCGCCACGCGAGGCTTCGGCGGAGGAACCAGTTGGCGAAGGTGCTGCATTAAAGGAGACACGGAAGAAAAAGTCGTCCAAGAAGACCTCGGTCAAAGCAAAAAAGAAAGCATCGCGGGAGAGCTAGCTTCCCGGCACATGATGTTTCACATTTAGCGGATGGTTTCGGCGTTTCTCAACACGGTCAAGATACCGGAATTGCGCCGGCGCATTTTGTTTACGCTGGCGGTAATTGTGATCGTGCGCTTAGGAGCTGCGATCACAACTCCGGGAGTTAACCAGGCTGTCTTGCAGGAATGGTTTCGCACGTCCCTGAGCGAGCGCACGGGAGGCGGTCTGGCAGCGCTCTTTAACCTGTTCAGTGGTGGCGCGCTGGAAAATTGCGCGGTCTTCTCCCTGGGCATCATGCCTTACATTAGCGCATCGATCATGATGCAGTTGCTGACTGCGGTGATCCCGCGGCTTGGCAGGCTCGCACGAGAAGATGGCGGGCGGCAAAAGATCATGCAGTTGACCCGCTATGCGACATTAGGACTCTGTATTTTCCAAGGGTATTTGCTGGCGCTATCGTTCCAGCACCCGGAATCGTATCACACCATGCTGCCGGGGATTACCGACACCATCAAGAACCTCGGGATTCCGCTGGTGGATGATCTCGGTTGGAAGTTTCGGATTGTAACTGTGGTTTCTCTGACGACTGGGACACTTCTATTGATGTGGCTGGGCGATCAAATTACCGAACGCGGTATTGGAAACGGGATATCGCTCATCATTACCGTTGGCATTGTTGCGCGCCTGCCCGCTGCGCTCGCGCAGGCGTGGAAGACTTTTGTGCCCTCGGCGCAGACGGGATCAAGCCAGGTGAATCCGATGGTCCTTGTATTGCTGGTATTGTTCTTAATCATCGTCATCGCCGCAGTGATCACGATCACACAGGGCGTGCGGAAAATTACGGTGCAATACGCCAAGCGCGTAGTCGGCCGCAAAATGTATGGTGGCCAAACGCAATACATGCCTTTGAAGGTGAATTACGCCGGCGTAATGCCCATCATCTTCGCCTGGGCGCTGCTTCTCTTCCCGGCCACAATTGTCCAGTATGGATTTCGAAACAGCCCTACAGCCGCACGGATTGCCAGCGCACTTTCGACCGGCTGGCCCCATTACGTCGCTCTCGCGGCAATGATTTTCTTTTTCAGTTATTTCTGGGTCGCGACGCAGTTTCAACCAACCCAAATCGCGGACGACCTCAAGAAATACGGCGGCTACATTCCGGGCGTGCGACCTGGAAAACCGACTGCTGATTTTCTTGATTTCACAATGACCCGACTAACGTTTGCCGGTGCAATTTTCCTGACGTTGATAGCGGTTTTACCAAGTCTTCTAAGCCAGGGATTGAATGTGCCCATGATCACGGCGCAATTTTTTGGCGGCACAAGCCTGCTGATCATTGTGGGCGTGATGCTGGATACCATGCGCCAGGTGGAAACGCACCTCATTCAGCGGCATTACGACGGCTTTTTGCGCAAGGGCCGCATTCGGGGCAGAGCATTTGGTTACGGCGGGGCGTACCGTCGCGGCGAAGCGGTGGCGAGCGGTACCCTGATGTGGTTATACGTAGGGATAGCCGTAATTGTAATTGCTGGCGTCGCCATCTTTCTTTACGGGCGATAGTGAAAAGGCGGCTCGTTCTTCTTGGCGCGCCCGGTTCGGGGAAAGGAACCCAGGCGGAAATGATTACGCGCCAATTCGGTATTCCTGTCACTTCGCCAGGAGCGATCTTGCGCCGTGAAAGAGACCTTGGGACACCTTTAGGGCAAGAGACCGCAGAAGTCCTTCAAAGCGGCGGATTAGTATCGGACAAAATCATCATCGAACTAATCGAAGATTGGTTGCGCCTGCATGGTGGTCACGGATTCGTATTCGATGGTTTTCCACGAACACTGCGGCAGGCCGAAAGCTTGATGTCCATTTTGGCGCGACTGCGTACCGCTCTGGACCTGGCGATATGGCTGGAAGTCTCGGAACAAACTGTGCGCGATCGCATTGCCGGCCGGCTTCAGTGCGGCGAATGCGGCTTTACTACCAGCTCATCGAGCGCGCAGTTTGCCGAACGTCCTGTATGTCCCTATTGCGATGGTCCACTAGTTCGTCGTAGCGATGATGATCTGAGCGTGTTGCAAACTCGCCTGCAAGAGTTCCGCACTAAGACAGAGCCGCTGGCATCCTTTTACCGAAAAATGTCCATCCTGCATCGGATTGACGGAAACCGCGGCCGCGAAGAAGTCTTTAGCGATATCTCGCGCTTGATTGAGGATAAGATCGCAGCATGATCCCGATCAAGAACGCTAAAGAGATCGAGAAGATGCGGCAGGCATGTCGTACGGCGAGCGACATTCTCGACCGAGTTAGGGACTTGGTTCGGCCTGGCATTACGACGAAGGAAGTGGACGAAGCGGCAGCAGACTTCATGAGCGAGGCACACGTGAAAAGTGCATTTCTTGGCTATCGCCTCGGGCACCGCGTTTTTCCTGGTAACATTTGCATTTCGCTCAATGACGAAGTCGTGCACGGGATCGGAGGCCAACGACGCATTCAATATGGCGACATTGTGAAACTGGACATTGGCATCGTTCAGGATGGCTGGGTAGGGGACAACGCTACCACCGTGCCGGTGGGAATCATTGATGAACGCACTGACCAGTTGCTGCGCGTGACGGAAAATGCGCTCGCACGTGCAATCAGCGTCGCCCGCCAGGGGCAGCGGGTTGGCGACATCTGCGCTGAAATTGAGGATGAAGCGCGTCGCTTTGGTTTTTCAGTCGTACGCGAATTTGTTGGACACGGGGTTGGGCGAAAGATGCACGAGGAACCGCAAATCCCCAATTACGGCAAACGCGGCACCGGTCCGAAGCTAAGGGCCGGGATGACGCTAGCCATTGAGCCGATGATTAACATCGGTACTTCCGACGTGAGATTGCTCGATGATGGTTGGACAGTGCGCACGGCGGATGGAATGCCTTCGGCGCATTTCGAGCACACCGTCCTGATTACGAAGGACGAGCCAGAAATTCTGACATGGCGCGCAAAGACGCAATTGAAGTAGAAGGCACCGTTGTCGAGTTGCTGCCTAACACCATGTTTCGAGTTGAACTGGCCAATGGCCATCGTGTTCTGGCGCATATTTCCGGGAAAATGCGGTTGCACTTCATTCGGATCTTGCCAGGAGACAAAGTTATGCTAGAGATTTCACCTTACGATTTGTCGAAAGGGCGAATTACTTATCGCCAAAAATGACAACGCGCAGGCCGCCTCGCGTTCTCCATTTCGCGGATTATGAAAGTACGACCATCAGTAAAAAGACTTTGTGCCAGTTGCAGAATCGTGAAGCGCAAGAATGTAGTGCGCGTGATCTGCAAGAACCCGCGCCACAAACAACGGCAAGGGTGACTAGTGAGAAGTGATTAGTGATTAGTTATGCCAAGATTACTCGGAGTTGAAATTCCAGCAGACAAACGCATCGAGGCGTCTCTCACCTATATATACGGAATCGGCTTTAGCACAGCCAGACGCATTCTCGAGCAAACCAATATCGATCCAAACCTGCGCGCGAAAAATCTTACGCCGCAGCAGTTGAACGAAATCATTCACGCAATCACGAATAACAAGATCAAGATTGAAGGTGATTTGCGCCGCGATGTGCAAAGTAACTTGAAACGTCTGCAGGCAATCAATTGTTATCGCGGCATCCGCCACCGGAAAGGCTTGCCCGTGCGTGGGCAGCGCACTTCAACGAATGCTCGGACACGCAAGGGACCGCGCAAGACCGTAGGCGTGGTTCGCAATCCCGAGGCAAAGGCCGGCAAAGTTTAAATGAGTCGTTAGAGTTATGGCTGAGCCAGAGAATCCAAACAACCCGAATCCTGCGGAAGAACCGAAAACGGAGGAGGCGAAGCCAACGTCGGCTCCGGCAGATTCTCGCGAAGCCGAGCCGCCTGCAGTTTCAAAGACTGAAGCGCCGGCCAAGGCTGCCAAAAAACAACCCAAACAAAAAAAAGGACAGCCAGCTCCTGCCGCGGCAGCAGCTTCGGAGAGGCTTTCGCTTTCAGCCGATGACGTCGAGAAGCCAAAGATCGTCAAAGCCAAAGGCAGCAAGAACGTTCATTCCGGCATCGCGCATGTGCTTTCGACTTTCAACAACACAATCGTAACGATCACCGACATGAAAGGCAATGTGATTGGGTGGTCGAGCGCGGGCAAAGTTGGTTTTAAGGGTTCGCGCAAAAGCACGGCCTACGCGGCGCAGATGGTTGCGCAGGACGCGTCCCGACAGGCGATGGGCCATGGACTAAAAGAAGTTGAAGTCTTGGTAAAGGGACCCGGAGCAGGACGTGAATCCGCGGTGCGAGCGTTGCAGGCAGTCGGACTCGATCTCACCGTGATCCGCGACGTTACTCCTGTGCCGCATAACGGTTGTCGCCCGCCAAAACAGCGTCGCGTCTGATCTCTCAACTCTCAACTAACAACACTCAATTTCTGAAATGGGCAGATACACTGGACCAAAAACGAAAGTAAGCCGACGTTACGGCGTGCCGATTTTCGGTTCCTCCAAGGCGTTGGAGCGAAAGAATTATCCGCCCGGTATGCATGGCCCCAGAGGTGCCCGACGCAAACAATCTGATTATGCGATTGCGCTCGGCGAAAAACAGAAGCTGCGCTACCAGTATGGGCTTCTGGAGCGGCAGTTCCGTCGCATTTTCCAGAGCGCGCTGCGCAAGCGCGGTGTAACCGGCGAAACACTTCTTCAACTACTGGAAACTCGCCTCGACAACGTCGTTTACCGCCTTGGCCTTGCCAACACGCGCAGCGCTGCTCGCCAGCTTGTGTCGCACGGCCATGTGCTCGTAAATGGACGCACGGTGAATATCGCTTCCTACAATGTGAAGGCAGGCGACGAGATCACGATCAAAGACAAACCGAAATCGCGGCAACTGGTGCTGCGCAATCTTGATCTTACACAAATTGTTCCCGTACCGGACTGGCTAACAGTTGATCGCGACGCGCTCAGCGGCAAGGTCGCCCGCATCCCATCTCGGGAAGAAATGCAGCCGATCGTGAACGAGCAGCTCATCGTCGAGCTGTATTCACGCTAATAGCGCGCGTACGCTCGTGGATTCCTCTTATTCGGCGCGTTCCCGCAATAAGAGCCGAAATAGACGAAACGAAGTTTCGTCGAATTGGGTGGAGTGGGCATCACTGGAAAGTCCCAGATGAAGATGGTCACTCTTTCACTGCTGTCAGGCATGACGCTGATGGACTGCTTTTTGCAGAGCGTTGCGGCAGCGGACGAGCAACAACGGTCGGTGGCAAAGGTTAATTACCTCGTCATTTACCGGCCCGGTCCCGCATGAGTAGTAGGGAAGCCGGTGGCGGAGCAACCTCTCAAGGAGCATGGGAAGTATATGCTGAGCTTGTTTGTAAAAGGCTCAATGAAACTTGCAGGGCCACTCACCGACAATGCAAGAGGAGCTGTTTTACTGGAGGTCGCGAACGAATCTCAGGCGAAATCGATAGTAATGGACGATCCGGCGGTGAAGGCCGGAATTTTTGTGTATGAAATGCATCCATGGGAATTGAACCCCTGGGACAAGTATGCGAAGAAGAAGTAGCGGTGTTGCCTAACCAGTTATTCAAGTCGACGGTTCGCGGTCGATCTCCGACACGGTCAGTGGCAAGGCTGCCCGCATCCTCTCTCGGGAAGAGATACAACCAATCGTGAACGAGTAGCTCATTGTTGAGCTGTACTCGCGCTGATTTGTCCCTCGAGGAACTCCAGCGCCTTGTCGTAACTTTTGCGCTGAAGATAGTGCCCGAGCCCCGGATGCACAGGTTTGGGCAAGCGCGTTTGCAAATCGTCGATTCGTTCCGAAATAGCTTTCAACCGCGCGATGTGTTTTGCTTCATCTCGCCGGCTCTGCTCATCATGAATGATGCTGAGGCGTTCTCGCAACGCTTCTCTAAGATCGGCGAGAACATTCGATTCGGCGGATTGGTGATCACCGTTCCCTGTATCGAAGATTGCGTTTTCCATAATTAATCACGAATCAACACGAACAATTTGCGGAACTCTTTCGTGAATTAGTGTTCATTCGTGGTTGAAGCCTTTCACTTCACCGGCGACCGGCCTCTGAGAGCAGCTGTCGCTTGGCTTCCAGCCAATCGGATTCTGCGTCGCCAGGCAGCGCAAATCGGCGCCGACGTTCGGAGATGAAGTAGGCTCGGAGCCGAACCGCTTCGTCCGACGGTTCCGCCATTCCTGCCGCCTCGCGTGGCATTGAAGCTTTTGCTCGCTCCCCGGTTGCGGCTTTTCTGGCACTGGTCTCGCGTGGTTTTCGACTCGCAGTGGCGCGCCGGGAACGGTTGCCTTTGCCAGCTTTTACTTTGAAGGATCCGCTGGCCTCCGGAGACGTCTCATTTTTATCTTGGACAATTTTCGTTTTTTTCGGCACAGATTTTATCGTTGATGATTTTAATTCGTTTAGCGTTCATCGATTAGTTGGCAAGTGCTTTCTATCGCCTTTTTGATACAGGAGTAGATTAAGGAACCTTCACGCGTATGAGACATTTTGTTTTCCGCTGGATCGTGACGACAATTGCCGTGTTTGTGGCTGCGCCGATCGTTGGAATCAATTATGGTGACCGCGTCGGTTGTCTGCTGGGTGCATCGCTTCTGCTCGGTATTATAAACGCTTTTATTCGCCCCGTGCTTTTGTTGCTGAGTTTGCCGTTGATTCTCGTGACGCTGGGCGTTTTCATTTTAATCATTAATGCGCTGATGTTGAAATTCGTTGGCGAGATCATGCCATGTTTTGAAGTTCCCGGGTTTTGGCGCGCATTTTTTGGTGCGATCATTATTTCGATCGTCAGCTGGCTGTTAAGCGCATTTTTTCGCGGCAGCGACGGACGTGTTCACGTGCTCACGCATCATAGCCAGATCAAGCGTGTCCGGGGCCGTGTGATCGAGCGTTAATCTTGGCTGTAGCTTGTAGGGAAAGCTGACAGCTTCAGCTTCCCCTACAGAAAAATGAGTATGAATAAGAGTAAGAATAAGAATTCTAAGAGAGATACTTGCTCAGCCGCGAGCGCAATTCTGTGCGCGCGCGAAAGAGAACGCTTTTTACAGCAGGAACCGAGAGATCGAGAACTTCGGCAATTTGCTCATAACTAAGCTGCTCATATCTCCGCAGCACCAGCGCCATTCGCTGGGTCTCTGGAAGCTGCAGGATTGCTGACTCAATTGTTCGCTGAAGTTCCGCTTCGAGCAGGTAAGCATCGGGAGCGAGGTTCCCCTCATCTTTGAGAGGCGGATCTTCTGCGCCGGCTTCCGGCTGAAGCGGAACATGCGCATGACGCTTGGCGCGGCGCATCTCGTTGAAAACCAAGTTCCGCGTAATTTTCAACAGCCATGTCGTGAATTTGGCGCGCGGGGTGTATCGACGTGCACTTTTCCACACTCGGATAAAAACTTGCTGGGCGATGTCTTCCACGTCGGAGTTGCTGCCCAGCATGCGCGCCACCGTGCCTGCCACCAAAGCTTGGTGTCTCTCGATCAGCTCTTCCAGCGCGCCCGTGTCGCCTCGACCGACAAGTCGCATGAGGCGCACGTCATCAGCGTCTTCTTCCGATCTCCCTTTATTTCCACGATCGTTGCCAGACATCGGTTCATTTAGACGGTTGTCTGAGACAAAGCTTGCCAGAAAAACGGCAACTAGCCAAAATTCGCACTTCGCCAGATCGTAGCGATGGTTTTTGTTGCAACGCTAAAGCGGCCTGTGCAATGCTTGGCTACCGAGGGCTTAGCCTCAGGCGCCGCATGAATTCCCAACTTATTCCGAAAGAACTCAGGCCGATTGCAGAAAAAGTTGAGGCGCGGCAGCGGATTTCAGAGGCGGAGGCTCTCGCTCTTTACCGTGCGAATGATCTTAATGCCCTTGGAATGATCGCCAATGTTGTGCGTGAGCGAAAGAACGGCAACTACGCAACCTACATTCATAACCGTTACATCAATTACTCCAACATCTGCATCTTATCCTGCCAGTTCTGCGCTTTCGCTGCCAAAAAGCGCGATGCACATGCTTTTGAATACGCCATCGACGAAATTATCGAAGCAGTGAGAGATGCTCTTCACCTTGGAGTCACTGAGGTGCACATGGTGGGCGGACTGCATCCCACGCTAAAGAAAGAATGGTACCTGGATCTTTTGCAGAGACTGCGTGCTCTCGATCCGCACCTTCACATCAAGGCCTTCACCGCGATCGAAGTCCGCCATTTGGCCCAGCGAATTTTTCGGATGCCGATCGGTGACACACTGGAAACTCTTCGCGCCGCTGGTCTCGGCTCAATCACAGGCGGTGGCGCGGAGATTTTCGATCCTGCTGTGCGCGATAAAATCTGCCGCGGCAAAGAAACCGCCGCCGAATGGCTCGATGTTCATCGCGCCTGGCACTCAATGGGCGGCCGCAGCACCTGCACCATGCTCTACGGGCACATCGAGACGCTTGCTCAGCGGGTGGATCACCTTCGCCAGCTCCGGGAATTACAGGATGAGACGGGCGGATTCACGGGTTTCGTTCCTTTCGCATTCGAACCATCCCAAGCCCTCGGAATTCTTGCGGACATCAAACGCGCCTCTGCATTTGAGCAGCTTCGCAATCTCGCGGTGAGCCGCATTTATCTGGATAACATCGATCACCTCACTGCTTATTGGGTCAGCCTGGGGTTGCCTCTCGCACAGGTATCGCTCAGCTATGGAGTGGACGATCTGCACGGCACAATTTTGGAAGAAAAAATCTTCCACATGGCTGGAGCAACTACGCCGCAGCAGCAGACCGTGGCTGCTCTCGAACATGCTATTCGCGAAGCGGGCCGCGAGCCGGTGCAGCGCGACAGCCACTATCGCCACATATCTCCCCGCGCGACAACCGAGAAGCAAGCAACCTCACCGCAAGCGGTACTAGCCTGCGCGTAAACGGTAGGGCGCGACCGCCGGACGCGCCGGGGAAGCAATGCTCCGTATCGGTTGCGTAAAATATTTCAACGCCCGCCCGCTTATCCACGGCTGGGAAGGCGACGTGGACTTCGATCATCCATCGGCGCTCTGCAATAGACTTGCTGCTGGCAAACTCGATGTTGCGCTTGTCTCCAGCTTCGAATTTCTGCGTAACCCTATCTACGGGATCGTTGACGACGTTTCCATTTCCTCGGACGGACCGGTTTACAGTGTCGTTGTCGCGCACCGCGGCGAGATTGCCGAGATAAAAGAGATCGAACTCGACCCTGCATCAGAAACCTCTGCCAATCTTTTGCGTTGTTTAGTCGCGGAACTCGGATTGAATCCACGCTTTCTCCAGCCTGGCACGGGCGCCTCGCCTGCCGGCGCGAAATCAAGTTCTGCTTGTCGCACGCAATTACTCATCGGCGATCAAGCCATCTCCTTCCGTCAAAAACACGCAGACGAATTTTCTTTTTGGGACCTGGGCGAACAATGGAAAAAACTTTTCAATCTCCCGTTCGTTTACGCGCTCTGGCTTGTTCGCCCCGAAGTGACTGATCCAAAACAAATCGCAAACGACCTGCGCGATCTGCGCGATGAAAACCTTGCTAATCTCGATGATCTAATCGCAGACGCTGTAGCCGGGGTCGGCTTGCCACACTGCTGCCCCCAGGCGGAGGGGGACGACCCCGGCCAACGGAAGGGCATCGATCGCGAATTCCTCTCGCGCTACTACCATGAACATCTTCGGTTCAGGCTTGGGAAAAAAGAAAAAGAAGGTCTGCGAGTTTTCGCACATTTGTGTATAAAACATGGTCTGCTTCCAAAGCGCGATCTCGCGTTCCGTGTTGTCTAGCGAGCGATTTCGTTCGTTGAAGAACTATCGCTTTGCCTCATCCAAACCAAGATCGAGCTCGTAGAGCTTCCAGCCCAAGCCTGTGAGACGGAACCGGAGTTTGATTCCATCTCGATCGACCACAAAAGTGCGTGGACCTGTAAAGAAGGCGTGTTTTACTTTTGACCAGTCTTCAGCTTTGCCGGTAGGGAACCGGAACTGTTGCGGACGTTGGAGGCTCTTCAGGACTTCCGGATTGGATATCAGCGCCGCGATGCCTTCTGGAGTAACGTAAGCGTCAACGATCGCGTCGATCAGCGTCGGGCCAAGGTTATTCCACCACTTGCGAGTCGTCGCTCCCTGACTGAATCGCGCCACAAGCTGTTTCTTTAGCGATGCTCGAATAGCGGGAAAATCCATACGCGAACTCAACGCCGAGCTGTCACCAGAGCGAAGTGCTGCCGTGAATTGCCAGAATGAAAAGTACGGTGAGGCTGCATAGATCAACAGAAGAAAAACGCAGACGAAGGCTAGCCAGCGGAATCTCATTTAAATCCTGATCATGTGTGACGCCGCCGGATTATTTGCCTTAGTCTCGATGTATCTGAGCAGCCGGCGGCGAGTAGTGCGGCGCCCACTAGAGAGACCGGCATCGCTTTAACCATGCGGCTTTTTGCGGTGAAAATCGCTCTTTGTCGAGTGTGATCGCCAGCCAGTCACGGGTAAATCATCGCGATCGCGTCTTGTCAGAGAATTTTCCGCGAATACACTGATCAGTGCAAAGCCGCGTAGATGGGAGCCCAACCAATGCACAGGCACCCGGGAGTTTTACGCGGCAGAGCCGCGCAGAGAGAAATCTAACCGATGCGCAGCCACTTGGAAAATTTTCTCGCCCGCAAAGCCGATGGATCATTGCGCAGCCTGAGGAGCTGAATGCCGACGAGTCGGGAATTTCGTGGAGCGAAATTTGCGGATCGGAGTGCATCGCGCGCCTGCTTTTGCGAAAAGGGTTTCGCTGCGTCGAAGAGGTGAACGCATTTCTGCGGCCGCGCCTAAGCTCGCTGAGCGATCCGTTTTTACTTCCCCAAATGCACGCAGCAGTTTCCCGCATTCTCGCGGCATTACATCGACGGGAACGCATCGTGCTGTTCGGCGATTACGATGTGGATGGCGTGACATCGCTGGCATTGCTCGCGGAAATGTTGCGCGCATACGGTGGATTTCCGGAATTGTTTTTGCCGCTGCGTATGGAGGAGGGCTACGGGTTGAGCCCCGAAAGTGTCGAGCGTTGTTTCGGGCAATATCGACCCCAACTGCTGATCGGTATCGATTGCGGCACTTCGTCGGTGAACGAGATTGCCAATCTCCGAAAACGCGCTGTGGACGTGATCGTGCTCGATCATCATGAGCCGAAATCTGCGTTGCCCGACTGCATCGCGATCGTAAACCCGAAAACAACGGACTCTGGCTTCGAATATCTGTGCAGCGTAGGCATCGTCTTCAAACTTTGCCACGCATTACTGAAAACGGCGCCACTGCCTGAGTTCGATTTAAAATCAAAGCTCGACCTTGTGGCGCTCGGCACGGTGGCGGACATCGTGCCGCTTCATGGCGAAAATCGCGTGTTGGTGCAGCGCGGCGCGATCGAGATCGCACAGACCTCGCGTATCGGGCTGAGGAAATTAATGCAAATTGCCGGGGTGCGGCCGCCAATCTTGCCTGAGGACATTGGCTACCGACTTGGCCCGCGATTGAACGCTGCAGGACGTTTGAGCACGGCGGAGAAATCTTTACGCCTATTGCTTACTTACGATGACGGGGAGGCAACGATGCTCGCGGCAGAGCTCGACCGGCAGAATCGCGAGCGCCAGGACGTGGAAAAACAAATTTTCGACGCAGCGATAGAGAAGATAGAGGATCGGCTCGATGCGACGCGCGACGCAGCCATCGTCGTCGGCGCGCGCGGCTGGCATCCGGGAGTACTTGGAATTGTGGCATCGCGGATCGCTCGAAGATATCATCGACCCACTATTGTAATCGGCTTTGACGAGAACGGAATCGGCAAAGGAAGCGGACGAAGCATTGAGGGCCTGAACCTGGTCCAAGCGTTGAGCTGCTGCGCAGAGAAACTCGACAAATTCGGCGGACACGAAATGGCGGCGGGTCTTGCACTGCACGAGGAAAAATTCGATCTTTTTGCTGAAGGATTTCGCAGAGCTGCACGTGAACTTCTTTCTGAAGAAGCTCTTCAACCTTGCGTGCGACTGGACCACGAGCTGGCGTTCACGGAGATCGATATAGGTTTTCTGCGCTGGCACGAAATGTTGCAGCCATTTGGAAATGGAAATCCCCAGCCGCTTTTTCTTGCACGCGAGATCGAGCCGGTCGCACCGCCGCGGGTCGTGAACGATAAACATCTCATCTTTCGTCTGCGTCAGGGTAATTACCATCGCCGCGCGGTTTATTTTGACGGCGTGCCAAATCAATTGCCGCCAACGCCGTGGGACATTGCATTTCGGATTCGCGCCGACGAGTATGAGGGCGAAACCCTGGTCGCCATGCAGATCGAAGCGGTGCGGACTGCAGAGCCGGTTTGAATGAGCGAAGAACGTGGGCCACGCAAAAATGGCGAAGGCGAGGACGCCTTTACTAATACACGAGGCAGCTGCGCTCCGCAGATCTTGCAGTCGCTCGAAGAATTAAATTGGATCCCGCGCCCGAAAGTTCTCGCGCTACGACGACTGGGCATCGAGACGGTGGAAGATTTGCTTACGCACTTTCCGCGCCGTCACGAAGACCGGACGGAATTCCCGAAGCTTCCGCGCGAAGAGAGCGATGTTCCGATCTGTCTTTGCGGGGAAGTGGTCAAGACGTCGCTGCGGCGTTTCGGCGGTTGGAAGAAAATTTTCGAGGCCACTCTGCAAGAATCGAACCCAAACGCGTTGAGTGAGCCGCTGGTGTGCCGATGGTTCAACCTGCATTACGTGCAGAAAATGATCGCCACCGGTCAACGCATGGTGGTCTTTGGCAAGCCGCGCCTGCGCGGAAAGCGAATTTGTATGGACCATCCGGAGTTTGAAGTCATTGAGAATGACGAAGAGATCTTGATCCATTTTCGCAGAATCACGCCGATCTACCCTGCGACGGAAGGTCTTTCGCAGCGTGTCTTGCGCAGCATGGTTTACCGCCTGTTGAACGAACTCCCTTCCGCTGATGCTGGATTTGAAACACTAGCACCGCGCAACCTCGTTCGTGGCGAGAGACGCGAAGCAATTCGCGCGATCCACTTCCCGGATAGCTGGGAAGCGCGTAACGCTGCGCGCGAACAGTTAGTACTCACTGAGTTCTTCACGATGCAGATGCTCATTACGTCGCGACGCGCCGATGCGTCAATTCGCCGTGGCGAGAAGCACTGTGGGGCAGGGGCGCTGCTCGACAGGTTTCTGAAGTCGTTACCGTTCGAGGTAACGAGTGCGCAATCTAAGGTGATCGGCGAAATCCGACACGACCTTGCGGCGAGTCATCCGATGAATCGTTTGTTACAAGGCGATGTAGGTTCGGGAAAAACGGTGGTCGCTATCGCGGCGATGTTGCTCGCTATCGAGGGTGGCTATCAGACCGCGTTTATGGCGCCTACGCAGATTTTGGCAGAGCAACATTACGGTGTCTTACGACGCTGGCTTGAGCCCGTGGGCGTGCGCATTGCGCTGCGAACCGGCGCACGACAGGAAGACAGCGGGCCACTGCCTTTGTTTGAGCGAGCGGATTCGGGTAGCGCACGCGGGGTTCTGGGGAACGCGCCCGTCTCGGGTGCTGGTGCTGTTGTCTCAACAGCACGAACTTCTGCTGAAAAGCGAGATCACGAGAAAAGTTCGTCGTCGCGGGACGCAACGACCCACACGCGAGACGCGTATGCTCCCCGATCCGGGGGCGTACGCTACACCAGACGCCGCCTGCCGCACTTGGACCGACCATGGGCCACTTACGCGATTACGATCAGTACACGCCGACGCAATAAACTATCGCCAGCTGCGCGAACTATTGTGCTCAATGCGCTTCGGTATTTTCATGACAAGCGCTACGAGCTCTACGCTGCCTGCGTGATGACAGATCATGCGCACTTGCTGCTGCAGCCATGGCCAAAGGAATACGATGCAAATAATATCCCAGTTTTCTGGTCGGTCGCAGAACTGATGCAATCGATAAAATCCTTCACTGCGCATGAGATCAACAAGCTTCAAAAAACAAGCGGACCAGTTTGGGAAAAAGAGTCTTTTGATCGGCTGATTCGATCGGATCGCGATTTGGAGGAAAAATTCCATTATATTTTGCGTAACCCATGGGACTCAGGGGTAGTTGGGCAGAACGAGGATTATCTCTGGGTCTGGACTCAGGATGATGAACATCGCAAGGAAAGTTCGTTTCAGGGCGACGCCGAAACCAGCACGCGGGACGCGTGCGCCACCAAGAGTATCGCGCGCGAGGAACCCCAGATCATCGTAGGGACACACGCGCTGTTGTATGACAAAGTCTCGTTTTCAAACCTGGGGCTCGTTGTGATTGATGAGCAGCATAAATTTGGAGTGGCACAACGCGCCCGATTGAGCGCACGCGAACCGGTGCCCGACGTGCTGGTGATGACTGCCACTCCGATCCCGCGAACGTTAACGATGACGATTTACGGCGACCTCGATGTCTCAACCATCGATGAAATGCCGCGAAACCGGGGAAAAATCATCACGGCTGTCCGCGATCAGTCGAAGCTCGGTGAGGTGCTTGCCTTTTTGCGAACACAGTTGGAAGCCGGCCGCCAGCTTTATGTGATTTACCCCTTGATCGACGAAAGTGATAAGCTGGACGTCAAAGCCGCTGCGGCCGAGTACGAGTTGTGGCGGGATCGCTTGCATCCGTTTCGCTGCGATCTGCTGCACGGCCGAATTCCCGCGCCCGAGAAGCAAGAGATCATGGAACGCTTTCGACGCGGCGAGACAAACGCATTGATCAGCACGACGGTGCTCGAGGTCGGTGTAGATGTTCCCAACGCGAGCGTGATGCTCATTGAAAACGCGGAGCGTTTTGGCCTGGCGCAACTGCATCAGCTTCGCGGACGAATCGGGCGTGGAGAACACAAGTCTTACTGCATTTTGCTTACCTCGGTTAAGGCGAAAGAAGCTTCAGCAAAGCTGGCTGTTTTAGAAAGAACAAGAGACGGCTTCGAAGTGGCCGAAGCAGACTGGGAATTGCGCGGTCCAGGCGATCTGCTTGGCACGGCGCAGAGCGGCCTTCCCACGCTTAAGATTGGTAACTTGAAGACCGACGCGCATTTGATGCGACGCGCGCGCGCGGCCGCGGTGTCGATTTTGGAAAGGGACCCCCGATTGGAATTGCCTGAGAATCAACGTTTCCGGCGTTTAATTGTCGAACAACAGGGACGAACTTTTTCCAACGTTAGCTAATGAAAAACTTCGCGAAATTTTTGCTTTTTGTCCTTCTTGTTAGCGCGGGAATTTCCCTGCTTTACGATTATCGGCTTAAGCATGGAGGGCTAAATCTGCCTTCCGTCCGAAAGCCGGAAAAGTACACCCTGGCATCGAGTCCGAGCGTAGATTCTAAGCAAGTTGCATCGCTAGAGGCGCTGAACCGGGAGCGGCGCGCACTCGTCAAAAGCGTGATCCCGTCTGTTGTTGCTGTGAAAACATCGAAGAAGATCGGTATCCGGCGGGAATACGAGCTTGATCCGTTCGAATTTTTCTTCCGTAACCGGCGACAATTTCGCAGTCCGCGCGACGAGCCTCTGGTGCAAAATTCGCTCGGCTCCGGTGTGATTGTAACAAATGAGGGCCATATTATTACGAACAGTCACGTGGTCACCGATAGAGAAGGCAATCAGGTTGATCAAATTGAGGTGCAGTTGAGTGATGGGCAGACCAAGAAAGCGCGGTTAGTGGGCGCGGATTCTGAGGTTGATCTCGCTGTGCTCAAGATCGACGATCCGGGTGTCAAGCCGCTCAAGCTGGCTGACTCGGACACGGTGCAGCCGGGAGATTTTGTTCTGGCCATCGGCAATCCATTTGGATTCGAGGAAACCGTGACAGACGGAATCATTAGCTCGAAAGGACGGCCAAACCGCACCGATTTCTTTGGTGATTTGATTCAAACCAATGCAGCAATCAATCCAGGAAACAGTGGCGGGCCGCTGATCAATCTTCGCGGCGAAGTAATCGGAATCAATACAGCGATTGCCTCGACCACTGGCGGATCTCAGGGAATCGGTTTTGCGATTCCATCGAATACAGTTCGGACCGCGCTGGAAAGCCTGTTGAAGCAGGGACGAATCATTCGCGGCTATCTCGGGATCCAGACGCGGGCGTTACAGCCCGACGAAACCAGCTCAGACACAGACGGAGTGACAGTTGCCGAGGTGGTGCCCGGATCGCCTGCAGCCCAGGCAGGCGTTCAGCCAGGCGACGTCATCCGCAAATTCGATGGTCGTGACGTAAAGAATTTCAACGCACTGCGAACTTTTGTAGCCCAAACCCAGCTAAACAAACAGGTGGAACTGGAAATCATGCGTAACGGAGAACCGCTCAAAGTAACGACGCAGATCAAAGAGCAACCGATTGATTATCAAAGCGCTGGCGTCTTGCCGAAACGAGGGCCTTCACAGCCGCGACCTCCGGGACCGTCGAACGATCAAGAAACAAGCAGCGGCCCTCTCGCGTCAATTCATGTTGAGGAGTTGACTCCAGAAGCGGCGCGCCAGCTTGATCTGCCCGCCAATGTGAAGGGCGTATTGGTTGCCGGGGTTGATCCTGACAGCGGCGTGGCGGAATTGCAAAAGGGCGATGTGATTGAGGAAATCAATCAACAACCGATTACGTCAGCTGCGGATTACAACAAGATCGCTGCCTCACTTGATCCCAGCCAACCGCAGGTGCTGTCGGTGTGTCGCCACCGGATGCGCTCGTTTCTAGTCCTACGGCCGCGGTAAATTGTGTAACGGTGCTTATGTCAAGCACCGTCAGCACGCGATCGCGTGGCGCCGGCAAACGCCGGAGAGCAGTTCCCAGAGCGCATCGAGAACGCGGTTCACCGATGCTTTCACTGATTCGAAATTGCAGCTGTCGATATAACGACTCAGCATTTCGCGTTCGGCGGCAGAATGCCCGCGATCTGCCTCGATGTGAACGCTGAAATATTCGTACTGCTCGGGGTTGGCGAATCCGTAGTACTTTTTGAGTCCGTCGATCTTCGATTCACAGATCGCTGGGATCTGACTTTCATAGGCATAGAGTGCGCCCAGACCTTCTGCCGTTGATCCCTGGCCACAAATTGAACGGAATGTTTCGATCAACTTTTTCGTTTGCGGTTGTTTCTCTGTCCGCGCAAGATCGACGTCTTCAACGCCGAGACGACGCGCAAATTTCTTCCAAAGCTCGGGATGATTCGGTGAGCCGGCTTCCTCATCGATTAAATTGCTGAGCAATTGTTTGCGAGTGGTTTGATCATCGCAGTTCGCATGCACGGCTGAGAGGTAAGTAGGAAAGGCCGCGACGTGATGATAGTACTGCCGCGCATAATCCACGAGCGCCTCCTTGCTCAGTTCTCCGCGCGTCCACGCGAGATAAAATGGATGTTTCAAGAGATGTTTGTCTTCGATTTCGTTGTCGATCTTGTCGAGATATGTGTTCATCATTTTCTGCGAATATGGGTTGGAGCCACAGACTGCCACAGATTTTCACAGATTAAAGAAGCAGAATTTCTTATCGGTGTTTCATCCGTGTTCATCTGTGGCTGAAAAATTTAGGCAGATCTCAAAATGTGTTTTATCCCGCGGACTGGGATCACAACCCAGCTGGGACGATTGTTTAACTCATAGCCAATTTCGTAAACGGCTTTGTCGAGCAAATAGGCTTCGATCATGATTTGCAGGTCTTCGCTGTTTTGCGGGATGAAGGCGGCGCTGCCTGTTGTCTTCAAATAGCTCTGCAGAAAAACACTGCCCATGTGACGATACCAGAGATCGGCCCAGCGTTCCAAAAATGGCACATCTTCTTTGCGCATCGCCGGCTGCCAGAGGGCGCTGTAGGCAGCATATTGAAACGATCGCATCATGCCGGCGACATCGCGTAGCGCGGAGCGCTTCAGTTTGCGTTCACTGAGCGGTCGCGCGGGTTCGCCTTCGAAGTCCAAAATGATGAAGTCTTTTCCGGTGTAAAGCAATTGACCAAGATGATAGTCGCCGTGAACCCGGATTTTCGCCGCATTGGTGCGACGGTCGAGCAAGCGTTTTTCGCGCGCCAGTATTTCTTGTTCCGCACTAAGTACTTCCTTCGCCTCGTCGCGGAATTCCGCAGGAAGGTCGCATAATTTCTTTTCCAAAAGAGTAAACGCGCGTCGCAGCGACGCCCGCATGTTTTGGTAGACGGAGCGTTGGGCCATCGCATTGAATGGTTCGGGTCGGAACGCCGGATCATCGGGACTTGAGGCCAGCGCGAGATGTAACTCGCCGGTGCGTTGCCCGAGCAGCTTCATTTTCTCAGGATAAACGCCGCCGAACAGCTCATCGAGCAGCGCTCCCTGAGACGCGACTTCATTCTGAAGATCGGCTTTCTGAGCAAGTACCCGTTCGTAATAACGGCCCACTGCGTCCAGCGTGAGCGACCAGACATCGCCTTCGTTAATGACGGCGCGCTGCAGCAAACACACAATTGTCGGTTCCACCTTCGGACGGCGATATTCGATTGCGCCGACAAACTCCGGGACATTTGGAAATTTGGTGTGTTCTGTCAGAAACCGCGTTATTTCAACATCGGGATTCACGCCGTCTTCAATCTTGCGATAAAGCTTCAGGAAAAATTTGTTATCAAAGAGCATCGAGGAATTGCTCTGTTCCGTCCGTAACACCTGCGAATTCCCTGCCTGAATGGATTGATCAACTTCGAAAGCCTTAGCTGTGATGCCCAAGAGTTCGCCAGTTCGCCCCTTCATGGTCTGGTGCCTCAAAATTGTATCAAACAACCGGGAGCGAGAGTTCGCATCCCAGGTTGCATCAAACAGAATGTTTTCTTCGCTGCCTTCGAAACGCGCGATGATGGCATTTGGAGCGGCCTGAGAAATGGCGCGAGCACCGTCGCCAGAAGCGATCTTTACTGGGAGAACGTATGTCTCAGTAGGTGCATCGAGATAGTTAACTTCCACAAACCAAAGTTGAGCACTATCGGCTTCGTCCGAGAGCGCAGGCCGCTCAACGACTTTCAAATTGCGAAAGGTCCGCGCCTTCGAACCGAACCAGCGGCAAGTCTGAAGGTATCTGGGCAAGATTTCGTGTTCGATTGCGGCGCGCTGACCATTGGCGAGCAGTGTTTCCATCTCGATCGGCGCATCGATCACTGGCACTACTTTCTTCCTTGGCGCGCGGCGTCCGTCGGTTGGCGCCTGCAGGGCGAACCAGTAGTACGCATGCGGACCCAGCGTGATGACGTAACGGGATTTTCTAATTGGCCGAAAGAGATTGCGGCTAAAAACCTCCATCGGTACGTAACCGGTAAAGCGCGAAAGATCTAATTCTGCCGATTGTGCAAAGCGCGAAAGATTCACTATCACCAGAATGATTTCGTCCTCATACCGGCGAAGGAAGGCGAGCACCTTGGAGTTGTCCGGGTAGAGAAACTCGAGCGAGCCACGCGAAAATGCCTTGAAATTTTTCCGCATGGCGATGACCCGCCGCATCCACCAGAGCAACGAGGAGAGATTTTTCTGCTGGTTCTCCACGTTGACCGCTTCGTAGTGATATTCGGGATCGATCGTAACGGGCAGATAAAGCTGCTGTGGGTTTGCTCTTGAAAATCCGGCGTTGCGGTCCGGGCTCCACTGCATTGGAGTTCGGCAACCGTTGCGATCGCCGAGATAAAAATTGTCGCCCATGCCGATCTCATCTCCGTAATAAATGATCGGAGTGCCGGGCATGGAGAACAGCAGCGTGTTAAGCAGCTCGATTTTGCGGCGGCTGTTTGCGAGCAATGGAGCGAGACGCCGGCGAATCCCAAGATTAATGCGAGCGTGCGGATCGGTAGCGTAAACTCGATACATGTAATCGCGCTCCTCGTCCGTGACCATTTCCAAAGTCAGCTCGTCATGGTTGCGCAGAAACATCGCCCACTGACACTCCTCGGGAATCGATGGCGTCTGCTCGAGGATGTCGATGATGGGGAAGCGATCCTCCATCTGCAGGGACATGAACATGCGCGGCATGAGCGGAAAGTGAAAATTCATGTGCGATTCGTCGCCGTTGCCGAAGTAAGCGGCCGCATCTTCCGGCCATTGGTTCGCTTCCGAGAGCAGCATGCGATTTGGAAATTTCGCATCGACGTGGGCGCGGAGTTTGCGGAGATATTCATGCGTCTCGGGCAGATTCTCGCTGCTCGTGTTTTCTCGTTCGTAAAGGTACGGGACCGCATCAAGGCGGAGTCCATCTACGCCCAGAGCCAGCCAGAAATCGCAGACTTTCTCCACCGCATCGTGCACCGCCGGGTTATCAAAATTCAGCTCCGGCTGATGCGAATAAAAGCGATGCCAATAGTAAGCTTTTGCGACAGGGTCCCATGCCCAGTTTGATGTTTCGAAATCTTTAAAAATGATGCGCGCATCCTTGTATTTTTCCGGGGTGTCACTCCAGACATAAAAATCTTTATAAGCGAGATCGTCGTTGTAGCCGGGGTTGGCGACCCCGGCTACTCCAGCAGCGACAGCGCGTCGGGACTTTTGGAACCACGGATTTTGATCGGAAGTGTGATTGATGACCAGCTCCGTGATGACGCGCAAATTGCGCTGGTGCGCGGCGTCTAGAAATGCGCGGAAATCATCCAGCGTACCGAAGTTTGGATTAACGTCGAAGTAATCGGCGATGTCGTATCCGTCATCCCGCAGCGGAGACGGATAAAAGGGCAGGAGCCAAATGGCAGTGATGCCGAGTTCCTGAAGGTAATCCAGTTTCTCAATCAGACCACGGAAGTCGCCCATCCCGTCGCCGTCGCTGTCGCAAAACGTTTTGACGTGCGTCTCGTAGATGATTGCATCCTTGTACCACAACGGATCCACGCTGGTTTGAGTCTCCCCTTGCGCCATGCGTTTAATTTTTAAAGCACAAAACGCGCGGCGCAATCAGCGGTTCATCAGTTGCTCCGCAAGCCGTGCATTTTCTTCCCACGAACAGAAGCGGCCACGTTGCCGTGGCCACTTTCACAAAAAATCTATGGTTAATATCGCCTACCCCTTGATCTTCATTACCTGGCTGGCAACACATTGCCATTGACCTCCGCGTTGCACCCAAGTGTCGGTGAAGCGAAACATGCGATCAAATGGCTTGCCATCCTTGGTGGTTCCCTTTTCGTGTGCGGTGCCGATGACCACTGCGACGCCCGGTCCGTAGCTGTGCACCGTGAGCTTTTCATTTACGGCAGACTTGTACGTGTCTTTATCTTTTTTGATTTCAGAGATAACGCCGGACTTGCCCATTACTCTTCCATCCCAATAAACGCCATTGAAGTCGCTGGCGACGAATGATTGAGCAACCGAACTATCGTGAGCTGCGTAAGATGCCTCCCATCTGTTTTCGTTGTCCTTCAGTGTCGCTTCCACGCTTCCTTTTCTTGTCGGCGCAGTGGCAGTGACACCTGACGGAGACACCTTCGTTGAAGCCGGGCGTTTCTGGTTTGATGGGGGGCTTGCAGTTTTTTCTTTCTTCTGAGCGGCTGGCTGTTCCGGAGTTGTCGCGGCTTGAGGAGCCGGTGTAGGAGTCTGTTCAAGGGTGGTAGATGAGTCCTGCTCGGGCGCCGGAGACGTTGTTTGCCTTTCCTGCGCCTGCGCCAGGGCCATGAAGCTCGCGGTGGCGATGCCGATGCCGATTAAGGATCTAATTAATTTCATATTGTATTGTTTGATGATTTTTGTAGATGCACTATCGCGCGGAACTGGGCTCCGATGTGGCAGCAAGTGAAGCGCAATTTGCCTTCAACGCGATTAGGTTTGCGGAGCCTAGTGGGGAGGACGGCAACGCGTCAAGATTTATCGGGAGCCACGAATCAGGCGCGTT
>JBKPDP010000036.1:0-27116 GCA_046727935.1 Verrucomicrobiota bacterium | reverse complement strand
CCGAGAAACTTATCGGATGATGCGCGCCTATAAACAAGCACGTGAGACTGCTGATCGCCGCCTTGCGCTCAACCCAAATGGTATTGGCCTTAACCGAGAGATATTAGGCTTCGGCCAATCCAGCCCGCAGCTCTCTCGCGCCTGGATCGACGTGGATGAACGGGCCGATACTCGGCCGTTGCATGCTGTAATGGAAAAGACTCTCCGCGATGACCCCGCGTCAGCTGGAAGCAGGGTGCGAGATCTGTTTGTTCTCGCGCTATATAAGCGTGACTTCGCCGCGGCTGAGCGCGCTTTGGCATTACTCACCGAAAATGAGTTTGGAGAAATAAAAGCGTCGATTTACTTTAACCGAGCTATTGCGGAAGGCGTGATCGCTCACGCCAAAGGAGAGACAGCTGCTTCGCGTGCCGCCTTTGCCGCTGCGCGTCCAGAAGTGGAGCAAGCGGCCCGGGAGGAGCCTGATCATGGTAACATTATTGTTGGTCTGGGATTCGTTTATGCCGGATGCGGGTTAAAAGAAGAGGCGCTGCGCGAAGCCCGGCGGTCGATCGAGGTTTGGCCTGTGACAAAGGATGCACTTGGTGGCGCGGGTGTGCTTTACTTTTCTGCCGTGATATGTGCCTGGACGGGTGAGCGCGACCTCGCGATCGAGCAACTGGAAACTCTCGCGAAAATCCCGTTCGGCGCCTCTTACGGCGATCTCCGCCTCGATCCGAATTGGGATTCGCTACGCGGCGATCCGCGCTTCGAAAAAATCGTCGCCTCCCTCGCACCGAAGTAATCCGACCACGGATTATGCGGATAACACGGATAGGTAGGGCGCAACCGCCGGGCGAGCCAAAGGGGGTTTTTAGCAGAAGGCAACCAAGACACGAAAGGCTTCGCGTTACCCGCGCAACACGCGGATGCACACCAAACAATCTGGAAGAGAAACTCATTCGCGCTGCTTCGCGTAATTCGCGGGTAGATCCATCCGGTTTTCCGAGTCACAATTTCTGTCTTACCTCCTGACCCTATCCGTGAAATCCGCGTAATCCGCGGTCTCTGCAAAAGTCCCAATCTTTCCGCGTAACGCAGCACGGAATTTTACGCCGGATATCAGCAAAGGCCAAGCGCGGTTAAGAAAGCTTGTTGTTAGTCGCGCAGTTTGGTAAAACGAAGCGGGGCTAACGAAAGGAGCTTGTCATCAAGCGACCATTCATTTGTTGTGCCGGATGGAGCGTAGCGGCAACGCATTTGCTCCTCCCATCGGTCGCACTAGCTCAAGCGCCAGCGCCTTCACCCGCTGGTATCGCGGAAATGGAACGTGTCATCGTGACCGGTTCGAATATTCCGACCGCAGAAGAAATCGGCCCCAACCCGGTGGACACGTATCGGCCCGCGGATATCGAGAAATTAGGCGTCCGCAACGCGACGGATTTTCTTAACAGGCTGCCGCAGGAAATGGGCGCGACCCTCAACCAGAACACCTCCAATATCCCAATCGGTATCGGTGACGGTACCGTGCAAGTTAGCCTGCGCGGTTTGCTGCCCAGAGAAACTTTGGTTCTCATCGATGGAAAGCGCGTCGCAGGGGCCTCGTCTGCCGGCAATGGAGCCATTGACATCAACCTCATTCCCTTCCCGATGATCGATCACATCGACATCTTGAAGGATGGCGCCTCGGCTGTTTATGGCGCGGACGCGGTGGCCGGTGTGTTCAACATCTTTTTAGTGCACAAATTCCGTGGGCTTGAGATCGGTGGCAGTTACGGAAACACGAACCTTGGCGCCTCCAACGATATGGGCGAGTGGGAGGGCTGGCTCAAAGCCGGCACGGGCGATGAAAAGACCGATATCTTGGTCATTGCCGATTTCTACAATCGGGCGGCCATCTACAGCCGGGACCGTTACCTTAGCAGTAACGCGGAGCTGGGTCTGCTTTTCGGAGGCTTTGATAACCGCAGCCCGAATTTCCCTGGCCGTGTTCAACGCTTCCGATTAATACCGAAATTGTTTTTCAGTAGGAACTCGCCGCCGCCACATTCAGCTGCGAACGTCAGCACATCTCCATTCTATGTTCGCCCCGGCACCCTTGGTATTTCTGAGGCAAAGCCGGATGGGAACTTCTTGGCCTACAACTTCGCGGCTGTTACGCCAGCCATTCCGGCGGCGGATCGTCAAAGCTACTATGGCTCTTTCACGCGCGATATTTGCGACAACTACCTGGTATTGTTTGCGGACTTTAAATATACCCGGTCGTTCTTCGATTCTGCTCTAGCAGCACTTCCCTTTGTGCCGGATGTTTTCAGGGACGCTGCCGGCATTCCATTTAGTCCCGCGGGTATCAGCGTGCCTCTGCAAAATCCGTTTAATCCGTTCACCGTGGGAGACGCGACTTTGCCCGATGGCACGCCGGTAACCACCGGCGTTCGCTTTCGCGCTATCAACGATACTACCGTCAGAACTGTTAAGCCGACGTATACTGACACGCTGTTCGATGCAGGACTTCGCGGCGAGCTGGGAGAATTTGGCAATTACTTCAAGACCTGGAACTGGGAAACGGGCTTTCGTTATTCTCGGAACGATCTGTCGGCCCTCGGTGGCGGCGGCGCCAGCGCGCCGGGGTTACGCGAAGCTCTCCTGGATACGGATCCGGCCACAGCCTTTAATCCGTTCCTAGGATTCTTCGGTCGTAATACCCACGCGGCGATAAGCAGGGTCTATGTTACCGAGCACGAAACGGCTACCTTTGAGTTGCCGCTGGGCTACTTTACTCTTAACGGCGACGCCTTTAATCTTCCCGCGGGGCCTGTCTCCTTTGCGCTCGGTCTTGAGTACCGCGGGGAGCGGTGGAGAGACGAGCCTGACTCGTTGGTCGCTACGTTTAATTCAGTCGGTGGGGGCGTCGAGGCCTCACGGGTGAACCGGGATGTTTGGGCGACCTACCAGGAGGTGCGGATCCCCGTCACGAGCCCGACGTGGAACTTCCCAGGGGCGTACAGTCTCGAGTTCGACATTGCCGAGCGCGAGGAATGGTACAGCCAGAATAGCTCTGCAACTTCGGCCTCGAAGGCGGCACATTCCATGTATAACGCGCAGAAGCCGAAGTTCTCGGTCCGTTGGCAGCCGCTCGACCCTAAGTGGATTGGCGCGCTAACGCTGCGCGGTACCTATAGCGAAGCGTTTCATGCGCCGACACTAATTGAATTGTCGCCGGCAGGGGCTGAGATCTTCGCGGACATCATTCGTGATCCAAAGCATTTGACCCCCGAGACCTCGGTCGAAGTGCGCATTGGGGGAAACCCGCTCCTGTTGCCGGAGACCGCTTATGAATGGTCTTACGGAGCGGTTTACAATCCAAAGTGGATCAAAGGTCTTACCCTAAGCGCCGACTGGTGGCATATCGACCTTCGAAATGCTGGAGGCTTTGTTAGCGCGCAATTCATTGTCGATCATGAGAGTGAGTTCCCCGGGTTTGTGATTCGTGATGAGACTGGCGCGATCAAGCTCGTCTTGGATAGGGTGCTAAATATTTCTCAAGCCATTGTGGAAGGTCTCGACTACGAAGCGATCTATATTCTGGACTCTGGGATTTTTGGTCACGGCGATTTTGGCAGGCTTACCTGTACCGTAAACGGCACCTACCTTTCCCGGTTTGAATTTCAGGCCCAACCGAATAGCAGACGAATTGGTCTCTCGGGTCAGTTTAATTCGGCCGGCACGTTCAGCGGCTCGCTGCCGCATAACCGATTATTCGTCAGCGCGTTCTATGACGGCCCGGCCAATACCTGGCTCGCTGGTTTGGATACTGGCGCCACGGTGCACATCACCGGCCAATATGAAGATGACAATATCCTTCTGACGGGAGAGAAGACAGGAAGCTTCCCCATCAAGGGGCAAACGCCTAGAACGCAAGGCAAATTCATACTTGACGAGAACGGCAACCCTATCCCAAATCCCAACGCTGGCTTGGAGTCTCCGTTTGCGCGCAAAGTCGCGGCTTGGGTCACGCTCGACTTGATCGCCTCTTACACCTTTAATTTGCCGCCGCCAGCCGCTGCGCAGGTGCCTGGCCTCGCCAAAGATGGAGGTAAGAATGTGAAGACGCAGGACAGCAAGGAGAAAAACATTCTGCCTGTTTCCACAGCTGAGTACAATCCGTGTGGATGGCGCGCCTGGTTAAATGGCACCACCATCACCCTTGGAATGCAGAACGTGTTTGATGAAGCCCCGCCGTTCGTGGCCGGTCCGTTCGAAAACAACTTCGACGAATCGCTTGCCGATATCAAAGGCCGGTTCTGTTACGTCCAAGTGAAGAAGAGATTCTGACCGAGCTGGAACAACCTATCCGGGATTCCAAGTCAGGAACTATTCGCTGCGCGGCAATGCGGGTTTGAAAGACTCGTTGAGAAACCGAAGTAACTTGTCGCCCTGAAGTGGCTGAGTTGTAGTGGCAGGCGTGTCGCCTGCTGTAACCCAAAGCAGCCGACACGGCTGCCTCCAGAGTTCTGGGCAGTGCCATCCGCGTAACCTGTCACGGCGTAGTGCCGCGACGGCGGGACGAACGCGGGTCTCTTCAAAAGAATCCAAACTTTCCGTGTTATATCGCGCCGGAATTCCTGCAGTACCTCAGTGAAAGGCTGGAACTGGCCGCTCAACAATGAGGAGCCAAGGAAGGCCAAAACAGAAGAAAGGGAAAATTAAAATGAAAAATCAGAAAACTAAATCAACAATCACCCATTTAATGGCAGCGTGCCTCCTCTTGGCGGCGTTTGGTCCGCCGGCAGCGGAGCTATCGCGCGCAAGCAATGGTCGCGGTGGCCCACCAGAACCTTTCGAGTTCACCGCCGCTGATACCATCTGCGGATTTCCTGTTCAAAGTACTGTGTTCGGAAGCTCAGGGGTGATCTTTCTCCCAGGCGGTGATCTTCTCGTTACCTACCCGGCTACGTTCAATACATTCACGAATCTTCAAGATCCGTCGAAAAGCGTGACGTTGAGTATCACCGGTCCAGCCATTGTCGATCCCGTTCAGAACGGCCAAATAACCATCCACGGCCTCGGCCGCGGCGTCGTGTTTGGTCCATCTTTGGGAATCCATTTGTTGATCGGAGAGTGGACTTTCGTCATCGATGTTAACACCGGCTTACTTCTTGAGGCGCCGACGGGCAACGGCCAAATGATAGATGTCTGCGAGTTGATTCAATGACTCGCTGACCTTGGGATTAAGAAAGTAACCGCCGCTCGCGAACGGCCTTCTCAAGTGGTCGCGAGCGGTTGGATGCGTTTCCTTCGTTCTCATCAATTTGACGTTCATCCGTTGAGATCCGTGTAATCCGTGGTTGTTCAAAAATTCCAAACTTTCCGCGTTATATCGCGCCGGATTTCCTGCAGTACCTCAGTGAAGAAGAAAGCCAATAACAAGGAACACTATGAAAACAAAAATCGTTCAGAGGGCACTGCTCACTCTTACTTTGCTGATTCCTGTCGTACTGCTGTTGACGCAATTGAACACCCAGGCAGAGGACAGCCTGGCCAACATTAGGGGCGTCAGGACGTATTCGGGAAGCCTCTCCGATGGTGCAACCTACCTGATTGAGGTTCCGCAAAACTGGAACGGAACGCTGCTCCTGTATACCCAGGGCTACTCTTTTACTCCGGTCCCTGCTGTGGATACTGCGGACGCCGGTACCATTCCGGGAGACCCTCTCCTGCGCTTCTATCTGTTAACCCATGGTTATGCCTTGGCAGGTTCCTCTGCGTCGGCCGGCTTCAGGGTTCACGAGGCCCTTTCGGAGCAGATCGAGGTGCTCGACACCTTTAACACGCTTATCGGCCAGCCGAGCCGGACGATTGCATGGGGCCACTCTTTGGGCGGCTTGGTCAGCGCCGGCCTGATACAGAGATACCCTGAACGCTTCTCGGGCGCGCTGCTGATCTGCGGTCTTTTGGGAGGAAGCGTGGGCGCGGAGAACCAGTTGCTGGACGCTGCGTTCGCATTTAAGACCCTGCTTGCTCCGGGGTCGGGATTGCAGATCGTCAATATCAGCGACCCTGACGCGAATTTGTCTGTTGCGGAAGAAGTCCTCACCGCCGCTCAAGCCAACCCCGAAGGAAGGGCACGCATCGCCCTAGTGGCCGCTCTGATGGATTTGTCCGGGTGGATCGAGCCTTTTTCCGGTCTGGCCTATGTGCCCACACCGGAGCCAGGTCCGACAGATTATACAACCCAGGAAGCAAACCAGTTCTTGGAGTTTGAGCAAGGGATCGACTTTTTCCTCTTCTTTCATGTCCGGGCGGAACTGGAAGCACGCGCAGGTGGAAATCCCTCATGGAACACGGATGTTGACTATAGGAGACAACTCGCACTTTCCATCGACTACGCCGAGGTGCGCGAACTGTACACGCAGGCCGGCTTAGATCTGGATACCGATCTGGAAGCGTTGAACAATGCACCGCGAATCGCGGCGGATCCTGTGGCACTCGATTACCTGAGCCAAAACATTATCTTCAACGGGCAGATCCAAGTGCCAGTGCTGACATTGCACACCACCGATGACGAGGCAGTGTCGGTGGAAAATGAGCAAGCCTATGCGGACGTTGTCGCTAGGGCGTCTAATAGCGCTCTACTGCGGCAAATATTTGTGCATCGGGCAGGGCACGGCAATTTCACAGAAGCAGAAACGATTGCGGCTCTACAGGCGCTGAATGAGCGATTAGATACGGGAACCTGGCAGAACCTGGATCCCGAAGATCTCAACACTGCTGCCAACAGGCTCGGAGCTATGTATAACGTGTTGTTTTACTGTTACCTGTGTTCCGAGTTTGCACCTCCCTCGGGAGTACCGATGGCGCCAGCGTTTGTTGACTATGCGCCTACGCCCTTTTTGCGGCCATACGATGTTTTTACAAATCAATAACTCTCGGGGTCAGTGTGCCGCGCCGGCCGCCTCTCGTGCTAATACTGCTCAATTCGAAGCAAACTTTCCGCGTTATATCGCGCCGGATTTTCTGCAGTACCTCAGTGAAGACCCAATCAGAGATGCCAAAAACAAGAAAGGAAAATTAGTTATATGAAAAATCGAAACACGATGATAGCCATGGCGCTCGCGATGGCGGTCACCGCCCTCTTGGCCGCGATTGTCGCTCCTGTGGCGAGTGGCGACCCGCCGGCGGTTACTACCACCATCACCACCAACTTCAGCAGCTCGTTCGCGGCCGTGAATCCCTGCACCGGGGGAACGGGGACGGTCGACCTTGCCGGGCGCGACGTTCTCCATGTCACCGATTTCGGCGGCGAGACCTTACTGATCTTCCATCTCGTCGATACCCAGACCGGGATCCTGACATTCACGCCAGACGACCCGTCCGCTCTCACGCTCATCGGTCACTACACGACAACGTTCAACGAGCAGAGCAATCCGCCGGGCCTGCAGTTTACCGTGGGCGGCCCCTTCGACGTCGTCGTAGTGGGAGCAGACGGCTCGCGCGTGGTTTTCCACGTGATCTCGCGAACAACTCGGACTCCGGACGGAACCGTGACTGTCTCGTTCAGCGCGACACAGGTCGAGTGCGTACCGCCCGGTTCGTGACGTGCCTGGCAGCTTCACGCTTCAGCCGGACGGGATCCCGCTCAATGTGGAGCGGCTCTGCCAGTGGACTTGGATGTGCGCCGCGGGCGACATCCACCCTAACACTGCCGGCTACGGCGTGATCGCGCACGCGTTCGAGCAAGTCCTTCCGTGACCAAACCAAGAGGGCGGCCGCCCAGTGCGGCCGCACTCTCCAGCGGGTCAACATGTGCGCTTTAGCAACGTCTGTTTCGGACAAGTTCGGTTGCGCCTAGCAGCCAGCGCTTTCGGAATTACTTCAGTTCCGATTCAACGGTTAACCGATTCAACAGCCCGCCGAAGCTTTGGCGAAGGAGGCAACGATTTAACGTGGCGAAGCCACTTTTCGCCTAACCTCGGATCGGATTTCGTACTTGCGGGAGGCTGGCCTTTGTTTTCGGCGTGCCCGCGGTCGCGTCCTATCTATTCACCAATAATAGTCAGGAAAATTTTTCGTCGATGAGGCGCGCGGCGGTGCTCGAACAGGAAAATGCCCTGCCAGGTTCCCAGCTGCATTTTACCATCGACAATCGGCACGGTCTCGCTGGTGCGCGTCAAGACCATTCGGATATGCGATGGCATATCATCGCTGCCTTCGGAGCCGTGTGCGAAATAATCGGCGCCTTCGGGCACCAGCCGGTCGAAGAACTCTTCCAGATCGCGGCGCGCTGTCGGATCGGCATTCTCCATGATGATCAGGCTGCAACTGGTATGCTGGGCAAACACTGTCGCCGTCCCGTTTCGGACGCCGCACCTATCGATCTTTGACTGCACTTCGTCTGTGATTTCGTACAGTCCTTTTCCATTTGTGCGCACTTCGAGTCGGTCGTGACAAACGTGCATGGACAAACCAACAAAGCTCTGATGCACGCGCTTGTCATCCCGAGCCGCGTAGACGGCGAGGAATCTCACACCTGCGAACACAGGAATCTGCATTGCCGCACGCGTGCTATGAATGCGCGCGTGTTTTCGTGAGATCCCTCACTTCGTTCGGGATCACACACTTTCGAGTGTTTCGAGCCAGCAGCCACGCTTTCACCAAAATTGGGAGGACTTCGATGCGGCGCGTTGATCTCTGCGCCACCTGATGGCCTAATAATCTTGATGCGGGGCGATCTCGAGCGGGTGCTGTTTGACGAGCCGGCAATTCACCGGCGCTTGGATGATATCGCAGCGCAAATTTTCAACGACTATCGCGAGCGAGACTTAACCGTGATCGCAGTGTTGCACGGGAGCCTGATGTTCGTCGCTGACCTGCTTCGCCGAATTCCGCTTCCCCTGAAGCTGGAGTGCCTGAGCGTGGCTAGTTATCACGGCAAATCGCAGACCAGCGGTGAGGTCATTTTCAAACAGATCACCCTTCCGGATATCGTGGGCCGCGACATTTTGATCCTGGATGATATTCTGGATAGCGGTCACACGCTCGCAGCCGTTCGCGAGACGTTGGAAAGCGCTAAGCCACACAGCATTCGCGTATGCGTGTTGCTGAGCAAAAAGAAACAACGCGCCCGGGAAGTCGATACAGATTATATTGGGTTCGAAATCGAAGACGAATTTGTAGTCGGTTACGGGCTCGATTTCAGGGAACGTTATCGCAATCTTCCCTATATCGGCGTGCTGAGAAGAGAATTGCTGGAGCAATCGAGCAGATGAAAGTGCGAGTGCAATTTTACGCGCAGCTGCGTGATCTGCTCGAAATGCGCGAGCTGGATGTCGATGTTGCAGAAGGATCAACTATTCGCGACCTGCTTGAGCAAATTTATGCGCGGCAACCCAGGCTTCGCCCGCATGACAAGAGCATGTTGATCGGTGCAGGCTTGGAATTTGTGGATCGTAATTACAAACTCAAATCGGGAGACGAAATTTCAATCATGCCGCCGGTGCAGGGGGGATGAGGAAAATAGGCGTCCCGGCTGCTCTGGCAAAGGCGCGTCCCGCTTGTTGCAGAAGAGGTACACGCTGCCAAGTCTATCTGCCATGACAAAGACGGCCGCCTTCCGTGTCACTCTCGGAAATTTTTAAAATTCGTTGCGACGCCAAAGTCACGGCTACGGATAAATTGAATCACTGTCTGCAGCTCGTCTTTCTTTTTTCCGGTAACTCGGATCTGCCGATCTTGTAGTTGGCTTTGCACCTTGAAGCCTTGTGATTTGATCGCCTGAATAATTTCCTTCGCTTTGTTCCCCTCCAGGCCCTGCTGAATTTTCAATTCCTGCCGGGCATGACCGACAGATGAAATTGCGGGCTCGTCTTGCTGAATATTGCGCAAATCCACCCCGCGCTTTGAAAGTTTGGCGATGAGAATTTCGCGCAATCCCCGAAGGTGCGCGGCGTCTTGGGCAGTAAGCGTAATCTTGTCTTTCTCGGGAAGTATTTCGGCCGTTATGCCCTTGAAGTCGAACCGGGTCGCCAGATCTTTGCGCGCCTGATTGACCGCATTATCGAGTTCTTGCTTGTCCACTTCTGATACGATGTCGAACGAAGGCATGGAATTTTGAATACTAGATACTTGATGCTCGATGCCGAATCCGACGCAAGCAAACGCTTATGGATTTGCCTCCACGATGGTAATGTCGCCGTTCGTCGCACGCACTTTGATTACCGCCTGTCCTCCGCCGTGAACTAATGTGTCGATTTTCGCAGCCCCTGCGGATATCGATCGCGCAACCGGGGGATCATCGAAATCGTTGCCAATTCTTCCGTTTGTCGTTTCGGCAACAAGACGGAAGGCGGCATCGGTGGGAAGAAATGCCCAGGCGTTTCCCTGCACAATATTGGCCCGAGCCGAAAATGTTCCTTGTTCCCACCAGTCATAGGCGAAGGAGAGATTGCCATGCTGTAGCGCAAGGTCGACGTCAGTAAAGCAGTTGTGGGCAAATATGCGACCATCGCCTAACCGGGCATGCACGTTTCGTCCGCGCATTCCGTCCACAAGAACTTCACCCGCATCAAGGCGCAGGAGCGATATATTGGCGGTTGCAGGAACCACGATCGTGTAATCAACCGTGCCGGACCGATCAAACAGAGCCCATCTCGATTTGGGAGGAAGTTTCGTGCTGATTGAAACGGAGGTTGGCCGCACAGAGACATCGATCGCCATCTGTTTTAACCGCGCGCGGCTGTAGGCGTTCAGTCTTGCCTCTAGCCGCATTTCGTTCGTGTTTGAACCGTAAACCGAAACCGCGCCATCACGGTTTTGAATGCTTATGTCCGCAGTTGGCTGAATCGTGTAGAGCCGCTCGAAAGTCTCCTCCAGGACTCGATCGCTCTCCGAGCCGCAGCCGGCAAGCGACAACAACACGGCGGCAACAAGCTGCCGAAAGTTCCGGCTCTTAGTGAGAGGTAACCGCACGCACAAACTCTATCAGCGCGTGCAGGTTGTTGATCAAGGGAACAGCTGCGGTGATGGTGATAAACGCGAAAAGGATGGCTTCACTTTGGAACTCGTGTCGCGCTTCGTCTTTCAAGTAATCGCCGGCGATGTTCCAAAATGATCGTGTAGGATTGCACAGGTAACGTCCGCTGGATCCTCCGAAGGGGACGGAGTTGTAGCTGTAATCCGTCCTGGGCGTTCGGCCGCGTTTGGGTGCTGCGGGATCAAACAAATCGCGGAAGGCGTCGTTAGAAGTCGTTAAGGGTATTGGTTTCATGTTTCGAGATTTTTTCGTTTCCTTTGAGATGCGCCGCGCTCGCCAGTTGGATTCAAAACTCTTTTATTTCGTGCTTATAGCTTGCAGATAATCGCATTCGACGGGAACCGAGCACGATAACGAGCAGGAGCGCCGGTCGCCAATCGACGGCTACACCCAGAGAGTGCGATCGAACGTCCGATATTGAATCGCTTCGCTCACGTGGTGGGGTGAGATTTCAATCTTGTCGTCGAGATCGGCGATGGTGCGCGAAACTTTCAGGATACGATCGTAAGCGCGGGCGCTAAGGTTTAGTTCGTTCATGGCCACGCGAATCAGTTCCTGCGAGTCCCGATTGAGTTTGCAGTGTTGCTTAAGCTGACGCGTGGCCATGCGCGCGTTGCAATTTACCTTTGCGTCGCCGCGAAAACGCTCTTGCTGACACTCACGTGCGCGGATGACCCGCTCTCGAATCGTGGCAGACGTTTCTTCAGCGCGCTCGCTGGCAACGTCCCGATACTCCACGGCTGGCACTTCAATGTGCAGATCGATGCGATCCAGCAACGGGCCGGAAACGCGCTGGCGATAACGTTGCACTTGGGCGGGACCACAACGGCATTCGCGTTTCAGATCGCCAAAATAGCCGCATGGGCACGGATTCATCGCGGCGACGAGCATGAACTCTGAGGGAAAAGTGACGCTGCCAGCAGCACGGGAAACGGTGACTTTCCCATCTTCGAGTGGCTGGCGCATTACCTCCAATGCCGACCTTTTGAATTCAGGCAACTCATCGAGAAAAAGGACACCATTGTGAGCGAGACTCACTTCGCCCGGGTTTGGGAAGGTGCCGCCACCGAGCAGCCCAATGTCGCTGATAGTGTGATGAGGGGGACGGAATGGTCGCGTAGAGACAAAGGATTTTTCGGCATCGAGCAACCCCGCGATGCTGTGAATCTTTGTCGTCTCAATCGCTTCCTCGAGTGAAAGAGGCGGGATGATGGTAGGGATGCGCTTGGCCAGCATCGATTTTCCCGAGCCGGGTGGCCCGACCATCAAGACGTTGTGACCGCCAGCCACCGCGACTTCAATGGCGCGTTTGACGTGTCCCTGTCCCTTAACATCACCGAAATCAACATCATAGCTCTGGTGCGCGGAAAAAAATCCGGTCAGATCCGCGCGTGTCGGGAGAAGGGGAGTTTCGACGCGCAAGAACGCGAATGTCTGCCGCAAATTTTGCACGCCGTAGATGTCGATCTTATCCACCATGGCGGCCTCGAGCGCGTTCGCTTCAGGGACGAACAAGGCACGCTTGCCACGGCGCCGTGCCTCTAATGCAACCGGCAGCACGCCTTTCACGGCCCGGACCGTGCCGTCCAGGGCGAGCTCACCTACAAAGCTGAAGTTTTCAAACGGCGAGCTGTCCAGTCCCTCTGTCACCGCGATCATTCCAAGAGCGATCGGTAGGTCGAAGCTGGGTCCTTCTTTTTTGATATCGGCCGGGGCAAGATTGATCGTTGTACGCCCGCGTGGCCAATAATAACCACTGTTTGCGATGGCAGTCGTTACCCGATCGCGGCTTTCCCTTACGGCGGCATCTGGCAGCCCAACGATAACGATGTTCGGGTCGCCGCCGGCGCTGTTGACCTCGATTTCAACTTCGTACGCATCGACCCCGTAAACGGCCGCGGAGTAAATTTTCGCCAGCATCGCCGCCGCAGCCTCGCAGAAATTTGCGGCACGGAAAAGCGTCAAATATCCCTCTAAAGTGGGAGGCGACTCCCGCCTACAAATTTCGTAGAATGGTTGAGGACTCGTTCTAAATAGCCTTGGGGATTCAAGGCAAGTACGACCCTCCAAAAAGATTGAACAGGAGGCATCCGGCAACTGTCACTATTCCGAATATTTAACCTTGTTAAATACTTCCTAGGATGATAGAACGCGTGATCGACAACGCCCCGGTGAATACAACTTACGGGAAGGTGTCGATTCAAACCCCCAAATGATTAATGAAAAAGAGTTATATGGCTGCTGAGGATAGCGATACCGGAATTAAGATTTACCTGCGCGAGATCGGGCAAATCCCGCTGTTGACTCCGGAGCAGGAGATCGAGCTGGCCGCTAAGATTAAGAAGGGCGATCGCGAAGCGCGAGCGCTGATGATTCGGTCCAATTTGCGCCTGGTCGTCAAGATTGCGCACGATTACGCAAATCTCGGGTTGCCGCTTCTCGACCTGATCTCAGAGGGAAATATCGGCCTGATGAAGGCGGTGGAACGTTTCGATCCGGCGAAGGGCGGGAAACTTAGCACCTACGCCGCGTGGTGGATCAAACAATCCATCAAACGGGCGCTGGCGAACCAGAGCAAGACGATCCGTCTGCCTGTGCATCTGGTGGATAAGATCTCCAAGATGCGCCGCGTCTCGCTGCAAATGAGCGAGGAGCTTGGCCGCGAGCCCACCGACGAAGAGCTGGGTGATGAAATTGGGATTGCGAGCGGAAAAGTCTCGCAGCTAAAGACTGTGTCGATCCGTCCAGCGTCGCTCGATGCGCCGATTAGCGACGATGATTCCACCGAGTTCGGCGAGATCGTCGGCGACGAGGACGCGCAAACGCCGTTTGAGTTGCTGCGCGACAAAAACCTGCGCAACGAAGTCGGCGGGTTGCTCGATGTGCTCGATGAGCGTGAGAAGAAAATCATCTTTCAGCGCTTCGGCCTCGACGGCGGCAAACCGAAAACGCTCGAGGAAGTAGGCAAAAAATTCGGCGTGACACGGGAGCGGATTCGGCAGCTGCAAAACATCGCGCTCTCGAAGTTGCGCCGCGCGCTCAGTAAGAAGGAGCGTCCAGTCGACGTCGAGTTGCCGGTGGAAGCTTAGGCGGGATCTATATCCTCTCTTGAGAATGCACGGATGTTAAGTCCGCGCATTTTGCTTTTCATTATCCTCACTTTACCACACGCAATTGAATAGAATCGATCATCGCGCGGCCCATACGGACGTCACTAATGATCACCATGCGGTTCCCTGGCGCGGCCAACTTGTTCTTGCGCAAAAATTTTTCGGCCGCTGCAATCGTCTTGTCTGGATCATCGACGAAATCGATGCGGGCGGGAAACGTTCCCCAATAAAGGGCGAGTTGTCGATAAACTTCCTCGCTTGGAGTGAAAGCAAAGATCGGGGCGCGCAGCGGCCGCAGATTCGAAGCATACCGCGCCATCCGCCCGTGCAGCGTAAAGACAATCAGTTTCGAATCCTGCACCGAGTTTGCCAGCGTAACGGCTGAAGCCACGGTTTTCTGCCGAATGTTTTCCAGTAGCGCATTCTCGGCATAGCCAGCGCCTCCGCTACGCTCGATGCGCATCGCCACGCGGTGCAAGACTTCGACACATTCAACAGGGTAACGGCCGATTGTCGTTTCGCCGCTCAGCATGAGAGCATCGGCCTGTTCGAAAACTGCGTTTGCCACGTCGGTGATCTCGGCCCGAGTGGGCAGAGGATTGGTGATCATTGATTCCAATAACTGCGTTGCCACGACGACCGGCTTGCCCAAGCGAATGCAATTCTTCACAATCCGGCGCTGGATAATTGGGAGTTCCTCCATCGGGCATTCGATTCCCAAATCGCCGCGCGCGACCATGATGACGTCCGCGCTCTCGATCATCTTGTCGATTGATCGCACCGCCAGTTGATTCTCAATTTTTGCCACGATCTGCGCCTTGCTCTTTTTTCTCGACAAGAGTTTTCGCAACTGTTCGATGTCGCTTCTCTCGCGAACGAAACTCAGCCCGATGAAATCCGCGCCCATCTCTACGCCCAGCGAGATGTCGGCCAAGTCCTTAGCCGTGAGCGAGGGAAGATTCACGTGCACGCCGGGCAGATTAATGTGACGCCGCGAACCAAGGATCGCTCGCGTCAAAACCTTGCAGCGCACGCGATTTTTTCCCTTGTCGAGCACGAGCATTTTGATCAAGCCATTATCGACCAAAATCGTGTCGCCAACCGTGACGTCCTCGGCGAAACCGCGGTAATTCACGTCCACCGAATAGCGCTCTTTGCTCTTCGCGCCGCACACGGTGAACTCCAGAATGTCGCCCGGCTTCAAATGCAGATTCGTTTTCAGGTCGCCGGTCCGGATAGCCGGTCCTTGCGTATCGAGCAGAAGGGCGACTGGCCGGCCCGCTTTTTGCGCCAGCATTCGGATTCGCGGAATGATATCGCGGACCCAGGCGTGACTGGCGTGACTCATGTTTAATCGGAAGACATCGCTTCCTTTCTGGATTACCTGACGCAACACCTCGGTCTTTTCTGTCGCTGGACCGAGCGTGCAAATGATCTTGGTCTTGCGCATTAACTAGAGGATTGAGTTTGGTATCGGAAAAGCCAAGGCGCTTTTAAGTTGCACAACCCTTTTCAACTCAGGTGCGGAACTCGAAAGGGTTGCAGCATAAAAAAGCGGCACGCCTTTCGAGGCGTGCCGCATTGCAGTTAGTATCTTTTCTTATTGCAGCTTGCTCTGAGTTTCCTTGGCCAGGTCAAGATGTTCTTTAACCACCTTGGCCGTGCCCTCCGCAAACTTTTTCACTTCGGGATCGCTCCCAGTTTTTGCTTCCTCCTGAAATTCGGCCAGGTCCTTTTCGTGGTCCTTGACCATCATGTCCATATAAGACTTGTCCGAATTCCATTTAAGAGCTGGCTCTTTGCTGGGCAGTTTGACGCCTTTTTGTGCAGCAATCGATTTTAATTCATCATTGGCCTTGCTGTGATCGGTGACCATTCGTTTGCCGAATGATTTCACATCGTCGCTCTGGCCGTTTTGCTCAGCCAGTTTCCCCATCGCGACTTCCGTCATTCCGCCCCTCGCAGCCTTTTTCATGAAAGTCTTGTCCTTCACGCTAAGCGATGAACTCTTGCTGGCTGGAGCATCTTGGGCGATGGCCATTCCGGCCAGGCTCAGCACTGCAACCATCAGAGAGAGGACACAAAACTGCGAAATAATTGTGACTTTGCTTTTCATGGCTTTTTTCGCTTGAATGTTGCCGGAATAAATCCGGCCAATTAAGAATCGAAAACAGGCGCTCGCTTGGATGCGGATGAGTCCTGATTTGGATTTGATCGCGAACGTTTGCCTGCCACGTTGTTCACGCGGCGACTTGGGCGGAATCATACACCTGGAAGTCGATCAGACCTCAGGAGATATTCTGTTCGTACGAGCTTTCCACACGCGTTGCCACATCCTTGTAACCGTGTTCGACTTCGTAAATCTGTTTCATACAGGCAAGCGATTTTTCCCTCTCGCCCATTCGCTCGTAAACAAGTCCAAGATTGTAGACGATCTCTTTCTTCATCGCGTCCATCGGCAGAATTTCTTTTGACGCCTCCTCTAATTGCTTCATTGCAAGATCAAGCATCCCAAGCTCCCCGTAGCAGCAACCGAGCAGGTTCATCGCTTTCAAACGCGCGTGCGGATTTTGCCGTGCCCGCTGCAACTCCGGTACTGCTTCCCGAAAACGTCTGGCGCCGACGAGGTGCTGGCCCAACTCGAACCGAAGCTGAAGATCGGTCGGGTTTCGGGCGACGCGTTCACGTGCATCCGCAACGAGAATTTCTGCGCGCTTTGCCTTGGCAGCCTTTAGTTCTTCGGACCTTTTCGCATGCAACTCATGGGCTGCATCGTGTGTTGAGAGAAATTCCTCGTGCGCGACAATCTCGCGCTCCAGGCATTTGATTTTCAAGTCGGAAACTTTTCGGACTAATCCTGCGTCTGCGCCTTTGGTCAGATCGGCTGCATATTGATACCAGCCGATCGCTGCCTGGAAATCCGCCTTTTGCTCATTCAACGCGCCCAAGCGTCGCGCAAGGTCAACGTTCGTCGGCTCCGCTTTGTGACGCTCGTACGTTTCGCCTATCTGTTGATCGAGCGATTCGCCAGTCAACCGCATGCGGCTTTGTTGCTCGAGCGAAACGGCCATCTCTTTGTCCTTAATCAGGTCGCGATAACTTTCCGCCTGCGTCCATCCGCCGCTTTTCATGGATGCGTGGGCCGCCGCGTCTTTACCCAGACGGAGCGCTTCGGCATCCAGTGGATTTATCTCGATGATTTGACCATAAACTTCGACCTCCTGGTCGTTCTCTCCAAGCTCGTGATACACGCGCCCGAGTTGGTGCAACACCTTGACATCGCGCGGATTTTCTTCGAGCAATGTTCGGAGAGCAAACACGCCAATCTCTGGCCAACCGGCCGCTGCCGCCGCTTCCTTCAAAGCCAAGTTCGCCTGTCGATTATAAGGCTCGTCCTCCAGGACTTTTTCCAGCATTTCGATTGCGCGTTTCGGGTCCTTCTTGATTTCTCGCTGCGCTTTCATGACAGCGATCGGCGCGGTCGAGATATTGAAAAAACTTCTTTTGCTTGACCTGGTTTTCGTGACTTCAGTCCGCCGCAATAACTGTCGTCCTGTCAGAAATTGCGGTTCCTGTTTCAGGATTTCCTGCAAAAGCGAAATCGCGTAACCGAGATTGCGCAGCTCAACGGCGGCCACTGCCTTGAGCCAAAGATTGCGCTGTGTTTCGTTCAATTCTTTCTCTGTCTTAAGCGCCATCGCATCGACTATAATTTCAGGGCGTCACGCCGTCATCACAAATGCTAGCCGCCAAATCGAGCGGTTGTACAACGGGCGTTGGACCTTGAGGGTTGAGGGTTGGGCGTTGAGCGGTAATCTTTCCGTGTAGTCTATTCGGCGCTTCAACCATGCACTTTCGCTTGAATGCTCGTAACGCAGCGTCGCCCTTCGAGCTGAACGGCGGCGGACGCTTTGTCCTGTCACGCAAGGATTTTATCCCCGCGTACGTGCAGGCCTTCGAAGCAGGAGTCCTTCAGCAACGGGCCCTGAAAGCCGTCGAATCGCTGCAATCGTGTCGCGTTTGTCCGCGCGATTGCGAGATCGACCGACTTAGCAACCAGATTGGCGTGTGCAAAAGCGGCCGGCTCGCCTGCGTAGCCAGCGCTTTCCCGCATTTCGGGGAGGAGGATTGTCTGCGCGGTTGGAATGGTTCGGGCACAATCTTTTTCGGTTGGTGCAATCTGCGCTGCGTCTTCTGTCAGAATTTTGACACCAGCCAATTCGGCGAAGGCGCCGAAGTCACGGCCTCGGAACTCGCGCAAATCATGCTCGATTTACAAGGGATCGGTTGCCACAACATCAACTTTGTCACCCCCGAGCACGTTGTGCCCCAAATCTTGGAAGCGCTCGTGATCGCGGTCGAGCGTGGTTTGCGTCTGCCGCTCGTCTATAACACCTCCGCCTACGACAGCATCGAAAGCATCCAATTCATGGATGGTTTGGTGGACATCTACATGCCTGATTTCAAACTCTGGGACACCGAACATTGCCGAAAATATCTGGTCGCCAGCGATTACGCCGAGGCCGCGCGCGTCGCCATCGCAACGATGCACGCGCAAGTAGGCGACCTAAAAGTGGATGAGGACGGGCTCGCGTTGCGTGGCGTCCTCGTGCGCCATCTGGTCATGCCCGGCTTGCTCGATGACACCCGCGAAATCATGCGGTGGATCGCCGACAACCTCTCGCGCGAGACCTACATTAATGTGATGGATCAATATTATCCCGCGCATAAGGCCGACACCGAACCGCGCTTTGCCGAGATCAACCGGGGCCTCTCCGCCGACGAATTCTGCGGCGCACTTGAGCTAGCACGCGCCGCCGGTCTCTGGCGATTTGACACCCGCTGGCGCAACGTGATTCCACATGGCTTACCGGTTTGGCTTTCGCAAGTCCGAGAGCGCAAGCAAGCACGCGTCGGTGCGATCTAATTGCGTGCACAACTAGCGTACGTCGCGTTCGGCGCCCCGGCGTGTCGATTTCACAATAAATCCAGCTGGGGTTTTTCGACTTTGGCGCCTTTTTTTGTCGATCTTTTGTGCGGCTTGTCGGGCGGCGCGGTTATTCCCTCCGGTTTCTCCAGGTGCGAGAGAATTTCCTTCGCCCGGTCAAGAATTTCCTTTGGCAAACCTGCCAGCCGCGCGACCTGGATACCGTAGCTTTTGTCCGCGCCACCGGGGATGATTTTGCGCAAGAAAATGATTTGATCGTTCCACTCGCGGACTGCGACGTTGAAATTGCAAACGCCTTTGCGTTCTGCGGCGAGTTTCGTTAACTCATGATAATGCGTGGCGAAGAGCGTGCGCGCTTTGATTTTGTCGTGGAGAAACTCGGCCACGCTCCACGCGATCGATAGCCCGTCGAATGTTGATGTGCCGCGGCCGATCTCATCGAGGATCACCAGGCTGCGTTCTGTCGCATTGTTCACGATGTTCGAGGTCTCATTCATCTCGACCATGAATGTCGATTGGCCGCGTCCGATGTCATCGTTCGCGCCGACTCTTGTAAAAATACGATCGACCAGCCCGATCTCGGCGCTCTCCGCCGGAACGAAGCTGCCTATTTGAGCCATCAGCACAATCAACGCGACCTGGCGGATGTAAGTGGATTTTCCCGCCATGTTTGGGCCGGTCACGATCGCGAGTCGCGCGATCTCGCCATCCAGCGACGTGTCGTTCGGCACAAACTTTTCTTCCACCAAATTCTGGTCGAGTACAGGATGCCGTCCATCTTTGATCATAAGCCGCAGCGAATTGTTTAATTGGGGTCGGCAATAACGGAACAACCGCGCTGTCTCCGCCAGCGCGCAAATGACGTCGAGGATTGCGATGGCCACGGCAGTTTGCTGGATCGGCTCCAGTTCGCGCAGAGTTTCTTCGCGCACTTTTTGAAAGAGCTGGTATTCGAGTTGGCGCGCCCTTTCGTCAGCCCCCAGGATTTTTGCTTCGATTTCCTTTAGCTCGGGCGTGATGAAGCGTTCGCCGCCCACAGTAGTTTGCTTGCGCATGTAGTGCGCAGGCACATTCGCAAGGTTCGATTTTGTTACCTCGATGAAATATCCGAAGACCGAGTTGTAGCGCACCTTAAGTGACTTGATGCCCGTTGCAGCGATCTCGCGCTCCTGCAAGTGGCTGATCCAATTTTTTCCATCGCGTGACGCCTGCCGTAGCTCGTCAAGATCAACGTCGTATCCGTCGCGAAAAATTCCGCCTTCCTTTAGTGCCAGCGGCGGATCATCGACGACTGCTCTTCCGAGCTTCTCGGCCAGCGCTGGCATTTCGTGAATCTCGTTTTGCAGCTTTAGTGGTAGGGCGGGCTCGCCGAGCCCACCGTCCTCCTCCGCCACGATTGGGGCGCCCGGCGGTGGGGCCCTACCGAATTCGATTCTCTCAATTAATTTCTGTAACTCGCTCTTTAGTTTCGGAATCTGTTGCAGCGAAAATTTCAGCGCGACCAGGTCGCGCGCGTTTCCCGAGGCCTGGCTCAATCGTGACGTTGCGCGTTCGATGTCGCGAATCGATTTCAGTTGAGCGCGGATTGCCGCAAGCAGATCCGGTTCCTGGAGTAGATCGGTGATCATTTGCTGGCGGCGCTCGAGCTCATGCAGGTTGCGCAGTGGCTGCAAAATCCATGAACGCAGCCTCCGGCCACCCATCGGCGTGATGGTGCGATCAAGAACTGCGAGCAAACTGGTGTTGCGTGCGCCGCGCGATTCAACCAACTCAAGATTTGTTTGCGTCGCTGCATCGAGCATAACGTAGTCTGTCGGCGCGTCGCAGCGCAACGAGGTGAGATGATCGATTTTGCGTCGAAGCTGGTGCTTCAAGTAGTGAACGATAGCGCCCGCCGCAGCGACCGCCTGAGGCATTTGTCCGCAGCCAAATCCGTTCAGCGATTTCGTTTTGAAATGCTCGCACAAAGTGAAGATCGCTTGCTCGGGCAGGAACGCGTAGCTGTCGTACTCGAGCGCCTGATCGATCTGGGCAAGCTGATCTTTTTGTTCGGAACTGATGAGCAGTTCCGATGGTGAAACGCGCGCGAGCTCGTCGAGGAGCGATTGTCGATCTTGCAGCTGGGTGAGCCGGAATTCGCCGGTAGTCAGGTCTGCATAAGCAAAACCAAATATGCCGCTGTCAGCGTAAACCGCGCCCAGATAATTCGCGCGTTTCGCTTCGAGCAAGTCGAGGTCGCTTACCGTGCCTGCGCTGATAATCTGGGTGATATCGCGGGAAACAATTTTCCCCGGTTGCGGCTCGCTGGTCTGATCGCAAATCGCCACGCGCCGGCCCGCCTTAATCAGTTTTGCGATGTAAGTCTGCGCCGCGTGATACGGCACGCCGCACATCGGCACGCCGTTGCGCTTGGTCAGGGCGACATTCAGTAAGACCGAGGCTTCCTTTGCGTCTTCAAAGAACAATTCATAGAAATCGCCAAGCCTAAACAGCAAAAGCGTGTCCGCCGGGATGCTGCCTCGGAGGCGCCGGTACTGCTGCATCATTGGAGTGAGCGCGTCCCGCATGATTCCAGAATTAAATCAGCCCCGGCGAATTGCGAGTTTGGAATGTGGAGTGGCAAGAATTCCTTGCCTGCCGCACGCTTCCGCCGCCAATCTAGCCGGGTCCTGCATGAATTTCATCGCTCGTTTGCCTGGCGGCCGACTCGGCACATTCTGTTTTCTTTTTTCTCCCGCAGTCTTCCTCGCGGTGACGCTTGTTCAAAAGAATCCGCCGGTGCGTCCTGCGGATTCGCCGGTGCTGATTTGGGACATTGACCTAAGGCTGGATAAGGCTCTGCCGCGAAACTTCCGCACCACTGATGATCCGCTTAAGGCGAGCGATGGTAGGACCCCTTCGACCATTGGTTTGATCGATCTTCATGCCTCTGGCAGCGGAGAGTTTACCGCCGATAACCTCAAGCTCTTGCTGACACGAACGCATGGTCCGGTCACGGTTTTCGATTTACGACAAGAGACGCATATATTTGTCAACGGTCTGCCTGTTAGCTGGTTTGCGGCGAAGCACAGGCCGTGGAAGATTAAAACGGCAATCGCGTTCCGATCCGAAACTAAGGCTCCAATTCGTCGGGAGATTTCTGCACTCCTTGTGAAAGCTAAAAACAGTAAACAACAAAACCAAAAAAAAGCATTAATATGAACAAATTCCTTATTCTCATTGTCACCGTCGCGGTATCCACCGCATTCGCGGGGCTTTGCCGGGCGCAAAGTGATGCGCCCTACACCGAAGGGCCCGTTTGGACAATAACGATGGTCAAAGCCAAGGCCGGTATGACCGACGAATACCTCAAAGGCCTCGCCAAGACCTTCAAAGGCGCGATGGACGAAGCTAAAAAGCAGGGCCTCATCATGGATTACAAAATCCTACTCGGTCCAGCCGCCACGCCGCAAGATTTCGACATCCTGCTTATGGTGGAATCGAAAAACATGGCCGCGCTCGACGGCTTGCGCGAGAAGGCCGATCCGATCGCCAGAAAAATCGAGGGGACACCAGATCAACAGCTCGCCACACAAACGAAACGTCTGGAAATTCGCGAAATCCTGGGCAGCAAGAACATGCGCGAAATTACGCTGAAATAATTCAGCGCGCTTCAACCTATTCGGTTTGTTGTCGGGAGTCGAGTAAGATGACCGGCAAGTTGGAGTTGGGGTTGTGTCTCAACCGTGGATTCTCGCGGCGAACTATCTTTGTTGCTGACGCACATCGCGGCGACAGAAAGCGTTTAGTTGTGCACGCGGATAAAAGTTTGACTGCGTTTATCGAACTCGAAGCGGCGATTCGTCGCGCAATCGCGACGACAATCTTGTAAAACCCATGCCGGGAGCCGCCAGTTTGCGCATACGGCGCAACCTTTAAGAGAAGAACGACACGAGGCCACCGAGAGCATCTTGCAAGCCGTGGGCCAGCATTCCGGGCCGCAGGCTCTTGCGCCAGTAGACAAGCAGTCCCAGGAGCCAACCCTGGATCATTGGGGCAACCACGACCCAGTGGTAGTACGCGTGAGCCGACATGAGCAAGGCGAAAGGAATGTGATTCGCGGCGGTCTTGCTGCCACCGTGCTGCAAAGAAAGCAATTGAAATCGTGAACGTCGCGCGTGTCATTGCGAGCAGCGGCGCGCGTCTTTAGGGCGGCGAGGCTCTGGGCCCCCGCCTTTCGCTGATGGGGCTTTTAGCAAAACCGCGGCGTTACATTCGGCGCCCTCTTTATTTTTTCTGGGACCTTCGCCCTCCAGTTTCCGTAGAACTTCTGTGAAAGTATTCCTCGGCCCGAATCGGATAGCCTGAGATCCCAGTGGGGCACGTCAGCCTTTAAGCTTTTTCGCTGGCGCGTCTCCGGAGCCAGTCGTTGGCTACAGCGCCTGGTTAGGCCTCATTCGTTGTCATCTAGTGTCTTTTGAATGTCCTGATTGCGTTTATCGTTTGCATCGAGGACACGATCAGTAGTTTTCCTAAGACGCTTGCCATCGTATCCGACTAGATCGGCAGCCTCAAGTGTCTTCGTGTTCTGCCTCGCTTCATCTTTTTCTTTTGGTTTGACGGCCTTTGGCTTCTCTTTGCATCCGACAAAGAGTAAGATCGCCAATACGACCGTTGTAATCAACTTCATGTATAACACGTTGTTAATGGTCTAACGAGAACAAGCTCAGCCACCGCTGGCGAGAGCGAGCGTGGCAAACATGGAAAACAGTTTCACAAAATCAAACGTGGACTTCATAGCGGCCAGCCGAGCCGATTGCCTGTCAGGTCAAAGTCGAAGGCTATCTCGTTGACTTCGGCTTAAACAATTGATCCCAAAAACTAGGCGGCGGTGTCGGGCGCTTACGTCGGGTGCGTCGCGTTTTCTTCTTCTGTGTTGTCGGTGTTCGTGTGCTCACGACGGACATCGTCGGCGAGGCTGTCGGCGTTGGTGTGTTCGTTGGTAATGCTGCAGGCGTTGGTGTGTTCGTTTAACAAATGCCAGCGTTTGCATCTACCTTAGACCGAAATATTCCCCGAACCTTCTAGTCCCGTGGCTTGACCACTCTTTGCGGCAACATCCCGCAAAAACCACTACCACGGAACCTAATTGGATTGTGTCGCCATCCTTCAACTCAGCGTCAGTAACAAGGACGCCATTGACGTATGTCCCGTTCGTTGAATTCAAGTCCTTCAGCCAATAGGAGTCACCGACTCTCAGAAGCATCGCGTGCTGCGCTGATACCGTTGGATCATCAATCACCATGTGGTTCGATGGAACACGGCCAATCATGACAATGTCGCGAGCCAATTCATGTGGTACTCCTACACAATTCAGAACCCAGGTTCGTCGTGTTCCCATCAATCCTCCTCAAAGAGTTCAACAGCACGATGGGCAGAGCAGTTGTGCGAAATCGTCGCAATATTTTACAGGCTGTTTGCGTGATACGGCCCGGTCTTGCCCTTAAGCGCAAATCGTAGCGCGAAATCAGAGTTTTTTTGATTAGCGGGGGAGCAAATTTTTTGCCGCAACGAAGTCGAGCGTGTCTAGGTTGTTGTGCGTGGCGATGACGGGATTTTACGGTGCGGGTGAGGCGGGCTCTGGAGCTTTGCCCGTGCCTACCGTAGGACACCGGCCGAGGGAAGTCCCCGTGAACCTCGGCACCCGTCATTGGAAGCCGAAACGGCAAGGAAACCAGAACAGCTAGTTGGAAACTACTTCCACAGCGCGAATGAGAACAACAAAATCGAATGGCAGGGCGTGGTGATCGGAGAGCTGCACCCCGATTGGTATCTGGTGCAACTCTTCGACTGGGCTTCCGGCGAGCCAACGGTGCAAAGACTTGTGCCCATCGAGAAGATGATCGGCTGGTTATTTTATCCCGATCTGGACGCGATGTCATTCAGCTCAAAACGCACATTAAACCAAACAATCAACCCCGCGCCACCGCCTCCGAAGTTATTTTCAGGAACTTTGCTCCGCGATTTTCGGAGAAGAATTTGAGGGGGCGACGATGACGCGCATCGGGCGTTGCCAGATTAAGACCCGACACCTTGCTGGCAATGCATCCTACCGGCGAGACAAGCTCGCCCCCCTCAAAATTCCAGAGCAAACTGCCTCGATCAATACCACTGTGCCACGGTCGCTGGGCTATCTTGCCGGAGTGGCCAAAGAAGATCGACATCTATGCCATAACCATAACGACGCCCGATCCACAAGCTTTTTTTGAAATCGCATAGTCGTGTCCGACGCATCGCGGGAAGCTTGCCAGCGTCATCGTAAACGTGAATGTGAACGGCTGAAAAAGTTGGTATTAGCCGGGCTGCATTTGAAATTTTTCGAGAACTTCGCCGCGCATTTTTCGTAGAAGTACACGTGGAAGCGTTCGCGCGACGCATCCTAGACCTTAACCACGCGCTAATCGACGTGCGACGCGACCGCGCGGGCCCCTTACAGCGACGTGAAAAAACAATTTGAAGAAAGCCAAAAACGATGAGCATTAACGGACTATACATTGGTCAACGGCGGGCGCGGCAAGGTATTCAGAAGATCGGACGTTGCGGTCGGTGCCAGCTTTGGGGAGCGAATGTATTTTCAGTGAAGGGTTGGCGCCATGTGAAATGTCTCCGATTGGACGAATCGGAAGAAACTGACCGATCTGGCGCGCCATCTGACATTACTTTGCGCGGGCGGACTTGCTAAGCGTGGATTGATGAAAATGAAGATTTTTCATAGCGCCGACTGGAGCATATTGGAGCAAACGATAAATGAGTGGTTGAAGAAGGAACGCATTAGCCGGCTTCTCTGCGTCACGCACACAAATAACGAAGCGATGATGTTCATTACGGTGTGGTGGTCATAAACGCGGCCTAAAATCGCCGATGGCGTACCGGCGTCGGTCGAGTCATTCTTCAATCAAATGCGATTCTAGCGCGATCCTGTGGAGCGGGCCGGAGCGATCTTCAACAGTCAATCCATCTGAGGCGATGCTTGCGGGCCACTGGTGTTTTTCCTAAGTTCTAACTCAAGTCTCACAATGAGATTCTCGACAATGCGGGAATCTACCGAAGACCACTTGCAGCCCTTAGGGATTTGACTTGCACGTCGAGGAATCGGATACCGTCCGATCGTATCAGCAATATCTGTGATCCGCTCAAGCGCATCTGTCTCGCGGGCATCGAGGGGAATTCCCGCAACGCCACACAGCTTTACAAGCTGATGACGCTCATTTTGGATCATTGAAATGTATTTCCCGTTCCGAGCAAGCTGATGCCTACCCTTAACCCAAACCGCCTTGATGAGGCACTCGATGCCGAAAGCCATGAGCATTAGCTCTGTCCAGGGCATGAATAACTCGAATGGGCGCGCCTTACGGTGACCCAGATCGGCGGTGACGCTCTCACCGCTCACGTCTTAAAATTTTACTCCCAGTAAAGAGTGTCTGTGCGGTATACATTCAAAGCCGGTAGTCATTTCCAAGCTTGGTATGTCTTGTGATTTCGGACTCGCTCATAGTCTAAAGCGTAAGTGATTGCGTCGTTGACTGCATCCGGCCCGGCGTACCACAGCCGACCGAATGGCAGCGCATCGCTGATTAGATCAACGCCGCGATGATCTTTACGGGGCCGCGCTTCGTATTCGTGGATTGTTGATTGCATCGGCTTAGATGACGTTGGTGGACTTGTTGTCAGTACCGTTGTCAGTCGTCCGATTTTGAACGTCGCTTTACCTATGAAAGTGGAGGCGAGGGGAGTTGAACCCCTGTCCTCGTCGCTATCCACGCAAACATCTACATGTTTATCCGACGATAAGGTCTGAGGAGCCGAGCCATGCGCCGGCACACTGCCGGCTCCTGAGCGTCCACAAAATCGATTCACGAATCGGCGCGGTCGCTCCACCGATTCGCCAGCCTGCTGTCCACGTTTGCCGCCGTAGCAGGCGTCCCACGGCAAACGTCGCGGTCAATTAAGCCGCGAGAGCGAGACCTTCGTTGTCTGCGTTTGTTTTTTGGTCCGGTTTTTAACGAGG